>JACRMT010000004.1:0-600000 GCA_016214855.1 Nitrospirota bacterium | reverse complement strand
TTTCATGAAACAGGTTCATAGGTTGCCTAAGGTGAGATGATTGAGGGATCCGGAAATGATTACTCTGCTGAGGAACTTTATTTTTTTCATACTACCGGCGGCGTTCTTTGTAGTTTTTACTGATACGCCGGCCTGCGGCAAAACGGTTGAGTATGACCTTTTTATTGAATATAAAACCGTAAATTTCACGGGCAAAGAGGTGATGGCAATCTCTATAAACAAGAGCATTCCGGGACCGACTCTTTACTGGACAGAAGGGGATATTGCCAAAATTCGCGTTTACAACAGGCTCGAGGAAGAGACTTCCATTCACTGGCACGGAATCCTCCTGCCGAATAAAGAAGACGGCGTCCCGTATCTTACAACCCCTCCGATAAAGGCCGGAGCATTCCGCGAATTCATCTTCCCGGTTAAACAAGCTGGAACCTACTGGTATCACTCCCATACCGAGCTGCAGGAGCAAAAAGGTGTTTACGGGTCGATCGTGATATATCCGAAGGAAAAGAAGGAACAGCCGGACAGGGAATATGTGCTTGTTCTTTCCGACTGGACTGATGAAGACCCGCATGAGGTGATGAGGACCCTTAAGCGAGGAAGCGATTACTATATGCTGAAAAGGGGGACCATGCAGAGCATTTACGGGGCCATGAAAAACAGGGCCCTGCCCGATGTTCTGAAGCGCTCGTTAGACCGCATGCCTCCAATGGATATTTCCGATGTCGGCTATGATATGTTTCTTGTCAACGGAGAAAAGGAATTGCATCTTCCGGCAAAACCCGGCGAGACCCTTCTGCTCCGTATTATAAATGCCTCGGCAGGGACATATTTTTATTTGCAGTATGCAGATGGCTCCATGACGGTGGTTTCAGCCGACGGCCAGGATGTAGAGCCCTTTGACATAAACCGCATTCTGATTGCGATAGCCGAGACATATGATGTGACTGTTGTCGTTTCCGATAACGGCTCCTTTGAATTCAGGGCAACCGCTCAGGATGGAAGCGGAAGTGTCTCTGCCTTCATCGGGGAAGGAAAACGTGTGTCTGCTCCCGATATGTCAAAGCCGGATTTATACAGAATGCATGGAGGGCATGAGACGGGAATGGATATGGGTATGGCTGCGGAAAAACATGATATGCAGATGATGCATGATATGGGGCAAAAGGCAGATGCGAGGCCTATGCCTCCCTATGAACATCTCCGTGCAGTAAAGCGGACGGTTCTGCCGGAATCCAATCCTGGGAGAACTATCACCCTTGCCCTCGACGGAGATATGGAGCGCTTTGTCTGGACAATAAACGGCAAGATCCTTTCTGAAGCAGAACCGATAATCATCAGAAAAGGAGAGAAGGTCCGCATTGTTTTTGAAAATAAATCCATGATGCATCATCCAATGCATCTTCATGGCCACTTTTTCAGAGTTATAAACAAACAGGGCGAATACTCTCCTCTTAAACATACGGTCGATATCCCGCCCATGGGAAAACAGATAATTGAATTTTATGCAGGAGAGGACAAGGACTGGCCCCTTCACTGCCATATCCTCTATCACATGGAGGCAGGCATGTTTACCGTGCTTACCTATGAAGGCGCGGAGATTGACCCTGAGATTGCAGATGCGAGAAAGGACCCGGCAAACAGCCTGAAAAAAGACATGTGGTTTTTCTGGGGCAGACTATCACTCTTAACGCAGATGGGCGATATCTTTCTGAATGCCTCGAATTCCAGAAATACTTTTTCCATTAATAAGGAAGCTTCTCGGAACGGAGCCTATGACATTGAAATTCTTTATGGCAGGTACATAAGCCGTTTTGTCAGCGTACTCGCCGGGGCCAATATAACAGACGAAGATTCCAGAGGAGTGCTCGGAATCAGGTATCTTCTGCCTCTTAATATCGAAAGCAGGGCATGGGTTGACACCGAAAAAGAGCTCAGAATATCTCTTGAGAAAAAAATTCAGATTACGGACAGGTTCAGCGTATTCGGTCATCTTACATATGATACCGGCACAAAATCAGAATGGGCCGCCGGTGGTGAATGGACGATCAATAAATGGCTATCGCTTACAGCCCGGCATCATTCTGATTACGGGACAGGGGCTGGAATTATCATACGGTTCTGAATCTTTTTAGGTAATGCGCAGAGGTATATCGGGCAATGCCGACAAATATAACGTTATCGATGTCTGTTGTGAACGCTTTGGTCTAATACCGCGAGAAGCTCGGATATAGACATTTTGAATAATGTTTAATAGGTGGAGAGGAAGAAATGCAAGTAATGGACCCGGTTTGCAGTATGACCATGAAGGATAAAAAGGCCGCTGCTGCATATGTGTATAAAGGCAGCACATATTATTTCTGCTCGGACTTATGCAAAGATAAATTTACCGCAAATCCTGCAGTCTTTCTTGATAAAAAACCGTCATCGGGTGAAGAAAAAAAGACTTTCGAAGATGGCGTCATTTTTACCTGCCCTATGCATACCGACATCCGGCGGGAAGGCCCCGGTTCCTGTCCTAAATGCGGAATGGCTCTTGAGCCTGCCGAGCCAAATGCCGGGGTGATCAAAGCTGAGTGGACATGCCCGATGCATCCGGAGATAGTCCGCGACGCGCCTGGGAACTGCCCAAAGTGCGGTATGGCCCTTGAACCGAAAACGATCACGGCAGACGAAGAGGAAAGTCCTGAACTGCTCGACATGACGCGGAGGTTCAAGGTCAGTGCGGTGCTTACCATGCCGCTTGTCACACTTGTCATGGGCGGCATGATCCCAGGTCTTTCCCTGATTCTTGACACGGTGCCCCATGCAATACGCAAGTGGTTAGAGCTGGTCCTTGCCACGCCTGTTGTGCTTTGGGGGGCCTGGCCGTTCTTCGTCAGAGGCTGGCAGTCGGTCATTACCCGGAACCCGAATATGTTTACCCTTATCGGACTCGGCGTCGGCGTTGCCTATCTCTATAGCATTGTGGCTGTTCTATTCCCTGGTCTTTTTCCCAAGTCGTTTCGTGGTGAAAGCGGTCAAGTAGGCATGTATTTCGAGGCTGCAGCAGTTATCGTCACTCTCGTGCTGCTCGGACAGGTAATGGAATTGAGAGCGAGGACGCGGACCGGTGCAGCAATCAAGGCCCTCCTCGGTCTGGCGCCGAAAACGGCCCGCCGCATTCAGGACGGAAATGAAGAGGATGTCCTTCTTGATGAAATTAAGCCGGGAGATAACCTTCGTGTGAGACCCGGTGAAAGGATCCCTGTCGACGGCACGGTCACCGAAGGATCAAGCAGCGTGGATGAATCCATGATCTCTGGTGAACCGATCCCGGTGATGAAGCAGTCAGGCGACAGGGTGATCGGCGCAACAGTGAATGGCACCGGCACATTCGTTATGAAGGCAGAGAAGGTCGGGGCCGAGACACTTCTGGCACAGATCGTCCATATGGTGGCCGAGGCCCAGCGGAGTCGTGCTCCTATCCAGAAATTAGCGGACATTGTCGCCGGTTATTTTGTGCAGATTGTGGTCGGTATTGCGGTCCTTACCTTCGTGGTCTGGTCATGGATCGGACCTGATCCTCGCATTGCCTACGCCCTTGTCAACGCAGTTGCGGTGCTGATCATCGCCTGCCCCTGTGCACTTGGTCTCGCAACACCGATGTCAATTATGGTGGCGATGGGCAAGGGGGCAACAGGCGGAGTGCTCTTTAAAAACGCAGAGGCTATCGAGGTGATGAAGACCGTTGATACCCTTGTTACGGACAAGACCGGCACTCTCACAGAGGGAAAGCCGAAACTGGTGAGCGTGGTGACCGCTGAAGGATTTGATGAGAAGACACTGCTTCATCTTGCAGCAGGCATCGAGATGGGGAGTGAGCATCCCCTGGCTGCAGCGATAATCGCAGCTGCAAAGGAAAAGGATATCTCGCATTTGAAGGTTGAGTCTTTTGAGTCGCTCACTGGCCGTGGGGTAACAGGTTTTCTTGACGGGAAGAAGATTGCCCTTGGTAATCGCAAGCTGCTCGACGATCTCGGTATCGCTCCTGGAGAGCTCCAGGACAAGGCTGAGGCCATGCGCAGAGAGGGACAGATTGTCATGTTTGTTGCTGTACACGGAAAGGCTGCAGGAATTCTTGGCGTTGCTGATCCGATCAAGGTAACTACTGCCGAGGCGATAGCGAAGCTTCACGAGGAAGGGATCCGTGTTGTCATGCTTACCGGCGACAGTAAGACGACTGCGGAGGCTGTCGGGAAAAAGCTCGGCATTGATGAGGTGATAGCCGAGATCCCGCCTGACCAGAAGGCTGAGATCGTCAAAAAGTTCCAGTCTGAGGGAAAGATAGTGGCAATGGCAGGAGATGGCATCAACGATGCCCCGGCCCTTGCACAGGCGCATGTCGGCGTTGCGATGGGGACCGGAACGGATGTGGCGATGCAAAGCGCAGGCGTGACCCTGGTGAAGGGCGATCTGCGCGGAATCGTGCGTGCAAGACTGCTCAGCAGGGCTACGATGAGGAATATCAAGCAGAACCTCTTCTTTGCCTTTGTGTATAATGCCCTCGGGGTACCCATTGCTGCCGGCGTTCTCTATCCCTTCTTCGGCATCCTCCTCAGCCCCATATTTGCCGCCGCTGCCATGAGCTTCAGCTCTGTTTCGGTTATCGGCAATGCACTTCGACTGAGAAGGGCAAGATTATGAAAATAATCTATTGCGACAACAAAATAAAGTGGCCGAACACTGTTCCTGGTGTCGAGCTTCTTTTTGCACTATGTATATTTTCCTCATTGTCGTTGTTCCTGAGTCAGGGATGGCCGCAACTTTCGAATAAACCATGATCGAACCTGTTGAAGATTCACAATCCACTGCACACGATTACGTATTGCTTTTGTCAGACTGGACAGACGAGGAGCCTTACGAGGTATTGCGAACGCTGAAGCGTGGCAGCGACTGGTATGCGCTCCAGAAAGGGAGCAGTCAGAGCATTTTTGGCGCTGCCCGTCTCAGTTAGAGCGCAGGCAGAGCGTTTTCGTTCACGATCTCTTCAAAAATCCTTCAAAGAATCTTCACTGTTCGGTTGTAAGATAAAAGTCAAGAAAACAGCAAGAGGATAATGTCCATGACCCTAATGAGAACAATTACAGCTGCGGTTAGTTTATTGGTTTTTACAGGCCTTATTGCGGGCAGTTCGTATTCCCATGATCTTGTATGGCCCGGTGATAAATTGAAAGTCCTTTTTCCTCAGGCAGTCTCTTTTGAACAGAAAAATCTGTATGTGTCTGATGAGCAGCGGGCGAATATTGAGAAGGCTTTGGGGGTGAAGCTCCCTGACGAGGATCTGAAACCCTCGATCTATCTCGCGGTTGTGCGAAATACGCCTGATGCTGCTGTTCGCAAGGCAGGGGCCATTATGTTCGTTGATGCCCAGGGCGACGGTGGAAAGATTGAGATGGGTGTGGTGGTTAGTGGCAAGGGCGATCTTGCAAAGGTTCTGATTTTTGAGAATAAAGAATCATCAAAAGTCACTGATCCCACATTCCTTAAGCAGTTCGAGGGGAAAAAAGCGTCTGACCTGTTCAAAACCGGCAGTGATATTAAAGCGCCTGAAGGCACGGATAAAGCAGCACAGGCGATAGCCAGCGGCGCGAGGAGAGGGCTTTTCATTATCAATGAGATGTTCAGGAAAAAATGAAAAGAAATATCCATATATTTGCCGTTTTAGCGATTCTCCTGATTTTCAGCGGAATATCGAACGCCGGTGAAGGCCATGGTGAATCCGTTTCTACACCTGAATTCCGTCTTGGGACTCTCAAGGTGCAGTTTGCCCTGGAACCCGTGAACTATGCAAAAAACAAGACCCCACAGGCAGTCATAACACTGAGCGATTTCGTGAGCAACAGCCCGGTTCTTGACGCTGAAATATATGTGAGGATCGACAAAGACGGTCCGGCATCGGCCCATGCAGGGCACGTGATGCCCAGTGCCACACCAGAAAGTGGCAGTGAAGGAGGCGGACTCGATTTCGGAGAACCGGTCCAGATGGGCGACTCTCTTGACTTAAGCACCTTCAAAAAGCTTAAGCCCCGGCAGAAGGCTGGTGTATACGCTGTTGAATATCCTCTTACCGTTCCCGGTGATTTTTTTTTTACGATTGCCGTCTCTTCGCTTGCAGGGAAACGCTATGCTGAACCCCTCGTGTATGGAGGAACCCTCTCATACATAGCCGCATCAAAGGCCAGGTTCTACAGCATGATATTCGTTTTCGCCGTTATCGTGCTGAGCGGCCTGACCGCGGTATGGATCATCCGTCAACGAAGCCTTCTGAAACTTGAGACCGGGCATAAACTCAATTTTCTCGGTAATTCATGAGAACGAGAAGATTTTTTGTGATGGGACTGTTATTTTTCATGCTGGTACCCTGTGCCTATGCAGAGCTTGATCTCGACAAGGAAGTGCTTATCGTGCCCGATACGCATAATGAAAAACCCTATATCTGGCCCGTAAAGATAAATCCGCGGGGATATGATTTCATGCTGGAGACGAGCAGCGCGACCGCGTGTAAGGGAAATGAGTTCAGGTTTTCCCTTGCATCGAAAGAGAGAGAGGAGATAATCAGTCCTCATGTATTTATCACGGATCACGATCTTCATGAATATGCGCATATCATTCCTGAAAAAGCTGATGGTAACTATCTTTTTTCATATCAGGCGCCTAAGGCGGGCAGATATCGCATTGAGATTGTTTTTCAGTCTTCAAAAGGGTGGGTTGATCTCAGAAAAGATATCAAGATTTCCGGAGACGGGAAGGGTTCCGGGCGCGTAACGATTCCCGGAGATGAAGATTATCAGATAAAAGTCAGACTTGTCCCCAGGAAGGCTTATGCCGAGCATGTTGTGACACTTCTGTATGACATAAGCTATAAGGGAGCGCCGGTAACCAGTATTGAAAAAGTGGACGGTTTCGATATGCACGTTGCAGCGTGGGATGAAGACCTCAAAGAATTCCTGTATATAACGCCAAAGCAGAACCTCGGCGGACCTGAAGTGCCGGTGAGCATCGTATTTATGCGGCCCGGACTCCATTCCGTATTCGCAGAGTTCCGGCATAAGGGCGTTGTCAGAAAGGTTGAATTTGTTCTGAACGTCCTGGCAGAGCCGAAAAATGATCCGGGCTCAATAGAAAATCTCAGGCCGGCGGATTATTGATGCCAGAAATAAGCGGCCATCGTGGTGGGCTGCCATAAAAAAAGGAGGATTAACATGAAAAGAACAGGCGTAGGTCTCTGTAGTTTGTTTCTGGTTATGCTATTTGTTTCAAGCAGTTTTGCGATAATGGAGAGCATGATGGGAGAGCAGAAAGGAAAGATGGGCATGGGTATGATGACGGGTAATGGCGATCCGCAGGCCAAACTTGCCTGTGCTGAGCAGTGGCTCAAAAAAGCGATAGACCTTCATGAAGTACACATGAAAGATCCCAAGACGGCAACAGAGGCATCCCAAATGGAGATGATGGATCAGATGAAAAAAGCATATGGCTGTATTACGGGAACGGGTTCTGACATGAGCGGGACACAGTCGAAAGAAGTTGAGGGCAAAGAGCCCAAAAAAGCAGAGCCGAATAAACATTAGGAGGGCTATATGAAAAACGCGAGACAGCCTAAAACTATCTTCAATATGAAGGAGACAAGAAAAGATGAAAAAGAGGTTTAGAATGAAAAAACACAGAATTACAGCAGGGTATTTGACACTGATTCTTTTGACGATAGCTCTCACGATGTTGGTTGGATGCGGCGGCGGAGGCGGAGGAACTTCCGTGACTGCCACGCCGGAGACCGGAACTGTCAGCGGGACCGCGATCAAGGGGCCTGTGTCGGGCGCAGCAGTTATGGCTTTTAGCATAAATTCCGACGGAACAAAAGGCGGACAGATAGGCACTGCCATGACGGACACGCAGGGTAATTTTTCGATGACTGTCGGCAACCATTCGGGCTCGTTTATGCTGCAGATGGCCGGCGGGAGCTACATTGATGAGGCAACCGGAATTACAACCATGATGGGTGCCGGCGATATGATGACAACCGTGGTGCCTTCCATGGCAGCCGGAGAGAGCGTGACAAATATTCATATGACTCCTCTTACTTCAATGGCTCAACTGATGGCACAGAATATGACGGGAGGGATGACCCAGGCCAACATTGCTCAGGCTAACAATTTAATGGGACAATACTTCGGGGTGAGCGATATCCTTCATACACGTCCTATGGATCCGCTGACAAATGGCTCGGGGCCTGTTTCCACGCAAGACCAAAGGAACTACGGAATGAGCATAGCCGCCATGTCGCAGTATGCAAAGGCTATTGGTATGCCCAATTCCTCAGGGATGGTCACTGTCATGATGAACGATGCATCCGATGGACGTATGAACGGGATAATGGGCGGAACACAGATTCCGATGGGAGGAGGCATGATGGCAGGCAATATGATGCAGTCTAATGCAGGCAGTTCAGAATTGGCGGATAGCATGCAGGCCTTTATGCAGTCCGGTCAGAACCATTCTGGTCTGACAGTCCAGGACATGCAGGCTCTCATGGATAAACTAAGGAACTCAAACGGCAGAATTCAGTAAATAATTCGCATTGTGCAAGCCTGAGCGGGAGCAGCTTTGAAGGCTGCTCCCTGTATTGACTGGAGGCAAGACCATGATGAAGATATTAGTCGTATTCTTATTCTCACTGTTTGGGCTGGTTTTTTTCGTAGAATATGTTCTTGCATCCGAACATACGCACCAGCCGCATCCGCATAAACACAAGCAGTATGCAAAAGTAAAAAATCCTGTGCCTGTGACTGAGCAGTCGATTAAGAAGGGGGCTGAATTTTATGAAAAGCATTGCGTCGGCTGCCATGGAGAGGGAGGCAAGGGAGAGGGAAACCTGAACCTTACGGACGATATAGTCATTCATGGGGATACAGACGGGGAGATATTTCATGTGATAACGGATGGTGCCAAAGGTACGCTGATGAAGGGATTTGGAAAGGAACTGACAAGCGACATACGGTGGCATCTTGTTAATTATGTCAAGAGTCTTAAAGTAACAGCAGGAACAGGGCAATTACCGGCGCGGCCCGGCAAACATATTCGCCAGGCAGACCTCAAGGGGTACACCCTGATGTATCACCTTCTGGATTTGTCTGAACGAAACGAAATGATGAGGAAGATGGAGGGTCATTCGGTCATGGGCATGAAAAAGGTCCCTGAGCAGACAAATCATCTCATGGTCTACATCCAGAAACCTGATGGAAAGATTGTGCCCGGCGAGGTTGCGTTCCAGTTGACAGGTCCCGATGGAAAGGATTTCAGGACAATGACCATGGGCATGTATGGTGGTTATGGCGCTGATATAAGTCTGAAGCTTAAAGGGACGTATATGATCAGGACGAACATCATTATTGAAAGCGGGAATAAGGTCAAACTCGATGATGAGTTTACATTCCAAGCGAAGTGAACAGCCTTAGCCTTTAGCTGCGGGCAAAACTTTGACTTAGACATGACGTTCATAATTACTTCAACTTTATTATTTATGATTCAACTGCCATAATTAAGGAGGTGAGTAAATATGAAAATAGCAGGACTGAAACTTCTCGTTTTGCCGTTGCTGCTTTTAATTGTTTCTGCCGGCGCTGAGGCCGCGCAAAAGCAGGGGGTGGTTCCAAAGGATGAATCCCTGCGCAAAGGTGAGACCAGGGCAACACTCGATCCCGGACAATTTAAAGACGCTCGCGTGAAAGAGGCGTATAGGGTTGCAAAAGAGATCCCGTGGGTCCTGGACAGTATCTATTGTTTTTGCATGTGCAAGGAGTCTCCGACATTCAGGCATAAGAGCCTGCTCAGCTGCTACGTTGACAATCATGCCGCGGTGTGAGATATTTGTTTAGGGGAGGCCTTGATGGCCTTCGAGCTGTATCAAAAAGGGATGACAATAAAAGAAATCAAGGCAGCAGTTGAGAAACAATTTAAACGATAGGTGTCAACCATGAAGAAATTGATAGCAGCAGCTATTATAGTTGCGTGGATGCAAGGTAATTAATAGATGGGAGATAACGTGCGTGTCAGACAGATATGCTAACCCGAAACATCGCATGAAGGGGGTCCGGTCTCTCCTCGCTCTTTTTATTCTTTTTGTTGCCGCTTCCGTTTCATTCGCTGAGGATCTGAAGCTTCAGGACCTTATCCAGGAAGCCTTGAAGAATAGTCCTGAGATCCTTGCGTCTGACGCACGCGCTCAGGCAGCCCGGTATCGCATACCCCAGGCAGGGAGTCTTCCTGATCCCATGGTTATGTTCGGGTATCAGAATGAAGGATGGGAGCGGTATACATTTGGCAAGGAGCCGGATGCCCAGTGGATGTTCTCTGCGTCCCAGATGTTTCCCTTTCCCGGCAAGCGGTCTCTGAAAGAGGAGATGGCGAGGCAGGATGCGCAGGGGGTATCGATAGTTCATGAAGCAGTAAGGCTGAAGACCATCGCACGGATCAGGGAACTCTATTTCGAACTCTTCCTTGCCCATAAAACTATCGATCTCATCAGGGAGCGGACCGTTCTTTTTTCCCGCATTGAGGATGCCGCGCTGGCCCGCTATTCCTCCGGCATGGGTATGCAGCAGGAAGTCCTTATGGCGCAGACCGAGAAATACATGCTTCTCGAAAAAGAAGAGATGCAGAAGCAGAAGGTCCAATCTCTGGAGGCGATGCTCAATACCACGGTTGGAAGGGATGTGAACAGGCCTCTTGGCAGGCCTGCAGAACAGACGTTATCACTTCCGGTCAGGAGTCTTGACGAACTGCTTAATAAGGCCTATGACCATTCTCCCGAGATACGGGTCAAACAGCGGATGGTGGCCGCTGCCGAGGCGAGAGTAAAAATGGCGGAGAAAGAATACTATCCTGACTTTACGGTTGCGGGCAGCTATTTCACCAGGGGAGGCGGTCAGTTCATGGATATGTGGAGCCTGACGACTACGGTAAATATACCGCTCTATTACAGGACTAAACAGAAGCAGGCAGTGCTTGAGGCAGAGGCCATGCTTGCGGAGGCAAAGAGAGAACTTGAGGCAGCGCGTCTCATGACCGCTTCTTCCATCAGGGATACGTATTCCATGTCTGCGACCTCTGAACGGCTGATGGATCTTTATAAGAGCGGTCTTATTCCGAAGACCTATCAGGACTTTGAAGCAGCGCTTGCGGGCTACAGCACGGGGAAGACAGAGGCGATTACGGTCATAAACAGGCTGAAGGCGCTGATCGATTTCGAAACACTGTATTGGGTCCAGGTCACGGAACATGAGAAGGCTTCAGCGAGATTCGAGGCGATGATCGGAATGGTTGAAACAGGGGGGATAGTTCAATGAGGAAACAATATCTGATCGGTCTTGTTGTCGCGGTGCTGGCACTCGTTGCCGTAGTATATGCTGCCAGGAACGGAAACAGTTCGAAGAAGGGGGAACCAAAGCCAGCAGCAGAGCACCAGGGACATGATGCAGCGAAGCCGCAGACGCCAGAAGAGCCCCGGCAGCAGGAGCCTGCGCAGGAAGCCCCTTCGGTCGAGATACCGGCTGATAAACAGCAGATGATCGGCCTGAAGACGGTGGAGGCCTCCGTGCATCAGCTTCAGAAGCTAATCAGGACAGCCGGCAGGATCGAGTATGACGAGAAGAAGATCTCGACGATCAATGCGAAGTTTGAGGGGTGGATCGAAAAGCTCCATGTCGATTTCAGTGGACGTTTTGTCAAAAAAGGTGAACCTCTTGCAGAGATCTATAGTCCCGAGCTTGTTGCGACCCAGCAGGAATTCATCAATGCCCTGAAATGGATGCGTCAAAATACGGCGGGCGAAAAAAGCAGCGATATGAAGGCTATGCTGTCAAAGGATGCTTCTTCACTGGTCGATGCTGCCCGTCAGCGTCTCCGGTTCTGGGACATATCGGATGATCAGATTAAGACGATAGAAGAGACCGGTAAACCGCTGAGGACCCTGACCCTGTACAGTCCGTCGAGCGGCTTTGTGGTGCAGAAAATGGCCTTCCGGGGAATGAGGGTCATGCCTGGCGAGAAGCTGTTTGATATTGCGGACCTGAGCACGGTCTGGATCGTGGCTGAGATCTATGAGAACGAACTGGCACTCGTAAAGCAGGGTCAGCATGCAAGAATAAGCCTGAGCTACCTTCCGGGCAGGGAGATGAACGCTGTAATAGATTATGTCTATCCGGCGCTCTCAGCAGAAACAAGAACGGCAAAGGTAAGGTTTACGCTGCCTAATCCCGGCAATCTGCTGAAGCCGCAGATGTTTTCGAATGTAGAGATCGCTATTCCGCTTGGGAAGAAACTTGCCGTACCCACGGAGGGAGTACTCGACACGGGCACACGGCAGGTCGTATATGTTGACAAGGGCGACGGCTATTTTGAACCGAGGGAAGTGAAGACCGGGCTGAAGGTTGACGGCCTGATCGAGATCTTGTCAGGGCTGAAGCAGGGCGATAAAATCGCATCATCGGCCATCTTTCTTCTCGATTCCGAGGCCCAGCTGAAGGGCGTTAAACCTCTCGGCGGCGGACATAAACATTAAGAGACCGTGATCAGTGATGGGTAAAGGGTGATGAGCAAAAATAATAAACCTAATGAAGGGTGAAGAATTATGAATAGGACGACGTCAATGGAGTTGATTGTATTTAAACTCATCACGCAGTACTCATCACGCATCACGAACAAATGATAGCTAAAATCATAGAATTCAGCGGCAGAAACAAGTTCATTGTTCTGCTTCTTGTCGGGTTTCTCTGTCTCTGGGGATACTGGTCTCTTGAGAGGACTCCGCTTGACGCCATACCTGATCTGAGCGACACGCAGGTGATCATTTTTACTGAGTGGGCAGGCAGGAGTCCTGATCTTGTTGAGGACCAGGTTACTTATCCGATCACCTCTACACTTCTTGCTGCTCCGAAAGTGCAGGCTGTCCGCGGCTTTTCCTATCTCGGCAGTTCTTTCATTTATGTGATCTTCGAAGAAGGGACTGACATCTACTGGGCGAGAAGCCGTATCCTTGAATATCTTCAGTCCGTGCGCTCCAAACTTCCTGCTGATGTGAATCCTGTGCTGGGGCCTGATGCCACAAGCCTTGGGTGGGGTTTTTCCTATGCTCTGATTGATGAGACAGGAAACCATGATCCTTCCCAACTGCGGTCGCTCCAGGATTGGAACATCAAGCTGGCGATAGAGAGTGTTCCCGGCGTATCGCAGGTTGCCAGTATCGGAGGTTTTGTAAAGCAGTACCAGGTGCATATTGACCCTAACCGTCTTTCTGCCTATAACCTATCGATCATGAATGTGATGGAAGCGGTGAGGAAGAGCAACCGTGACGTTGAGGGAAGGGTCCTTGAAATGTCGGGTGTTGAATATATGATCCGGGGCAGGGGTTACGTGAAAGGCCTTCAGGACCTTGAACTGATTTCAGTCGGCGTGGGGCCCGCGGGAACGCCTGTCTATCTGCGTGATATTGCTTCTGTTCAGCTGGGACCGGAGATGAGACGGGGCATTGCTGATCTTGACGGCAAAGGCGAAGTCGCAGGCGGCATTGTGGTTGTCAGGTTCGGTGAAAATGTGCTCACGGTCATCGACCGTGTAAAAGAGAAGATCGAGAAGGATATTAAACCATCCCTGCCTAAGGGTGTTAAGCTTGTCACGACCTATGACCGTTCTGATCTTATCATCAGATCCATACATACCCTGAAAGAGGAGATCATCAAGCTTTCTGTTGCCGTGAGCGCAGTTTGCATCGTTTTTCTCTTCCATCTGCCGAGCGCGCTTGTTGTGATCCTGACTCTTCCTGTTGCGATTATCATCTCTTTTATCTGCATGTATTACCTCGGCGTTACGTCGAACATCATGAGCCTCAGCGGCATTGCGATCGCTGTTGGCGCCATGGTAGACGCCTCGATTATCATGGTGGAGAATGCGCATAAGAAGCTGGAGGAGTGGGAGAACGAGGGCAGACCAGGCAGCAGGGTTGACGTGATCATAGAGGCTTCCAAAGAGGTTGGCCCGTCGCTGTTTTTCTCTCTGTTGGTAATTACGGTCGGCTTTTTTCCGGTCTTCACTCTTGAGGCCCAGGCCGGACGACTTTTCAAACCTCTTGCCTACACCAAAACCTTTGCCATGCTCTTTTCTGCATTTCTTGCAGTCACCCTGACCCCGGTGCTTATGACCATGTTCATCAGGGGGAAGATAAAGCCTGAGCACGATAATGTGATAATCCGGTTTCTCGAAAAACTGTACAAGCCGCGCGTTATGTTTTCTTTGAAACACCCTAAGCTTGTTATAGTTTTTGCGCTGCTGCTCGTTGCAGCGACCGTGTATCCGCTGATGAAACTCGGCAAGGAATTTATGCCGCCCCTTGATGAGGGCACGCTTTTTTATATGCCGACAACAGTGCCGGGTGCTTCGGTCTCTGAGGTATCAAAGATTCTCAGGCTCCAGGACCGCCTGCTGATAAAGATACCGGAGGTGTCGCAGGTCTTTGGAAAGGCAGGCAGGGCTGAGACCGCAACTGATCCTGCACCTCTTGAGATGTTCGAGACGGTCATAAATCTGAAGCCTGAATCAGAGTGGCGGCCCGGAATGACCACTGAAAAACTGAAGAATGAACTGAATGACGCGGTCCAGATTCCGGGTGTTGCGAATTCTTTCACCATGCCTATAAAGGCGAGGCTTGACATGCTTGCAACAGGAATCAGGACGCCTGTGGGCGTAAAGGTTCTTGGGCCGGATCTGGCAACGATCGAAAAGATCTCTATCGATATTGAGAACGCTGTCAAGGGCGTCCCCGGTACTCGCAGCGCGTACGCGGAACGGGTTATGACCGGCTATTTCCTTGACATTAAACCGAAAAGGGAAGAAATTGCACGGTATGGACTGTCCATAGACGATGTGCAAACAGTCATTGCAGCTGCGTTAGGCGGCATGAACCTGACTGTTACGGTTGAAGGCAGGGAACGATATCCTGTGCATGTGCGCTATGCCAGGGAACTGCAGAACGATATTGAGAAGCTCAAACGCATTTTTGTACCGGTATCTCTTGCCGGTTCTTCAGGCATGAATGCAGAGGCATCGCAGAAGTCAGGGATTGCCCATATACCCCTTGGTGAGATTGCGGATATCGCAATTGTGCAGGGACCGACATCGATCAAGAGCGAAGAGGGCCAGCTCGCCAACTATGTGTATATCGACTTTTCCGGCCGCGATGTCGGCGGCTATGTGGAAGAGGCAAAACAGAGCGTCGAAAAGCAGGTGAAGCTTCCTGCAGGTTACAGTCTTCAGTGGAGCGGAGAATATGAATATATGCTCAAGACGCAGGAGCGGCTGAAGACCGTAATCCCGCTCACGCTCTTTATCATCTTTGTGCTTATCTATCTGAATACGAAGTCAACAGTAAAGACCACGATTATTCTGCTCGCAGTGCCGTTCTCCCTTGTCGGGTCTTTCTGGCTGCTCTATTTTCTGGGATATAACATGAGCATTGCTGTCTGGGTCGGCATGATCGCCCTGGCAGGCCTTGATGCTGAGACCGGCGTTGTGATGCTCCTGTACCTTGACCTTGCCTATGAAAAATGGAAAAAAGATGGAAAACTGAACACCGAGCAGGATCTCAGAGATGCCATCATGTTCGGCGCGGTCAAGAGGATCAGACCCAAGCTTATGACAGTCGGCGTCATTCTTGCCGGCCTTGTTCCTATCCTGTTCAGCCACGGCGCAGGCTCTGACATCATGAAGCGCATTGCCGCGCCTATGGTCGGCGGGGTTGTTACTTCTGAGATCCTTGAGCTTACGATCTATCCTGCCATCTATCTGATCTGGAAAGGAAGAAAGTTCAAAAAAAGCTCATCTGTTGTCAGTAAATAGGATTGTCAGGTTGTAGATGGTCTTGTTTGCTCCTCTCCTCTGTTTGTGATATATTTAAGCCATGAAACCTGACCTTAAGAAAGCAAAAAGGCATTTTGAAGACTTGAGGCAGCTTACAGCACGTAGAAAGAGCCCCGTTGGGAGATTGCGTGAGAACGCTGGGACAAGAATATTGATTGATACCCATCGTGAACACAACGTATGCCAACTGTCCTAAGGGTTGGACCCTACAGATTTCACTTTTACTCTGATGAACTCAGGGAGCCGCCTCATATACATGTTGAATCGCCGGCAGGTGAATGCAAGTTCTGGCTTGATCCTGTCCGTCTTGCAAGAAATAAAGGGATTGCGCCTCATGCCCTGCGGGAGATTGAGAAGCTTATTTATGAACATCAGCATTTGCTGAAGGAGAAATATCATGAGTACCACAACCGCTGAGAAAGAAATTTCCATTGAGCCCGCTGCAATAAGGGCGTGGGCCGAGGGCCGAAGAATATTCATCGAATTAACGGATGGCCGCATTATCGGCTTTCCTGCTGATCGCTTCAGACTATTAAAAGCCGCTTCAGAAGAACAACTCTCTAAAGTCCAGATGCGTCTGAATGGATACGCGCTCAGGTGGGAAGAACTTGATGAGGACATTACAGTTCCCGGCATTGTAGCCGGCAATTTTGAACTGCCGTAACGCGTCACAGCTATTCCGGAGCAGTGTCTTTCGCTCCCTCTTCATCTCTCTGCTCTTATTTTTGTTGGTTTTCATTGCCTTATCTATTTTCTATTCCTATAATCCGGTGAGTTCCGAGGTTGTAATAGCCAGAGCCTACAGTGACGACCGGAAAGGCGTTGCGGACAGTCTGCTCATCGCTGATGAAAAAGCATTATATGACAGAGGGCTCAAGGCTGCAGAGGAAGGAAAAGACAGTGAGGCTATTGATTTACTGACAAAGGTAATTTCCCTGAATAGCCGAAATGTTGCCGCCTATGTTGTCCGTGCACAGGTCTTCCAGAAATTATCGCAGAATCAGGAGGCGCTGAAAGATTACGACGCAGCCATCAAGCTCATGAATGATTCGAAAGAGCTTGGACTGCTCTATGGAATGCGGGGCGATTTGTATAAAGCGTCGAGGAGATTCCCAGAGGCAATTGCTGATTTTACGAAAGCGATAGAAAAGAATCCCGATGACCGGCAGGCACTTTTTTTACGGGGAAATTCTCAGTATCTGGCAGGCCGCCCTGATGATGCTATTTCTGATTTTTTGCTCATATTAAAGAAGAAGTCTGACGACATTGAAGCTCTTTATGAAATGGGGAATGCCCACGCCAATAAGCATGAGTTCGCCGAAGCTATTAGGTTATTTGATAAGGTCTCTGGGCTGGAGCCGACGCATACACTTGCCATGTATAGCCGCGCTCAGGCTTATTACTGCTTGGGGGCTTATGAAAAGGCGCTGGAAGAATTTCAGAAATGCATAAAAGCGGGCATCTATGATGAATATTGCCGGATCTGGACGCTGATAATAATGAAGCAGATTAAGTCTGACGGATACGACCGCTACGCTGAAGAGTTTAAGACATACGTATCAGCTGCAAAAACAGGCGAATGGATCAGGATTGTCTCCAGATATCTTCTGGACCTCGATGCTGCATCTGAGGCTGATGTCTTAACAGAAGCAAGAAAAGCGAAATCTGCAAGAGAAACCGATGAGCGGCTTTGCGAGGCATATTTTTTTCTTGCCGTAAAAAACTTGCAAAACGGAGACAAACAGAGCGCAGCCGCTTTCCTGCAAAAGAGTTTAGATACAAACGTGTATGAGTTTTATGAATATGTCACCGCCGGTGTACTGCTGAAATCCATTCGGGTCGCAGATAAGCAAGGTATCTAAGGCTGATATACGACCCAAAGGAACTGACAAAGCTGCTGTTGATTTGTGGCGGAGGATTGCATATAATTTTAACAGGTTTCCGATACAAGGAGGGCTAATGGCTGAGAGGGATCCAAGGGCAATTCAAAGTTCTGCAGCAATGAAGAATTACTGCAGCAAATCCTCCAAGCCTGACAAGTATTCTCTTCATCTTGCAAGCCTTTCCAGAAGATTCCATTTAATGACCCTGGCCTCAACAGAAAAAAAAGAAAAGATCAGGGCAAGGTTGCGCCTGTACCTTTCAATGTCAGCACACTCAGCAGCGTTCATTTCCTTTTTGAAATACATCCTGAAATATCTTGACAGGGTCATAAGAATTCCGGGCTTCTATGGTAGCCTGCAGGCCCTGTCAGCACCTGGAGGCGGCGGGATGCACTGCTCAGGCAGTGACTCTGGCCGAGCCCCGCCTTTTTTGCTGTCTTTCTTTCCACTATCCCATCAATCTTCCGCATTAACAGATGTGGACACTATTGCTTGTTCCCAGAAAATGGGAATAGAAGACGACACAATAAAAGAGTATAAAAAAGTCGAGAAAAAGCCAGGACTAATGAGAAAAATTGGAGTAATGGCAGCAGGAGTAGTCATGGCACTTGGAATACATACAAACGCAAACGCAGTTGACACAAGAGCCGTTCAAATACAAAATAATGGGAGAACTGAAAGCATGATACTTCAAAACCAAAACGGAATGCAAACAGTACACAACCCAAGAACTGGCGAGACATATAATGTATCGGGAAACACGATAGTAAATCAAAATGGATACCAAGGACACATCAACGGAATAGACCAAGCAAATAGAGATCACACAATAAACAACTATGTAGGAGCAGGATTAACAAAAGAAAACGAATACCAACAAAAAATAAAAGAATATGATTCGTTGATTAAGCTTGACCCTTCTAATTTTAATTTATATTTTCATAAAGCTGAGTTACAATATAATTTTGATAAACAAGAGTCTATAAGAACTTCGGAATATTTGATTAATCTAATTAGAGAAAATAGGATAAAAGTCAAACCTCAAGAAAAAGAAAAAGCGTTAAATCAATTAGCAAGTACATATATTAATTCTGGACAAAAAGATAAAGGGTTACCTTTATTAAAAGAATTAAATAAAGAATTTCCTAAAGAAAAATATGCTACTTTGTTAAGATTGTATTCTAAATAATAATTTATAACAGCAATATCCTGAAACACATTTCTTACCCTTAGAATCAATGGACGAAGATATATCATACTCGCCAGATGCACATTCAGTTTTACAAGTTCCTATATCTGGTGTTGATGATGCTCCACATTTTCCGTTTAATTGTGCTACCGGAGATACAGGTTGTGTTCCTGTTGTTAGTTTTGTGCAACATGTTTTTCCTGATGAACATCCTACATGCCCTGCTAGTGTAGGATTTATGCCTGTTATCTCTATCGTACCTGTTTGACATGTGTTATAACATCCTCCCCAAGTTATTGCGTTATTACATGATGGAACGATACTGCAGCAAACTTTGTCAGCAGCACACCCATTTGAACCTAAAGGAGTTATTGTTGAAGTATCACATTTATTAATCGCATCTATTTGCGTTTCACAGCTCATCCCATTTTGTACACAACTTCCAAATGGTGTTGTCGCTGCTCCCACGCATATTGGTGCTGCTCCTGCTGTTTGTCTGTAGCAGGATTGTCCTTTTTTGCATGCTATGTTTGAGCATGCACAGTCTTGTGTGATTAGTTTCTTATTAGTTTCGTCACCTATTTCTGTTTCGGGACATGGTGTTGATGGTTTGTTTCTGTATAACATAAATTGTTTGATTGCTTTTGCGCCCGCACTTGTTTCGGGTATTAGTTGAGGAACGTCGCATGATTGGGTTAGTTTATTTGGAAGTCCTGCTTTTACAACTATTGTCATCTGCTGTTCATTTCTAGTATCGGTTGCTGCTGATCCAAAATTATAACTTAAGGTAAACTCGCTCTGTTTAAAAGTATCAGGCATTTTTATACTTTGTATTGCTACTGTTCTAAGTCCATCTGTGAATTTATTATTTGTACAAGTAAATTGTACAAATTCAGTATTTGTTCCAAATTTAACTTTGTCTTTTCCATCAACACAATTAATATTTTTATCACCATCATCTAGGAAGGTTATTGCTAATGTTCCTCCGCTCTGTGATCCTGTGTCAACTGAATCAACAACTGTAAAAGGTGTTGTTACATCATTATTATTTAATACTGATTTTGTATATGGCGTTCCTGCACCAAGGA
This sequence comes from Nitrospirota bacterium, assembly GCA_016214855.1. Lineage (NCBI taxonomy): Bacteria > Pseudomonadati > Nitrospirota > Nitrospirota bacterium. The sequence goes on along the minus strand of JACRMT010000004.1, from coordinate 579,895 downwards.
AGTCTGCTGTCATTTGTCCAATGGGTATTAGGAGTTCTTGACTTGAGTATGTTTGTACGACTTCTAAATTCTTAGGTCCTATCTTTAGTATTCCTTGTTCAGGAGTTCCTTTGTAAACAAAATATTGGAGGCACATCTTTTCAGGACCTGATTTAGTAATGACCGCCTGAGCGTTGTATGTTTCGTCAAGATATGCTGTATCATCACTTATTATATTTGATATCTGTAAGTTTCCAAATCCTAGTTCTTTTGCTAGGCCGTTTACGCAGGATACTGTTCCTGCTGTTGGGTTTATTGAACATCCGACGCTTATCAGTGATGTTGTGTCGGCCATTGGATAGTAGAATATTCCTGATTCGTATCCTGTTGGCATGCAGCTTTTGAATTTGTTTCTGTCCCAGTTTAGTGTGACTCTGATGTGATCATATATGTTTGCTGAATTGTCAAATACTTCTGCATATGCTGGTTCTGCTACTGAGGTTGCTGCGATTCTTCCGCCTGATTTTAAAGTTCTTGAGGGTGCTGGTGTTGTTAATCGAAGACAGGGGCATGACTCTGCACTCTTGCATACAGCACCTTTGTTTTCTCTAAGTTCTCTTTCTGTTGCGCATACAGCGTCTACTGTCCAGCTTTGTATTTCGCATCCTGCTGTAATCATTAAAGCTCCTCTATATTCATAGATAGGCTGCGTTTAGGCCATAGGATGTTAATTACTGTTTGCTTGCAAAGAAAGCCTCATGTAATATAGAGAAAAACACACTGAAGGAGACCCATTTCTATGGCTTTTGAAAAATTTATAAAAAAAGGAACAGCTTCAGCGGCAAAAGTATCAATCCGAAAAAATGGGACTATAGGTTTTACCAGTGGTGCCATTACAATGTTCGAGCTTGAAAAGTATAAATTTGCCGTATTTTATTATGACAAAGCTGACAAAAAGATAGGCATTAAGCTGACCAGCGATAAGGAAGAGGGTTCTTACAAACTGCAGCTAAAGAAATCAGCAGGATTTATCGCAGCAGTAGCGTTTCTCAACTATTACGGCATCGACTTCTCAAAAAAGGTCAATTACACTGCGGAATGGGATGCAAAAAATAAAATGATAGTCATTTCGCTTGCCTGAGTTCCGATGTTCAGGCGGAGCGGCTTGAAAAGGTGTCTTAATAAATCGGCCTTGCCATGCATTTTATCTTCTTTTTTCTTCAGAAAAACCGGCAAAAGGCCTATAATAGGGCAGTGATTCGGAGGATGAGGATATTGAGGCCATGATAAAGATCGAAAAGTTGCCGCCTGATATTTTGACGAAGCTCCCTGATGCTGCAAGGGTGCTTGAACAAGATAGTGATGTTATTTTTGCGTATCTTTTCGGCGGGCTTGCCGACAAAGTGATAAAACCCCTTTCGGATGTGGATCTCGCCGTATATATCAAAGAAATAAATGACCTCGCGGAGTTTAAAATGCAGCTTTTCGATAAACTTACCGACGCTCTTGGAACAGGCGAGCTTGACTTGGTGATCCTGAACACAGCGCCTGTCAGCCTTGCGGGACGGATTCTGCAGAAAAGAGTAGTCCTTAGCGACAAGGAGCCCTTCCGGCGCCATGTTTACGAATCAGTGACACTGCGGGAATTTTTTGATTTCAGAATAAAGGAAGACATATTTTTTAAAAGGAGATACGGCATTGGTTGACAAGTCGTTGATTCTTAGAAAGATCTCCGAACTGGAGACCTACATTGAACAAATCAATGAATATTCGGATATTACCCCTGAGCGGTATCGCGGGGAGTGGAAAGCACAGCGTGTTATCGAAAGAACACTCCAGATGATGATAGAGACCTGTGCTGATATTGCAAATCACATCGTCGCTGACAAAGGCTTTCGGTCTCCGTCAAGTTATGCAGACACATTCAAGGTCCTCCAGGAAAATAATATTATCAGCGAAGAATTATACGGCACAATGGAAAAAATGGCCAAATTCAGAAATGTGCTTGTTCACCAGTATGAAAAGGTTGATGCAGAAATTGTTGTAATCATAATGAGAAAACATCTCGGAGACTTTGGACTTTACAAGAACGCGCTTCTGTCGTATATGAAACAATAAGACGTGACATTTCTCTGCTTTTCTTATGATGGATGCTCCTGAATAGGGATATGGAAATGTCTGATCATCTAATCGTGATCGGCGGGGGGCTCGCAGGCGCAGAGGCTGCGTGGCAGGCTGCGAAGAGGGGCGTGAAGGTGCGCCTTTATGAGATGCGGCCTGAAAAGATGACCGAGGCGCATGCCACATCGAGCCTCGGAGAGCTCGTCTGCTCCAATTCCCTGAGATCAAATGATCCCCACAGCGGACCTGGCCTTCTGAAAAAAGAGCTTTCTCTTGCAGGGTCGCTTATCATGGAGGCGGCCGAGGCAACAGCGGTTCCTGCAGGTTCAGCGCTGGCGGTTGACAGAACCCTTTTTGGGGAATACATCACAAAAAAACTTTCAGACAATTTGAATATCACGATCATCAGGGAGGAGGTCAGAACACTCCCTGGATCGACCGCAGTTCTTGCAACCGGCCCGCTGACTTCCCCTGCAATGACGGAGGCCTTAACCGGACTGACAGGGGCAGGATATCTCTACTTTTATGACGCTATTGCTCCGATTATTGATGCTGACTCCATAGACCGAACAAAGGTCTATGCCATGTCGCGTTATGGAAAAGGCGGCGATGATTATCTTAACTGCCCTATGAGCAGAGAGGAGTATGAGCAGTTCTATCAGGAGATCCTGGCTGCGGAGAAGGTAAATCCGAAAGGTTTTGAAGAGAAGAGCGTTTTCGAAGGCTGCATGCCGATTGAAGTGATGGCATCGCGGGGCGTTGATACTATGCGGTATGGGCCGATGAAGCCGGTTGGCCTGCCTGACCCCAGGACCGAAAAAGATCCCTATGCGGTTGTTCAACTGAGAACCGAGAACAGGGAGATGACGGCCTATAATATGGTCGGATTCCAGACACGTCTTACATGGCCTGAGCAGAAGAGGGTCTTCAGCATGATTCCCGGGCTTGAAGCTGCTGATTTTCTGAGATACGGCAGCATTCACAGGAATACGTTCATCAATGCACCCGTACTTCTCAATAAAGACCTCTCGTTCAGGCAGCGCTCCGATCTTTTTCTTGCCGGCCAGATCACCGGGGTTGAGGGATACATCGAATCAACCGCCATGGGTCTTATTGCCGGAGTCAATGCTGCGCTCAGATTGCAGGGGAAAATAATTCCGGAGGTGCCGCCATACTCTGCGCATGGAGCCTTGATCAGGCATATTACGGAATCAGAGAGTAAACATTTTCAGCCGAGCAATATCAATTTCGGCCTTTTCCCTGCATCGGAAGGTCTGCAGCGAATGAGAGACAAGAAGCTCAAGAAGGCAAGAATTGCTGAACAGGCACTGGAGGCATGGGGGAATTATCTTCTGCAGGTGCATGCGGCATGAAGAAGCTGATCGAACAGTTTCTTCGCCATCTTGAGCTTGAGAGGGGAGCATCGCAGCATACACTCAGGGCATATAAAAAAGATCTCGGAGAATTTCAGGTGTATGCTAATAAAGAGGTTGCTGATATTGAGATGATCGATGTCAGAGGGTATGTCGCTCTTCAGATCCGTAACGGACTTTCAAAGACAACTGCCGGCAGGAGACTTGCTGCTGTCCGGTCGTTCCTCAAGTTCCTGACGAGGGAAGGATATCTGAAGTCCAATCCTGCCAAGCTTGTCACAACGCCGAAGGCAGAGCATCATCTGCCCAGGTTCCTTTCTGTTGATGATGTCTTTGCTCTCATTGAAAAGCCGGATACGGTCGGTTTTATCAATGCCCGCGACAGGGCGATCCTTGAGCTTCTCTATTCGAGCGGGCTTCGTGTTGCGGAGGCTGCCGGCCTGAACCTGGAAGATGTGAATACCAAAGAGGGGCTGATAAAAGTGAGAGGCAAGGGGAAGAAGGAGCGCATTATCCCTCTCGGTTCCAAGGCTGTGGAGGCGATCAAGACCTATATGGTAGAGAAGATATTGCTGAAGAAGAAGAACAAGGCTCTGTTCCTGAACAAGAGCGGCACCCCGCTATCAGATCGTGGAATTCGGCGTATCGTTGTTAAGTATGCCCGTCTCATCGGTGTTAAAGGGCAGGTCGGGCCGCATACCATGCGTCATACGTTTGCATCGCATCTGCTTCAGGCAGGCGCTGATCTCAGGGTCATTCAGGAGCTGCTCGGCCATGCGTCCCTGTCAACAACACAGAAATATACGCATATCGATATTGCCCATCTCATGGACATCTATGACAAGGCGCATCCGCTCTCAGCAGTAGATAAATCCTAAAGTCCGGAGGAGTTTTGTTATATACTACTAACAAGCTCATATGCATGAAAACATTCAATTATTAAATCCCTCCTGTCCTCCCTTTGCTAAAGGGAGGCAATATTCCCCTCTTTGGAAAAGAGGGGTTGAGGGGAGATTTAAGAATAGGTCCGCCAGTCTATGCACTTATAGGAATTCTCTCGATACCATAACGAAACATTAAGGAGTGATCATGTTCCACGCAACGACCATACTCTGTGTGAGGAAGAACGGAAAAGTTGCCATAGGCGGCGACGGCCAGGTAACGCTCGGCAACACGGTGATGAAGCAGAATGCGAAAAAAATACGGAGGATGTACAACGACAGCGTGGTCGCAGGTTTTGCAGGCGCTACGGCAGATGCCTTCACGCTCTTCGAGAAGTTTGAGGGAAAACTTGAGTCCTATCGCGGCAATATCACGCGGGCTGCTGTCGAGCTGGCCAAGGACTGGAGAACAGACAGGATGCTGAGAAGGCTTGAGGCCCTGCTGGTGATCGCCGACAGGGAACATACCTTTATCATATCCGGCACCGGAGACGTTATCGAGCCTGAAGACGGTATCGCAGCCATAGGCTCCGGGGGTGCCTTTGCCCAGGCAGCAGCACGGGCATTGTACGACAATACAGAACTGAGTGCGGAAGAGATCATTCAAAAGGCGATGAAGATCGCTTCAGGCATCTGTATCTACACGAACGATAATATAACGATAGAGGAGCTTGCCTGATATGGACAGTCTTACACCAAAGAATATTGTTTCAGAGCTCGACAAATATATCATAGGCCAGAATAAGGCAAAGAAGGCTGTTGCCATTGCGCTCAGGAACCGGTGGAGGCGGCAGCGACTGTCGCCTGAACTCAAGGATGAGGTGCTTCCGAAGAACATCCTGATGATCGGCCCGACCGGAGTCGGAAAAACAGAGATAGCCCGCCGCATATCGCGCTTGGCTGCTGCCCCTTTCATCAAGGTCGAGGCATCCAAGTTCACCGAGGTCGGGTATGTGGGCCGGGATGTTGAGTCGATGATCAGAGACCTGACAGAGATATCCGTGAGCATGGTTAAGAACGAACACCTTGAGAAGATACGTGAAAAAGCACGGCAGTTCGCTGAGGAAAGGCTCCTTGATCTGCTGCTTCCGGCCCCGCGCTCTCTTCGCCTGCCTGAACAGGAAGAGGAGGACAGGGAACATCAGAAAGAGACGCGGGAGCGTCTCAGGGAGCAGCTTAGGAGCGGCAAGCTCGATTCCCGGTCGGTTGATGTCGAAGTAAAAGAAAGGTCCCTGCCTTTTGGCGTTATCTCGAATGTCGGACTCGAAGATCTTGAGATGAACCTCAAGTCCATGTTAGGCAACCTCATGCCTGAAAAGGCCAAGCGGAAGAAGGTGAAGGTGCCGGAGGCATTTGTGCTGCTTGAACAGGAAGAGTCCAACAGACTGATCGATATGGACAAGATCACCCAGGAGGCTGTGGAGCGTGTTGAACAGTCCGGCATTGTTTTTGTCGATGAGATCGATAAGATCGCAAGCAAGGGCAGCGGCCACGGGCCTGATGTATCCCGTGAGGGTGTGCAGCGGGACCTGCTGCCGATTGTTGAAGGATCTACGGTCACGACAAAATACGGGCCGGTAAGGACAGAGCATATCCTTTTTGTCGCCGCAGGTGCATTTCATATTGCAAAACCTTCTGACCTGATCCCCGAACTGCAGGGAAGGTTCCCTATACGCGTTGAGCTTGAGGCCCTCGGCAAGGGCGATTTTGTGCGCATACTTACTGAACCGAACAACGCCCTGGTGAAGCAGTATGTCGCTCTCCTTGCAACTGAGGATGTGACGATCGACTTCGCAGAGGACTCGATCGAAGAGATAGCTGAGATCGCAGCTCTGGTGAACGACAAGACAGAGAACATCGGGGCACGACGCCTCCATACGATACTTGAGAAGCTCCTTGAGGATATCTCTTTTGATGCGCCGGAGAAGAAGGGTTCAGCTGTCCTGATCAACAGGGCATATGTGAAGGAAAAACTCGGCGATATCGTGAAGGATGAGGACTTGAGCCGGTATATACTATAGGCAGTAATGAGTGAAGGGTGATCAGTGATGAGTAGAGGCAGGAGCAGTAGTGATCTTCGTCTTATGTTTCTACACATTACTCTTTACACATTACTCATTACTATCCTCGTTTCCTGCTCATCTTCCCGTCAGGCAGTGCGGCAAAAACCTGTCCAGCAGGACTTGCCTGTCGGTTCCGTAGAGGCTGTTGCTTCCTGGTACGGCTCTGACTTTCACGGCAGACCGACATCTTCCGGTCAGATATTCGATATGTATCTTCATACCTGCGCTCACAAGCAGTACCCCTTTGGCACCAGGCTCAAGGTCACGCTTAAATCAAACAATAGATCGGTCGAATGTATTGTCAATGACCGCGGACCCTTTATCGAGGGCAGGGATATTGATCTTTCCTATGCTTCAGCTAAGGAGATCAACCTTATCGGCCCGGGCACGGCGCCGGTGCTGATCGAAATACAGGGCAGGGACGCATCATATATTAAGCCGGTGCGGGTGCAGTCGTCCGACAGGAAGGGCAGTCCCTTTGCCGTACAGATTGGATCATTTACGGACAGTATTAATGCCGTCCGGCTCAAGGTAGGCCTCAGGCTCAAAGAGGTTAATGCCTACATCCAGGAAACAGAGGTCAGGGGCATAACCTATTACCGCGTGAGGGTCGGGAACTTTGACCAGTTCAGCCAGGCCATGGATATGGCCGAACAGTTAGGGCAGGAAGGTTACCCCGCCCTGATCGTCAAGGCTGATCTGAAGATCTAATGAGCAGTCGTCTGTTCCCACGCAATCCTCAATCAAACGGCCTCCAGATGAGTTATCTCTAATTGATATCCTCAAAACTCGACAGGCTGGCCTCCACTGCCTTTATGGCATCTACTGCTGAACTTGTGATGCCGCCTGCATAGCCTGAACCTTCACCTATCGGATACAGGTTCTTAATCGCCACTGATTCATAATTCCCACCGCGTGTTATCGTAACGGGCGCGGAGGTTCTTGTCTCTGCACCTAGCAGTATCGCCTGATCTGAAACGAACAGGGGATATTCTTTTTTCCATGTATTGCATGCAGCCAAAAGTGTCTCGCTTGCAAATTGCGGAAGAATTGCACGCATATCAGCAGCAACTGCTCCCATCTTATACGAATGGTTATTCAAGATTCCGGAAACCCTGTTGCCCATAAAATCGACCAGGTTCTGGGCAGGAACTTCCCATTGTCCTCCTCCGGCCTCAAAGGCCTTTCGTTCAATATCTCGTTGAAATTCGATCCCGGCCAACGGATGTGTTGCTCCGTAATCATCCGTGTGACAGGTCACCACAAGCGCTGAATTTGAGAATGGCGATGACCGCTGAGAGTAGCTCATGCCATTGAGAACCATCAGGCCATATTCAGAGGAAGCATTAATGACCTCGCCGCCGGGGCACATGCAGAAGGTGTATACCCCGCGCTTTATTTTTCGGTCAGTGTACGTAAAGGAATACGTGGCATTCCCCAGGGCAGAGCAGTCCTTATATTTTTCGCCATATCGCACCAGATTAATGATCTCCGCCGGATGCTCTATTCGTACGCCGACAGAAATGGGCTTCTGTTCGAGAGCTATGCCTTTATTGAACAGCATACCGAAGGTGTCGCGCGCTGAATTTCCCAACGCAAGATAGATGACCGAAGAACGATATTCGGCATTTCCGTTTATTATGACGCCTATAGCTTTGCCGTCAGATATAAGAATGTCGGTCATTTTAGCGCCATAATATATCTCACCGCCTCTTTCGAGGATGAAGTTTCTTATGTTACGAACTATTTTGCAGAGCATATCTGTTCCCAGGTGGGGCTTGCTGACATAGCGTATCTCTTCAGGTGCGCCGAATTTAATGAAGGTATCCAGCACCTTGTCTGCATAATACGAATTCTTTATCCTTGCAAACAGCTTTCCGTCAGAGTATGAACCGGCACCGCCTTCGCCAAATTGGATGTTTGATTCAGGATTCAGGATTCTTTCTTTGTTGAATCTTTGAACATCAAGGGAGCGCTCTTCTATTTTTTTGCCGCGTTCAAATATGAGAGGCATGATACCATACTCAATAAGCTCAAGGGCAGCGAACATGCCTGCAGGACCGAACCCTATGATGATGGGTCTCTCCAGCATGTTCTTTGATCTTCTCTCTGCGGTTATCGGTTTTGTGTATACCGGGATGTCTGTGTTGTTGTCAAAGCCGGCCGGAACAGTCACCACTAGGGTAACGACGTAGTAGAACTGGTCTTTGTCGCCTGTATCAAGAGACTTGCTGAGCATCCTGATGAACTGCATCCCATCTGCCGGAATATTCAGCCTTTGCGAGGCAGCATTGACATATTCAGCTGTCCCGTCTTTTTCAACTGCTATCCGCAAATTACTGATTATGAGATCCAATAACCCCCCATCTGAAGCCTGACATTGACATTGTTATAGGATGCATTTTATGATTCAAGATATGCAATTGATCATGACAAGACGCATACAATATTACTGCAAAAGGAGGATGCAAGGATGACCCCAAAAAAAGTTTTCTTTACGAAAGGGGTGGGCGTACATAAAGATAAACTATCATCCTTCGAGGTAGCCCTAAGGAATGCGGGTATTGAGAAGTGTAATCTTGTGTATGTATCAAGCATCTTCCCGCCTGCATGCAAGATCCTGACAAAGTCTGCAGGTCTCAAGCAGCTCGATCCCGGCCAGATCACGTATTGTGTGATGTCCCGTAATGAGACCAATGAGCCGAACCGTCTTATCTCTGCAGCGATCGGTTTTGCCATGCCGACGGATTTTGCCAACTATGGGTATCTCTCTGAGCATCATGCCTGCGGTGAAAAGGCGATCGTCTCCGGTGAGTATGCAGAAGATCTCGCAGCTACCATGCTTGCAACAACACTCGACATCCCCTTTGATCCGAACCAGGCATGGGACGAGCGCAAGCAGTTTTACCGTGCAAGCGGTCATATCTTCAAGACAAAGCATTATTGCCAGTCTGCAGAGGGAAATAAGGATGGTCTCTGGACCACGGTGTTAGCGTCAGCAGTCTTCATTATCGACTAAGATGTCAAAAAAGTTCCCCGGTTTCTGCGGTCTGCCCGGCCGCTATGCTGATTACGAGCAGGCTGCTTCTGTCATACAGCCGATCCCCTTTGACAAGACCAGTACATGGCAGAAAGGTGCTGATAAAGGCCCTGCCGCGATCATCGCGGCGTCACGATATCTTGAGCTCTACGATATTGAGACCAACAGTGAGGTTTACAAAAAAGGTATTTTTACTGCCCGGCCGATTAATGCTGCTTCCTCCTCTTCATTGATAAAAAAAGCTGATGCGGCAGTCTCACGGTATCTCAAAGATAATAAGCTTGTCGTGACTCTTGGGGGCGACCACTCAGTTTCGATTGGCGTGATCAAGGCCTATGCCAGACACTTTAAGGATCTGAGCATTCTGCATCTTGATGCCCATGGCGATTCGCGCGATTCATATGAGGGGAGCCGTTACAATCATGCCTGCGTAATCGCACGGGCCAGGGAATATACCAAAAATATAGTATCTGCCGGAATACGCAGCATGGATGCCTCTGAGCTGCCGGGCATAAACAGGAAGAAGATGTTCTTTGCCCATGATATACACGATTCAGACAAATGGATCGATAATGCGGTCCGCCAGCTGACCGGCAGTGTTTATATCACTATAGACGTTGATGTCTTTGATCCGGGTATCATGCCGTCAACAGGGACTCCTGAACCGGGCGGCTTAGGCTGGTATCAGGTTATGCGGCTTCTCTCTGCTGTAGCAAAGTCAAAACGGATCGTGGGGTTCGATATTGTTGAGCTCTGTCCCTCTAAGGCCAAGGCCCCTGATTTCCTCGCTGCCAAGCTGATCTACACGCTCCTGAGTTATATCTACGAAAATAGAGCAGATAAGTTATAAGTTTCCTCCTTAAAAAAATATGATAAATATGTTTAAGCGCCCTGCCTTTATTTGACCACATTTACCTGGACTGGACCTCGCTGGACAGTGCGATGATAATCTACCGCAGGCTCGCCGAAGGCCATGGCGTATCCAAGCATATGATCGTCGGGAATATCGAGCCGCCCGGACAGGTGTGGCAGCAGCGAAAGGACCATCATAAACAAGCCGTCCCAGACTGTTTCAACCCCACGAGCGTGGGCCATAAGCTGGAAGGTGGTCAGGGCGATATGGGTATCCTGGACCGGGCAGGGTGAGTTTCTGGGGGCGCTTGTCAGCAGCAGATGGGGAGCGCCACGGAAGATGATGTCCTTACCTTCCTCCTGCCAGCCCTTGAGTGCCATGCCCAGATATTGGCCTCGGCGCACTCAGCTTTATCAGTTCGCCAATGCGCTTTCTCGCTCTGTTCCACTGCTTCATGTAGCACATGCGAATACGCCTACGAAGCCAGTGATCCATCTCAACGGCATCGTTATACTTCATGGCGATGCCGAAGTAGTTCATCCATCCAAAAAGATACATACGGAGTTCTCCATACCTGCGGCCCATGGAGACGCCCCAACTGCGGCCGGTAAGACGTCGCAGTTCGGACTTGAATCGTCTAATGGATTTCTCAGAGACCGTAAGCCTTTTACGGGTAAAGGTGAATCCGAGGAAACAACTTTCCTCTGCTTTCACCACCCGGCTTTTGTCCCTGTTGACCTTCACCTTAAGGACTTTCTCAAGGAAACGGCTGATACTCTCCATTACTCGATAGGCGGCACGTTCCGACTTCACAAGGATGGTAAAGTCATCAGTATACCGTGCGAACCGATGCCCCCTTTTCTCTAACTCCTTATCAAGATCATCCAGAAGGATATTGCTCAGAAATGGCGATAATGGCCCGCCCTGCGGCACTCCTTTGGATGTTTGGTTCAGCCTGCCGTCTACGACAACACGGCCCGTAGATATTTCCCGATAAGTTTGAGAATGTCTTTGTCTCTGACTCTGCGGGATACCCGATTCATCAGAGTGTCGTGGTCAACCGTATCAAAGAATTTCTCAAGGTCGATATCCACGGCATAGGCGTATCCTCTCTGAATATCCTTCAACACCTTTTTGACCGCCTGATGCGCAGAGCGGTTTGGTCTGAACCCGAAGCTGGATTCGGAGAAATGGGGATCAAAGACAGGACTGAGAACCTGACAGACCGCTTGCTGAATCACGCGATCCATGACAACAGGGATACCCAAGGGACGGGTTCCGCCACTGTCTTTGGGAATCTCGACTCTCTTGACCGGAGAAGGTTTAAAAACGTTCCGTGCACAAACGCCGCATTTACCCTGCCCCATGAACCTGCGGGTTTCGTTGTGCTGTGCCAACTCACCCAAGAGCTAAGCCTTCTATGCGGTTTCTGTTCGTCGTCTCGCACGCTTGCCATAGGCTTCGGCTTAAAGCCCCTACTGTTGGCTTCTTACGGTCGGTCGCCCTTCCGCCATTGCCTTCGGCTCGTACTTTTGATAGTATTCTTAATCATGAATACCTTTCGGTTCTCGTACAGGGGACTTGCACCCCATAAGTTCACGCCCATGCCGGGCGTACACAAGTCGTTCGAGTCCCGCGCCTGACAGCGCGGGGCTCAACACGGCGTTAGCAGTTAGAAGGAGAATTTATGCCATACGTTAATATTAAAATCACTAAAGATGGTGCGACAGCCGAGCAAAAAGCTGCGCTTATATCCGGCGTTACAGAGCTCTTGCAGAAGGTCTTAGGCAAGAATCCTGCAACCACTGTCGTCATTATTGATGAGGTTGAAACCGATAATTGGGGTATTGCTGGTGAGCAGGTAACGCACAGAAGAAAGAAGGGGTTGTAATGATCACAGCTGGTCATCATGTCAGTCCAAACGGAATCGCTCACGCTGCTGGCCGATTAGCTCTCGCTTGTTGTCTGATAAGGTTTTTTGCCGGGAACTGCCTGCAGGATTATTCCTGATAGAACTCCGGTCTTCTGTCTTTGAAAAGATCGTTGTACTGATTCAACTTCTTGTCTCTGGCCAGTGACAGGTCAATATCCGCAGTCATCAGGATTTCCTCATCGCTGCCTGCCCGCACCAGTATCTCCGCCTTGGGTGACGTTATCTGACTCTGGCCGATGAACGTGAGCGCTTCGCCTTCCTTTCTCTGCTCAGTGCCGATGCGGTTGGCTGTGACTGCATAGATCCTGTTCTCAAGACACCTGATTGGCATTGCCTGAGGGCAAAAGGGCAGAACAAGGTTTGACGGATGCGCTATCACCTCTGCGCCTTTGAGTGCAAGGGTCCGTGCAGATTCAGGGAAGAACCAGTCAAAGCAGATCATGATGCCGATCTTTCCTATGGGAGTTTCCCAGACCTGAAAGCCGGTATCTCCCGGGGTAAAAAAAATGTTCTCTTCATAAAAGAGATGGGTTTTACGGTACCTGCCGATGAATCCTTTGGGCCCGGTAAAGACCGCTGAATTATAGAATTTGCCCCCGTCTCTTTCAGGCAGTCCTGCAACAATATACATACCTTTCTCTTTTGAAAGGTATGTCAGGAACTTTGTTGTTTCTCCTTCCGGAACAGACTCGGCAAGATCAACGACCTCATCCGCTGATGCGAACTGGTACCCGGTCGCAAAAAACTCCGGCAGAACAAGGAGGTCAGCGGTAATATCGCTCACGACATCGCTGACCCGGAGGAGGTTGTCTGATTTTTTTCCGAATGCCGGATTGAACTGGAAAAAGGAAGCTTTCATGCAATAAGATATCATTGTCCGGTCTTTGGGAACAAGCAGCTCTCTATAAGATAATAAAATAATCTTATAAGAAAACCTTTTGACTTCTTTTTCTGTCAAATGATAAAATCATCTGCCTTCAGGTTCAGATATACAGAGGTGTGGTTCAATGGACATCAAAAAAATAGAAAAAGGCGTCAGACTTATTATCGAAGGCATCGGCGAAGACCCTGACCGCCCGGGCATGAAAGGCACGCCAACAAGAGTTGCCAAAATGTATGAAGAGATCTTTTCCGGACTCTCCACACCTACTGACGAGATCCTTCAGCATATTGAGGGTGAGAGCCACGAAGAGCTCGTTCTCCTCAAGGATATCCCCTTTTATTCAGTCTGCGAACACCATCTCCTCCCCTTTATCGGCAAGGCGCATATTGCCTATATCCCCGGCGCCGGAAGAATTGCCGGGATCGGTGAGCTTGCCAAAGCCCTTGAAGTGTTTGCAAAGAGACCCACGGTGCAGGAGCGGCTTACTGCGCAGCTCGCTGACATGCTGATGGAAAAGCTTAAGCCCAAGGGCGCAATGGTCATTATCGATGCAGAACATCTCTGCCTTTCTATGCGCGGACTGAAGAAATCCGGGGCGCGAACGGTCACTTCAGCAGTGAGAGGTATTTTCAGATCAAAGGAATCCACGCGTCAGGAACTGCTTGAACTTATTAAGAAACGGGATTAGGGGCTGGGGCAAGTCATAGAGAAGAGATCAGAAGTCTTATAAAGAAACTAATCACGAATAACGAATCACTAATAACTACTTAGGAGGAATTGAAATGAGTGCAAAGATCATCAGCGGCACTGAAGTCGCCGCACAGATACGGGAAGAGCTGAAGAAGGAAGTTGCAGAGATGCAGTCGAAGTCTGGAGTGGTACCGGGGCTGGTCACGATACTGGTCGGTCATAATCCTGCGTCTGTCAGTTATGTCACGGCAAAGCAGAAGGCAGCGCACGAGATAGGGTTTCATTCGATCCAGGACAGCCAGCCTGAGGACATCTCTGAGGCCGACCTTCTGAAGCTGATCGCAAAATATAATGACGACCCCAAGATCCATGGCATTCTCGTTCAGCTTCCTCTGCCGAAACATGTGGACGAGAAGAAGGTGCTCAATGCGATCAACCCTGACAAGGATGTTGATGCCTTCCACCCGGTCAATGTGGGCCGCCTTATGATCGGCGGCAGCGAGGTGAAGTTCCTGCCCTGCACACCTGCAGGCATACAGGAACTGATCGTCCGCTCAGGCTTTGAGACCTCAGGCGCTGAGGTTGTTGTTGTCGGCCGCTCGAACATCGTCGGCAAGCCGATCGCCAACATCATGCTCCAGAAGGGAAGGGGCGCAAACTCTACGGTCACGATCGTTCATACCGGCACCAAGAATCTTGATCTGCACTGCAAACGTGCTGACATCCTTATTGTGGCTGCTGGTGTACCCGGCCTTGTAAAGCCCGAGTGGATCAAGCCCGGTGCATGCGTGATCGATGTCGGTGTGAACCGCGTTGGCGAGAAGATGAGCGAGAAGACCGGCAAGATGATCCCGATCCTCAAGGGCGATGTTGATTTCGATGCTGCAAAGGAGATTGCAGGAGCGATCACTCCTGTGCCGGGCGGCGTAGGACCGATGACGATTACGATGCTGATGAAGAATACCGTTAAGTCTGCGAAATCGGCAGCAGGGCTGTAGGTTAACCAGTTGCAGGCATTCATGAAATAATCTTAAATGGAAAAAAGAATATTCAACGATTATAATTATAACAGTAAATAAGGCTGGAATTAATTTGTATAATCCCTCCTAACCTCTCTTTGTCAAAGGGAGGAATTCTGCCCCTCTTTGATAAAGAGGGTGAGGGGAGATTTATTGATTTATGGCTATTCAATTGCATTATTGACTGAAGGAATAAGGAGCAGGTTATGTCAACGAAGACGTTGAAATATGATACGACCAACGCTAGATCGCTTCTCCGGGAGGTCTCGGAAAGATCATCCCAGAACCTGTCTGCGTGTTATCAGTGCCGCAGATGTGCAGCGGGCTGCCCGGTAGGCGAGGAAACCGGCGTTACACCTGACCGCCTCATCAGGATGGTCCTCCTCGGCGACAGGGAAGAGGCGCTCAATAATCTGCTCGTCTGGCAGTGCGTTGCGTGCTACACCTGCGGAACGCGCTGCCCGAACAACATTCAGACCGCACGGATCACCGAGACGCTCAAACAGATGTCTAAAGAAGCCCATCTTGACCCTCTCAAGCCGCGTGTTGCGGATTTTCACAGCTCATTTATGAAGGCAGCCGAACATGTCGGCCGTTTCAATGAGATCGAGGGCATGGGCATCTACGAAACAAAGACTGCGATCAAGGAGCTGAAGAAGGGCGATCTGCAGGCGGTAATTGATGAAATGATGGGTCAGGCAAAGCTGGGTATAAAGATGATGAAGAAAAAAAGGATGCATTTCAAGGTGGACAAGGTGAAGAACGTGGCCGAGGTAAAAGCCCTGTACCGCAAGGCCAAACAGGGGAAGGGGGCATGACCATGGAAATGGCCTATTATCCGGGATGTTCTCTGCATGCATCTTCTCAGCTGTACGACATACAGTGCAAGATGGTCTTCAAAAACCTCGGGATCGAGTTGAAAGAGATCGAGGACTGGAACTGCTGCGGGGCAACTGCAGCGGCCAAGACCGATGACTTCCTTGCGATAGCGCTGCCTGCGCGAAACCTCGGCATTGCCGCTGCTACAGGGCTTTCCGAGATCGTGATACCCTGCTCTTCCTGCTACAGCAGGACGCTGGTGTCCCAGAAGAGGCTCTCCTGTGATCCTGCGCTGAAAGATTCGATCAACGCTGAACTTGGTCAGAAGATAAAAGGAACGATAAAGGTATCGAACATCCTTGAGGTGCTCAGAACGAAGGTCGCTTCAGGCGAGATAGCGGAAAAGGCAGAGAAGAAGCTCGAGGGGCTCAAGGCTGCATGCTATTACGGCTGTCTGCTCACCCGTTTCCCGTGTGATGTCGATCTGACCGATGATGTTGAAAATCCCCAGGGCATGGAAATCGTCTGCAAGAGCCTTGGTGCAGAGACCGTAGACTGGAGCTATAAGACAGACTGCTGCGGCGCTTCTGCATCAGTAAATGATGCGGAAGAGTCCCAGCTTCTTATGTCCCGGATTTTTAAGGATGCTGTTGCCCGCGGCGCGAACTGTTTTATTTCGACCTGTCCGCTCTGCCAGTTCAATCTGGATGCGTACCAGGATGAGGTGGGCAGAAAATACGGCATACAGGAGAGACTGCCGGTCTATTTCATCACAGAGCTTATAGGCCTTTCTATGGGATTCGATCCCATTGAGATGCAGGTTGACCGGCATCTGACCGATGCCATGCCTCTGTTAAAGGAGTTGAAACTGATATGAGCCTGCTTTCCAATTCAACAAAACGCGGTTCAGTCCTTATCGTCGGCGGCGGCATCGGCGGCATGCAGGCAGCTCTTGATCTTGCTGACAGCGGGTTCAAGGTGCATATTGTCCAGCGCGATCCGTCCATCGGCGGCACCATGGTAATGCTGGATAAGACCTTCCCGACCGGCGACTGTGCCATGTGCATGATATCGCCGAAGATGGTCGAGGCCGGCCGTCATCTCAATATTGATGTCCATACCCTTGCAGAGGTTACCTCTGTCGAGGGCGAGGCGGGTGACTTTAAGGTGAAGGTGAAGCTCGCCCCCCGGTACGTTGATGCTGACAAATGCACAGGCTGCGGCGAC
The DNA here is from genome assembly GCA_016214855.1 of Nitrospirota bacterium. Classification (NCBI taxonomy): domain Bacteria; kingdom Pseudomonadati; phylum Nitrospirota; species Nitrospirota bacterium. The sequence continues at coordinate 562,954 of JACRMT010000004.1, read as the reverse complement.
TGCGAGGTCAAATGCCCGAAGAAGGTGGTAAGCGAGTTTGACCAGAACCTTGGCCAGAGAAAAGCGGTGTATTCGCTTTTTCCCCAGGCGGTTCCCAATACAAGGGCTATTGATGCGGGCAACTGCCTCTGCCTGAACGATCCTGACAAGAAACGCTGCCGTCTCTGCGAAAAGGCATGTAAGGCAGGCGCGATCAATTACGAGGACAAGGGCAAAGAGATAGAACTCAATGTCGGCGCCGTCATTCTGAGCCCTGGCCTTGAGAGATACGATGCACGGGTAAGGCAGGAACTCGGCCTCGGCCGCTGGCCGAACGTGGTCTCATCCATACAGTTCGAACGCATCCTTTCTGCTTCCGGCCCGTACAAAGGCGTTGTGCAGAGACCTTCTGACCAGAAGCATCCGAAGAAGGTGGCCTGGATACAGTGTGTCGGATCAAGAGACAACCGTAATGCAAACCCCTGGTGCTCGTCGGTCTGCTGCATGTACGCCACAAAGCAGTCGATCATCGCAAAGGAACATGACAAGAATATAGAACCGACCATCTTCTATATGGATCTGCGGGCCTTCGGCAAGGATTTTGACAAATACGTTGAGAGGGCAAAGAACGAATACGGGGTCAGATACCAGCGTGCCATGGTCTCGGCCGTTCGTGAAGAGCCCGGCACCGGGAACCTGCTCCTCAAGTATGCTGCTGAGGATGGCAAGCTTGCCACAGAGAACTTTGATATGGTGGTCCTCTCCGTAGGATTCCAGCCGCATTGCGACGCAGAGGCCTTTGCACAGACCTTTGGTATTGATACGAATCAGTATCTCTTTCCAAAGACATCTCCCTTTGCGCCGGTCAGGACGTCTCGCGACGGTATTTTTGTTGCCGGCATTTATCAGGGACCGAAGGATATCCCTGAGACGGTCCTACAGGGCAGCAGCGTTGCCGGTAGTGTCATGGCCCTGCTTGCCGAGGCGAGGGGAACAGAGACGGTTGAGAAAGAACTGCCGCCGGAGAAGGACGTATCAGGTGAAGCTCCGCGGATAGGCGTTTTTGTCTGTCATTGCGGCACGAACATTTCATCAACCGTAAACATCGATGAGGTGGTCAATGCGGTGAAAGACCAGCCCGGCGTTACCTACGTCACCAATACGATTTATGCCTGCGCCCAGGACAATCAGGACATGATCAAGCAGACGATCAAGGACCAGAACCTCAACAGGGTTGTTATTGCGTCCTGCACGCCGCGGACCCATGAGAAGCTTTTTCAGGAGACGATCCGTGAGGCAGGTCTGAACAAGTATCTCTTTGACCTCGCAGACATTCGCGAGCAGTGTTCCTGGTGCCATAAGGGCCAGAATGAAGTTGCAACAAAGAAGGCGATTGGCATCGTGAAGATGTCCGTAGCAAAGTCGCGTCTTCAGGAACCGCTCCATAGCGAGACTGTGGGCGTAACACCAGCCTGTCTTATCATCGGCGGCGGCATTGCCGGAATGACTGCTGCTCTCTCGCTTGCTGATCAGGGTTTCCCGGTGCATATTATCGAGAAGGACAATGAACTCGGCGGTCTTGTAAAACATGTGTACCGGACACTTGAAGGGCTTGATGTTCAGGAATTCCTGAAGGACCGGATCGAGGCGGTCAAGGAGCATCCCAAGATCACGGTGCATACAGGCGTTGAGGTGAAGAAGACCGATGGGTTTGTCGGTAATTTCAACACTGTGCTGACCGATGGAAGCACGGTGGACCACGGCGCTGTCATTCTTGCAACCGGCGGCGTCGAATACCAGCCAACAGAATATCTGTATGGACAGAGTCCGAATGTGATCACACAGCGACAGCTCGAAAAGACGATTGCCGACGGCCTGAATCCGGCAGCGGGTGAGCGTTATGTGATGGTCCAGTGCGTCGGATCACGCGAAGAGCCTAATCAGTACTGCTCGCGTGTTTGCTGCCAGGATGCGATCAGGAATGCGATCGCGATCAAGGAGCGGAACGCTGAGGCAGAGGTCGTGATCATCTATCGTGACATGAGGACCTATGGTCTGCGCGAGGATTACTACAAAAAGGCGCGTGACCTGGGTGTTATCTTTGTCCGTTATGATGTTGATAAAAAACCGCAGGTGGAGCAGGCAGGAAACAGGATCAATGTGAAGACCTGGGACTTCATGCTCAATAAGGATATCTCGTTTGATGCAGATCGGCTGGTGCTATCGACCGGCCTGAGACCTCATCCGACTACTGATCAGGTTGGTGCGATGTACAAAGTTACGCGTAATCCTGACGGCTATTTCCTTGAGGCGCATGTGAAGCTCCGTCCTGTTGACTTCCCGAGCGAAGGTCTTTTCGTTGCCGGGCTCGGCCATGCGCCGAAGAATATCGATGAAACAGTCACACAGGCGCTTGCTGCGTCTGGCCGTGCTGGCGTTGTGCTTTCTCACGAGCGGCTTGCTGTTTCAGGCATCATCGCAAAGCATAAGCGCGAGCTCTGCATGTCCTGTCTGAGCTGCATGAGGGTCTGCCCGTTCGGTTCTCCCTACATCGACGAAGACGGCAAGATATCGCACAATGAGGTCAAATGCATGGGCTGCGGCATCTGTGCAGGCATATGTCCTGCAAAGGCGTTTCAGGTGAATAACTTCCGGGATGACCAGATCCTTGCCATGATCGATGCCGCAGTCGAGTCAGAGGCCGGGGTGGTGAACTGACAGGGAGCAGAATATTATTTTTAATATAATCCCTCCATGCCTCCCTTTGCTAAAGGGAGGATAAATCCCCTCTTTAGTAAAGAGGGGGAGGGGAGATTTATTAAGAATGCTATTATCGTATATGTTGAACAGAGAGGAGACAATAGATGGCTGATGTTGCAGAAGCAGAGCAGACAATGGTTTCGACCATAGAAAAGCCACACGATATACCTGCTTCATGGGAGCCGAATGTGCTTGCCTTTGCCTGCCACTACTGCGCCTTTGCCGCAGCTGACCTTGCAGGCGTCATGAGGCTTTCCTATCCGCCAAACGTGAAGATCATCCGGCTGCCCTGCACCGGGAAGCTCGATCATATTCATATCCTTCGTGCTTTTGAGCGCGGCGTAGACGGTGTCTTTGTGGCCGGTTGACTGGTCGGACAATGCCATTACCTGGAAGGTAATAAGTTCGCAGCAAGAAGGATAGAGTACGCGAAGAAGCTTCTGGCAAAGGTCGGCATAGACCCGGCCAGGATCGAGATGTACAATCTGTCGGCAGCCCAGGGACCAAGATGGGCTGAGATATGCACAAACTTTACAGAGAAGATACGGCAGATGGGGCCGTCTCCCATCTGGCTGGCAAAATATAAAGGGAAATAATTACAGTCCCATTATATTGATATCACATTACTGAAAAATCTCCCCTTGCCCCTCTTTGTCAAAGAGGGGTAAATTCCTCCCTTTGGTAAAGGGAGGTTAGGAGGGATTTAATGAATATTATCTGCATACGAGTACAAAGCCGTTAAAAAGGAGTGAATGAAAAATGATAGTAGGCCAGCAAAAGCCATTTGATGAGATCTGGGAGATGGTCAAGGGTTTCAAGAAGATCCTTGTATATGGATGTAATACGTGCGTGGCGATTTGTCATGCCGGCGGCGGCAAGGAGGCAGAGATTCTGACGAGCATGCTCCGCATGAAGGCTACGCAGGAAGGCCTGGACGACATGACGGTTGACCATGCCGCCATAGAACGCCATTGCGAGCCTGAGTTTTTCGAACCCCTTGATGAAAAGGTCAAAGGCTATGATCTTGTCCTCTCGACCGCCTGCGGGGTTGGCGTCAACTTTCTGGCAGATCGTCTTGCCGGGACCATCCCTGTTTACCCGGGGATCAATACGAGCTTTTATGGCGGGGTTCCGGAGGCAGGGTTCTTTGTGGAACTTTGCGGCGGATGCGGAAACTGCATCCTGCACCTTACTGGCGGCATCTGCCCTGTTGTGCGCTGTTCCAAGTCGCTTATGAACGGCCCCTGTGGCGGAACGGACAAAGGAAAGTGCGAGGTGAGCAGCGAGACTGACTGCGCCTGGTATCTTATTGTAGAGAGGATGAAGAAGCTCGGCACTCTCGAAAAGCTGTTCGAGATCCAGCCGCCGCGTGACTGGTCGACCGGTACGCATGGCGGTCCGCGCAGGGTGTCGCTTGAGCACATTCGGGCCTATGAGGCTGAGGAAGAAAAGAAAGCGGCATTAACGGGGGAGGGCAAATAGATGAAGAGCGGAAGTAATCTCGAAAAAGTAATTGCCAGCGGCAAGCCTGCAGTCACGGCAGAGCTTGGCCCACCGATGAGCGCAGACCCGCATGAAGTAATCAAGAAAGCAGGCATATTGAAGGGCTTCTGCGATGCAGCAAATATCACTGACTGCCAGACAGCAGTGGTCCGTATATCGAGCATTGCCGCTGCCTATATCGCGCAGCAGCAGGGGCTCGAACCGGTGATGCAGATGACCTGTCGTGACCGGAACAGGATCGCCATGCAGGCAGATCTGTTGGGCGCCGCTGCACTGGGGCTGAAGAATTGCCTCTGCATTGCTGGTGACCACCAGAAATTCAGCGCGGCCGGAAGGCTTAAGGGCCATCCGGGAGCAAAGAATGTCTATGACGTGGACACCTGCCAGCTTGTCGGCATTATGAAGAAGATGCGCGACGAAGGGCTGCAGCAGGGCGGGGACAAACTCGAAGTTGCGCCGAAGTTTTTTATCGGCGCCTCATGGACGCCAATGGGCGACCCGATGGACTTCCGTCCGTATAATCTTAAGAAGAAGGTTGATGCTGGCGCTGACTTTATTCAGACACAGGGTATTTATGATATGGAGACCTTCAAATCCCAGATGGAAAAGGCGAGGAACCTTGGTCTTCATGAGCGGACCGCAATCCTTGCCGGTATCATCGTGCCGAAGAGCGCAATGATGCTTAAATATATGGACGCATCAGTTGCGGGAGTTACCGTGCCGAAGCCGTTGATAGACCGCATGATGAAGGCGAAAGAGGCTGCAGGGGACGACAAGAAGAAGATGAAGGAACTGCAGGAGCAGGAAGGCATCAAGATCACAATTGAACTCGTTCAGCAGGCCCTTGAGATCCCTGGCGTCAAAGGTGTCCATATACAGGCCATCGAATGGGAAACCGCCATGGAGCCGATCGTCAAGGCTGCCGGACTTTATCCAAGGCCTACCTTTAACGATTAATAGATCATTTATTTCAGAGAAAGAAAAAAGAGGCAGGGATGTTTTCTCTGCCTCTTTTTTTGCAATGTTTCTTTGTAATTGTAACTTGATGTTGACTGTGTCATGAATCAATGGCAAAATAACCGGCATGAAGAAGGCTGCTGTCATCCTGCTGATGGTTCTTTTGTCTGCGCTGATCTCGCCGCTTACCATCATTGCTTCGCCTTCTGAAAGCGGTTCATTTCTTGTTACCCTTGATGTCTGCAGTTCGTCCGGTTCTTTCATGTCAATGAACGCGGACAGTCCTGCCATACAGGAATGCCCTTGCAAACTGCTGCCCCTCGCATTTGTCGGTTATATGCCCTTAATGGATCCTTCACACAAACCTGCGATTATCGTTTTTACACAAGAACGTCCTCCACAAGCCTAACCAATTTTCCAAAGCCACCGAACAGTTTTATTTTCAGAGATACAGGTCCCCCTGTATGAGAAAAGCCCTTCTTCAGGCTTTTCTCCCCGTTAAACTCGGCTCCGCTTCGGAAATTATCCCAAAATAATCCCTGAGCGGAGCCATTTTTTTCAAACTAACTGTATGGTGTTGACCTAATAAATACTGTGCTTAACTGCTTCATGCGAAGCAGAAATTCAAACCCTATTAAGGGAGGTATGGATCATGGATTCGGGGAAAATGTTGGATGAAAAGATGTCCAGAAGGGGTCTTATCAAGGGCGCAGCAGGTGTTGCCGGCATTGCTGCACTGACTGCCAGTGGATTGGGAATGTTTTCAAAAGCAGAGGCGAAGGGCGGATCAACAGAGAAGTGGCCATGGCCATACGAAAAGCTCGATCCCGAAAAGACAGCTGAGCTGGCGTATAACGAATGGTACCGGGTATTCTGCGGTGCTGCAGTGATCAGCAGTGTCTTCAGCCAGCTGAGAGATAAGATCGGCGAGCCATATAAGTCTTTCCCGATTGACGCGTACGTCTTTCTGGAAGGCGGCATGGTCGGATGGGGAACCGTATGCGGCTCGAATGCGGGAGCAAATATCGTGAGCAACATGATCATCGGTCCCAGGATCGCAGGGCCTGAGTGCGAAAATGGTGCTGCCATTGGAGCAGACGCACTGCAGTGGTATTCTGAGACTGCTCTGCCCACCTTCACGCCGAAAGAACCGAGGGTCAAGACAGCTATTGTTCAGACCACAAGCAACTCTCCGCTCTGCCATATTTCGGTCGGCAAGTGGATGAAGAAATCAGGTTTTGCCCTTGGCAGTCCCGAGAGGAAAGACCGTTGCGCCCGTGTAGCGGCAAGTGTGGCTTATAGTCTGGTGAAGGACCTGAATGCCTGGAAGGACGGAACATACAAGCAAAAGTCAAACTGGAAGCCGGCAAGCAATTTTGGTATTACGGGCCAGCAGAACTGCGGTGAGTGCCACGGCGCGAACATACCGACGCCGCCGATGGCAAAAAAGTAATTGGCTAAAAACTGGTCTTTTGGATGTAACTATGGTTAATTACAAGGGGGCAGGCATTGTCCTGCCCCTGTAATAAAATCAAAGAGAACAGGGGTGATTTATGAAACGGGCATTGATAGTGTTTTTTCAAATTGCTGCATTATTCATTTTCATTGTGAATGTGCAAGCCCAGGTCAAAGAAGATATTCATCTGCACAAATCATGCAAGTATTGCGGTATGGACCGGGGCAGCTTTGATTTTTCCCGTATGCTGATCGAGTATGATGACGGTTCATCTGTGGCTGTCTGCAGCATCCATTGTGCTGCTGTTGATCTCGCAAACAATATTGACAAGTCTGCTAAATCGATCAGGGCGGGGGACCTGAATTCAAAGGAACTGATCGATGCCGAAAAGGCCTTCTGGGTGATTGGTGGCAGCAAGCCCGGCGTCATGTCAAAGAGAGGTAAATGGGCATTCGCAAAGAGGGAAGATGCAGAGGGGTTTGTAAAGACCAATGGCGGTGTTCTTGCGGACTTCGAGACAGCCATGAAGGCTGCATACGAGGATATGTACACTGACACGAAGATGATCAGGGACAGAAGAAAGGCGAAAAAGATGCCGCATAACATGCAGGAGCATAAGCATTAATCTGTCTGTTCGGCAATCAGGAGAGAGGGCATTCGGCCGATGCTGCCGAAAGGCTTATGCTTGGATGCCTCTTCTGCTGATCATCCTGGCTGCCTGTTCCAGGCAATCGGCCTATCCTGAAGCGCCGCGGAGCGGCCAGAATATATCCATTGCGATCAGTTCTCTGCAGGCGGGAATTCCGCAATACTTTTCTTATTCTCAAAAGGAAATGAACATCCATTTCTTTATCGTGAAGGTGGATGACAGAGTGATCTCGTTCCTTGATGCATGCACTAAATGCTATCCCCAAAAAAAAGGCTTCAGCTTTGACAGCGGTTCAGTCATATGCAGGGCCTGTGATGAGCGCTACCCGATATCAGTGATAGAGAAGGGGTTTGGCAGCTGCTATCCGATCAGGCTTGAGGGCAGAATGGAAAACGGCAGATATCTGATCTCTGCTGCTTACCTGGAGAAACTGGGCGCAAAATACTTCCGATAGTGCTTGCAGTGACTGACGTTGAAGCGCAACACAGCATACGGATTTTTTACGAAGGAGTTAGGGTTGGTATGCTGATTTGTCGCCGATATCGCAGTGCAGCGGCATAAAAACCTTCCTGGACACAAAGAGAACGAGCATCGCGGCGATGAGGGCAAGGCCGAAGGCTGCACTCTTTCGGTCCAACAGTCCCATGCCGTATAAAAAGAGATAGGCCGGCATGATCATGCCGAGCAGATACCCTTCGAGGAGTTTAAAGCAGAAGGCCTCTTTCGCAGTGATAAACCCCAAACAGAGTGACAGCGGGATCAGGAGGAGTGCCCCCGCAGGGGGTATTGAGGCCGGACTTCCTTTTCCCATGACAAACATGAGCACCAGGCAGAGTATCGCGAGGTAGTATATTTTCTTCAGGATGCGGTGGAATTTCCCGATATAGAGATGGATAAAGAAGACGCTGAGACCGATGCTGAAATAGAGCGATAAGATGATGATATTTGCGACCAATCCGGAATAGATCAGCGGCAGGTCAGCAATGTCGGGCGAGAGCACTGTTCTGACGGCAAGAAACGCTGCTATCGCCAGAAGAACCGATGAAAGGGATATGCCTGTTCTGTAAAGGACCGTGGTTATCCTGTCCTCTTTCGTCAAAGGCTGAAATTGCTGATACTCACCCATGCAAAAAGTATAACCCTTCACTCCTTGCGTTGACAAGGACGCAAAAAATAATTGGTTCTTTTTTTTTGATCTCTGCTACACTTTTTTCAACCCTGCAGTCAGCAGATAGACAGGGTAGAGCACACTTCTCTGGGGGTCAAATGAGCAGACTTTTCAGGAAGAAATGCGCCAAACTTCATTTTATTTTTGCCTTGATCATTTCATTGTTCTCCATCACATCACAATCAGCGGCAGAGGCATGGCCTTATGCCACCGGGAATTATGACCATGACGGAATACCGGACCAGATGGTGAAGTTCGATCGGAACGCAGTCATAAATCTCCTGCCGAATGGCACAAATGTGAAGATAACTGTCACGGGGACTGTCAACGCGACGACCTACGAAGGAGAGGACTACATCAGGGTGAAACATTAAATAGATAAAGAGGAGAGTTCAGTCCATGCTCCGAACTCTCCTCTTCAGTTCTTGCATTACGATACTGACATGATCCTACCGATGTTCCCGTCTATCCTCACGCCGGTCATGCCGTCTCTCTCTCATGTCCTGCCGGTGTTCACGTCTGTCTTCTCTGCGCTCCTGCTGCCATTCGTTCCGTTCGTGTTTCCACTCTCTTTTGTTCCAGTATTTTTCCCGTTCCCAACGGTTCCAGTTGCTGTGCACATGGCGGTGGGGAATGCGGGGGTTGTCACGGTATACACGCCGGTAATCCGGAGGAAGATTAATGATATGCCGGGGTACTCTGTCCCGGCCAATGTGATGCCACGGGCCGTTATAACCTGAGCCTCTGTACCAATAGCCGTTGTATGGGCGGTACCAGTACCCGTGATAAAAAACGATGTCCAAATCTGCTTCGGGAGCGAAATAAACATAGGTGTTCGGTATTACGACCAGCTCAGGCGGCTCTGCAAACCTAAATACCGGCAGGCCTATGTTCACATCGACATTCACGCCAGCCATGCTGACTCCTGCCATGATAAGCAGAAGTGGTACGACAAAGAATGAGACCAAAGATTTCCTGTTCATGATGTGCCTCCTTATGATTTATTTAAGAGTATCACACTCTATGATTATTTCAACTCTGTGTCTAAAGAAAAGTTTCATGGTAGTTTTGCATCGACAGAAGTGCAGGCTGTCGGTTACAATACACAACGTGGTAAGAAATGGCGCTATAACGCTCACGTCCCGCCTGCTGCTCGCTCCCATGGCAGGGATAACAGACCTTCCGTTCCGGCTTATAACCCGTTCCCTCGGATGCGAATTCGCATTCCTCGAGATGATATCAGCCCGTTCGATCGTCCATCAGTCAGGCAAGACCGGCCGTATGCTCAGTTCCTGCGGGGAAGACAGGCCTTTGGGAGCACAACTGCTCGGACATGAGCCTGAATCCCTTTGTTTGGCAATGGACAAGGTTCTGCCCCAGGGGTTTGAGATCCTCGACCTTAATGCAGCATGTCCGGTCGATAAGGTAGTAAAAAAAGGAAAGGGTGCAAGCCTGCTGAAGGATCCGAAAAAGATACATACCCTGCTTGCGGCAATGGTGAAGCATGCTGATCTGCCTGTTACCGTAAAGATCAGGGCCGGCTGGAGCAGTAATTCGGTGAATGCCTGTGAAGTTGCCCGTTATGCGGAAGATGCAGGCGTAAGCGGTCTGACACTCCACGGCAGGACCAGGGAACAGGGTTACAGCGGACGAGTTGACTACAATATCATCAGGCAGGTGAAAGAAGCGGTTTCGATCCCGGTCATCGCTAGCGGTGACGCCCTTTCTCCCCAGCTGATAAAAAAGATGTTCGATGAAACAGGGTGCGATGCTGTTGCCATTGCCCGGGGATCTCTCGGTAATCCATGGATATTCAGGGACACCGTGTCATATCTTAATAAAGGGGTGATTCCCGAGCGGCCCGGTCTTGACGAATTGGCAGATACCATGCTCCGTCATCTGCATCTTAGCTGTGACTTCTATGGCGATAAAAGAGGTGTGATCCTTTTTCGCAAGCTCTTCGCCTGGTACGTCAAGGGGCTTCACGAGGTAAGACAGCTGAAAGACCGTGCATTTAAGGCAGAAACGCGGGAAGAGATGCAGGGCCTTATGGAGACGGTGCGGAGCTACGCATACAGCCACCAGGAGGGTCATTACGAAGGATTTGCGCTTACCTGCTGAGATGAGATGTCTGTTTTTTCTGCTCTTTTTTATCGCGGGCTTAGGGATAATATCCCCTATTATATCTTCTGCAGATGCATTTGAGATCCAGGCAGAACCATCGGCTATCCTGCCGGGTGATGCATTCATGATAAGAGTGTCAGGCGTGAAGGGCGTAGCTCTGCCGGAGATATCATTCAGCAGCAGGCCGCTTCCCGTTGCCTCCTGCGGAGAAGGCTGTTTTATTGCGATCGGAGCAACGGATTCGAAGGCGGGTCCGGGGAGACGCAGGGTAGAGGTGACGGTCGGTGCAAAGAAGAAGCGCCTGCCGATCATCATACGGCGCCATGTTTTTCCAGCAATACATCTTACGCTGCCGCCCGGAAAGGTCACGTTGAGTCAGGAAGACAGCGAACGAGCTGACAGGGAGGACAAGCTTCTTAAGTCATTCTGGAGTCAGCAGACAGACAAGGCCTGGCAGGGAAGCTTCAGTCTGCCGCTGGGGAATGAGATCTCTACGCAGTACGGCGTTAAGCGGATCATTAATAAGACGAAGGAGAGCATACACGGCGGCATAGACATCAGAGGCAGAGAAGGGGAAGATGTATTGGCCTCGAACAGCGGAAAGGTCGTCCTTGCGGAGGAACTGTTCTTTGGCGGTAATACCCTTGTGCTTGATCATGGCATGGGGATCTATACGGTTTATATGCACATGTCAGGCTTTAACAGGAAGTTGGGAGAGATCGTTTCAAAAAACGATGTCATCGGCTTTGTCGGTTCAACAGGAAGATCAACAGGACCCCATCTGCATTTTGGGATAAAAGCACAGGAATTGAGTGTGAACCCTGTATCATTTGCGAAGCTGAAATTATGAACCACTGCAGAATAGATATAAGAAAGGATACAGATCATGAAATTTGAGGATTTTTCTATCAGCAAGGAGACGTTACGTACGATTTCGGAGATCGGCTTTGAGGAACCGACACCCATACAGGTTTCCGCAATACCTATTGTCATGAACGGGGGAGATGTTATTGGACAGGCGCAGACCGGGACAGGAAAGACCGCCGCCTTTGGTATCCCTATCGTAGAAATGGCGAAGAAAGGCAAGAAGCCTTTTGCGATCATCCTTGAACCTACGCGTGAACTTGCCGTGCAGGTTGCCCAGGAGATGAACAGGATCGGCGCAGGAAAGAGGATCCATGCATTCCCTGTTTACGGCGGGAAATCCATTGATAACCAGATCAGGACGCTGAGAGCAGGTGTTGATGTTGTTGTCGGCACGCCGGGCCGGATCATTGATCATATTCAGAGAAAGACGCTCTCGCTGTCTGACATCAGGATAGTAGTTCTTGATGAGGCTGACGAGATGCTCGACATGGGCTTTATTGAAGATATCGAGACCATACTCAAGACAACGCCTGCAGAACGCCAGACGCTTCTCTTCTCGGCTACCATGCCGCTGCCGATACTGAACATCACCAAGAAATTCATGCGTTCACCCGAGAAGATCAGGATTAACCCGAAAGATGTTGTTGTCCCTGAGATCAAACAGGTCTTTTATGAGGTGAGGGATGCTGACAAGCTGAATGCCCTGACCCGGCTCATCGATGTCGAGGACCCCCAGCTTGCGATCGTCTTCTGTCATACGAAAAGAGATGTTGATGATGTGGCCATGAAGCTGCAGCAGATGGGATACAGCGCCAGCCCGCTGCATGGTGATTTCACGCAGACGCACAGGGACGAGGTGATGGAGAAGTTCAAGAAGGGCAAGCTTGATATCCTGGTCGCTACCGATGTTGCTGCGCGCGGTCTTGATATCAAGAATGTCAGTCATGTTATCAACTACAGCATTCCCCAGAATCCAGAAAGTTACATCCATAGAATAGGACGGACCGGCAGGGCAGGCAAGTCAGGCATTGCCATAACCCTGGTCTCGCCGAGGGAATACCGGCATCTGAAGCTGATCGAGAGGACAGCCAAGACCACGATCGACAAAAAGAGTCTGCCAACATCAAAGGAAGTGCTTAAGGCAAAAGAAAAGAGCATTGCCAAAGATATTACCTCAATGATCAGCGAGAAGAAGCATGAAGGCTACCTTAAAATGATCGAAGTGCTGGCTGTTGAATGCAGTGTGGCCGAGATAGCGGCAGCAGCTCTCTGTATTGCGTACGGCGAGCCAAAGGTTGCGCACGTGAATGAATCAGCAGCTCCTGAGCAGCGCGGCAATGTCGCACGCCTCTTTATGACGATCGGCCGCAAGGACAAGATAACGGTCTCCGAGATCGTGAAGGCCATTGCCTCCGGTGCACGCATACCGGGAAGCAGGATCGGCAAGATCGAACTGCACGATTCATTTACCTTTGTGGAAGTACCGGCAGACCTTGCTGACATGGTGATCCATGCCCTTGACGACATGATGGTCATGGGCAGACGGGTGCAGATCAAACCGGCGAATGCTCGGAAAGAATTTTCCGCTAAAGAGCCCTTCAAAAGAGATTTCACCAAAAAAGAGTATCCCAAGAAAGAATTTTCAAAAAAAGACTACGACATGAAAAGCGTCAAGAGGGACAAAAAGAGATATTAACGATCATTCTTGAACTGAGGACATTTCTTCTGCATGAGTAAGGGCCCTATCATCAGAGAGATACAGGCCAAGTCCATTCTCTCAAAGTCGGGTATTCCGGGCGCTGACTATTGCATCAATGCGTATGTCGGCTGTGCCCATGCCTGTATCTATTGCTACGCGACCTTCATGAAGAAATATACAGGCCATGCTGAGGCCTGGGGAAGCTTTGTGGATGTTAAGGTAAATGCTGCCGAACTCCTCAGAAAACAGCTCTCAAAAGCGAAGAGGGGCCATGTGATGGTCAGTTCTGTGACCGACGCGTATCAGCCGGTAGAACTGAAATACCGATTGACCCGGCAGTGTCTCGAAATTCTGCAGGCTCATCAGTTCCCGGTCGGTATTCTGACTAAATCTCCGTTGGTGCTCAGGGACCTGGATATCATAAAAAGGTTCGATGAGATAGAGGTTGGTCTTACGATCTCAACTGACGATGAGAAGATGCGAAAGATCTTTGAACCAGGAGCCCCTCCGATCGAGGCCCGCATCAGCACACTCAGAACGTTAAAAGAGCGGGGCGTTAAGACCTATGCATTTGTCGGTCCTATGCTGCCGATGAACCCTGAGGTGCTGGCTGAAAAGATCGGAAGGTATACGGATTCCATTCTCATCAGCAGGATGAACTATGTATCCAAAACAGCGCATATTTTCAAAAAGCTGGGCATGATGCAGTGGCTCGAAAAGGGATCTGGTGAGGAGATTAAGACACGGCTCAGAAAAAAGCTCGGAGAAGAAAAGGTCGCTGAATGCTGAAGTCCTGTCAACTGAGATATAATAAAGATACGGAATACACTGCGCCTGAAATCAGGCAAAAATAAGGAGGCAATCATGTTCAAGGCCCTGATGAAGACGGACAACAACAAAGCGGGCATATTTCTGAGGCTTGCGCTCGGTGTCGTTATGTTCCCCCATGGTGCGCAGAAGGTGCTTGGATGGTTCGGCGGTCCTGGATATGAAAAAACCATCGAGATCTTCACTACAAAAATGCATCTGCCCCTGTTTGCGGTCATCCTTCTTATGATCACTGAATTTCTTGGCTCGCTCTGTCTGATCTCAGGGTTCTTTACCCGCGTCTTTGCTCTTGCCATAGGTTTTGCCATGGCGGTCTGTGCGTATGCCAATCACCTTCAAAACGGTTTTTTTATGAACTGGATGGGCAGCCAGAAAGGTGAAGGTTTTGAGTTTCATATCCTTGTTGTCGGCATTGCCCTTGCCCTTGCAGTCACGGGCGGCGGTGCATTTTCGATCGACAGAATGATCTCCAGGAAATAGCCGCCCGATCATGTCCCTGTTCTTTATCACGTTCTTTCTTGCCTATGGCGGCATGCACCTGTACGCGTTTCTCAGGGCCCGTGCCGCACTTCATTTCGGAATCACCGCCGGATCGGCGATCGCTTTTTTCATGTTTGTAATGCTCGTTGCACCGATCCTGATACGGCAGGCGGAAAAGCAGGGGCTGGAACAGGTCGCCCGTATGCTCTCCATTTTTGGTTATACCTGGCTCGGCATACTCTTTCTTTATTTTTCGTCATCGCTGACGCTTGATTTGTACCGGCTGCTGGTCAGGTCGGCTGAACTCGTCTTGCGGACTGATCATGCGAATCTCAAGCCGACGGCAGGCATTATATTTTATCTGCCTCTGATCGTATCACTGCTTGTTTCAGCCTATGGCTATGTTGAGGCCAGAAACATCAGGACTGAAAGGATCGTCATCAGAACGCCGAAGATCCCGGAGACAATCGGAAGGATACGGATCGTTCAGATATCAGATGTCCATCTCGGCCTGATCATCGGAGAAACGCGACTCTCAGGGATCCTTAAACTGATCCAGGTTGCGGCACCGGATATTCTGGTATCTACCGGAGACCTTGTTGACGGTCAGATCAATGGCATGTCAGGTCTGGCTGAGATGCTCAACAGTATCAACCCGCCATACGGCAAATATGCCATCACCGGCAATCATGAATTCTACGCTGGGCTTGAGCAGGCGCTTGCCTTTACCCGGAAGGCCGGCTTCAGGGTCCTGCGCAATGAGGCTGTTGATATCAGGGGAGTCCTCAGTATTGCCGGTGTTGACGACCGGACAGTCAGGCCTCGGGCAGTCATCAGCGATGGCGCAGAAAAAGAGATGCTGGAGCAACTCCCATGCGAACGATTTACGCTGTTCCTCAAGCATCGCCCCACTGTGAACAAGGACTCAGCAGGACTTTTCGACCTTCAGCTCTCAGGGCATGTTCACCGGGGCCAGATCTTTCCTTTCAGCATCCTTACAAGGCTTTATTATCCTGTGCATGCCGGATTTGCCGGTCTTGACAGCGGTTCGCGCCTCTATGTCAGCCGGGGGACAGGAACCTGGGGGCCTCCGATACGGTTCCTTTCTCCGCCTGAGGTTACGATCATTGATCTGGTCCCTGACCCTGAGTGAATCTCCGGTATCTCCTGGCCGGAAACTCAAACCCCTTGTCTTTACAGAGGATTAGGTCCTGTGTTACACTTGATATCTTAAAATACGATATCAGGAAAGGCGGTGATTGCGTGGCACTTGACAAGGTTAGAAAAGAAGGCATTATTGGAGATTACAAGGTGCATGAGAAGGATACTGGTTCCCCCGAGGTTCAGATAGCGATCCTGAGCGAGAGAATAACGTATCTGACCGAGCATTTCAAGACCCATACGAAGGATCATCATTCACGGAGAGGACTGCTCATGCTCGTCAGTCAGAGAAGAAAACTGCTTGACTACCTCAAAACTACAAACAAGGATCGGTACGAGAAGATAATAGCTCGACTTGGGATCAGAAAATAGGAGAATAATGACTAAGACTGTTGCAACTGAACTTCGCGGCAAGGAATTAATTTTAGAAACAGGAAAGATGGCGAGGCAGGCTGACGGCTCTGTTGTTGCCCGTTACGGCGACACGGTAGTGCTGGCAACTGCGGTGAGCAGCAAGACGCCGAGAGAGGGGATAGACTTCTTCCCTTTAACGATCGATTACCTCGAAAAGACTTACGCAGCCGGCAAGATACCGGGCGGTTTTTTCAAAAGAGAGGGCAGGCCTACAGAAAAAGAGGTCCTGACCTCCCGTCTTATTGACCGGCCTCACCGGCCGCTCTTCCCCAAGGGTTACAGTTGTGAGACCCAGGGGATCGTCAATGTGCTGTCCTATGGTGACGAGAATATTGCCGATGTTCTCGGCATAACCAGCATGTCTGCGGCGCTGCATATATCTGATATCCCCTTTGACGGCCCCGTAGCCGCCGTCAGGATTGGGAGGATTGATGGAGCGTTCGTTATCAATCCTGATCTTAAGGAAGTTGACGCGTGTGACCTCAACCTGGTTGTCGCAGGAACAGAGGACGCGGTCGCCATGGTTGAAGGCAGTGCGCAGGAGATGAGTGAGTCTGACCTTCTTGAAGCAATTGATCTGGCGCATGCAGAGATAAA
The DNA here is from genome assembly GCA_016214855.1 of Nitrospirota bacterium. NCBI lineage: Bacteria > Pseudomonadati > Nitrospirota > Nitrospirota bacterium. The sequence goes on along the minus strand of JACRMT010000004.1, from coordinate 546,312 downwards.
GAAACTCTGCGGGGTCCAGAACGAGTTCAGGGCAAAGGTCGGCAAGCCCAAGAGAAACTTCACGGTCCCGGAAAAAGACGAGGACCTTAAGAATAAAGTGAAAGAGCTTGCGCTGGCGAAGATCACGGAAGCGATCGTCATCCCGGACAAGTTAAGAAGACAGACAGCGCTTGATGAGATCCTTAAGGAGATCGTAAAAACGTTGAACACGGGAGAAAAAGACATTGCCAAGGACATCGCTGCTGCGTTCAATGACATAGAGAAGAACCTTGTGCGTGACATGATACTTTCCCGGAATGTGCGTGCTGACGGAAGGACTCCGGACCAGATCAGGCCTATCAGCGCTGAAGTTGGCCTTCTTCCAAGGACTCATGGTTCTGCCCTGTTTGTGAGAGGCGAAACTCAGTGTCTTGCTGTGGTCACCCTGGGAACAACGGATGATGAGCAGAGGATCGATTCCCTTGATGGTGAGACAAAGAAGACCTTTATGCTGCATTACAATTTCCCGCCGTTCAGCGTTGGTGAGGTAAAGCCGTTACGGTCTCCCGGCAGGCGCGAGATCGGTCACGGGATACTTGCTGAGAGGTCGATCAGGGCGATCATGCCTTCGAAGGCAGATTTCCCTTATACCGTAAGGATAGTATCCGATACCCTTGAGTCGAATGGTTCATCTTCCATGGCCTCAGTATGCGGAGGCACCCTTGCATTGATGGATGCCGGCGTGCCGATTAAGGCTCCTGTTGCCGGCATTGCGATGGGTCTCATAAAAGAGGGTGACCGCGTTGTGGTGCTGACTGACATCCTTGGCCTGGAAGATCACCTGGGCGACATGGATTTTAAGGTTACCGGTACGGAGAACGGTATTGCCGCATTCCAGATGGATACCAAGATCGGTGGTATATCACGTGCAATTATGGAAAAAGCGCTTGAGCAGGCCAGGCAGGGCAGGCTCTTTATTCTGAACAAGATTAAAGAGACCATGACCGAACCAAGGAAAGAACTTGCAAGTCATGCCCCAAGAATGTATACCATGCAGATCAAGCAGGATAAGATACGAGAGGTCATCGGCACAGGCGGCAAGGTCATCCGCGGCATTATTGAGCAGACCGGCGTAAAGATCAATATCGATGACACCGGCTTGATCAGTATCGCTGCTGTTGACGGTGTAGCTGCGCAGAAGGCGATCGATATCATCAACGGGATCATCGCCGAGGCAGAGATCGGAAAGATCTATCTGGGCAAGATCAAGAAGATCATGGATTTCGGTGCATTTGTCGAGATACTGCCCGGCACTGAGGGCCTCTGCCATATTTCTCAGCTGTCGGACAAGAGAGTTGCCAACGTGACCGACGAAGTGAGCGAAGGCGAAGAGATACTGGTGAAGGTCATTGAGATAGACAAGATGGGCAAGATCAGGCTGAGCAGGAAAGAGGCCATGCGGGAGCAGGAAAGTAAAGATAAATAAGCACCCGCTTATCAGGAATGAAGGAAAAGGGGATGGCAATCCCCTTTTTTATTTTCTGAAACGTAAGAGCATTATCGTTAGTGCAAATTCTGACACATTGAGGTGACCATGTTTATAAAAGAGCATCTCGAAAACGGCATTCCGGTCGTCATGGAATCATTTAAAACCGTCCGTGCCGTTGCTGTGGGTGTATGGGTGAAGGTCGGTTCGCGCTACGAATCCCGTGAGGAGAACGGCATCTCACATTTCCTTGAACATATGTTCTTCAAGGGCACGAAGAAATATACGGCCAAGGATATTGCCGTCGAGATAGACACCATGGGAGGGGACCTGAATGCGTACACGTCGCGCGAAAACACCGCTTTTTACGTGAAAGTGCTTGACGAGTATCTCGAAAAAGGGGTTAACCTGCTCTCGGAGATCTTTGTTCATTCGACGTTTCCGGAGGACGAGATCGACAAAGAGAAGAAGATCATCAGGGAAGAGGTCAAAATGGTTGAGGACACGCCTGATGACTATATCCATGACCTCTTCAACGAGACCGTATGGGGCAGTGAGGGGCTCGGTCAATCGATCCTCGGCACCCGGGAGACCATAGCCTCTTTTACGCGGGAAGATATTGTTTCGCACATCAGGCGTTACTATGGTACAAAGGATCTGGTTATTGCCTGTGCCGGCAACTTCGACCACGCGGAGATGATGAGGATACTCAACCGCCGTTTTGGCGGACTGCGGCAGGGTTCGGAACCTAAGATAGGTCCTGTCCCGCTTTTCATGTCTGAGGCAAAAGTCGTTCCGAAAGATCTCTCAGAGGCGCACATCTGTATTGGCGTGCCGGCAATATCGCAGGTGAGCGAGGAGCGGTATTCCCTCTTTATTCTGAACTCGATCCTGGGCGGAAGCGTGAGTTCACGGCTCTTTCAGGAGATCCGGGAGAACCGCGGCCTTGCGTACTCGGTATTTTCATTTACATCATCCTATCTTGACACCGGGCTCTGGGCGGTCTATGCCGGCGTAAGCAAGAAAAGGGTCAGTGAGGTGACAGAACTTATTGTCAGTGAGATGATGCGGCTGAAGGAGACCATAACCGCTGACGAGCTTGACAAGTCAAAGCGCCATATCAAAGGCAACATGCTGCTGGCACTTGAATCAACGAACAGCCGCATGAACAACATAGCCCGTCAGGAGATGTATTTTGGAAAATACATCTCGCCTGATGAGATCATCACGGCAGTGGACCGGGTGAGCCTGAATCAGGTCACGGACCTTGCGGAAAGACTGATCAGAAGGTCCCTGTTTTCCGCGGTCGTGTACGGCCCGGTCGATAAAGACGTTCTGAAAGGCATCTTTTGAACATTCATTCCTGTTTGTGCAATAATAAAAAATGAATAAATTGCTGGTTTTTGCTCTCTTTTTTCCGCTGCTTTTCGCCTGTGCTACCCAGCCGCCCAGGGTCGCTGCAGATGCAAAAATGCCCGACCCGGACGCTGCTTTTTTCTTTATTAAGGGGTATGAGGCTGAACTCGCCCATAACTGGCAGGAGGCGGAAGCATTCTACCGAAAGGCCCTTGTGATAGATCCTCAGTCACGGTACATCAGGGTGCAGCTTGGGTATGTGCTTACCCGCAGGGAGAAGACGGATGAAGTGCTTGCTCTCATGGATGCCTTGCTCGGGGAACAGCCGGATGATGTGCATGCGTTAAAATTGAAGGCCGAAATCCTCAGGCAGCAGAAGAAATACCAGGATGCTGTCCGGGTGATCGAGAGGCTTTCGAAGCTGCAGCCCGACAACACGGACAACCTGTTGATCCTGGGTTTTTTTCACTACAGTCTTGACCAGTATGACCAGGCTATAGCGGTGCTCGGGGAGCTGATAAAGAAAGATGATGATGCGTACAAGGCGTTCGATCTTCTTGGTTCTGTGTACATCGACAAAAAGGACTATGAAAAGGCAGAAGAATATTTGAGAAGTGCCATTGAGCTCAATCCTGATCTGGACACGGCGTATTTTAAGCTTGGCGTTATTGCCGAGATCAGGAATGATCTCGGCAATGCCATTAGAAACTATGAGACGGCTGTCAGGCTCGATCCTTACAACAGTCAGATGCGGCAGCGCCTGGCCCAGGCTTATCTGAAGCTGAAGACGTCAGGAAAGACCCTTGATGAACTGAAGAGCATCAGCAGGCAATCGCCTGCTGATGCTGACGTTCATATGCGCATGGGTATGTTTTTCTTTGAGGAGAAGCAATATGACAAGGCGCTTGAGGAGCTGAATATTGCCTTGACGATCAGGCCGGAAAGCACGATGATCCTGTATTATCTGGCTCTGGTACTCGAGGAGACAGGCAAATATGATGAAGCGCTCTCGACCCTGAAGCTGGTGATCAAACGTGAGCCTTCAAACATCAATGCATTTCTCCACCGTGCCTATATCTACGGCAAACAGAAGAAGAACGAGGAGGCGATCCGAGTCTATCAGGAGATCCTGAGCTTTGAGAAGGAGAAACCTGAGATCTATCTTTACTATTCCCATGAGCTTATGCAGAAGAAGGACTATCAGAAGGTGGAGGCGGTTCTTCATGAAGCTCTTGCTAGATTCAGGGATAATGACGAACTGCTGTTTGCGCTTGCGGTTCTCTATGAAAAGACCGGCCGTTTTGATGATATGGTCATCAGTCTCCGCAAGGCAATAGAGCTGAATCCGAAGAACGCCGAGGCATTGAACTATCTCGGATATTCTTTTGCTGATAAGGGCTCGAATCTCGACGAGGCGCAGTCTCTGATACGGCGCGCCTTGGAACTCAAGCCGGGCAACGGATATTACATAGACAGTCTGGGTTGGGTCTATTTCAAGCAGGGAAGGCTTGAACAGGCTCTTGAGGCGATCAGGCAGTCCGTGAGCATTGCTGTGGATGACCCTGTGCTGTACGAGCACCTCGGCGATGTGTATCATGCGCTGGGCCGGAAAGAGCAGGCAGCTGAGTCCTGGAAGCGGTCTCTCCAGTTCCAGGAAAAAGAGGAGGGACTGAAGGAGAGGGTCGAAAGGAAGTTGGGCGGCCTCGAAAAAGAAAAGGGAAAGTGATGTCCGTCGCTGCTTTCCGTTCATCTCTTTAAGCCATGTCATTTGTCCTTGAAGCGCCTGCCAAGATCAACTGGTTTCTTTCCGTCCTGAATAAAAGAGAGGACGGATATCACAATATTGTCAGCCTGATGCAGAGTGTCAGCCTCTATGATACGCTTTTGTTTGAGGAGAGCGAAGGGCTGGAACTCATTTCTGACATGTCTGATCTTCCCCCGGAAAAGAATCTGGTCTTTAAGGCTGCGGTGCTTATGCGGGCTCGTGCCGGTATCAGAGCCGGAGCACGAATCACTCTGAAAAAAGAGATTCCGCTTGCGGCAGGGCTGGGAGGCGGCAGCAGTGACGCTGCGTGCACGCTTGTCGGTCTTAACAGGCTCTGGGGCTTGAACCTGCATACGGCAGATCTCCGGCATATGGGAGCTCAGCTTGGCTCCGATGTCCCCTTTTTTATTGACGATACCTTTGCGGTCGTGCAGGGACGAGGTGAGGTTGTCACTTCTCTTGGCAATGCGAGCGAGATTCCTCTTCTCCTGGTCAATCCCGGTATTCTGATATCAACGGCGTGGGCATATGAATCCCTGCCGGTTGAGTTGACAAAAAAATCTGTTGATATTAAACTGTTCTGTCAAAGTCTTGTCGCAAAAGATTTTGGTGCATTGCGGTCCCTGCAGATGAATGACCTTGAACAGCCCGTTCTGAAGGCATATTCGATGATCGGTAGGATCAAAGAGCTGCTTCTTGAACAGGGAGCGGTCGTGTCTGTGATGAGCGGAAGCGGTTCTACGGTCTACGGCGTGTTCAGGACGACAGAAGAAGCAGAGAATGCATCGAAGAACATGGGCATCTACTGGTGCCGGGCCGTGAAGACTCTGCGATGAAATACGAGTTGAACTTGGACTTGTTGGGGCGTCGACAAACGGCAAGTCAGGAGTTTTTGGAGCTCCCATTTGGAGGTTCGAATCCTCCCGCCCCAGCCATTCAGTTGCACATATGCTGATCAGTTAAGGCTGAAGTGTTGAAGGAACAGGAGCATTGATCACCGGTAATGCATACAAGGAGAAAGAATGCCGCAGGGATTAAAGATTTTTTCAGGCTCATCAAACAGGGAACTGGCAACAGAGGTTGCCGGTAAGCTGAACTCTCAGCTTGCAGATCTGACCCTTTCGACGTTCAGTGACGGCGAGATCATGGTCCGCATTAACGAAAATGTGCGCGGCTCGGATGTCTTTGTAATACAGTCTACATCCGTGCCGGTCAACGATCATCTTGTCGAGCTCCTGCTCATAGTCGATGCCCTTAAGCGCGCATCAGCCGGGAGAATAACTGCTGTTATCCCGTATTATGGTTACGCGCGTCAGGACAGAAAGGTCCAGCCGAGGGTGCCGATTTCGGCAAAGATGGTTGCAGACCTTATTAATGCTGTCGGCACGAACAGGGTTCTTACTGTTGATCTGCATGCCGGGCAGATCCAGGGCTTTTTCAACATCCCGGTTGATAACCTTTATGCTGCGCCGGTATTGCTTGACTATATGAATGAACAGTTCGACACGAACAATCTGGTCATTGTCTCACCTGACGCAGGCGGTGTTGAAAGGGCCAGGGCATTTGCCAAGAGGCTAAACTGCACGATCGCGATCGTTGACAAACGGCGCGAGAAAGCGAATGAGTGTGAGATCATGAATGTGATAGGTGACGTGCAGGGCAAGGACACCCTGCTGCTTGACGACATGGTTGACACGGCAGGCACCATGGCTCAGGCAGCGTCAGCGCTTATGGCAAAGGGCGCAAGAAAGGTATCTGCTGCCTGCACTCATGCGGTGCTGTCGGGTCCTGCGATCGAGAGGATCAACAATTCCCCTATTGAGGCGCTGATCGTCACGAACACGATTGCCCTTGACAGCAAGAAGGAGCAGTGCAGCAAACTGAAAGTTCTGAGCATTGCGCCCATTGTGGGCGAAGCGATCAAGAGAATACACGAAGAAACAACGTTAAGTACACTATTTGTATAGGAGGATAAGATGGAAAAGATGAGTATACAGGCGGAAGTGAGGGAAGGGAGGGGCAAGGGAGCTGCCCGCACACTCAGAAGGGACGGCAAGGTGCCGGCAACGTTGTACCGGGCGGGCAATGCGCAGTCGATCCAGCTCGTAAGAAAAGAGCTTGCAAAGCTTATCAACTCGGTGGGAGGAGAGCAGGTCATGGTCGATCTTCAGTTCGCTGACGGCGTCAATAAGCTTGCGCTGCTCAAGGATTTCCAGGTTGACCCGGTCAGAAGCGAGCTTCTGCATACCGATTTCTTTGAGGTTTCACTGACAGAGTCAATCAAGATCACGGTCCATGTTGCGACCCACGGTGAGCCTGTCGGCGTCAAGCGGGACGGCGGCATTCTCCAGCATCCGCTCAGGGAGATCATGATCGAGTGCCTTCCTGACAAGATACCCGGCAAGATCGACATCGATATATCGAAGCTCGAGATCGGCCAGGCAATCCATGTGAGCGACCTGAGGCTTGAGGAAGGGATCAAGATCCTCACTGATGGGCATGATGTCATTGTTAACATTGTTGAGGCTATTGAGGAAGTTGCGCCTGCAGTAGAGGCTGCACCGGTTGTTGCTGAGCCTGAAGTTGCCAAGAAGGGCAAGAAAGAGGAAGAAGGCGCAGCTGCACCGGAGAAGAAGGGGAAATAGTTTTTGTGGCTTCTTGTCGGCCTTGGCAATCCTGGTAGCCGATACGCAAAGACGCGGCATAATATCGGGTTCATGGTCCTGGACCGGCTTGCCGAGAGCCTGGGCCTGAGCTTCAGGGAAAAGACAGAATACAGGGCATGCAGCGGCTCCATCAGCGGCCAGAAGGTCGTCCTGATGGAGCCGTTGACGTTTATGAACAGGAGCGGCAGCGCGGTCAGAAAGGTCTTCTCCCGGTATACGATTCTGCCGGAACATATTGTCGTCATTCAGGACGATCTTGATCTTGCATCAGGAAGGTTGAAGATCAGCAAGAGAGGATCAGCAGGAGGCCACAGAGGTGTCGAATCAGTGATGCAGAATCTCGGCACTCAGGAGTTTATCAGGGTCAGGATAGGTATTGGCCGCGATCCTCTCGTTCCCACAGAGGATTATGTGCTTGCGAAGTTCAGGAAAGAGGAACAGGCACTGATAAAAGAGGTTGTGGCGAGGGCTGGCGACGCGATTTCCTGTATTTTGGAGCAGGGTGTTGAGAAGGCCATGAACAGGTTTAACTCATAGATTTATAAGCTTTTTTTATATATTCCCTTCGTTGACAAAACCCCCCTGCTGTGATAATTTAACACACTAAATTTTTTATCGGGGGGTAAATATGGAAGGTGTAGCGGACGCTTTACCGCAGGTAACATTTGGTTTTATCATTTCCGGACTCTTAATCGGTGCGCTGTTCGGTTTTATCCTGCAGAAGGGCAGATTCTGCATGAACAGTGCTTTCAGAGACACCATTTTCATCAAGGACTTCACGGTTTTTCACGCCTATTTGCTTGCGCTTGTAATTATGGTGATCGGATCCAACGTGTTGCATGACATGGAGATCATTCATCTCAAGGCCCAGTCGTTTTATCCTCTGGCCAACATTATTGGCGGGTATGTTTTTGGCCTCGGTATCGTGCTTGCCGGTGGCTGCGGCAGCGGTATCGTCTACCGTATGGGCGAAGGACAGATGGCCTCCTGGGTTGCGGTGCTGGGGTTTTTCCTCGGCATAGGAATGACCACAAACGGCGTTCTCAAGCCGGTCTATGACATGCTCAGAAGCGTACAGGTCGGTCCGCCCAGCATGACGCTGCCCGGACTTATTGGTGACAGTTTGATGATAAAGTGGATTGTTATCGCCGTGATCAGTGTTGTGCTCTGCGCCTTTGCCCTGAAGAGCAAGCCCTTTGCGATCAAGAAATCAAAAGGCTTCTACTGGTCTGTGACCGCCGTGCTGGTGGGTCTTTCTGGCATCCTTACGTTCTGGGCTTCGGAATACTGGGGTTCCCCGGGATTTGCACGCGGACTGAATTTCACAACGCCTACCGGTGAGGTATTCTTTACGCTTCTGACAGGGGACGCACGGTCAAAGTTCTTCCCCATGTTCGCACTGGGTGACTTTAAGGTGACCTGGGCATCGTTCTATATAATTGGTGTGCCCATCGGGGCTGCCATCAGCGCCAAGATCCTGAAAGAGTTTACCTGGAAGACGCCGCGTGATGCCAAGGAACTGCTTACCGTGCTTGGCGGCAGCGTGATGATGGGCTTTGGCGCTGCAGCAGCAGGAGGTTGCAACGTCGGACAGGCCCTGACCGGTGCAACGACACTTTCGATCGGCAGCATCGCTGCAACGATTGCCATTATTTTAGGCAACTGGACCATGGTTTATTTCAAGTTCATCAAGCCCATGCAGGATATGGACGAATAATAATTTTTATAACGTAAGCCTGATTATGCCCCGGAAAACGCCAGGATGTTTTCCGGGGCTTTCTTTTTTAGGCGGGTATTTCAGGTCAGGTTTCAGAGGACAGATTTTATTAGCAAAATCCCTCCTAACCTCTCCCCATTCGGGGACAGGCCTTTGCCAACCAACAGTAGGTTCTTTAAGCAAGGGCGGAACCTGTCAACGATTTTGAGACAGTGACCATGGCCATTTACTGTAGGACCTTTTCTGAAGAAGCCTCGGTGATGAGGTCCCAATCACCTTCCGATGGGGCATACTGCGAATCGGCTGCTGTCACGAACTGCGATCCTGGGGCATTCTGGAGAGCCGTTTTCTCTGCTGGAGGGTTGATCCAGACTGCTGCCGGCAATTCCGGCGGTGACGGCGGGCGTTTGACGAACCTCTCTGGATGGAGTGCATAAGCCATGTCCAAAGTCCTCTGTCTTGCCGAATTAATATGAGAAGCGCGGCCGTAATGTACCGACTCAGGCGTCATCATACCGATACCCGAATGCCGGTGCCCGGTGTTATACCAGGCAAAGAAGGCCTGGCAATGAGCTCTGCCGTCCTGCTCAGATCCAAAGCGGCCGGGAAAGCCGGGGCGATACTTAAGCGTCTTGAACTGGGCCTCCGAATAAGGGTTGTCGTTGGAGACGTGAGGCCGACTGAGGGATTTAGTAACTCCGAGATCAGCCAACAGCAGGGCCACGGTCTTGCTGGTCATGGACGGACCCCGATCAGAGTGTATAGTAAGCTGATCCTGCGAGATTCCCTGCCTCAGGCAGGTTTCCCCGATGAGCTGTTTAGCCAAAGCGGCACTTTCCACCCTTGCCAGCAGCCAGCCCGGAACGTACCGGCTGAAGATATCGAGGATAACGTAGAGATAGTAATAGGTCCATTTCACCGGGCCAAGCAGTTTGGTGATGTCCCAAGACCATACCTGGTTTGGCGCCGTGGCCAACAGCTCGGGTTTGCGGTAGACCGGATGCCGCAACTGATTGCGCCTTTCGCGTATCTCGGCATTGTTGGCAAGTATGCGGTACATGGTTCGCTCCGAACACAGGTACCGGCCCTCATCAAGCAGGGCAGCGTAGACCTGCCCGGGAGCATCGTCGACGAAACGCGGATCGTGAAGCACCGCCAGAACCTCCTGCCGCTCATCCAGGGTAAGGGTCCTGGCTGGAGTGCTATGACTGGCCTTATGGGGCCGGGGGCTCCGGTGCCGATAGTAGGTAGAACGAGGCAACCCCATAGCAGCACATGCAGGAGCCACACCCAACTGAGGACCCATCTCTGCGATAGCGCGTATCACTTTTTCTCTTCCGACTCCGGCAGAGCTATCTCCAGAATTTCCGAGACTTTTTTTTGGAGGTCCACCAGCGCCTCAGCTCGCTCGGCGCGTGCTTTCCATTTCCTGGTCTCCCGCTCAAGGTCCGCTATTCGCCGATCACGGGCGTCCTTGACCACTACCTTCGGACCGCGCTTCTTAGGGGCAAGCCCGGCAAGTTCACTTCGCTTCAGGGTCGCCCGCCATGCCGTAAGGTTGGAGGAATACAACCCCTCCTTTCTCAGCAGCTCTCCCAGTTCCCCCGGAAGCCGACATGCATCTGCAGCCTTCAGTATCTTCCTCTTATACTCCGCGCTGAACCGCCGCCGCTCTGCCTTTGCTGTCACTTCCACCTCCGGCACTATCTGTTCGTCTGTCATGGAGTCCATAACCCCTGTTCCTTCCTCGCCCTTATACATTAAATTATTCGGGGGTCACTGTTTCACTTATGTTGGCAGAAAGGGGGGAGGCATAATTCCCCTCTTTAGCAAAGAGGGGAGAGGGGAGATTTAATGGTGAGTTTCCCTTATAACTGAAGCCTTTCAGCAGCCTGCATATTTGTATTGACGCCGGAAGAACCTGCTTGATATATTAACCTCAGTATTGGAGGGGATGAGTGCAAGGGGACATCAATAGGACTTTTGAAGTCAAAATCGTTAATGGCCTTTTCCCTCTGCCTCTGTCACCACACATCCACAGTCTATTATTTTTGATAACAGCCTCAATGCGCTCTGCGATCTTGGGTGCCGCATAATGAGCAGAAAACCCGATAATACCTCAAACGGAATATTAGTCAGTCAGATTAATATAATAAATCAGTTAGTTACGACTGCATCGTTTTTTTGTCGAGGCAACGGAGATGGAAATTGCCGTCGTTATCGAGTTAACTCGCTAATCACTGGTTCTCTCCCTCCGCTTCGCTCCGGGAAAGAATGCGGCAGTGAGCGGCTCGTGTCTGTTTCTCCCCTACGCTACGCTGCGGGGAGAACCTGCCACTCGAACGGACTCCCCTTCGGGGGCCGCTCACTGCCGCATTGGGTGCCGCATTCTAAGGGAAAAGGATGTATAAATTGAAACTGATAGATCGCGACTATTGGCTGAGAGAAATTGCAACAGCAAAAAAGTCAGCTATTGATAGCTGCATAAGTAATGTCCTATTTGAGACGTAAAGAAAGTCCACTTTTTTTGATGAATGCACGGAGCAGGTGCTGTTTTTTCTGTAATGAGCGCATACTGCTGCGAGTGCCAGTTGCAAGGGTATCCAACTCCATTGCTGTGGCATTCGCCATGGGATTCATTTTTGTATGAGCCCAGACATATTCTACAGGGTTAAGCTCTGGCGCATAGGGAGGAAAGTAATCGAAATGCAGACGCTGTGGCCTGATAGCCAGCAGGCTCTGCACCTTTTTTGAACGATGAGGCTGAAAACGATCCCATACGATAATGATCTGTCCTGGCAGTTCCTTCAGAAGACAGCGAAGAAAGGCCTTGACGGCGTCAGATGCGATGTTGACATCTGGATGAAGTCGAAAATACATGCTGAGCTGATTTTTACGAGGTGCAATGCAGAGGGCGCCGATAACAGAGACTTTCTTATGAGAACAGGTTTTTTGGTACAGGATGGGAGTTTGACCACGAGGACTCCAGGTTCTCCTGACCAGAGGTGCCATCATCATGCCGCTTTCGTCGATAAAGACGATATGCGCTTTCAGTCTGGCAGCTTTTTTTTAATGTGTGGCCAGTCAACCTTTATCCATTCTTTGATTCTTGCTTCGTTGCGCTCTATGGCCCGGCGTTCCGGTTTCTGGGGCGACCACCCAAGATCATGGAGTATACGGCCAATATGATCCACATGGTAGTTAACGCCAAAAAGAGACTGGATAAGCTGTGCAATCCGAGGACAGGTCCAGAGGTCTGTCGGAAATCCGGCCTTCTTCGATCCCTTAAGCAACGACTTCTCAAGTTTTCGAAAATCTTTGCTGTTAAGTTTGGATGGTCTCCCCGATGCTTGCTTGGCTTGAATGCCTTTTTCACCTTTTTTGCGATGTGTTGCCTTCCAGCGCCGCACGCTTCGGCGTTCTACTCCAAGCATGCCGGCTACATCAACAGGCTGGTATCCTTCCTGAAGCAGAGCAATGGCACGTTGCCGTCTTTGTTCCAATTCCTTTGGGCTTCCCTGAGGTCTCATCTCTCACCTCCTGCCCAAAGTATAGGACATTATTTATGCAGGAGTCAATAAAAGGGGTTACACTCAGGCTGCGCTAAATCGTCTGGCTCGCCTGCAACGGCGTATTGAGAAAGGAACTTGGAAATCTGTCATTTCAACTAGGAATGCGGCGCTCGTTCATCAGCTAATGGCTGATGTCTATCGCGAGTATGGGGATTACCACAATGCAAATATAGCTTACTTGAAGGCTGCAACTTTGGCGTTCCATGATGTCTATTTCAGTATAGATATGATAACAAACTCATTGTCGGCTGCTGAGGGATACGCTCTTTCAGCTCAAGAAGCTGCTGGTCATCAACGATTAATTCAAATTCAGAAACTGATGGACAAAGGCTCAAGATTTACAAAAGAAGTCGGTGATATGTTAAATGACCAACTCATTGAAGCAAAATTACCGCCTGTTATTTTTGGTGGTGCTTATCCCGCGAAAGTTGGACTCACGCCAGAGCAACACAAGGCTTTTGAGCGCAGCAGGCGAGCAATTCAAAGGAAGAATGCAAAGTTATATGAAGCGTGGCTGCAAGAAGATAGTTCGACTTCTAAAAATAGGTCTAAAAAATGAAAGGCGCCCAATAATGCGTGCACCGGACGGCTGGGACACGGCGCGTTTGTTGTCGGGGACGAGCGAGTACGTTCTTGACTACGCTGACTAAATTTATAGATTGCGTGAAGTCAGCCAGGGACATTCGGCAAGAATGCTGTTTCCCAACGAGCGGGTCGAGAGGGAGAACCAGGAGTTCGAGTCAGACCCCCTTCGGGGCCGCTCAACTGCCGCATTATCTGTAAAATGAATAAGAAGTCTTTAATGGTTAAGGAGTTATTGGATGAAATATGAAATAGCTCTGACTGGCAGTGGCTGGCTCGATATATATCTTGAGGAAAATGGCCGAGAATTTTTTATAACTGCAGCTTATGCAACCGATGTTCTGGGTGATATAACGTCAAATCTGTTGAGTATGATCCGCATGTACATAACCCCTCCTAATTCCCATCCAAATCCTCTTCGGCCGCCGGACTATTATTTGCCCAGCACAGACTTCCCAATATTAAATGAACCTGGCAGCTACAAGTGGAGCTATGCTATCCGAGAAAATGACAATTTAATTATAACCATCCAGGAATATAAGGACTATGAACCAGGCAAATATATTGATGAGGTCAATGAGGCCTTTGTCGCGACCCTGAGTCTGTGGGAATTCGTAAGAATGCATACTATCCAGTTAGAGCAGATATTGAAACAATATGGCATTACGGGATTTAGAAAGAATTGGATAGAACATGAATTTCCATTGAGTTTTTATTTGCTCTTGAAAAAAGTATCTGATTTTTCTCCTCAGCAGCTTCTTCAAATGGGCAGCTTGGATAACGTAAGATATCCTTTGTTGAGCCACGAAGTGGAAAAACTGTTCGAGCTTTGTACTGCGCGGGATAATAAAAGTTGAGATGACGGACGACAACCTGCCGGTCCACAGCGACGCATTGCAATGCTTCCAGAAACTATGCAGGGATCATGACTACGCCGAGGGTTACAGCCGGCTTTATGATGAGTCTGCCGAAATGGGCGGTGTCTCCCATGATCAGGTGCATCGCCCGGCGGTCGGCTCCTAAGGATTCAATCCGGCACTATTCAGCGAGATCGCCGATAAAACGTCATTGACGTTATGGTGCTAAAATATATATAGCCACATCAGGAGGTGTCATATGGGAACGCAAGCCAAAAGAGCTACGGTATATTTGGAACCCCTTTTGCATAAAGCGCTTCGGCTAAAGGCTGTCGAGACATCTACATCGGTATCAGAGCTTATTAACAACGCTGTCAGGCAAGCAATGGCAGAAGACTCCGAGGATTTTGCTGCATTTGAAGGAAGAGTTGCGGAGCCTTTGATCAGTTATGATGAAATGGTTAAAAGACTGAGAAAAGATGGCCGCATTTAATGTTTACTCCTTCATTCAACTTTTCGATTCATCTCCATAAATCAATTTGACAAGTCATTACCATATATTTACAATGTAAATATATGGCTGATATCAGATTTGACTGGAACAATGAAAAGAACATCGCAAACCATAGGAAGCATGGGATATCTTTTGAAGAGGCACAGACAGTGTTCGTTGATGAAAATGCCTTGATGATTCATGATCCGGACCATTCAGGTGACGAGGATCGATTTATTCTTCTCGGATTGAGCGCCTCTATTCGTCTGATGGTTGTTTGCCATTGTTATCGGGAAAGCGATGATGTTATTCGAATCATCTCTGCGCGGAAAGCGACTCGCACAGAACAAAAACGTTATTGGGAAAGGTGATGAATATGAGAAAAGAATACGATTTTTCCAAGGCAACCAAAAATCCCTATGCCAGCAGACTCAAACGTCAAGTAACTCTCAGGATGGATGAAGGCACAATCAGCTACTTTAAGACTCTTGCGCAGGAAAGTGGCGTCCCCTACCAGACGCTCATCAATCTATACCTGCGAGATTGTGCCTCGTCACACAAGAAGCTTGCCCTTCATTGGAAGACTGCATAAAAACCAGTGAGTCGTGTGGAACGATGGTAATTGTGACCCATCCCTGCCGTATTACGATATACTCAGGAGCATGGCAGGCGTCATCGCAATGATGCCGGGGTTTTTGTCTGATTCATCGTAACCCGCCGAGGAAGTCCCTATTTCAGCTTATCAAATTCCTTTTTGAAATGATCGAGAGTCTCATCGTCGTAGATGCAGAATTCTACATCCGCCAGACTGCTCTCTTTATGTTTTTTCAGGAAGGTCACTGCCTCCCCTATGAGCAGCTTTGCACACTTGCCTTTGGGAAAACCGAAGATGCCTGCGCTTATGGCAGGAAAGGATATGCTCGAAAGTTTATTTTCCGAGGCAAGCTTGAGACTGTTCATGATGGCATTTTTCAGCTTGCTGTCCTCATCCCCTTCTCCCATCATTGGCCCAACCGCATGAATAACGAACTTTGCCGGCAGCCTGCCTGCGCCTGTTATTGCAGCATGTCCTACAGCCACCGGGGCGATCTTGTTGCTTTCGTCCTGAATGACCTGACCGCCTTTGCGCACGATTGCACCTGCTACTCCTCCGCCATGCTGCAAAGAGGAGTTGGCAGCGTTGACAATAGCATCGACATCCCGATGCGTAATGTCACCCTGGATCAGTCGCAGGGTCTTGCCGGCAATGGTATGGTGGGCGATCATCTTCAATTTGGTTACTCCTTCTTATATTCGCTGCGGTGCTGTATGTTACAATGATACAGTAAAACTGAACATTATATGTTCTTTTGCAGATAAAATCTATTTTCAGGGAGGCGAGTATCCCGCAACTTTACGGTCATCTCTCAGGTTTGAAGGGCGGTCAGATCCATTCTCTCGAAAGGATCTATCGCCGGCGCATGCATAATGATATCATCACCATCGAGCTTGCCAAATACATAGCAGGCATATCCGCCGAGCTTAAGAAACAGATAGGCATACTCGTGACCCGGAAGGGAGAAATAAGCCATGTTATCGTCGGTGAGGCAAAGGGCCTTTTTCTCCCGAACCTTGACGACTTCCCGCTCGGCAGAAAGCATTTGCGAGGCCTCAGATTCATCCATACACACCTCAATAATGAACCTCTGACCCATGACGACCTGACTGACCTTTCTCTTTTGAGGTTCGATCTGATTGCCGCGCTTGGCATTAAGGCCGGACAGCCTGATAAGCTCTATATCGCCCATCTCGACCCTGTCGGCGGCGCCAAGCCCTATAGCGTGCTGCAGCCCGAAGATATCTATTCCCTGAGCTTTGATTTTGAGGCCTTTGTCAGTTCATTTGAGGAAGAGGCCGAAAAGGTCCGCGTACTCGATGTGGGCTCCTCATCCGGCAGGCCTGATGCCGGCGGACAGAAAGAGCGGGCTATTTTGGTCAGCGTTTCGACAAGGCCGAAGCACGAGTTGGAGGATTCCATGGCAGAACTCCGCGAGCTTGCGCAGTCGAGCGATGTCATTGTTCTCGATACGGTCATCCAGCGTCCCCGGGAGATCAGTTCCCGGCATCTCATGGGTGAGGGCAAGATCAGGGAACTGGTGATCAATGCCATGAACAGGGGCGCCACGCTTCTGGTCTTTGACCAGGACCTGTCGCCTTCCCAGATCAAGACGATCAGTGCCATGACCGAGCTGAAGGTCATTGACCGGTCGCAACTTATCCTCGATATCTTTGCCCGCCGCGCCCACAGCAGGGACGGCAAGGTGCAGGTGGAGCTGGCCCAGCTTAAATACCGGCTGCCGCGGCTTGCAGGAAAAGGCACGGCCATGTCCCGCCTTATGGGAGGCGTCGGCGGCAGGGGGCCTGGAGAGATGAAGCTCGAGATCGACAGGAGGCGTGTCAGGGAAAGGATAAATCTTCTTGATAAAGAACTGAAGCAGCTGAGCGAGGCGCGGCGGCAGAGGAAGGCGCGGAGGCTGGAGAACAGACTGCCGATCGTTTCTATTATCGGTTATACGAATGCCGGCAAATCAACGCTCCTCAATGCGCTTACCAGCAGTGACACCTTTGTTGAGGATAAACTCTTTGCGACCCTGGACACGGCAAGCAGAAGGCTCAGATTTCCGCGGGACCGCGAAGTGATCATTACGGATACGGTAGGTTTTATCAGGGACCTGCCGAAGGATCTCATGTCAGCATTCAAGGCAACGCTTGAGGAACTCGAGGATGCCGACCTGCTCCTGCATGTTGTGGATGCGTCTAACCCGCGCTACGAACAGCAGATCGCATCGGTCGAAAAGATACTCTCTGACCTTGATCTCCTGAACAAACAGCGGGTCTATGTTTTCAACAAGATAGACCGCATCAGCAGGGAAGAGGAGGAAAATCTCCTGCTCCGCTATGACGCTGTTGCGATCTCTGCGCTTGACCGGAAGACATTCCCGCGGCTTCTGGGAGTTGTTGCAGAACATATCTTTGATGAAAAATTGCCTGCATCAAGAGTATAATAGACTGATCAAAACAGGTATTTCCCCGGAGGATAGATGGAATTCACCCCAAAATGGATAGCATGGGAGATCACGCGCCGTTGCAACCTGCGCTGTGTGCACTGCCGGTCTTCATCAGAGATGGAAATGCAGGGCCACCCTGATTTTTCAACTGAAGAAGCATACAGAGTTCTGGATGATATTGTCAGTTATGCCCAGCCGGTCGTTGTCCTTTCAGGGGGCGAGCCGCTTACCAGAAAAGATGTCTTTGAGATCGCACAATACGGAACCAGTAAAGGTCTCAGGATGTGCCTTGCAACCAACGGCACGCTCGTGACTGACGATATCTGCGAAAAGATCAAAGGGTCAGGCATCAGGATCGTCTCTCTCAGTCTTGACGGCGCTGACGAGACCGTACATGACGATTTCAGGAGCGAGAAAGGCGCCTTTGCAGGGACGATCAACGCCGCAAAGCTCTTCAGGAAACACGGCATTGAGTTCATTATCAACTCGTCTTTTACCAAAAGGAACCAGGAGCAGATCCCGCTGGTGTACAAGCTTGCCAAGGAGCTCGGCGCCACCGCATGGTACATGTTCATGATCGTGCCGACAGGCAGGGGCGAGGAGATCATGAACGAGCTCATATCCAAAGAGGACTATGACAAGATCCTCGACTGGCACTATGACATGGAAAAGGAAGAGGACCTCCTTCTGGTCAGGCCTACCTGCGCTCCGCACTATTACCGCGTAACGCTCCAGAGGGCAAAAGAGGATGGCGAGAAGTTCAAGAAGAGGACGCTTAAATTTTCGACCGGCGGGTCCAAGGGATGTCTTGCCGGCCAGCTCATCTGCCTGATCGATGTTGACGGCAATGTCCTGCCCTGCAGCTACTTCAACCTGCCTGCAGGCAACGTGAGAGAAAAATCATTCAAGGAGATCTGGGAGGGTTCGGAACTCTTCAAGGACCTCCGCGATTTCAAGAAATACAAGGGCAGGTGCGGATCCTGTGAATATGTAAACGTCTGCGGGGGCTGCAGGGCGCGGGCCTATTCCGTGTATGGAGATTATCTCGAAGAAGAACCATTCTGCAGCTATAAACCGAAAAGACTTGAAAGGGAAAAGGTGGAACAATGAACGATACATTTTTGAAGGCATGCCGCGGAGAAAAGGTGGATTATACGCCGGTCTGGCTGATGAGACAGGCAGGCAGGTATATGCCGGAATATCAGGAGGTGCGCTCAAAGGTCGATTTTCTTACGCTTTGCAAGACTCCCGAGCTTGCTGCCAAGGTTACGCTCCAGCCGATCGATATCCTCGGTGTTGATGCTGCGATCCTCTTCTCCGACATTTTGATCGCTGTTGAGGCTATGGGCATGCCGCTTGAGTTCCATGACAGGAAGGGCCCTATCCTTGCTGATCCTGTCAGGACCAAGGCAGGCGTTGACAGACTGATCATCCCTGACACTGAGGACAGCATGCCCTTTGTGCTCGATACCATCAAGATCCTGAGAAAGGAACTGAAGGTGCCTCTTATCGGTTTTTCGGGTGCGCCCTGGACGCTTGCAACATATATTATCGAAGGCGGCAGCTCGAAGAACTTCATGCATACCAAGAAGATGATGTATCAGAACCCCGGTCTCTTCAAGGCGCTCATGGAAAAGATCACGGCAACGGTTATTGAATATCTTTCTGCCCAGATCAAGGCAGGCGCCCAGGCTGTGCAGCTCTTCGATTCATGGGCAGGCATCCTCGCGCCCTACGACTATGAGAATAGTATCTTCCCTCATGTGAAGGCAGCCATCAAGGCGCTTAAGAAGTTCGACGTGCCGGTTATTTATTTTGTTAACGACTGCGCCGGCCTTCTCAAGATCGTAAAAAAATGCGGGGCAGATGTCATCGGCATTGACTGGCGCGTTGATATGGCAAAGGCTGCAAAGAAACTGGGCAAGAAATATTCGATCCAGGGAAACCTCGATCCATTGGTGCTGTTTGCGCCTAAAGAACATATCGAGGACCGGGTGAAGGATATTCTCTTCAAGGCAGAACCGGCGAGGGGGCATATCTTCAACCTCGGGCACGGTATCCTTCCGGAGACGCCGGTTGAGAATGCTATTGCCATGGTAGAGGCTGTTCACAAATACGGCGGAAAAGATTAGCCTGTCTCATTAGCGCAGGCCGCTGCAAAGCGCATAAGTAAGGATTGCGTTTCAGACAGTTATGCATGAAGTGAGCTGCAGGATCACAGCTGCATTTCTGACCTATATAAAGAATACGAGGCAGGAATTATTGGAGCCCCTTCTGAAGGGACTTCCATATGACGGGCCTTACCTTGCCAACCCGGATAACTGGATCCCCTGGGATATCGAGCGCGTCCTTGAAAACCGCCTTGTGGAACTCTTCGACGATGAGCGGGTCCTCTTTCATATCGGCAGGAGCGTGGTATCGCTCAAATCTCTTGGCATTGTCAACATCCTCTTTAATCTCTTTGTTACTCCTGAACGGCTCGTGCGGTATGCCCCGAAGATCGCGCGCTATTTTACGAAAGATATCGTGCAGATAACGGTCAGGGAAACGACAAAGAACAGTGCTCTTGTGGAACTGAGGGTGAAGGGCAGGCAGACACGGGGCGCGTGCCTGTTCAACCAGGGCATGTTCAGCCTTGCCTCAGAACTCTTCGGCCAGGGCGAAACAGCGGTTGCAGAGGTGCAGTGCGTAGTGCCGGTGCAGGAACTCGGGAGATATCATGACAGGGTCTATGCGCTTGACGTACAGGGGCATGTCCTTGAATCAGAATGCGGCTGCGCACAGCATGTCATAGGCTCGGTGTCGGATACCGGGACGTTCAGACTGAACGATACGGTGTTTGGCGCAGAGAGCTGCTTATACCGCCTGACCTGGGAGACCAGGCCATTCAGGATCAGGCGGGGAACAGCAGGCCGCAGGGAGGCGCTCGAAGATGCCCTTGTTCACCTCGAGGAGAATCATGCGAAGCTCCAGAACGCTTATGAGGACCTGCGGGCGTCCGGGGAAAAATACCGTGACCTTATGGAGAATGCGAGCGACATCATATGTTTTGTTGATGCAGGAGGCAGAATAACCGCCCTGAACAAGAAGGGGATCGAACTTTCCGGATATGGCCATGACGAGGTCATAGGGCAGCACATTTTTTCCCTGATTGATGATGCGGGACGTGATGCGGCTGCAGCCAGGCTCAGGGAAAGCCTTGCAGGCGATCCCACGGTCGTTGAAGTTGTCATGAAGAAAAGGGACGGCGGCCGCCTCATCCTTTCGATCAACTCTACGCCGGTGAGAGATAACGGCCGCGTCACCGGCCTCATGCTCATTGCAAGGGACATCACCCTGGAGCGCGAGATGGCCGGCAGGCTCATCGAGGCAGAGCGGTTTGCAGCAAAGGGCATGGTTGCTGCCGAGATAGCCCATGAGATCAATAATTCGCTCGCAAATATCGAGACTGCCCTCTATATCCTGAACAATATACGCGTGGACCGCGAATACAGGCAGGATGTGCTCAAGGATGTTCATGAGGAGATAGAAAGGATGTCCGGGATCGTAAAGGGTATCCTCGAGGTGTACCGGGCGGATGATTCCGTTATCCAGGCCGTTGACATGAATACGGAGATCATAAAGATTATCCATATGACCCAGAGGAGGCTCAAGGGCAAGGGTATATCAATTACCCCCGAGCTTTATCCGAACCTCTCCCCGATAGCCTGCTACCCCGGCCATATCAAGCAGATCCTGCTGAACCTCATCAAGAACGCGGAGGATGCCATGCTTTCATCTGCCAGGAAACAGGTTGTGATCAGCACAGGGGAGAGGGATGATATTGTCAGTTTGAAGGTGAGCGATACAGGATGCGGAATACCAGAGGGGCGAATGAACAGGATCTTTGCACCGTTCCAGACATCGAAGCCTGAAGGAGCGGGCCTGGGACTGACGATCTGCAGGGAGATCGCGAAAAAATACGGAGGCGACATGCGGTTGCAGAGTGAGGCCGGAAAAGGCACCTCTGTTATGGTATCCTTTCCAAAGGATTTCCATGGCTGACATTCTTATTGCAGAAGACGAAGATATTCTGAGGAGGAACCTCACCTTTATCCTGAGCAGTTCAGGGTATGCGACCCTGTCTGCACGGACGAGCGCAGAGGCTGTCGAACTCCTTAAAAGGCAGAGGTTTGACGTGGTCATTACTGACCTCATCATGCCTGTCCAGGGAGGCAGAGAATTGGTACGCTATGTTTCAGAACACTGCCCTGAAACATCCGTCATTGTCATCACTGCCTATCCGAGCGCTGACAGCGCGATTGACGCAGTGAAGAAGGGCGTGGTGGATTACTTTACCAAACCCTTCAAAACAGAGGAGATCCTGCGTGCGGTCAAAAAGGCCATTGAGGCCAGGAAGAGTGTTCCCTTGAACTGGGCAAGACTCATGTCCCTCGGACTGACAAAGAAAGAGGAAGAACTGCTCAGACTCATGGTTGAAGACGGCATTGCCGAGACACGGGAACTCGCAGAACGGCTTTCGGTCAAGGCCTCTACAGCCAAGCAGCATCTTGAAAACATCTTCGGAAAGTTCGGTGTGAACAACAGAACGTCGCTTGTCTCGGCCGTCATAAAGGAGTTGAGAAAGCAATAAAGTTCCTGTCTCCTCCGGGTGGGGGATGCATTACCCCGCTTTTATCAGCCCTCTCCCCCATCGGGGGGTAATAATTCTCAACTGCATTCTATAACCTAACCCTGAGATTGATAATCACGCTGTTCAGGGAAGGGTGCAAATGGATCATGAAGCGATTCTCCAGGTAAAAAGATCGATCAAGAAATGGCCGGCGTACCGCAAATATGTTGAGGCCAAAGGGATAGACCCCCTCAAGATCAGGAGCCTTGACGAGCTCCCTGTCACCGGCAGGGCATTTATCGCACAGGCTATCCATTCGGTGCCCTTGTTCAAGGTCAGGAGCATCGTGCCCAGTTCAGGCTCAACCGGCACGGACTTCTCATACGGACTCTTCAGCGACGCGGAGATGAGAAAGTCGTCTCTTGCCATTGAGGCATTCCTCCAGGACAGGTTCAGCACAAAGAAAAAGAAAACTCTTATTCTCAACCTGCTGCCTGGTGCTCTGTCGCTCTGGTCGACTACGGCAACGGTTGCCTCCATAGGTGTGCGCATGGATACCGCTGTATCAATGATACAGTCCCTTGGAAGCAGCTTTGAGCAGATCATCCTTGTCGGCGAGCCGCTCTTCATAAAAAACCTCATTGAATACGGGGTGCAGCACGCTGTTTCCTGGGAACACCTGCCTCTCTTCATCATGGTCGGCGGAGAATGGGTGCCTGAAAGCTACAGGACCTATATCGAAGGCATTGTCGGCTGCAGGCGCGTCTTCTCGTCCATGGGCATGGCTGAACTCGGTCTGCATTATTTCTATGAGACCGAGGAAACCGTACTGCTGCGCAACCTCCTGTTCCAGGACCGGAACCTGCTGCAGACCATCTTCGGGGATACGGGTTTCTGTCCGATGCTGTTTGCGTTCGATGAAAGCAAGATCTTCGTCGAGACGATCAGGGAACCCGGCAATGCGTTCGAAGCGATCCTCCTGACCACAGTCGATCCTGACAGAATCCTCCCGCTTCTCAGGTGCCGCTGCGGGGACAGGGGTAGGATATTGTCCATCGAACAGGTCAATCGCAGCCTGAAGGCTGCGGGGTATCGCGGCCTTGCTCCGGAAAAAGGATCTGCAATCCTTGCACACTTTGGAAGGGGGGTGCAGGTGCTGGGTCTTCATGTTGAAGAGGTAAAGGAACTGCTCTATGCATCTCATGAGCTTGCTTCAATGTCAACGGGCAGCTTTGTGATTGAAGTCGCCGGGAGCGGCGTTTCTCTGAAAATCCAGATGAAAGAGGACTGTGGCATAAGTCATGCCGCAGAGCAGGCCTGCATCGACGCCTTCCGGAGGCTTCCCATACAGGCTGAGCTCTGCCCCTTTGAACTGTTTCCCTATCCTCTTGATTATGAAAGGAAGGTGCGATATGGCGGTGAAGGTAATCTTGGCGGGGAACGAGAAAGAGAAGCAGCAGAGTTATCAGCTCAGGTTTGATATCATGTGCCAGGAGCTCGGCTGGCTTTCCACGGGCGATTATGCTGTGCCTGAAGAAAAGGACGATTACGATGAAGGACAGAGTATGCCGTTCCTTGCTCTGGACGAGTCCGGTATTGCGGTCGGTACATCCCGCATCATCCTGCCGGGCAGTATATTGCTGCCGATAGAAAGACATTTCGAGCTCTATCCCAGGAAGCATATTACCACGAGTCACGGTGAGCTCCACTATGCTGTTGAGATATCCCGGTTTATTGTGCCTGGGGCGGCCGGCTCGCAAAACCATGAGATAACACTCATGCTCTGCATGAGCATCCTGGGCACTCTCATGCGCATGGGAGCAAGCCATGCGTATGTTTCGGCTGACCACCGGTTTTTCCGTCTTCTCAGGCTCCTCGGGATCCGCTTCCACCAGATAGGGGAGCCGAAATTCTACATGGGTTCAAAGACCATCCCGGGTATTACGAATCTCGCAACACTGGCGGCAACGCTCAGGAAAGAACGGCCCATGCTCTATGAGATGACGAATCTGCAGTCGGACCTGCAGGCTTGAAGAAGAGGCCCGGGAAAACAGCATGCTGACGGCAAAAAGGAGGATATTGTGTGTTGACGATCAACCGGTGAATCTCGCCCTGTTTCGGGAAATCCTGATTTATGAGGGATATGACGTGGTCATTGCAGAGGACGGCAAGACCGCTCTGAACCTCCTGCACGCACAGAAGATCGATCTTGTTATTCTGGATGTGCTCATGCCGCAGATGAACGGCCTTGAGGTATGCAGGCAGATCAGGGGGGACGAAGATATTGCAGGTATTCCCATTATCATGGTATCAGGCCTTGCGGCGTATCAGGACAGGCAAAGAGGACTGGGGGCAGGAGCTGATGATTTTATCATGAAGCCCTTCCATTTGACTGAAATCGCATCCAGGGTAAAGACCATGCTGAGGCTGCTGGATCTGCAGGAAGAACTGTGCGTTGCGGACGCAACGATGGCCGCGATGGCGTCCTTCGGGCATGAGGTCATTCATGCGGTTGAATCCTGCCATCCCGATCTTCTTTCCGGTTTTGACCGGCTTGTCAGCAAGGTCTTCGGACAGGGGGAAGAATCAGGTGTTTCTCCTGAGATCGTTTTGACAGGAGTTCTCGATAAGGGCAGGCGGAAATGGTTATATTATTATTTTTCGGACGGAGCACTCAAGAGGACGCTTCTTGCGACTGATGTGGGCTGGAGTCTGGACCTTCCTGAAGTTGAAGGGAAAAGCCTCTTTTGCACCGGAGAGGAAGAGATCAGGCAGTCGCTTTTCAGCCCGCTCATCGAAGAGCTGGGCGGTATGAATATAGCGGTTACGACGGTGGCAGGCTATATAAGCCGCGCCTTTTCAGTCATAGCCGTGAACTACAGGAGGACGGCAACGAAATATGACGCCCGGGTCATGCAGAGCCTGGCCTCACAGGGAATTCTTCTTCAGGCCGTTCTGCAGAGGCTCACGGACAGTGACGATGCGCTGGAGCATATCGTGCGTACGCTGGTCAAGGTTTCAGAAGCCGGTGACGAGGATGGCGATGCGCATATCGTGAGGATTGGAGATTACGCCTCCCTGCTTGCACAGGACCTCAAAATGCATGAAGGGTTCATCAAGGCCATCCGGTTTCAGTCCCAACTCCACGACATCGGGAATGTTTATATTCCTGCTGCCATCCTCCGGAAACCTGCTGTGCTGACAGACGCCGAGTTTGGCGAAATAAAGAACCACACGCTCTACGGTGCGCAGATCCTGGGTCAGTATAAGGGTTTTCAGATCGGCAGGAACATTGCCCTGACCCATCATGAACGATGGGACGGCTCCGGCTATCCCTACTGCCTGAAGGAAGAGCGCATCCCGATTGAGGGAAGGATCCTGAACATTGTAGACCAGTATGACTCGCTGAGGAGGCAGAAGATATATCGACCTGCCTTTGATCACGACACTTCATGCAGAATCATCATCGAAGGGGACAACAGGACCCTGCCTTGCCACTTTGATCCCAGGGTACTTACGGCATTCAGGACAGCGGCCCCCAGGCTTCAGGAAATTTACGAGCGATACAGCCTCTGAAAACCTGCGGCACCCGTCAAGGACATGCTGAGATAGAAGCGGCTCCCTGCCTGTGCTGCACGGATTATTTGTGATAAGATACACCATGACTTTTTTCACGTCCATAACACATAAGATCATCTTTATCTGCATGCTTTTTTTATCCATCCTCGGCTTATATTTATATGCCGATCTTTCTACGGTGCGCCGCCTTGGCAGTGAGGCTGTCAGGATCAATTTCGCTTCGCAGCTCAGGTTCCGTTCCTATGAGATGGCCTGGCTCGCCCAAAGAGCGGTCGAGAGGGGAGTGGAGAAGATGGATGAAGCGGCGAGGAGTGGTCTGTCTGCCCGCCTTCGCCGTGAGATCGGGATGTTTGACCGGATACTGAACGACATCAGGGAAGGCAACCGCCAGGAAGGTCTTGAGAGGCTCATACATAAAGAGGCCGTGGTGCTGTTTTCGGACATTGTTGCTCAATGGTCAGGGACCATGAGACCAGCCCTCGCTGCAGTTGCCGATCTTCCTCCTGATGCTGCGGAAGACGACGCAAGACGTGTATTGGCCCCTTTTGATAAGGGGCTTGCTATTTTCGCGGGAAAGGTGGAAAAGCTCCTTACTCACCTGAACGACGACCATCATCAAGAGATAAAGAAATTCGAAGTGGTCAGGCTGTTTGTCTATATGTTTTTTATTGCCGCGTCCGGGTTTGTCATTTTATTTGTCCGGCATAGCATTGCCGGGCCTCTCAGATCCCTGCGCAACGCTGCGAAGCAGATAGAAGCCGGGCGATATGACGTGCATGTGGAGGTAGCGACGGCTGACGAGATCGGGGAGCTCGGCCAGGCCTTTAACCGCATGTCGGAAGAGATCGCAGCTGCGTTTGGAGAGGTCTCCTGGCACACGGAGGACGTCATGGCCCTGAACAGGGCCATGAACACGTTTGTCGGCCTGCAAAGAGAGGAAGACCTGTATAAGGCCATCTGCGAGAATGCCCGTGAGCTTTTCGGACTCAGGGCGGCATGGATCGGTCTGCTGAATGCAGGGAACCGTAATGTCGGGATTGCTGCCCACGCAGGACTTGACGATGGATATCTCGAGCGCATCAGAGTTACCTGGGACGGTTCAGCATACGGCATGGGACCTGAGGGAACAGCGATCAAGACGAATCTGCCTCAGATCATCAATGATATGGAGATTGCCGATACTTCCCTGCCGGGGATCGAGGCGGCTCTCAAGCAGGGTTACCGGTCCTGCATGGTCCAACCCCTGATCTGCGCGAACTGCGCAGTGATCGGCGAGATGGTTTTTTACAGCGAACAGAAAGACCACTTTACTGCCAATATGTCAGATCTCTGTCAAATATTTGCCAGCCATGCGGCCTCGGTCATAGAAAATGTCATCCTGCTGAAGGACCTTGAAGCCAAGGTGGAAGAGAGGACCGAGAAGCTGCAGGATGCCCTGCTGCTGGCCGAAAGCGCAAACATGGCAAAGTCGTCCTTTCTTGCCAATATGTCCCATGATCTGAGAACTCCTTTGAATGCCATCATCGGTTTTTCTGAGGCCATGTCACAGGGGATATACGGCGAGATTAGGGAGGACCATAAGGAATACCTTGGATATATTTACCAGAGCGGCATAAAACTCCTGAAGCTTATCAATGAGGTGCTGGATCTCAGCAAGATCGAGACGGGCAGTCTGGAACTTGATTACTCTGAATGCAATATCAGCGATATACTTAACAATGCCCTCTATATCTTCCGGGAGAAGGCTAAGAAACACCGGATCGGCATAACCGTGCAGATTGCTGCAGATACCCGATCATTGACCATCGACGAGAACAAGATCAAACAGGTAATTGTCAGCCTGCTTACGGATGCCATAAACGCAACGCCTGACAGCGGGACGATCCTGATAGAGACGGCAAAGGTGCCCTGTCACAGTGCAGGGTTGTCCGGTTCCGACGACATCGAAGGTGCTCCTGACAAAGACCAGGTCTGTTCTGAACCGGACTGCATACAGGTAACGATCACGGATTCAAGACCGGGCCTGACCAACGAAGAACGTTCGCGGTTTTTTGATCCTTACAAAGAGTTTGATGCTGTGCTCGACAGGAAGCAGGAGAATGTGGCGTTGCTGCTGAGCAAACGGTATGTGGATATTCATGGGGGCAGGATATGGGCCGAGGGTCTGCCGCCGGCATCGGAGACTGGCGGATCGTCTGAAGGCAACCGGTTTATTTTCGTATTGCCAGAGCGGCCGTGACATGGTAGGCTTAGAGAAACCACGGAACTGCGGTATAAAGGAAGGTATGGTCCATGGCGGATAAGAAGAAGATCCTGGTGGTCGATGACGAAGAGCAGAATGTCAAACTGCTCAGTTCCCTGTTGCGGGCAGAGGGATATGAGACCGAGACAGCCTCAAACGGCAGGGAGGCGGTCGAGAAGGTGAAGGCCGGTTCCCCGGACCTGGTGCTGCTCGATATCATGATGCCCGATATGGATGGTTACGAGGCCTGCAGTCTGATCAAGAGCGACCCTGAATCGGCGAATACCCCGGTGGTGATCGTCTCGGCTCTGAGCGACAGGGAGTCGAAACTCCGGGGTCTTGAGGTCTCTGCAAACGAGTTTCTGACCAAGCCGATCGACAGGATAGAACTGATCCTGAGGGTCAAGAATCTCCTCAGGATCAAGGAATACGAGGACTTTGTAATAAGGCATAACCAGGTGCTTGAGCAGGAGGTCAGGAAGAGGACCTATGAGCTTCAGATCGCGATGGATGATATTGAGGCCGCCCACCAGGAGATCAAGAGCAGCTACATCGAGACCATCTACCGGCTTACGCTTGCTGCCGAATTCAAGGACGAGGATACGGCCACGCATATCAAGCGCATAAGTTACTACTGCAAGGTTCTGGCTGAGAATATAGGACAGTCGGAAGTGTTCTGTGAGACCATCTTTTATGCAGGTCCCATGCACGATATCGGCAAGATCGGGATTCCCGACAATATTCTTCTGAAGCCCGGGAAACTGACGTCCGAGGAGTTCGAGATCATCAAATCGCACACGACCATAGGCGCCCGAATACTGAGCAATTCATCATCAGAATTCCTTGCTGCTGCAGAGGTGGTGGCCCTCACGCATCATGAGCGATGGGACGGGACCGGTTATCCCCGGGGGCTGAAGGGTGAGGATATCCCTGTTATTGGAAGGATCATGAATATTGTTGACCAGTATGACTCTCTGCGGTCCAAGCGGCCGTACAAGGTCCCCTTCAGCCATGAGCAGACCTGTGACATTATCATAAAAGGCGACGGCCGGACCAGGCCCGAGCATTTTGATCCGAAGATACACGCCGCCTTCCGAGATGCGGCCGATGAGTTCAACCGGATATTCGAAGGATATCAAGACTGACCTTGGAATCGGCCACGAAACCTTCCATAGGAGTTCTCCTTCTCAATCTCGGCGGTCCTGACTCGCTTTCTGCAGTACGGCCGTTCCTTTTTAATCTCTTTTCCGACCGGGATATCATCAGGCTCGGCCCTGCATTTCTTCAGAAACCCCTTGCATGGCTGATCTCATCCCTTCGGTCAGCTAAGACAAGAGCTGCCTATGCACGTATTGGCGGAAGGTCCCCGATCAGGGAGATCACGCTTGGACAGGCAAGGGCGCTGGAAGATGCTTTGTTCGAATCACGGATCACGAGTCATGCATTACGAATTCCCGTTTTCGTCGGTATGAGGTACTGGCAACCGCTCCTTGAGGATGTTGTGCAGGAAATTCATAGGCAGGGAGTCGAGAAGCTCGTAATCCTGAGTCTCTATCCTCACTACTCTGTAGCAACCACGGGTTCTTCACTTTCTTACCTGAGGAAGATCCTCACCTCCTATCCGGCGATCAAGACCTGTGAGATCATGTCCTGGTATGATCATCCTCTGTATATTGGCGCTCTTGCAGAAAAGATAGAGAAAGGTCTGACGACTTTTTGCGCTTCACCCCTCGCCGCTGATATCTCGCCGGCAGACGTTCATCTTTTGTTCAGTGCACACAGCCTTCCCAGAAAGTTCGTTGAGGAAGGAGATCCCTATGTTGACCATACCATGGCGACGATCAAGGCAGTGACCGCACGGTTCAGTAATCCGTGGAAACTCTCCTATCAATCAAAGAGCGGGCCTGTGGCATGGCTGGAACCGTCCACTGAGCAGATGCTTGAGGAGATGGCATCCCAGGGGGTCAAGAACCTGCTTGCCGTGCCGATCAGCTTTGTCTCTGACCACATCGAGACCCTGTATGAAATCGATATGCTCTATAAGGATATGGCCGCCGGACTTGGTATTAGGCTGGAGCGGGCAGAGTCTTTGAATCTGTCCCCCGTATTTATCTCGGCTCTGAGGGACATTGCTGTTCAAGGGATGAAGGAGGCAGGATGGAAAGAATAGCGATCATCGGCGGCGGCATTTCAGGGCTTTCACTTGCCTGGTTTCTTCTTGAGAAGGACCCTGCTGCTGAAATAACCATTTTTGAGTCTGAGCAGCGGCCCGGCGGGAAGATCTGGACAGACAAGGCAGAAGGTTTTCTCTGCGAATGGGGCGTGAACGGTTTTCTTGACAACAGGCCGAAGACGCTTGAGCTCTCAATGAAACTGGCCCTAGAGCCGATGCGCAGCAATGATGCATCAAGGAAACGGTACATCTTTTCCCAGGGAGTTCTGCATCGTCTGCCTGAGTCTCCGCCTGCCTTTCTTTTATCGAAGCTTCTGAGTCTGCGGGGCAGGTTGAGGGTCATGGCAGAGCCTTTTATTTCTGGCAACGCAAAAGAGGAGGAGACCCTTGCAGAGTTTGCGCGGCGGCGGCTTGGCAGGGAAGCGTATGAGAAACTTATCGATCCTATGGCATCCGGCATTTATGCCGGAAATCCCGAGACCCTGAGCCTCAGGGCATGTTTTCCCAAGGTCTACGACCTTGAAAAGAAATACGGCGGTCTCATCAGGGGTATGCTGAAACTTCAGCAGGAGAAGAAAAGGCAGGGATCAGCAGAAAAGGTAGGCGCAGGGCCCGGAGGCGTGCTTACATCGTATTTTGACGGCATGGGAGAGCTGATACGTTCTCTCAAGACCCTGCTGGGCGACAGGCTGAGGCTTGGGTACCGGGCAGTGTCGATCGAGAGAAAAGGCAACAGTTACACGATCCATTTTGCAGACAATTCTTCTTTTGAGGCCGGGACGGTCATTGTTGCCTCACCTGCGTACGCAGCGTCAGAGATGCTGAAAAATATTGACCGAAAACTATCCAGCACCTTGTCTGAAATACCCTATCCCTCGGTCTCTGTTGCCTGTCTCGGGTATAAGAAGGATAAGCTCACGGCAGACCTTGATGCCTTTGGCTATCTCATCCCTTCCCGCGAAAAGAGGAAGATTCTTGGTACGCTCTATGACTCAAGTATCTTCCCGAACAGGGCGCCGGAAGGGTATGCGCTTTTGAGGATCATGGTGGGCGGCGCGAGGGCCTCGGACCTTGCCATGGAACCGGAACCCCGGCTGCTGCAGATGATCAGAAAGGAACTGTCTGACATCATCCATATTACCGCTGAACCTGATTTTGTCCGCATATACCGGCATGAGATGGCTATCCCCCAGTACACCGTAGGTCATACAGAGCGGCTGAGAAATATAGAGGGGAGCCTGGAAAAGCACAAAAACCTTTATCTGACCGGCAATGCATACCGCGGCATCAGCGTGAATGACTGCATCGAGAACTCCGCAAAGCTTGCGGAAAAGATCATTGAGGAATCTGCCTGAATGAGATACAATAGGAGCACAATATGAATTTTTCCGCACTCTTCAGGACTATCTTGACAAGGAGATCAAATAGCATGAAAAAAGTTTTGTACGGTTTGGCGGTTTTCTGCGTCTGCATGTATGCAGCCGTGGTGTCAGCAGAGGTTAAACCCATAACGGTTTCGAAAGAGGAAGTTAAGAAAATGGCTGCAACCAAAGCGGTCATCGAGACAAAATTCGGCAATATTACGCTGAAGTTCTTTCCTGAGGCCGCACCAGGACATGTGAAGAATTTTCTTGAACTTGCAAAGAATGGTACGTATGACGGGACTGTTTTTCACCGGGTTATTGCAGGCTTCATGATCCAGGGCGGAGACCCGATCAGCAAGGACCCTGCTCGCCGGGCTGCTTACGGCACTGGCGGGCCGGGATATACGATCAAGGCTGAATTCAATGAGAAGCTGCATAAGCGCGGTATCCTTTCGATGGCCCGCATGCAGGCTCCTGATACCGCAGGTTCTCAGTTTTTCATCTGCGTAAAGGATTCACCGTTTCTTGATCGCCAATACACCGTCTTTGGCGAGGTGGTGAGCGGCATGGAAGTGGCGGACAAGATCGTATCGCTGCCCCAGGATCCGCGTACCAACAATCCGAACGAGCGCGTAGAGATCAAAGTGAAGGTCATTGAGGAAAAACCGTAATACTGAAGACGATAACCATATGAGGGAGAAGGAGAAACATAATGGCAGAGACGTATGCAGTTATTGAAACGAAATTCGGTGCTGTTGAACTGAAGTTCTTCCCGGACGTTGCGCCGAAGCATGTGAATAATTTTGTGGATCTTGCGAAAAAGGGTTTTTACGACAATACGACCTTTCATCGCGTTATTCCGGGGTTCATGATCCAGGGCGGTGACCCGAACTCGAAGAATCCTGATAAGTCAAGCCATGGCATGGGTGGCCCCGGGCATACGGTCAAGGCTGAGTTCAGCGAGAAACCTCACAAACGAGGCATCCTTTCGATGGCCCGCTCAGCTAACCCTGACAGTGCGGGTTCCCAATTCTTTATCTGTGTGAAGGACTCTCCCTTCCTGGACAGGCAGTACACCGTGTTTGGCGAGGTGGTGTCCGGCATGGATGTTGTTGATCAGATTGTGAACCAGCCGAGGGATGCGAGGGACAACCCCAATGAACGAGTGGAGATGACAGTCAAAATCATAGAGAAATAGGAGGAGGCAAAGGTGAAAGAACAGGAAATTATGGCTAAGCTGTTGCAGGAAGACGAAGAGTTCAGAAAAGTGAGTGATGAGCACCACCACCTTGACATGCAGCTTATAGAAGTAGACAAAAAGGTTTATCTGACGCCTGAAGAAGATATCGAGCGCAAGAAGCTGGCAAAGCAGAAACTTCACCTTAAGGATAAAATGGCGGAAATGGTCAGAGAATACAAAAAGGCTCATCCGGACGCTTAGATAGTCAAAGCTTGATCTTATCGAGGCAGGGGAAAGGCTGTTTATTCGGTCTTTCCCCTGCCTTTTATTTTTTCAAAGCGGTTTTTTCCCGGGCGTCCCATAAATAACAACAGCTGTAGCAGGTCTTGGTAAGGCCGTTTTTTTTTGTTTAAACCTTTTCCTGTGCGGGGGGTCTAAGAATACAGATGGATGATGATATTCGGCTTGTCGAACGATATATGGCCGGCGACGATATGGCGATGGAAGAAATTGTGCTGAAATATCAGCGTGTTATCTATGCATTTGTCTATCGCATGACGAGAGACATGGAAGAGGCAAAGGATCTTACCCAGAAGACTTTTATGAACGTAATCGGCGGCATACGAAATTTCAAACGGCAATCTTCGTTCAAGACCTGGCTGTATCAGATAGCGGTGCATGCGACCCTGAACCAGATTCGGCAGTGCGGGAAAAATGAGGTCGAGATAGCAGAGACGATCGTCTGCAACCAGAAAGGGGCACTGTCCCTGCTCATGGAGAAGCAGAGAATACAGGACGTGCGAACTGCCCTGGACCTGCTGCCCGAGCGCCAGAGGCTCACAGTCCTACTCAGGGTCTACGAGGGACTTAGCTGCGAAGAGACTGCAGGGGTGATGGGCTGCTCAGAAGGCGCGGTCAAGGCCCAGTACCATAATGGAGTGCTAAAACTTCGTGAGGCAATGAAGGAGAAGGGACATGAAACTGTCTCATGATGATATAAAAGGGCTGCTGCCGGAGTATGCAGGGGCGCTGCTTACGGACGACCAGAAACAGTGCATCGAGACTCATGCAGGGCAATGCGCGGAATGTGCGGAAATGCTCGTTCTGTTAAAGGATTTGAGGGACTGCGCGGCGCCGGACCCTGGAGATATATTCTGGAAAACACTCCCGCAGAAGATCCGGGTCCTGAGCAGGGATGAACATGCCCGACGGTCTGCCGGGAGATTTTCTCCTGCGCGGCTGCTACCGCCTGTGTCGGCACTGCTGCTGATCATTATTGCCTTTTTTGTTTTTCCGCTTCAGGTCCGCATGGCCCCTCAGCGTGATCCCCTGTTCCGCGATCCGCTTGAATACTCTCTCCTTGAATTAGACGATATTACTGAAAAGCAGATACAGACCCGGGAAGGCGGTCTGACTGCCGAAGAAGCAGCTCTATTGGATGCCACAGCGCCATCATATCACAGCGAATTTGTAGCTCTGAGTTCAGACGAACTCTCAGCGCTATCCAGGACATTGCAATCAAAAGATCACAAAGGAGGATGAAAATGAACAGAAAGATTGCCGGCTTATTGGTGTTTGTGTTCCTTATGGCATGGTCCGCGGCAGCGATTGCCGAGCCTTTTGACGATCGGGACCGACCGCCTTCGAAGGAGCAGATGGAGAAGGTCAGGAAAAAGATCGAGACCATGAGGATGTGGAAGCTGACCAGCGCCCTTGACCTTAATGAGAAGATCTCGGCACAGGTATTTCCGGTGCTTAACAGCTACGATAAGAAAAGGGCAGAGGCGGAGGCAGCTGTTCGTGACGGCATGCGAGAACTGAGAGAGGCGGTGAAGGAAAAGAATGAGGCGAAGATGAAGGCTGCCCTCGGTCGTCTCGAACAGAGCCATACGGCGCTGCAGCGGACCAATGATGAGGAGCGCGCTGATCTTAGGAAGATCCTCTCTGTGGAGCAGCAGGCGAAATTTGTTCTCTTTCAGCAGGAATTCAACAGGGAAATCCGGAAACTTATCGGCGAGGCAAGAGAGAGAAGGGGCGAGGGACCCGGCAGGGATCAGAGATTCCCTCCCCGGACTGCGGATGAGCGCAACGGTCCGATAAGGCCTCAGCCGGGCAGATGATGCAGAACAAATAATAGTGTGCAGAGGAGGGGTGCAATGAGGGGAACAATAATTCTGTCTGCGCTATTGGTAGTAACACTGTTTGCCTGCGGGGGGGGCGGCGGAGGTAGTAGCAGCGATAGTGGTGGTGGCAATACATCTTTAACGCTGGTCTCTATCGTCATAACACCGTCTAACCCGAGTATCATGCTTGGCAAGACGCAGCAGTTCGCTGCAACCGGGATCTATTCGGA
Source organism: Nitrospirota bacterium (assembly GCA_016214855.1). Lineage (NCBI taxonomy): Bacteria > Pseudomonadati > Nitrospirota > Nitrospirota bacterium. The sequence continues at coordinate 511,289 of JACRMT010000004.1, read as the reverse complement.
CAGCACCACGAGGGATCTGACTTCTTCGTCAACCTGGACATCTTCGAATACGTCATGTGCATTTGTCAGCAGTTCAGGCCTTGCTACATCCGCCGGAACGGGCTCAGCCACGATTACGGCAATATCGGGGAACCTTGCAGGAAGCACAACCCTGACTGTTTACGACGCTGTTATCGAAAGCCCGTTTGGTTTTCATCCGGCATCGGTCGAAAAACAGGGATATACCAATAACGGGTACGGGGACGCTCAGAACATTGGCGTCACATGGACGCGAGATGGGGTGTATGCATTCTGGTTTTTGGTCCAGCCCGATCTTGCAAGCGAGGCTTATGATTTTACGAAGTATGACAAACAGTGGAGTAGAGTCCCCTCCGGAACGCATATTCTTGCGAACATATCGCCTCAGGGGCCGATTGACGAAGGGCGATGCCTGGCAGGGTCCTATTTCCCGGTGGACGAGCAGAAATATGTCGCCTTTGTAAAGGCGGTCGTGCGGCGCTATGGCGGTGATTCCTATGCCGCGTCGGGGTTGGCTGCACCAATCAAATATTGGCAGGTGGGGAACGAGCCGAACAATGTGAAGAGCCGATTTGCTGACCTGCAGCGGATAACGTATACGGCGATCAAGGAGGTCTGCCCCGACTGTATGGTCCTGATCGGCGGCGTGCCGGGCATGCCGCCGGTGGCAGATTACCTGTCGAATTTCGACCAGCATTACAAACCTATTCTTAACGCCCTCGGGGGAAACTATGTTGATGTAATGGATTTCCACTGGTATGGAAATGCAACAGGCGATTACCGTGGCGCAAAGGAAGCCTATGACCATATCCGCAGTGTGCTTGAGGCAGACGGTTTTCCCTCGATGCCGTTTTGGATAACGGAGATGGGCGCATACAGCGGCGATCCGGCATCTGTTACGCCCGCACCGTTTGATTATCCTCTCCAGACAGAACAGCAGCAGGCACTCGATTATTTCAAGCGGTTCGTGTATCCGCTTTCCTTCGGCATAAAGAAGATATTCCCGGCCTTCGGCCTGATGGAAGGGTTCAAATATGACGGCGGCTACTTCGACTACACTGGGCTCATCTATGACGGCTGGGGAACCAATGACCTGGGTCTTGGCGTCAAGAAACTTAGTTACTACACGTATAAAAAAATGACCGAGATGCTCGAAGGCTCCGACTGGAAGAACATCCAGACGATACAGGCATCAGGCAATGTCTATACCTTCAAGTTCATGAAGAACAACGCGCCGATCTATGTAGCCTGGTGGGATTATTTCAATGAAACATCTTACGCCCCTGGAAATACGAAAACAATATCCATCAGCGGACTGCCGGCAGGCTCAGTGCTGGTGACGGAGGCGGTACCTAAGTTTTCAGCCGGCAAAGACGTGACCGATTATGCGACGGCGTTCAGAACTGAGACCGTAGCTGCGTCAAACGGTACGATAACGCTGACAGTCGGTGAAAATCCTGTGTTCGTTGAGGTGCGGTAATGAGAGTAAGAATGAGCATGATTGCGCTTTTGGCCATAATGCTCTGCGCATGCGGCGGGGGCGGGGGAGGTAGTAGTAGCAGCGATAGTAGTGGTGGCAATGCATCTGCAACGTTGGTCTCGATTATGGTATCGCCAACCACCTCAATCGTCATAGCAGGAAGCACACAACAGTTCATGGCAACCGGAACGTATTCGGACAACAGTTCGAAGACATTGACTCAATCGGCAACGTGGATTTCATCAAACACAGCTATCGCAACGATCGACGCCGCCGGTCTCGTGTCAGCGCTTTCAGCAGGCACAACCACGATCACGGCGACATCAGGGACCATCTCGGTAAGCGCGACCCTGACGGTGACCACTGCTGTATCCCAGCCTCCGATCAATATCACCATGGATCTCCATTGCGACCCCCTGAACCAACAACTGACGCTTGATGATCGGCGCATCTTCTTTCGACGTCAACTTGCCAATGCTGCGTGGCTGATCGATTATTTGGAACCCTACGGGGTCAAAGTTTCATTCCTCGCTGTAGGCGAATGCTACGAGTTCTGCGTAGAAGCTTCTGAACAGGCGACCTGCCTGCCGCTCCTCGCCCGGCTCCAGGCCAGTGGCGGCATACTGGGCACTCACTCGCACACCGAGTACTATCGCGGCGTCCATGACTGGCCGTCAATAGCCAACGCATACACGAATCCAGACCCCAATGACGTCAGAAAAGTGTGGGACGCCAACAAACGTTTCACCGACATGGCCGTAACCCTTGCGCTTGGCTTAACCGATGCTGCAGCCATTGCAGCCGTCAATACTGCGGCAGAATCCCATGCGCAACTGACGGACCCTAACCAACTAATGAAAGAATACGGTTATACCATCCGCGAGGGCGGTGGGGACCAGATCATGGCCGGTTATTTCAGCCACGTCCCCTGGAATCCTTTCCGACCCGGCCAAACCGCTATTACTGAAGACCTGACTACGAAATTCATGACTGTGCCACAGGGCATGGTCATCGGCCAGGTCGGTGACCATTTAGGCCTCTGGCAGGACGGGAAATCATCCCGTAAAAAAGCGGAATTCCTTCAGCTTTACGCCAACTGGAAAGAGCGTACCCGTGCCGGCGCAAAGTCAAAGGTCTGGGCCTTTGGCTGGGGAGTCCACACGCAAGACCTGGACTATGGCTCCGAATCCCGGGCCGCAATCATGGATTTGATCCCGTGGCTGCGGGACGAGTTTGTCAGCAGGGCTGATTCAACCGGGAAACCTCCGGCCAGATTCTCTTCATATATCGATGTCCGGGACGAATATCTTGCATGGGAAGCGGAACATCCTGGCGTTTCCTCTTTTAATTATGCAGCAAAGGCCACGGACTATTCTCAATATCCCTATCTCGAATGGGCGAACAGATATCTTCGTTTTGCCCGATTTGATTCCCGCATTACCGCTAGGGGAGCCGATATATTTCTTATGAAGGCAGGCAACTACTCTGGTGCGAACCCGACAACATATCCCTTTGTAATGGCAATCGCCACAAGTTCACCGACGTCAGTAAACTTGTCTTCCACGTTCGGGCCCGTGACTCTTAAGAGTATTAAACTTAATACCGGAAGTGTTAGCGATGTGCCGGCCGTATCTGTCAGTCTCGACGCTGAACCCATCGTGCTCTGCATATCCGCCGATTGCGATGCGATACTGGCACTTGAAAATGCATCCTCCGGTACTGCCTGCGGGAGCGTTATATGTAATAGCGGCAAGGTCTGTGCCACTGATGTAAGTCCCAACGTATGCGTTCCGGACTGTCGCATACTGGGGAATTCCTGCCCGGCCATTCGGCCCCTATGCAATCAGACGGCCGGTGTGTGTCATTAATACTTCGCCTTCAGTGCAGTTTCAAAAAAATGACCATCTGTCCTGAGAGTCTCACGCGAGAGGCTCGATAGTTTACGAAGAACTTGCAGACTTTTTCGCTTATCCTGATAATATCTAATTATGGCGTTGAGGTATTTCTTGTCATAGCCAGTCAAAAATCAGCATAAAACACTCAAGAGTGTAAAGGCAGGTGGGTTTCATGAAAAGCGATATTATCAAAAAAGGCATTGACCGTGTTCCTCACCGGGCGCTGCTGTATGCCACAGGCATATCCAAATCAGAGATGGGCAAGCCGTTCATCGGCGTTGCCACAAGTTTTACCGATCTGATCGCCGGCCATACCGGCATGAGGGACCTTGAACGGTTCATTGAAAAGGGAGTCCATACCGGCGGAGGGTATCCTTTTTTCTTCGGCATCCCCGGCATCTGTGACGGCATCGCCATGGGCCATAGCGGCATGCATTACTCCCTTGCATCGCGCGAGCTGATCGCCGATATGGTAGAGACGGTTGCCTCTGCTCACCAGCTTGACGGGCTTGTGCTCCTGACGAACTGCGACAAGATCACGCCCGGCATGCTCATGGCAGCAGGCAGGCTGAATATCCCCTGTATCGTAGTGACCGCAGGCCCCATGTTCTCCGGCCACTACAAGGGCAGGCGGCTGAATCTTACGAGCGACACGTTTGAGGCTGTAGGCAAGTTCCGGAAGGGGCTTATAAAAAAGGACGAACTGGACAGCCTTGAGATGTGCGCATGCCCGGGCGCAGGTTCATGCCAGGGCATGTACACGGCGAACACCATGGCATGCATCACGGAGGCCATCGGTATGAGCCTTACGGGATGTGCTACGGCCCTTGCCGTATCCTCAAAAAAACGGAGGATCGCTTTTGACAGCGGCAAAAGGATCGTAGAGCTCGTGCAGAAGAATATCACGCCCAGGAAGATCATGACCATGAAGTCTTTTGAAAATGCAATCATGGTCGATCTTGCATTAGGCGGTTCGACCAACACAGTGCTGCATATACCTGCCATAGCCCATGACGCAGGCTTAAAGCTGCCGCTCGAGTCCTTTGACAGGCTTTCAAAGAAGACGCCGCATATCACGGACATGCTTCCCGGCGGGAAAAACTATATGGAAGATCTTGATTATGCGGGCGGCATACCTGCTGTGCTCAAAAGGCTCAGAAAGACGCTGAACAATACGATAACCGTGAACGAAAAGACCATCTGCCAGATCGCTGATGAGGCTGAGATCTATGACGACGATGTGATCCGCCCGATTGAGAAGGCCCACCACAAGGAAGGAGGCATTGCGATACTGAAAGGCAATCTTGCTCCGGGGGGGGCTGTGGTAAAGCAGTCGGCGGTCAGTCAAAACATGATGCAGTTCGAAGGCACTGCAATTGTCTTTGATTCTGAAGAGTCGGCGATGACCGCTATACGCGGCGGCAAGGTGAAGGCCGGCCACGTTGTTATTGTCCGCTATGAAGGGCCTAAGGGCGGTCCCGGCATGAGGGAGATGCTCGCACCCACTGCTGCGATCTCAGGCATGGGGCTGAGCGAGTCCGTAGCGCTGATAACCGACGGTCGATTCTCGGGTGGCACACGCGGCCCCTGTATAGGCCATGTATCGCCTGAGGCGATGGAGGGTGGCCCTATTGCCATTGTCCGCAATGGCGACAAGATCAGTATTGATATAGCAAAGCGGAAGATAGAGCTGAAACTGAGCGATCAGGATATAAAGAAGAGGCTGAAGGCATGGAAACAGCCGTCTCCCAAGATAACCAAGGGGTATCTCTCTCGCTATGCCAAGCTTGTGAGCTCGGCAGATGAAGGCGCCATCGTGCGTTAAAAAAATATCTTTCAGTTATGAGGGGTGTGCCTCCTCCCCTTTCCAAGGGGAGGGCGGGAGGGGTATTGATACAATTTTCAAAACCTCCCCATTACCCCTCCTTGCTAAGGAGGGGCTTTCTGACCTAACCGACTTTAGCTGAAGGAAGGCCCGTTTTTGTTGAAGTTAACAGGGTTGCATGTGATACAATATGCGAAATTTCATAATTGGTCAGAGCAGGCAGTCTGACCGGGGAGCGGTAGAAAGATGAAAATGACTGGTTCAGAGATCCTTTTAGAATCACTGAAGAAGGAAGGAGTTAAACACCTGTTCGGGTATCCGGGAGGTGTTGTGCTGAATATCTTCGACCTTCTCCATGATGAAAAGGATCTTCAGCTTATATTAACGCGCCATGAGCAGGGAGCTGTACACTCTGCTGACGGATATGCACGCGCAACAGGCAAGGTGGGAGTGGCGCTGGTCACCTCAGGTCCGGGTGCAACGAACACGGTCACCGGCATTGCGACCGCTGCCATGGATTCGATCCCGATGGTGGTCATTACCGGACAGGTACCTACCATGTTGATCGGCAATGACGCCTTTCAGGAAGCTGACATTGTCGGCATAACAAGGCCCTGCACGAAATATAATTTTCTTGTAAAGAACGTCAGTGATCTTGCCCTTACGATAAAAGAGGCATTTCATATTGCCAGTACTGGCAGGCCCGGTCCGGTGCTCATAGACCTGCCAAAAGACGTGACGACCAGCAAGGCTGAATTCCACTGGCCTGATCAGGTCAAGATCAGAAGCTATAACCCTACGTATGAAGGCAATAAATACATGATCACCCAGGCTTCGCATATGATAGCAAAGGCAAAGAAGCCTTTGATCATAGCCGGCGGCGGTGTCATCTCATCAGATGCCTCAAAGGAACTGAGAGAATTTGCGGAGATAACCGGGGTGCCGGTAACCATGACCATGATGGGCCTTGGCGGGTTCCCGGGATCGCACAAGCTCTCATTAGGCATGTTAGGCATGCATGGCACTTATTATGCGAATAAGGCAGTGCAGGATTCAGACCTTCTGATTGCGATCGGCATGCGTTTTGATGACCGGGTCACGGGCAAGATAGATGCCTTTGCGCCGAATGCCAAGATCATTCATATTGATATTGATCCCACATCAATCCGGAAGAATGTACGCGTTGACCTGCCGATCGTCGGTGATGTGAAGCGTGTGCTTACCGTGATGAACAAGGTGATCCATGACGAGGTGAAGGAGCAGTGGGCTGAGGTGAGAAAGGCATGGACAAAACAGATCGATGCCTGGAAAAAAGAGCGGCCCATGAGCTATGACCGGGATGCAGATGTGATCAAACCCCAGTATGTTATTGAGAAGATCAACGAGCTGACCAAAGGCGATGCGATCATCGCAACAGAGGTAGGCCAGAACCAGATGTGGGCAGCACAGTTCTACAAGTATGACAAGCCAAGGACATGGCTGTCATCAGGCGGCCTCGGCACCATGGGTTATGGTCTGCCGGCAGCAATCGGTGCACAGCTTGCATTTCCGAACAAGCTGGTCATCGATATCGCAGGCGACGGAAGCATTCAGATGAACATTCAGGAGCTTGCAACAGCGGTCATTAACAAACTGCCCGTAAAGGTCGCGATCCTGAACAACCGCTTCCTCGGCATGGTGCGTCAGTGGCAGGAGCTCTTCTTCCAGGAGCGATACTCGCATACCAAGCTTGATGAAACCGTGCCGGATTTTGTGAAGATCGCAGAAGCTTACAGCGCCGTCGGACTCAGGGCAACAAAGAAGTCAGAGGTTGAGCCGGTGCTGAAGGAAGCCTTTGCCATCAAGAGGCCGGTAATCATGGATTTCGTGATCGACTGGACCGAGAAGGTCTATCCGATGGTGCCTGCTGGCGCTGCCATTGACCAGATGCTGTTCCGGGAAGAAGAAGTGAAGAAGCCTGAGAAGAAACTCAAGGCAGTAAAATAAAGACAGTAATGAGTAATGCGTCATGAGTGATGAGTTAAGGCAATCGAGGAATTATCCGTATTGCAGCTTGTCACTTTTACTGATTATTCATTGCATTATTATGGAGGATTAAATTGAGACATACGATATCTGTTCTTGTCGAAAATAAATTCGGTGTCCTTTCGAGGATATCAGGACTGTTCAGCGGAAGGGGCTATAACATCGAGAGTCTCTCTGTTGGCGAAACGATCGACCCTAATATATCGACCATGACGATCGTTACGAGTGGCGACGACTGGATCGTCGAGCAGATCAACAAGCAGTTGAACAAGCTGATCGATGTGATCAAGGTCGTGGACATGACCGAACTCGACCATGTGGAGAGGGAGATGGTCATGATCAAGGTATCACCGCGCCAGGAGGACAAGGCAGAGGTGCTCAGGATCGCCGATATCTTTCGGGGCAGGATCGTTGATTCAAGCCCCAAGACCTATACGATCGAGGTTACCGGTGAAGAAAAGAAGATCGAGGCCTTTGTGGAGCTTCTGAGACCGATGGGCATCAAGGAGTTTGTCCGCACCGGCAAGATCGCGATTGCGCGCGAAGGCGTCAAGAAACCGTAATATATTTCGACATACCCTGCTCAAAGCCCTGCAGAATTCCGCAGGGCTTTTTTGTTGACTGAAACAGATATCGACGAAACAGTCCATATGATATACAATTGGATAAATTCACAGTGCGAGACTATAGGGGAACTCATTACCAGTTTGAAGGCATCCCGATGACCATGATGGCATTACAGTCAAATAATGACAAACAAATCAGTAATCTTTTACGGGTGATTGTCTTACTCCTACCTGTCATCATTGGCTTCACTATCGTTATATCCTCAGAAGTTTTCTACTGGCAGTCACAAAAGTACCTGCCAAGGGGCGGCTATACGACCATTGTCTGTGCTTTTTTTGCGGCGTTAATTGACGTTGTTCCTTTTATCGTTATAGCCATATATCTTGCAAACTTGATTCTGAAAGGCGCAAGAAGAACAGAGCTCTACCTGAAACTGGCATTAATGTTGATTCCAATAACGCTTGTTACAACCTATGCTCTGTTTACCTTTGGTGATGCCGAGTCTCTTCGTTTCCTTGTTTATTTCAATCTTGCACTTGTTTTTGTGGGACAACTTCTTGCCACAAGAATTTATAAATCCTTAAGAGTCAATTGAAATAAAGTGCAATTTATGGATAGCGATTGTGATGGGTAAATGATAAATATGGAGCAAATCTATGAAAGTGCGTGATATTATTAAAGTGATCGAAGCAGACGGGTGGTATCTCGTGGTTACGAGGGGAAGCCATCGGCAGTATAAACATGCTGTCAAAGAGGGACGAGTCACCATCGCCGGGCATCCCAACGATGACTTGGCTCCGGGGACCCTGAACAGCATCATGAAACAGTCGAAGCTGAAGGAGGCAAAGTAAATGCACAGATTTCTTGTCGTGATTGAAAAGGCAGAAAACAATTATTCTGCATATTCTCCTGACTTGCCGGGTTGTGTTGCTACCGGCTTATCACGAGATGAGGTTGAACGCAACATGCATGAAGCTGTGAAAATGCATATTGATGGACTTATCGAAGACAAATTGCAGATTCCGGAATCTCATTCCTTTGCGGAGTATGTGGCGGTTTAGAGGAGCATATCTTAAAAGAAAGAAAACATGGGAATTCAGGAAAATATAAGAAAGATCGTAAACGGGAACCATGCTGATCCTTTTTCCCTGCTCGGCATGCATGTCGTAATCGAAGACGGCAGGAAGCATATCGAGGTCAGGGCGTTTCTTCCTGAAGCAAAGGCTGCCTGGGTGGTAGATGAGAGGACACAGTCGCTCCATCCGATGGAAAACAGCTACCGCTTCGACTTTTTCAGCGCAAGAAGACCTGAGAGGGGCACTTTCCCTTATCGGATCAGGATAAAGAAATACGACGATACTGAAGAAGAGTTCCGGGATCCGTATTCTTTTCTGCCGGTGCTTACTGACTTTGACCTGCATCTCATAGGCGAGGGGACTCATTACAAAAAGTATGAGAAGCTCGGTGCCCATGTCACAGAGATCAATGGCACACGCGGCGTACATTTCGCTGTCTGGGCGCCGAATGCTTCGAATGTGAGTGTTATCGGCGATTTCAATAATTGGGATAGAAGAAGGCATCCGATGCGTCTTCTTGTCCATTCAGGCATATGGGAGATCTTTGTTCCCGGCATCGGAGAGGGTCAGGTCTACAAGTTCTTTATCAAATCACGCTATAACAACTTCGAGGCCGAAAAATCAGATCCCTACGCATTTTTCTTCGAACAGCGCCCCAAAAGCGCTTCCGTGGTCCATGACATCAATACCTATATTTGGAACGACAACGCCTGGATCGCGGAGCGGCAGAAAAGGAACTGGCACGAATCTCCGGTTGCCATTTACGAGGTTCATCTCGGTTCATGGATGAGGGTCCCTGAAGACAACAACAGATTTCTGACATACAGCGAGCTTGCCGATACCCTCATTCCTTACGTAAAAGAGATGGGCTATACCCATATAGAACTGCTTCCGGTCTGTGAGCACCCGCTCGATGCGTCCTGGGGATACCAGACCATCGGGTATTTTGCACCGACAAGCAGACATGGCACGCCTGAAGAATTCATGCATTTTGTCGATACATGCCACCGGAATAACATCGGTGTGATCCTGGACTGGGCGCCTGCGCATTTTCCAAAAGACGGTCACGGCCTCGGGTTCTTTGACGGCACCTGTCTGTATGAGCATGTGGATCCAAAGAAGGGCGAACATAGGGACTGGGGTACACTTATTTTCAATTATGGCAGGAATGAAGTAAGGAACTTCCTGATCTCCAACGCGCTCTTCTGGATCGAGAAATACCATATCGACGGACTGCGCGTCGATGCTGTCGCCTCCATGCTCTATCTCGACTATTCACGGGAAGAGGGCGACTGGATACCAAACAGATACGGCGGCAGGGAGAACCTGGAGGCGGTCGACTTCATCAAGCAGTTCAATGAGGTGACGCATGGATACTTCCCCGGCATCCTGACCATTGCTGAGGAGTCCACAGCCTGGCCCAGTGTGACCAAGCCTGTCTATTTAGGCGGCCTCGGCTTTGATATGAAGTGGAACATGGGCTGGATGAACGATATGCTCGATTATGTGACGAAGGACCCGCTGTACAGGAAATATCACCAGAATAATCTCACCTTTGGACTGCTCTATGCATTTTCGGAAAACTTTGTTCTTGTCCTCTCTCATGATGAGGTGGTGCACAGGAAACGCTCGATGCTGAACAAGATGCCCGGGGATATGTGGCAGAAATTCGCCAACCTCAGGCTTTTTTACGGGTATATGTACGGCCATCCGGGCAAGAAACTGCTCTTCATGGGCGGAGAGTTCGGCCAGTGGGATGAGTGGAACTTTGATCAGAGCCTGGACTGGCATCTCACGCAATACCGACAGCATAACAGGCTCCAGAAATATATGCAGGACCTGAACCGTCTTTATGCCTCTGAGCCGGCATTGTTCGATATGGATCATGACTGGCAGGGCTTTGAGTGGATCGATTTCCGCGATACGGACAACTGCATTGTCTCTTTTATCAGGCGCTCAAAGGCTCCTGCTGACCATATTGTGGTTGTCTGCAACTTTACTCCTGTGCCGAAGGATGCTTATAGGGTTGGTGTGCCTGAGCAGGTCTTTTACCGTGAGATCCTGAACAGCGATTCCCGCGAATACTGGGGCAGCAACCTCGGCAATCAGGGCGGTCTGCAGTCTGCCGCCATACCCTGGCATGGTCAGCCCTGCTCCATGGAGATCGTTGTCCCGCCCCTTGCCGTGGTTTTTTTCAAGCCGTCGCGTTAGGCTATCTTGTCTTTCAGCTTCTTTGTGTAGTCTGCTGCATAGTCCTTGACATCATCTGCAAGGTCGGCGATCTGCCTTCTGGTCTTTTTGCCTGCCTGCGGTGCGAACAGGAGCGCCAGACCTGCTCCTACAATGCTGCCGACAAAAAACGATACCAGAATGGCCGGGCCTGTATTGTCATCTTCGTAAAACATGGTAGCCTCCTCTGTTCTTTTTCTTTCAGCCTATCACTAATCATACTCGTGGTCAACAGCATAAGCTGCTAAATACGTAACCCTTCAGTTATGAGTGTTATCTCTCCTCCCATTTCCAAGGGGAGGTTGGGTGGGGTATCAGAAAATTATCCAAACTGCCAAACAAGACTGTTCTGTATTCGCCAACCCAGAATGGCCTCAAATGCTGTTTGTTCTGTTATACTTAATAACATTTCTTTAGACGAACGGAGCGATCATGAAACTATTACAGAGCCTTGCTGTCAGCATGACCTTGTGTGTTGCCTCGATCGTTTTTGCTGCTGATCAGGACATTCAGACGGTCTATGACAGGGCGACTGACAGTTTCAATGAGGGCAAATACGATGCGGCAATACAGGACTACAACAAGGTGATTGCACAGTATCCTGAACTGATCGAGGCATATTACAGCCGCGCCATGGCGTTCTATAAAAAAGGGAAGTATGATGAGGCAATAAGTGATTTCGGCCGGGTTGTATCGAGCCGCCCTGAGCAGCCAGACGTGCTGAACAGCCGCGGTCTGGCATATCTCAGAAAAGGCGAATACGAGCGGGCCATCAGCGACTTTACCAGGGTGGTCTCACTCAATCCCCGCCTTATTGAGGCGTACTACAATCGCGGAATCGCGTACCGCGGGTTAGGTAAATACGACCTGGCGATCGAGGATTACAACAGGGTCCTTTCTCTGAAGCCGAGCGATACCAATGCCTATATGTCGCGGGGCATTGCCTTCCTGAACAAGGCCATGGCTGATTTCAAGTATGCCTGCGAGCAGGGCAACAGGAATGCCTGCGACAACCTTAAGGAGATATCAGGGGGGGGGAAATGAGCGTCATCGACTGCATCGGCAACACGCCGTTGGTAAAGATCGAGGTGATCAATCCCATGCCGGACGTGACGATCTTTGCGAAACTTGAGGGCAACAATCCCGGCGGTTCGGTCAAAGACAGGATCGCTCATTACATGATAAAGGATGCCGAGGATGCCGGCTTGATAAAAAAAGGCGATACGATCCTTGAGGCAACGTCAGGCAATACCGGAATAGGCCTTGCCATGGTCGGAGCGGCAAAAGGATACCGGGTGAAACTGGTCATGCCTGAATGCGTCAGCCTCGAAAGAAGAAAAGTGCTTGAGGCCTTCGGTGCTGAACTTCTGCTCAGCCCGGGCAACGAGGGAACTGACGGAGCCATACGGCTTGCCCGAAAGATAGTCAGCGAGCATCCTCAGGACTATTTCATGCCGAACCAGTTCGATAACAACTCGAACATCAGGGCGCATTACGAGACAACGGGCAAAGAAATCATTGAACAGACCAACGGAAGGCTCGACATATTTGTCTCGGGCATGGGCACGACCGGCACGATCATGGGAGCAGGCCGGAGGCTGAAGGAATACAATAATAAGATCAGAATCGTGGGCGTTGAACCGCTTCTCGGCCACCGCATCCAGGGGCTCAAGAACATGCAGGAGTCGATCGTACCGAAGATCTATAACAGCGCTGCGATCGATGAAAAGATCAATGTGAATGACGAGGATGCCTTTGAGACCACCCGTAAGCTCGCGATCAAGGAAGGGCTCTTTGTCGGCATGAGCAGCGGCGCAGCAATGTTCGGGGCCTTACGCATGGCTGAGCAGCTTAAAAAAGGCACGATCGTTGTCATTCTCCCTGATCGCGGTGACCGGTATCTCAGCACAACACTCTTTGCCTCGGTCTGCGGCAAATGCCCTCCGTAACAATGCGGGAAACTGACATGAAACGGATCACTGCATCAATTCTTTCCGTTCTTTTGATCCTGACTGTCTGCCTGGCGCTATCTGTTTCCCTTGCCTCTGGAGAAGATGTCAAGGCGAGGGCAGCGGTTGTAATGGAGGCCGCGACCGGAAGGGTGCTCTTTGCAAAAAATCCCGAGCTGAGGCTCTTCCCTGCAAGCACGACCAAGCTGATGACTGCACTGGTGGTGCTCGACAGGATGCAGCCGTTCGACGTTGTTACGGTGAGCGAGCGGGCAGCGGCCACACCTCCGACAAAGATAGGACTCAGGCCTGGCTTTACCTTGACGATCAGAGCATTGCTCCATGCAGCACTGATCAAATCTGCAAATGATGCCACTGTTGCGCTGGCAGAGGCGGTGGCAGGCTCTGAAGAGGCTTTTGTCGTGCTCATGAACCAGAAGGCTGCCTCGCTCGGTCTGTACAATACCCGCTTCATTAACCCCAACGGTCTCCCGGGTCCCGGCCAGTATACGACAGCATTGGAATTGGCCCAGATCATGCGGGAGGCTCTCACGTATCCCCTGCTGCAGGAGATCCTCGGAACACGTGTCGCTGAAATTTCGACGGTCGACGGCCGGACAAAGACCATCAGTAATACGAACCATCTGCTCTGGTCAGATCAGGACCTGATATTGGGCAAGACCGGGTACACGAGAGATGCGCGCCACTGCTTTGTCAGTGCAGGGGACTGCGGCAGCGGTACACTTGTTGTTGCCTTGCTGGGCGAGCCGGCTCGTGGACTTTTGTGGAGCGAGACCGCGAATCTGATGGCCTTCGGTGCGCGCGTGATCAACCACCTCGAAGAGCCTGTTGTCTATATAACAAGTGTGGACAATGATGCTGCAAAGGTCAAACGTGCATCGGGTAAGGCCAAGAAACACCAGGTCAGGAAAAGCAGGAGCAGACAGAAGCGTTCTCACGTTTAGCCGTCCGGCTGTTGATCAATCTGCCTTGAGCCGTTCGTGATCTATTTTTTTTCCTCTTCCTGCGGCATGAGGCAGCCCAGGAGCAGGCTCGCAATGCTGATGACGAGGGCTCCCCAAAATGCAGGCTTAAATCCTTCAACATGAAAACCGAGCTGAAACTGGTCGGAAAGCCATGACGTGATGCTGAGCATCATGGCATTGATCACAAAGGTGAAGAGTCCCAGTGTGAGGATGAGCAGGGGGAAGGTGAAAAGCTTGATAAATGGCCGCAGGAAGGTGTTTACCAGGCCAAAAAGCACTCCCACGATCAGAATGCCCCACCACTCGCCGGAATATATGATTCCCGGCACAAATTTGACTGCAAGCATGATCGCGATCGTATTCATTATCCACTTTATAAATGCCTGTTTCATGGTTATATTGTAGCCTGCTCAACGTGGTGCGTCAATCGTTGACAGGACGTGCACCTGCTGATAGTATGGAAACAGGAGCACAGTAAATATATATATTTTGGAGGACAGGTTATGAAGCTTTCATTGCAGATCACGGCGCGGGATTTTGAACTCACAGATGCAATCAAGGCGGAGATCACGGAAAAGGTAGAAAAGCTCGAGAACTTCTGCGACCAGATCATCAAGTGCAGGGTTGTTGTTGAAGCTCCCCATCGTCATTCACATGACGGCAGACTATATAATGTCAATATAGACCTGAAGGTGCCGGGCAGTGAGATCGTTATCAAGCGTGAACCGAATGAAGACCTTTATGTGGCCATAAGAGACTCTTTCAATGCGGCAAAGCGTAAGATCGAGGAGTTCGTTACCCAGCAGCGAAGGGAAGTGAAGCGTCATGAAGAGATACCTCAGGGCAAGATAGCCTCTCTGTTCCTTGATAAGGGATACGGATTTCTTGCCAAAATAGACGGCACTGAGGTCTATTTTCATGAAAACAGTGTTCTCAATAAAGGGTTTGAGAAGCTCAGGATCGGCATGAAGGTGCGCTTTGCCGAGGAACTGGGCGCCAAGGGCCCGCAGGCAAGCAGTGTGACGGTGCTGAGCTGATGCGGTATTTGGTCATTAATGGGATATGTTTTAATTGAGGGTTCCATGACAAAATCCAGGAAAGATAAGAACCCTGTAAGTCTCAGGAAGAACAAGGGTATTGTTTGTCTGACCTTGAACAGACCGGACGTACTCAATACCATCAACAAGGAGATGCTCGAAAGACTCGGGCGTCTCCTTGATTCTTTGAAGGCTGACGACTCGGTCAGAGGACTCCTTATCACGGGTGCGGGAGAAAAGGCCTTTTCTGCAGGAGCCGATATCGGATTCTTCAATTCTGCTGATCCCCTCGAAGTGCGGACTCGCGCTCAGCTTGCGATAGAGACATATTCCCGCATTGAACATCTTGGAAAGCCGGTTATTGCGGCTATCAACGGTTATGCCCTCGGCGGTGGTCTAGAACTTGCCGAGGCATGCACCCTCAGGGTTGCAGTCAATACAGCAAAGCTTGGCCATCCGGAGGTCCGCATCGGTGCTGTTGCAGGGTGGGGCGGGACCACAAGGCTTCCGCGGCTGATCGGCAAGGGCAGGGCAGCAGATCTTCTGCTCACCGGCAGGATGATCTCCGCTGAAGAGGCATTGCGTATGGGCCTGGTTAACAGGGTTGTTGAGCCTGAAGACCTTATAGAAGAATCGGAAGCGCTCCTGCAGGAGATTCTTATGCAGGCACCTCTTGCGGTGAGGATGACCTGGGAGGCAATGCATCGCGGAATGGACCTGTCTCTTGACGAGTCTGCAAAGCTCGGTGCCGACTACTTTGGGCTTGTGGCTGCGACAGATGATTTTAGGGAAGGAACAACGTCTTTTATAAAGAAGAAGAGCCCGGCCTTTAAAGGAAAATAATAAAGTCTGACCTGTTTCGATCGTCTGATTATCATAGGGGCTATCAATATTTCTCTGCGTCAGCAGATAACCGCCAGTTCAATGCTTCCTTATCAAATAGATGCCGTCGCGGATCGTGAGAAATATCTTTTCAGTCCTGGTGTCTGTCTTCACAAGTTCATTGAATGCAGCCATGGCCATGCTGTCGTCATCTTTTGGATCGAAGACCCTGCCGTACCAAAGCGCATTGTCGGCAAGTATCAGACCTCCGGGACGCAGTATGCGCACAGTTTCCTGGTAATAGGCACTATAGTCCTGTTTATCCGCATCAATGAATACCAGATCGGTCTTTGCGTCAGGCAGGGTCTTCAGGGTCGCCAGAGCATCCTCGTTGCGCAGCGAGATCTTCGCTCCGCTCTGACTCCGGTTGAAAAAGCCCTGGGCAATTTTCGCATGGTCCGGATTATGCTCGATCGTTATGATCTCTCCGTCTGCAGGTATGACCTCTGCCATGGCAAGGGCAGAATATCCGGTGAAGGTCCCTATGTCCACAATATGCCTGGCCCCGGACAGTTCGACAATTGTCTGCAGAAAGCGGCCTTCAACCCTTCCGGTGAGCATGCTCGGAAAGGATGTATTGATCAGGGTATAGGTCTCGATCTCTTCAAGCAGGGCTGACAGAGGTGTGGTGTGTTCAGCCGCATACTCTTCGGCCTCTCTGGCAACCATATCCATGAAGGAGTAAACAGGCTTTGATTTTTCCGGTCTGTCTGAAGGCCTGTTATCCATGGCTGCGTATCAGAAGCCGTATTCCTTCCATCGCCTGTCCACGAGTTGTTTGATCTCGTCCGACATCCAGATCTCGTCAGGCCAGTCACGCGTCATACCTTCCTCGCGTGTTTTCCGTGTTGCGTCAATGCCCATCTTCGCGCCATAGCGTGGGAAATTGGCTGCATGGTCAAGGTCGTCCAGCGGGCCTTCCGAGATAACCACATCCCGCCTCCAGTCAACATTGTTCAGAACGCGCCATGCAGTGTACGATAAGTTCTGCACATCCACGTCCTCATCAACAACAATAATGAGTTTTGCAAACATCATCTGGCCTTTGCCCCAGAGGCCGTTGATGATCTTTTTCGCATGCCCCGGATAACTCTTTTTAATCGAGACAAGAACAAAATTATGAAAGACGCCCTCCATCGGCAGATTGATATCCCTGATCTCAGGAGAGTCGAGTCTCATGAGCGGCAGGAATATTCTCTCTGTTGCCTTGCCCATGTAGCAATCCTCCATCGGAGGCTTGCCCACGACCGTGGCCGGATAGATCATATCCTTTCTGTGTGTGATGCAGGTTGCATGGAAGACCGGGTAATTGTCGGCAGATGAATAGAATCCGGTGTGATCGCCGAACGGCCCTTCGATGCGCTGCTCTCCGGGGTCGACATAACCTTCTATGACCAGTTCGCTGTTTGCAGGCACCTCGATGTCTGAAGTGATGCATTTGACCATCTCCACCGGTTCTTGTCTCAGGAACCCCGCAAAGAGCATTTCGTCGATCGACTCAGGCAGAGGGGCGCTTGCAGAATAGATGACCGCTGGGTCGCTTCCCACGGCGATCGCAACCGGCATTCTCTGATGCAGTTTCTTATATTTATCGTAGTGCCTTGCCCCATCCTTATGGATATGCCAGTGCATGCCGGTTGTGGTCTTGTCATAAATATGTATGCGGTACATGCCGCAGTTCGGTCTGCCTGTTTCCGGGTCTTTGGTGAATACCATAGGGAAGGTGATGAATCTGCCTTCGTCAGTCGGCTGTCCGTCACCCGGCCAGGTCTTAAGCACAGGGAATTTCGAAAGATCGGGATCATCCCTTTCGATCACTTCCTGGCAGGGACCATGCTTGACGGTTTTCGGAAGATACTTTGAAAGTTCAAACAGCTTGGGAAGCATTGCAAGTTTTTCCATAAGTGTCTTGGGCGGCGACTGGTTCAGAAGTTCATCGATCCTTTTCCCGACATCATCAAGGTGATCCACTTCAAGTGCCAGGCTCATGCGTTCGAACGAACCGAATATGTTTGTCACGACCGGGTGTGCAGATCCTTTCACGTTTTCAAAGAAGAGAGCCTTGCCGCCGAGGGGTGACTTGCACGCGCGGTCCGTTATCTCGGATATTTCAAGCAACGGGTCAACCTCAGCAGTGACCCTCTGCAGAAGTCCTTTGCTTTCAATATGTTTTATGTAATCTCTCAAGTCTTTATATGCCATTTCAGCCTCCTCGTTTCGAAAATTATAATAGCATATCTATTTAACTGCTGACAGTGTCAGAAGAGTCCAAAAAATGCTTGAATTGATTCGACAAATTGCCTGTAAAAGTTCAATTTCCCTGAGTTATATTGTTAAGGCGCTGAAATTAAACTAAAATCTTCTTGACAATGCTCTATCTCCTTAATATAATTAAGAAAATTCCTTACTGGGAGATGTGTAATGACAAAGGCTGATCTTGTGGATGCGATTTTCGAGAAGGTAGGCTTGTCCAAGAAAGAAGCGCAGGACATTGTCGAAATCCTTTTTGATACCATGAAACAGACTTTCTCAGAGGGAGAGTCTATAAAGATGTCCGGATTCGGCACATTTCATGTGCGCAAGAAGATGTCCAGACGGGGCCGCAACCCCAAGACCGGAGAAGAACTTGAGATCACGCCGAGGAGAGTTATCACATTCAGAGTCAGCAATCAGTTGAAGGAAGAGATAGAGAAGATAGATGCATAAGCACGCAAGTGAGAGGGTAAAACCTCAACAACTGGCAGTCCCTGACAAACTCTTTTATAAGATCGGGGAGGTTAGCAAGATAACCGGTGTTGAATCATATGTGTTACGATATTGGCAGACAGAGTTTCCTTTTCTGAATCCCCGCAAGAACAAGTCGGGTCAACGGGTATATGTGAAAAAGGATCTCGAAGTCGTCCTGATGGTCAAGAAGATGCTCTATCAGGAACGGTACACGATCGAAGGAGTGCGGAAGCGGTTTGAAGACGGTATCCAGAGTCCTGCGGAGATAAAGCCTGCACAGGAAGCAAAGCCGGCAATCATGAAAAACCCTGCCGAAGCCATAGCCTTTTTCAAGAAGCGGCTGAAACAGATCGCTGACAGTATCAAGTAAACCCCGTTAGAGGCCTTCGACCTCCTAACGGGATGGCTCATTATTTCTACTCCGCCGCACGTTGCGGGCTTTCTAACGGGGTAAATCGGGGCGTAGCGCAGCCTGGTAGCGCACTCGCTTGGGGTGTGAGAAGTCGAAGGTTCAAATCCTTTCGCCCCGACCACCCAGAAAGGCCTTTAAAATCAATAAGTTAAGAGATTTTAAGGGCCTTTCTTTTTTTCATCACTCTTTTTTCAATGGCGCGATTTTGGCGCAACTTTGGCGCAATTCATTTCAAGTTTTTCCACTGTGGCCCTCAGATGATCGTCGATACTGTGGGTATATCTTGTTGTAGTTTCCAGACTTCTGTGTCCGGCAAGTTGGCGCACGGCCTCGGCATCAGCTCCTGCCATAAACAGATGAGTGATGAACGTATGCCGCAACATATTTGGTGTCACATTCTTCTCGATTCCTGCGTTCCTGGCTGCAGTCTTCAGAGCTTTTTGTATGCACTTAACCGGTTTTGCGCCGGGCGCGAAGACCCATGGTCCCTTGCGGATTGCATAAAGTTCCGTGACGATCTGCATTGCCTGATCATTAAGGGGAATAACACGTTCGAAGAGATTCTTCGGCTCCCACTTTCCTTTTTTCCCTTGGATCTTCGCAGTCTTACTGTCGAAGGATATGTCGGGCCATGCAAGATACGTGAGTTCTGCCGGACGCATGCCGGTAAGACGCCCGAATATTACACGAAGAAAACTTCTGTGGGCTTTCGGATGCGGTGAGAAGGCTCGGACAAGAGATTCAAATTCTTCTGGAGAGAAGAAGGCATGTTGACGTTTAGGTTCATCAAGCATGGGGAATTTGAGCATAGGGAGAATCATCCCCTCTTCTGTATCCCGTGCGAAATAGACGATTTTTCGAATGAGCGCTAAATGTTTGTTTACGGTGCAGTTTGAAAGACCCGATGATTTCTGCCTGCATTGGAACTGCAGTATCAGGGTATTATTAATACCGCCTGGTATGGGGATGTTCCTCCAGAACTTTTCGAGATGGATGTTGTAGTCACCGTGGTAGAGATCATAGGTGCGCGGTGATAGAGTCTGCTTAACAAGAGCAAGGTAGGCATCGGCATACTCGCCAAAGGTTTTCTCCGGCGGGGTGGCTTCATCTTCAATGCCGAGAAGAGTCTTGCGATACAGGGTCTTAAGTTTTTTCTGTATTGAAAGTGCCTCTCGTCTGGTCTTGACTGGAATGTTTCGATTGATTCTGACTCCTCCGAGAATAATATTGATCTTCCATTTGCCGGCCCGAAGATAAACTGACATGATCCATTACCTCCAATTCGAACATATTCAAATACCAAGGGTATTTTTCACTAATACTACCTTCTCAGAATTCGCTGAATATAAAGGGAGATGAAGTCAGCAGAGCATTCATGTGCAGGGCGAGTGCGCACTTACAGGTTTGTGAGATGCACAGGAGCTGAGATACGGGAATGCCAGCGCACATGCCAGCGACCCCTGATGCGGGCCTTGGACAACTCCCTGCAACTCAAAAAAAGGCTTCGAGCGCCAGCCCTCAGAACGATAACTTTGAAAATAGCTCAATCGGGGGGATGCAATGGCCTACATCCCTGGGGGATGTCGTGAAAATATCGCCGACATTACGACAATATCGCGACATTTGTCGAAGATTATGCTTTGTTGTAAATTCGTCGGGAAAATATATTATTGAATAACAAGAACTTATTCTAAATGACGGGAACTTGAATATGATGCAGAGTATTCAGGTTAAGGACGAGTGCTCGTTTTCCATTGCAATTGATTATCGAACTTATTTTCGAGAATCTGCAGTTCTTTTTCGGTTGAGAATAAAATACCTTTTTGGGAGGCGAGGGCCTTTGCCTCTTCCGTAAACCCGGCCTTGGAAATATACCAGCATTTCTCTGCAAAGGGAGACGCCTTATGGAAAAAGGAATCAATTTCTTTTACACCGGCAGCCTTAGTCTTCCACTTGATCTCGACTGCCTGTCAAGAAGTTTTTTAGAAGCTTGATTGAAATTCGACCGAGATAATGGCAGGACCGGCCTTCCTTGCCTCCAGTAGCATCGGTAATTGAACAAGCCCTCCGTGAAAATGCGGGGTAGTATCACTAAACGCATGAGATGACTCGTTAGGAATCGGAGTTGGAGCAGCGACTGAAGAATGAGATAGATATTAAAGTTGTTAAAAAGACAATATTGATGCAATTTACATTGAATAAGTGTATAAATGCAGCAATAATAGAATAAAAACAGCACGGAGAGTGTCATGTTAATTGATTTCTCAGTTACCAATTTCCGGTCGATTCAAAAGAAACAGACTTTTAGTTTTGCTGCGGCTAAGGGTTCTGAGCTTGCTGAAACCAATACATTCCAATCACCAATTGCAAAGCTACCTAACTTGGTCCGTTCTGCGGTCATGTATGGAGCGAATGCTTCCGGCAAGAGCAATGTCCTTCGTGCTCTTGGGTTAATGCACTTTCTTGTTCTGAATTCGTTCAGCACCCTGTCAGAGGGACAGCCGATTCCTGTCGTACCTTTTATTTTCGACTCTGAGAGTTCAAAAGCCCCGTCAGAATTCGAAATCACCTTTATTGTTGATAGCGTCAGGTATCAATATGGCTTTGCTGCAACTCAACAGCGAATCCATGAGGAATGGCTTGTTGCTTATCCCGAGGGCAAACCTCAGCGCTGGTTTGAGCGCATCTTCGATCCGAAGACCTTTTCTTATGAATGGCAGTTCAGCAGGAGTTTTATTGGTCAAAAAGAAGTCATTAAAACAGCTACGCGGGCCAATGCCCTGTTTCTTTCAACCGCAATCCAGCTTAACAATGACCACTTAAAGCCGGTGTTCAACTGGTTCTCAGGCAAACTCGATGTGATTCTGCCGGGGACAAATATCAGCCTTCAATTCACAATTGATCAGTGTGCATCAGAACCTGGCAAGCAGGGAATTCTTTCGTTTCTTAATGCAGCGGATATGAGCATTGCCAATATCCTGTTTGAGAAAAAAGCATTTGATCCTGCAATGGTCTCCCCGATTTTGATCCCGGAATTTCGCGACAAGGTTATCGCCGACATGTATGGCAAGGAACTTACAGCGGTTAAATTTGTCCACGACTCAGGAGCTGGCGGAGGGGTACTTGACATAAATGAGGAATCGCAGGGCACACAAAAGCTTTTCGCCTTTGCGGGGCCGTGGCTGGATGTTCTTGCACGAGGCAGAGTGCTTGTCATTGACGAACTTGACACAAGCCTGCATCCCCTGCTGGTGCGTCATCTTGTGGGGCTATTCCATAATCCCAAGACCAATCCTCTGAATGCGCAACTGCTGATCAGTACACATGACACAACACTGCTCGATCCGGATATTTACCGACGCGATCAGATTTGGTTTACTGAGAAGGATAAACTTGGCGCCACAACGCTTTATTCCCTGTCTGACTTCAAGCCAAGAAAGAATGAGGCCTTTGAACGAGGGTATCTCAAAGGCCGCTATGGAGCAATTCCTTATATCGGAGAGTTTTCTAACTGATAGGAACGGATAATCTTTTTCATAAGAAGCGTGAGCGACGTGAAAGTGAATACCGGCGCATGCAGAAAATCAGAGCTGCTCATGAGGTGGTGCTGATTCTATGCGGGGGTGAACAATTGACAATACTATTCCTTTGAGGTAATATTCCATATATGGCATGTAATGTCGAATATACAGATGAATTTGAAGAGTGGTGGGACGGTTTGACAGAGGCAGAACAAATAGATATAGCTCCTGTGGTTAATCTATTGGAAGAAAGGGGGCCGTTATTGGGTTTTCCTTATAGCTCTGGCATTGAGGGATCCCAATATGACCACATGAGAGAATTAAGGATTCAGCATAGGGGTGATCCTTATAGAATCCTTTATGCTTCGATCCAAGGCGCACAGCACTTCTTTTGATAGGCGGCAGTAAAGGGGGAGATGACCGTTGGTATGAAAAATATATACCGATTGCAGATAGGCTATATGGTAAACATCTTAATGAACAAGACAACGAAGAGGGAGGACAGTGATGGCAAAACCATTTAAGACTCTGTTAGATAAAATGAGTCCGGAGGCAATAAAGGCTATTGATCAAAAAACCCAGCAGCTGCTGAAAGAACTACCGCTCCAAGAGCTTCGGCAGGCTCGACATCTAAGCCAGATGCAATTGGCAAATGTGTTGCACGTTCAGCAAGGCGCTATTTCCAAACTCGAACGCCGAACAGATATGTACGTGAGCACGCTGCGCAGCTTCATCAAAGCTATGGGCGGTGACCTGAAAATTATTGCACAGTTCCCCGATGGCGAGATTCAGATTAACCAGTTTGAGGAAGTAGGCGAGACCAGCAAGCAATCTTAGACTGTCTTTATTGCGTGGAATTGTCAGGCTATTTACGTGAAGCTTGCTCTTTTCCACCACAAAAAGCATATTATGAGCATGCAAGTGGTGGAAAAAGACAAAGTCATAAGCGGCATGCTTCGTGACGAACTTAACCGTTGCCGGGAGATGTTTGATAATCTTGAGAAGACTGTGTCTGGCCTTCCCAGAGGCTCAATAAACGAGAGGAAAAAACGTTATAAGGAAAAAGAATATTCTTACCATTATCTGAAATATCGCGATGGGGAGAAGATCGTTAGTAAGCACATACCGAATAAGGACGTGCAATACGTACTAAAAAAACTTGAACTGCGAAAGAAATACGAGAAGGAAATTCAGTCCTATCAAAAGAAGATTGCCTATCTCAACAAGATCCTTAAGAAATAGGGAGAGGCCTGAACTATAATCGAAAATGTGGTTATATAACATGAGGTGCACATGATCACACAGAAAGCCATTTCCGATATACTCAAACCGCTTATGTCGACGGGAGTCTATAAAGACGAAAGGCGTGCGCTGAAAGACATCGTTGCTGACTATGTTCAGAGAAAAATCGATGCATATAGTATTGTTATTTTGAAGATGGAGCAAAAGTATGGCAAGGATTTCAAGGCATTATCGAAGGATATCGAGCGCAGAGCGTCAGTTGCCAGAGAGGATGACTGGATGGAGTGGAAAGCTGCGATAACCATGAAAGAGGCCTGGCACCAAGCCTTCAAAAAAATACTTCGCAATGCAACGTAAGTCAGAACTCATCAGTATCAACGCTGTTCTTTAAAGCTTCCTCCTTGTCGAAAACGTAGATCTTCTTTTGATCGATGAAGTCGGGTGACAAGATTTTTATAAGCTCTGTATGCTAATCCCGTCCGCCGAGTAGTGTCTCTACTTTAGTTAATCTTTTTGTGTAAGACCGCTTACTTTTTTCTGCTTCTCCAATCTGCTATGATTTGAATAAGCCAGTCAATATTGGAGTCTTGGTAGGCTGCGTGAGTTCGAAGTGTAAAAACTGGGTGGAGCGTCGAGAATAATTTACGTTCTATACCTTATGCAGGGAGGTGCCAATGGACAAAAGCAATGAATTCTACCAGGAGATAGCAGAGGTCGCCTATGAGATATATGTGAAGAGAGGGTCTCACGGGCAGGATTTTGATGACTGGCTGGAGGCCGAGAAGATTGTTATGGCCAGGCTGTCTGCACAAACATCAGGTAAAAAGATAGCGTCTGCTGCTTCCGGAAAGAAGAAAGCTGGGAAGCAGGCCTGAAATCAAGGTGCCGCTATGACTGATCAGCAGGTCATCAAACGATCAACCATCCTTGCCGCGGATATTGGCGGCACGAACAGTCGTTTTGCATCCTTTTCGTCTGATGATGAAGGGAAGCTTATAATGCTTTCTCAATCCTGGCTGAAGACCGCAAATGCTGATTCATTTGGATCTCTGATAAACAAGCTGATTAGCACTGATTTTCCTCTTAAACCAGCGGATACCGATGTTGTAGGAATCGCAATTGCCGGTCCAATTGAAAACGACACAATAAGCTCCCCGCCGCTAATCCCCTGGCGAATCGATATTTCTGAGATACAGAAGGACTTAGGATTCAAAAAAACCTTTCTTATTAATGACTTTGTTGCCCAGGCATATGCCTGCCTGTCCCCTGTCGGCAAAGTGGCACAAACAGTTCTTCCCGGAAAGGCAGTTCGTGATGCAACCATTGCGGTGATAGGAGCAGGCACAGGATTGGGCAAGGCGCTTTTGGCGCCTGACGGGAGGGGGAATTACCGTGCTTTGCCATCCGAAGGCGCCCATGCAGATTTTCCTTTTGTGACAGAGAGGGAAAACGAGTTTATGAAATTTCTCATGCAGACTGCCGGGATTTCACATGTCACCTACAACCACGTTGTATCAGGCAGCGGACTGAGTGCCGTGCATCGTTTCCTTACCGGGGAACAACTGACGCCACAAGAGGTTGCAAAAGGCTTTGATAATCACCCCGAGACGCTTTCATGGATAAGCCACTTTTACGGCAGGGCGTGCCGCAATTTTGCCCTTGAAACCCTGGCCCTTGGAGGGCTGTTTATTGCCGGAGGCGTTGCTGCAAGAAACCCTATTATAGTAAACCATAAAGCCTTTAAGGACGAGTTTTATATGTCCAATACTATGGGGCATCTCCTCCGAGACATACCTGTCAGGCTGATTACGGATCAGAATAGCGGCCTCTGGGGCGTTGCAGTCAAGGCTGTGATGGACCTACAGGGAAAGGAAGCATATCAGCATGAGTGACAACAAAGAAAATAAGAGAAATCTTCTCCAAAAGTTAGTAATTGGTATCGTCCTGCTGTCAGCCATCGTTGCCTTTAAGATATTCGACCTCGGGCAGTATTTGACACTTTCCTATATAAAGGCGTCGCAGGCGAGGTTTGCCCTTCTCTATGCTGAAAATAGGCTGATGGTCATTCTTGCGTATGGAGCGATATATGTGCTTGCAACTGCTTTATCCCTGCCGGGTGCTGCAGTTTTGACACTTGCCGGAGGAGCTCTCCTTGGTCTCTGGACTGGAACCCTTGCGGTCTCTTTTGCAAGTACGATCGGCGCGACTCTTGCCTGCATTGTCTCCCGATTCATTCTGCGCGACTGGGTACAAACGAAGGTCGGCGATAAGCTGAAAACAGTTAATGATGGAATCGAAAAGGAGGGGGCTTTTTATCTTTTTACACTCAGGTTGATCCCCATATTCCCATTCTGGCTTATAAATCTGGTTATGGGGCTTACAAAGATGCCTCTGCGGAGATTCTTCTGGGTATCACAGTTGGGCATGCTGCCGGGAACCATTGTGTATGTAAATGCCGGGAAGGAACTCTCAAAGATAGATTCTCTCTCCGGAATTCTTTCTCCAGGACTGATTATCTCCTTTGTCTTACTCGGACTCTTTCCACTCATTGTCAGGAAAGGGCTGTCTCTCTATAAAACGAGAAAAGATAGGAAGCATTCCAATGAATAATCGTGTGATTGAAATGATAAGGGAGGCGAAGTGTCATGGCAAGAGAGAACTGTAACATACTGGACACAGGAGATAAATTCCCTGCGCTTGAAATTGAAGCAGTCGGCGGTGGGAAGATTATCCTTCCTGATGATTTTGGAAAAGGGTGGAGTGTAATGCTGTTTTATCGGGGACACTGGTGAACATTCTGTCGTCAGCAGTTGCTTGACTTCGAAAGAAACATAACTGAGTTTAATAAACAGAATATTCAGGTCATTGCCGCTTCTGTGGATGGACTGGAGCAGGCACATGAGACTGTTGCGCGGTATAAACTTTCGTTCAAGGTCGGTTATGGGGTTGATTCAAAAGAGATATCATCCAAAACCGGAGCATTCTATCAAAAGGAAAAAGGTTATATTCACGGAACAGGTTTTGTCGTAAACTCTGAAGGAATTATCGTAAACGGACTTTACAGCACATCGGCAATCGGCCGCCTCATACCAGCAGACTGCCTTGGACTCATAGGCTATTACATGAAGAAGCAGTCAGAAGTCACGAATGTGAAATAATGTCAACTTTTTTGAATTTAAATGAAATCAGGAGGTCCTCATGACGCAATATGATTATGACATAGGTATTCTTGGCGGTGGTTCGGCAGGGCTTACGATTGCCGCGGGAGCTGCACAGTTCGGCGCAAAAACACTGCTCATAGACAAGGAAGATAAACTTGGAGGCGATTGCCTTCATTATGGCTGCGTTCCGAGCAAAACTCTTATCAAGACCGCACATGTATATCATCTTATGAAGAACGCATCTCAGTTCGGACTCCCCCGGCATGAAATAATGCCAGTGGATTTCAGGGATGTCTCAAACCGTATAAGATCGGTTATCGCCACTATTCAGAAACATGATTCCGTTGAGAGATTCTGCGGACTTGGTGCAAAAGTAGAATTCGGCAATGCCGTATTCAAGAATGAATATACGGTCAGTCTGAACGGAAAGGATATAACAGCCAAGAGTTGGGTCATTGCTACTGGTTCATCACCTGCTATTCCGAAGGTGGATGGGCTTGACCAAACGCCATTCATAACAAACAGAGACGTCTTCTATCTCGATAGATTGCCGAAGTCCATGATCGTGCTTGGTGCAGGTCCCATATCAACCGAAATGGCGCAGGCATTCTGCAGGCTTGGTTCTGAAGTCACGGTTATTCAGCGAAGCGGCCAGATCCTCGGCAAAGAAGACAGAGATATGGCTGACGCTGTGATGCAGAATCTTGCCTCTGAAGGGGTGAAATATTACCTCAATGCCGCCATTCTCTCTGTCAAAGACCTTGGCTCTGCGCGCGAGATTACGGTCAAGCTGAAAAGCGGAGCAACAGAGGTCATCAGAGCAGAAGCGATTCTTGTCGCTCTTGGGCGGGAGCCCAATCTGAAGGGGTTGGGACTCGAAAATGCCGGAGTTGAGTATGACGGCAAGGGGCTCAAGCTTGACAGCAGACTGAGAACATCACAGAAACATATCTACGGGGCCGGAGACGTTACCGGAACCTATCAGTTCACACACGCTGCCGGCTATGAGGGAAGTGTTGTGCTGACCAACGCGATACTGCATCTGCCACGCAAGGCTGATTACACCTTTTTCCCCTGGTGCACCTATACCGATCCTGAGCTTGCGAATATAGGGATGAACGAGGCCGCGGCCAAGGAGGCTGGGTTGAACTATGCTGTCTGGACGGAAGAGTTCAAAATGAACGATAGGGGGCTGGCTGAGGGAGAAGGGCTCGGTAGAATAAAACTTGTGCTCGATGGAAAGGAAAAACCGCTTGGTGTCCAGATACTCGGCCTGCACGCGGGGGAGCTGATCGGTGAATGGGTTGCTGCGCTGAACGGAGGAGTGAAACTCTCTGCACTTGCCGGGGCAGTACATCCCTATCCGACGCTTGCTGAGATCAACAAGAGGGTTGTGGGAAATTACTTTGCCGGGAAGATCTTCTCAGACAAGGTTAAGAAGACGCTTAAGTTTTTCTTCAGTCTCAGGGGCAGGGCCTGCGGATAAGCGGGGTCGAGCGGGTAAGAATGCTACAAAATGGCAGTCCGTTGCTCTATGAAATAAATGCTGCTGCCTGGCTTCATGAATTATCCGTACAATATGGAGCCTCGTTAAGTGCTGGAGAGGTCCCTGTCCATGAGTGGGACAAAATCGCATACAGAGGCTTTCATTATGTCTGGTTCATGGGGATCTGGAAGAGGAGTCAGGCCGGGAAGACATATTTCCGGGAGGCAGAGGAATACCGATCTCTCTATAATGCTGTGCTGCCCGGATGGACAGAGAAGGATATCATCGGCTCGCCGTACTCGATTGCTGCATACGAACCTGATCCCTTAATCGGGACCTGGGAAGATATCGACAGAGTACGCGCAGAGCTTCGCAAACGCGGTATTGGGCTTATCCTTGATTTTGTCCCTAACCACACAGGTCCTGATCATCCCTGGGTCATGGATCATCCTGACTATTATATCCAAGGGACTGAAGATGACTTTCGGCGTGCTCCTGCGGCTTTCTTTTCGATTCAGAACGATAACAAGGTGTTCTATATCGCGAGAGGGAGAGATCCCTATTTCGCTCCCTGGCCTGACACTGCCCAATTGAATTATTTCAATACTGAAATGCGCGCTGCGCTGATCAGCGAGCTGAAAAATATAGCTGGACATTGCGATGGCGTAAGATGTGACATGGCTATGCTTATCCTTAATGAAATATTTTCCAAAACCTGGGAGCAGATCGGCCATAACTGGGTTCATAAACCAGATAGAAAGGAATTCTGGACAGAAGTCAGAGACGAACTCCCGGAAACACTTCTGATGGCTGAGGCATACTGGGATAAAGAATGGACGTTGCAGCAACTGGGGTTCGATTATACATATGATAAAAGACTATACGACAGGATAGTCTCTTTCTCTGCACCGGATATTTATCTTCACCTGAAGGCAGATATTTCGTTCCAGAATAAAATGACCCGCTTCATAGAAAATCACGACGAGCCAAGGAGCGCTGATATCTTTGGAGGGGATCGTCTTATGACCGCAACGATTCTTTTTTCAACCTTGCCGGGAATGAAGCTCTATCAACAAGGACAGCTTGAGGGTAAGAAAATCAAACTTCCGGTGCAACTCCGTAGGGTCAAAACTGAGGAACCTGATGAGGATGTTAGGTGCTTTTACGAAAAATTGCTCGCCATCACAAAACAGTCTGTCTTTCATGATGGCGAGTGGCAACTGAAAGAAGTCTTTCCTTTTGCAGATGAGAGCTTTCAGAACCTCATAGCCTTTACGTGGAAATCATCCCTGCAGACCATTCTTGTGGTTGTTAATCTGGGCTGGAACCTCTCACAGGGTAGAATACCTCTAAAGGATGAACTTGCCGAGGAGGGAAATTATCTCCTCATCGATGGACTGAACAATCAGAAATATATGCGTAGCGGTGTGGATATGGCTACTGTCGGATTGCATGTGATACTCGATGGGTACAAGGCCCATATATTTGACCTTATTCCTGAGCAGTAGAAAGGATTAGCCATGAATGATAATAAGTCCCTAAATGGTCAGACCGCACTTGTCACCGGTGCAAGTTCGGGGATCGGAGCGGAGATAGCCGTTGCAATGGGTGCTGCGGGTGCAAATGTGGTGGTAAATTATTCAGCGAGTACCGACGGAGCAAACCGAGTCGTGAAAGAAATAATGGAGGCGGGCGGGAAGGCGATCGCTGTAAAGGCAGACGTGAGTGATGAGGAACAGGTGGTAGCGATGTTTAAAGCTGCCTTTGATGAATACGGCACGATAGATATCCTGGTGAGCAATGCGGGAGTTCAGAAAGATTCAGCTTTTATAGAGATGACACTTGAACAGTGGCAGAAAGTAGTCGGCATCAATCTTACCGGAGCTTTTCTCTGTGCCAGAGAGGCTGTAAAGGAATTCATCCGACGTGGCGTAGTCCCCGAATGTTCTCGATCGGCGGGAAAGATCATCTTTATCAGCTCGGTCCATGAGGTTATTCCCTGGGCAGGGCATGCCAATTATGCCGCTTCAAAGGGCGGCATCATGTTGCTGATGAAGAGCATCGCACAGGAGCTCGGACCTCAGAAAATACGCGTAAACAGTATAGGTCCCGGCGCAATAAAGACAAATATCAACAGAGACGCATGGCAAACACCCGATGCAGAGGCATCACTACTGAAGCTGATCCCTTATAAGAGGGTAGGGGATGCCAAGGACATCGCTTCTGTTGCCGTTTGGCTGGCGTCTGACGAGGCCGATTACATTACCGGGACTACGATATTCGCGGACGGGGGCATGCTGCTGTACCCCGGATTTTCTACGGGAGGATGAAGAAAATTAGAGAAAATATTACTGGTGCTCAGTAAATACAAAAGAATAATCGACAGAAAGGAATTATATATGCGCTCTCATAAGACATTAATTGGATTGGCAATATTGCTTCTGGCAACCGCCTCACCGGCCAACGCAGCAGATGGCCTGGTGAATGTACAAAGCCCTCTTGGGTTTAGAAAGACAGCTGAACGTCTCGAATCAGTCCTGAAAGACAGAGGCATGACTTTATTTTCAAGAATCGATCATGCTGATAACGCAACAAGAGTTGGCAAGCAACTTCGACCTACCGAGCTATTTATCTACGGGAACCCCAGAGGCGGAACACTCCTTATGCTCTGCAATCAGCGATTTGGAATAGATCTCCCACTGAAGGTACTAGTATGGCAGGATAAGGAAGATAAGGTCTGGCTGACATACAATGGTCCTCGTTACCTGGCTGAGCGGCATGCAGTCACCAGGGAATGCGGGGAAATAATAAAAAAGATGGAGGATGACCTGCACTCTCTCATAGACGAGGTGACAGTAATTGGGTCGAAAAAGATAAAATGAATGATATTGACAGGAAACAGCATCGCCGTATTTTGCAACAGATAGCCCACAGGGTAATGCTTGAACGAGGTTTGCTCCCGGAATTCTCGCTGGAAGCGATTGCTCAACTTAATACCATTCAGTCGCCGGCGATGGTTACTGACGGGGAGGTCCGTGACCTCAGAAACGTTCTCTGGGTTTCTATAGACAATGACGATTCACGTGATCTTGATCAGCTGACTGCAGGCGAAGTATTGCCTGACGGCACGACCAGAATTCTGGTTGCTGTTGCGGATGTAGATGCCCTTGTCAAGAGCGGATCGGCGATTGATGGTCATGCCAGGTATAATACGACATCTGTCTATACTGCGGCCCAGATATTCCCTATGCTCCCCGAAAGACTTTCAACAGACCTCACTTCATTGAACCTCAATGAAGACCGGCTCGCCATTATTATTGATATGGTGATCTCTGCTGAGGGTACTCTCATGTCGTCCGAAATTTATCGGGCAATCGTGAGGAATAAGGCTAAGCTTGCTTACAACAGTGTTGCCGCGTGGCTGGAGGGCACGGGCGAAATACCTGAAGCCATAGCAGTAGTGACGGGTATTGATGAAAATATACGGCTTCAGGACCATGTCGCGCAGAAGATGAAGGCCTACAGGCATGAGCATGGCGCATTGAATTTTGAAACTATTCAGACCAGGGCGCTGTTTGACGGTGACGAAATCAGCGGCCTTGAGGAGCACAAGAGAAACAGGGCAAAAGATCTCATAGAAGACTTTATGGTGGCGGCAAACGGGGTGACGGCGCGTTATCTCGCTTCGCGTCAGTTTCCCTCCCTTCGACGTGTAGTTCGTACACCGAGGCGCTGGGAGAGAATTGTCGAAATCGCGGATGAGCATGGGTTCAGTCTTCCGGCCAAGGCAAACTCAAAGGCTCTTGAGCAGTTTCTTCTTAAGGCAAAGGCTGACGATCCGCTTAGGTTCCCTGACTTGTCGCTCTGTATTATTAAACTTTTGGGGAAGGGAGAATATGTTGCGGAGTTTCCTGGAGAGAGTGCGCCCGGACATTTCGGCCTTGCAGTAAAGGATTACTCACATTCGACAGCACCCAATCGAAGATATCCTGACATGATCACTCATCGATTGCTGAAGGCTGCTTTGAAAAAGTCTTCAGTCCCATATCATAATGACGAGTTGACAGAACTTGCCAGTCACTGCACAGAACAGGAGGATGCTGCTACAAAGGCGGAGCGACAGATTGGAAAATCGGCTGCAGCGCTTCTCCTTGAATCAAGGGTTGGTGAAAAGTTTGAAGCCATTGTTACAGGTGCTGCTCCCAAGGGCACCTGGGTTCGCATATTCAATCCCCCGATTGAGGGAAAACTGATACAGGGATTCAAGGGTGTCGATGTGGGCGATAAAATACGTGTTCAGCTTGTCCATACGGATGTAGATATGGGTTACATTGACTTCAAAAAGGTACACTCAAAACGATAAACAAAGAGAAAATAGTTCTTTGATATTTCACAGGAGAATGCAATGGGAGATATTGTTCATAAATCACGGATTACTATAGTCAGGGAGAATGGACCAACCAGGCGAGCTATTATCGAGGGGTTGGACGAGCCTGTCTACTATGGTGTCCATGGCGGGATAAAGAAGTTCTATAAGGTTGAGCCGGATAAGGAACACGCGGCCACGCTGGACCATATTGTCGCCGCAACAGCTGCCTGAATGATGGGCACACTGGCCACGGTGTTGGCCGGCACGAAGATTTTGATATCAAAGGATCGCTATAGGGCTGAGGTTGAGGGGTACATAGAAGATGTTGATGGAATACTCAGAATCACGCGGATAGAGGTGAAATATCAACTGAGGGTTCCTGCCGATCAGGCCGAAGCGGCATGGGAAGCATTTTCATCCTACCTGCACCTTTGCCCGGCGGCTCAAAGTGTAAAAGGTTGCATAGCAATAAAAGACGAGTTGATAATTGAAAGGACCGGTTTATGATATTGGAGATTTACTATAAATATAACTGAAAGGAGAAAATGTATCATGTCAAGAATTAAGTCACCCGAAATAGTATCAGAAGAAGCAAAGAGGATTTTCGATGAGATTAAAGGGGCCTTCGGTATGGTGCCGAATCTGTTTAAGACGTACGCACATTACCCACCTCTGCTTGAGGCAAACTGGAACAAGGTGAAGGCGGTCATGATGAATGGCTCTCTAAGTCCAAAGACAAAGCAGACCATTGCCGTGTTGGTCTCAAAAGACAATGCCTGTCAATACTGCATTGCCGCTCATATAGGGGCATTAAAATCTATCGGCGTTTCTGATGAAGAGATTAGCCGAATTGAGACGGACATCGCGAAAGCTGACTTCAGCGTAAAGGAGAGGGCACTCATCAGTTTTGCACGGAAAGCAAATCGTGACCCTCTCAGGATTCCGGACCCGGAGTTCGATATGCTGCGGCAAGTCGGAGCTTCGGACGCTGAAATAGTGGAAGCCCTGGGAGTTATGGAGGTATTCACCTCATTTAATAAATTTCTGGATTCGCTTCAGGTCGATATCGATTTCTGACGGCTAATGATAGAACTTGATTTGCTGTATAGATTTGGGAGCTGGGACAGATTTTGAAAAGGGAGTGGCCCAAGTTTCTGCTTGGGCCACCTCAATTAATGACTGTGTGTCTTGTATACTCCAGGCACCTCGAAGAGGTTTGTGTATGTATTGATTACCTGCGCTGCCTTGTCGCCAGTTGGAATTCCTTTTACGACTTCACGTGTCTGCATGTCGATAACATACAAAGCGCCGTCTGATGCATTCGTTGCATAAGCCTTCTTGCTGTCAGCGCTGAAAACGATATGGCCTACATGGTTGCCGTTGCCTACAGGAAGGTCTTTCAGCTTCAGGCCTGACTTGGCATCAACAATAGTTATGACATTGGAACCATAGGGGGTGAGCACGACATAGTTACCGTCAGGGGTCAGATACGGATGCCCAACGCCATTTGCAGCCTTGATGGTCCTCACGACCTTTTGCTGTGCAACATCGATGACAGCAACAGTTGATCCGCCGAACTTAGGACCAGGACCGCGATTACAGTAATAGAACAATTTCCCGTCCAGCGTGAAGATCCCGTGATGCCCTTCGATAACCTCGCCCTCAGACGTTGGTATCTCGATCTTTTTTACCTCCTTAAAGGTGGTCATGTCGACAATGGAGACAGACGGCTTGATTTTAGCAGCATCGTTGCCTTCGTACACTATCCAGACCTGCTTGTTGTCGGGTGTAGGAATGAAATAATGAGCTGGGCTGTCACCATCGATTGTTGCTGCGACCTCAAGAGACGGGATTTTCAGAACGTATGATTTCTTGTCGGCATAGTTCTGGACAAAGGCGAACTTGCTGTCCCAGGTAAATGCGGAGTGCATCATTAATGGACCCTTCTGCTCTTTATTAGCATGATCAACAGCAAAGGTCTTCAACTCTCTGTCAGTCTTGACATCAAAGAGGACCGCCTTCACCTCGCCGGTATGATTGATAAGCACATACTTGCCGTCAGGAGTTACCAGCGGATGCTTGACGTTCTTTCCTGTTTTGATATGTTTCAGGGTTTTGTGAGTCATTGCATCTATTACCGTGAAAGAGTCGCCTCCGTTTTCACCGACATAGATCTTTTTCATATCCGGGGTAAGGCAGGCAAGCCAGCCTGTAGCCCCGGTTTCGCAATGGCCGATAACCATGTCCTTCTGCGGATCAACAAAGGAAAGGGTCTTTGACGCCGCATTCGGCACGAAGATCCATTTTGCTACTGCTGCATACGCAAGGCTACTCAAACCAACTACAATCAAAGCAACAAGACAATACTTCAGAAATCTCCTCATACTTTACCTCCTTAGGTTGGTTTTGAATATTATGAAAGACAATAAGTAAGTTTTTTGTCACCTCCTCGCACAAGTCTGATAGCACCTATCATGCCAGAGGGGAGTTCTCAAATATATGGAATAGAAAAGGCTTGAAACAGGCTTATTACCGAGGGATGGGAACCTAACGCCTTTGGACTATGGGCAAAATACTAAGGCAAAATGCACTAATCAGCGCAATTTACTCTACGGATATGTCCATGGAATTGAGCTTCCTACGGAGGGTGCTGTAATCGATTCCGAGTATTCTGGCAGCCTTGCTCTTGTTGCCGCCTACGGACTTTAAGACCTCTGCAATATGAAGCTGTTCAAGATCGAAAAGGGTGAGGTTTTTTGGATACGCTGCAGCACTTGCCGGCAGTGCTGCACTTTCAGTTTTGATTTCATCGGGCAGGTCCTCCGTGGTGATGAGATGATCATCCGTCATCGTAATCGCCCTTTCAATAACATTCTCAAGCTCTCTCACATTGCCTTCCCATTTATATCTTTTGAGCAGCTCTTCTGCATCCTTGTTAATGCCTGAGATATTCCTCTCCATTTTGGAAGAGAATTTCTTGATAAAATGTCTGATGAGAAGCGAGATGTCTTCTTTTCTTTCCCGTAATGGCGGGATCTCGATGGGGATGACATTCAACCGGTAATAAAGGTCTTTTCTGAAGGCTCCCCTATCCACAACATCTTTAAGATATTCATTCGTAGCTGCAATAACCCTGACTTCAACGCCTATAGTCTCTTTACCTCCGAGCCTCATAAAGGTTCGCTCCTGCAAAAACCTGAGCAGCTTTACCTGCATCATCGGGCTTATGCTGCTGACTTCATCGAGGAATACAGTGCCTCCGTCAGCTGCCTCAAACAGGCCGGTTTTTCTGTTAACCGCCCCGGTGAATGCGCCTTTTTCGTAACCGAACAACTCGGACTCCAGGAGTTCGTCAGGCAGTGCGCCACAATTGATAGCTATGAATGGCCTCTGTGCCCTTTTGCTTCCATAATGGATTGCTCGTGCGACAAGCTCCTTGCCTGCGCCGCTTTCCCCTATGATCAGGACTGTACCGTCCGTGTCTTTGACTTTTTCTATCATGCTAAATACCTGGCCCATAGCTTGGCTTGAGCCAATGATCTCGCCTGAGCCCGGCAACCCTTCCAGCTGTCTTTTCAGGCCTATGTTTTCGAGTTTGAGGCTCCTTGTCTCTGCGGCCCGCCTGACAACGATCGCAATGTGTTCCGGGTCAAAGGGTTTCGGGATGAAATCATATGCGCCTGATCGTATGGCCTTTACCGCTGACTCGACAGACGAATAGGCAGTGATCACGATCACGAATATATTTCTGTCAACCTTGTGCGCCTCTTCGATCACACTGAAGCCGTCAATGTCCGGTAGCATAAGGTCGGTTATTACGATATCGACGGGGTCACCCCCGCGAAGTCTTTCTATTGCAGCAGAGGCATTGCTGAAGGTCTCAACAACACAGTTCTCCGGTTCAAGAGACCTCCTGATTATCTTCAGCATGGTCTCTTCGTCGTCTATGGCTACTACCCTGAGCGGCTTATCCATTTCTTTCTCCCAGGGGAAGCCTGATCCTGAAGGTGCTTCCATGTTCTTTTCCTCTCTCAGCAAAGATCTCGCCTCCGTGGTTCTGGACTATGCCGTAACTTATAGCAAGTCCGAGGCCAGTACCCTCGCCAACCGCCTTTGTCGTAAAGAACGGATAGAATATCTTGTCTTTGATCTCATGAGCGATGCCGGCACCATCGTCGGTTACGGATATCTCGGCTATGCGGTCATCTGTGATCAAAGTCTTGATTATTATTTTCCCTGATGAGTCGATTGACTGGACCGCGTTAAGCAGGATATTGCCCAGAACCTGGCTCATCTGGAGAGGATCGACAAGGATATCCTGAAGGCGGGGGTCAAGCTCCCTGTTGATCTCAATTTGTTTTGAGTTGGCCTGATGCCTAACAGTCTTCACAGCACCGTCAACAAGACTATCTATCGCTGTTAATTCCTTCCTCGGGGGGGACTGACGGGAATAGACAAGCAGGTCCTTGATTATATTTGCGCACCTGCCCGAATCCTTGATGATCGATTCAAGGTCCTCGCGCGCGGCAGTGTCTTCAGTATTTTTCAGTCTGAGCTTGGCAATACCGATCACATTGCCAATGGGGTTATTAATCTCGTGCGCAATACCAGCGGCAAACTTGCCTATGGCTGCAAGGCGCTCAGACTGATAAAGCCGCTCCTCCATACTCCTCATTTTTTCGAGATTCGCAGCCATTCGGTTAAACCCTTCCGAAAGCTCGCCGATTTCGTCCTTTGATGCAATCTCGATCCTGTGCCCGAACTCTCCCTTTCCAATTCTTTCGGCTCCTTCTCGTAGTTTTAGCACAGGCCGCATCACTTTGTTCAGGACAAGGAACAGAACAAAGACTGCACCTGCGGATATGGTCAGAATGAGAATCAAAAGGGTCAGATGCGTTTTCGAAATAATACCGGGCAGCCTGTCTTCCTGAATTATCATAATGGTTCCTATAGCGGTATTGCCCATATCACTGAGCGGGAACTTAATAAGCAGCTTGCCGGACAGGTCTTTTTCTGAAAGAGTCTTGCTATCCGTTTGCCCTTGAGTCTTTAGCGTGGAAGATATGACACTGCCTGCAGAATCGACAATAACAAGATCGGTGTTGCTCAGCTGCTTTATCTTGGAAAGCAGACTGTCATCGAGGAGTATGCCGGCTGTGATTGTGCCGATAGTTTGATTCTCATTGTAAAGGATAGGCGCAGATGCCTTAATGATGAATCCCTGCTTCGTGAGCATAATGCCGGACATTACCTTTCCCTGAAGAGCGCTTTTTATGAGCGAATCCTGTGACCTGTCATCGTTATACCTGTCAGGCGCTTCGGCAATGGCAACGACCCGGCCCCGAATATCACCGATCTCTATGGTGCTGACATCAAATGACTTAAATAGACGGGTTATAGCTCTCAAGGGATGCTCACGTTCACCGGAAAGCTCGGTGTGATAAAAGAGGCTGTCTTTTATCTCCCTATCATTGCTGAAAAGCTTTGTGTAATTCGTAAGTTTGCTTTGATAGTCATCAAAGAGCTTTGTGACAAGATTCTTCACACTCTCCAGATGGTTTTGTTGCTGGTTGAGAAGGGCGTCTCTGACAACGTAAGAAACGACGGGAAGAATTGTGACTGTGACGAGCAGGATGGTGACAACAATGATCGAGATGATCTTATATCTAATCGAAAGTTTATTCCATAGATCCTTCATTAAATCCTTTATTTCGCTTTGGCAAAGTTTTTGCCGATGATTGCTTGACCTTCAGCGCTCAGGACAAAGTCCATGAATTTCTTTGTGAGCCCATCCGGCTGTCCCTTCGTAATAATGTAAAGGTCACCTTTCAGGGGATACAAGCCTTTCTCAGTATTTTCAGGAGTGGCAGCGATCTTGTCAACGCTCACAATCTTGACCTTCGCCTCTTGTGCGAACACCCTGGGAGCAATACCTATCGCGCCTGGAAACTTCTCAACATATTCGACAACTTCTTTGTCTGTCTTTACGATAATCGCTTTCTTTGCTACTGGCCCTTTTATGCCTAACACTTCCCTTACAGGTTCCGCCATATCCCTGCAATGGTCCCTGAAAACCAGGGCAATCGGTTTGTCCTGTCCGCCGACCTGCTTCCAGTTGGTGATCCTGCCGTTATGGATGTCTGCTACCTGTTTTAGGGTAAGGTTGTTCAGCGGGTTCTTGGGATGCAGCATAACCGCCTTGATATCAACCGCAACCTTATGCTGGATCAGGTTAAGTTTCCTCGCCTTCTCAGGCGGTAAAGGGCAGCATAGTCCCCCCATCTCGTGCTCGCCCTTAACCACAACCGCAATTCCGTCAGCGCACCCACCGCCTTTGACATAAACATGAACACCATATTTTTTCTCAAAAGCCTTTGCCAGGTCTTCAAGTGCCCCGTGGGTGAGGATATGAGTACCCTGATAGCCTATGTCTGACGATGAGGCGGAAGAAATTCCTGTTGATGGAAAGATGCTCACAAGACAAGCCAGTGTTATTATTAAGGTAAGCCTCATTATTTGTATTATAAGAACTGCAGGAAATATTTGCATTTAATCTTTTCATGGCAAGGTGATGGAGTGCTTCTTTAGGTTGGATTTATTGTCAGCTCGTTAGTAACCCATTGTATTAGACAATAAAAAACATTCAGAAGGACTGAACTCAGACGGAAAGGTAAGCCCGAATATACTTTAATGTCAGTAGTTGCGCCGACAGCTCCAGACATGCCCCTCTTGGGAGTCTGGAGCTGTTTTTAGATATCATTTTTCCTTCAATTTCGTAAGTAAATCGTCAATATTCTGATGAAGCATATGAAGTTCTGTCTCGCTTGCAACACCATTGTTCATGATATCTGACAATCGGAGAGTGTATGTCGAAACAGCATCAAGAGCATCAGCAATTTGTTTCATCTGTTGAGAGGTCATCTCCCCGGTCATTTTCAGGCTGATCAGCCGCATTGTATCAGAAACTGTCTGCGTCATAGGCACGAGATGGCCGGTCATTTCCTTGCCCTTGAACTCAGCCGTGTTGCTCCCCTGCATATTATGATCATGGCCTGTCATTTGCTGCTGGTTGGCAGCGCTATCAGATGTCCTGCTTTTGCAATGCTCTCTGGGCGTCTGCCTTTCTTCAGCCGAACTGAAAGAAGCTATTCCAAGTGCAAGGGCAATTGCCATAATAATTATTCTGCTCATCTCATTTCTCCTTATAGTATGTCTGCGGTTATTCTTAGTCAGCGGGTCTGATGGAATTAATGAATCCATCTCCTGCGGCCGGCTCTTCAAGAGCCTCTACAACCAGATCAATCCTTCTTGTTATTCCCTTATGCCTGAATTCAGCAAATGCAGCATGCTTCCCCGGCCTCATGAAGACCATGCTAACAGCCACTTCCGGCCCGCCAAGATTCTGCTTTGGAGTTGCATAGACAAATTCTTTCAGGTCTTCGTCCCATGTGGCCACCTGCATGTCAAACCCGTCGACCTTATCAATGTCTTTTAAGGGCTCACCCCTGTATTGAATGTCATAGAGCAGCGTGAAAACATGCTTTGTATAAATCTTCCTGGGGATGACCTTAACGGTAACATGATACTCTTCATCACCGGGCTTTGTATCAGAGATCGGTCCTGATTTATCTCCTTTCACCTTGATATTCTTGCCTATACTTACCCAGCCGTTACTGGCTTCGAAGACTATCTCTACCTTGTAATTATCTGTTAGATGTGGATTAAATCTGAAAGTATATTTCCCTGTCACATCCTTGTCGGGCCTTATATGAGCATAGTCATGCAGGTCCTCGTCGGCGATAAAGACATGTATATTGCTTATTTTCTCGCCTAATGGTGGACGTACAACAAGCCCAAAGGTATTATCTGTACCAGCTACTAAATTGTCATGCTCCAAAACAACCTCATAATCCTTCGGATTTCTGTTGACCTTCCATATATAAGGTTTTTCATTATGAGTGTCAGGAATAATGAGGACCTCCTGCTCAAGATCGAGCTCGGCAAATGCTGGTGCGGAGATGACAAAGAACAGAGCGATCACAGATAGAACAGTAATTTTATTCAATTCATTCATGGAATCCTCAATGTGTGTGTCGCATGGCCATAGGCTGGCCAAGGATAAAAGTATTTATGAGCATGAAGAAAACAGCCAGCGCTGCCATTGGGATAAAAGCACGCAGAGCCTTATCTCCATAGTATCTGACTGCTATCCGATATCCGGCGTACAGCGAAAATATATTGAGAATCGCCAAAATAAGCATCTGCAGCCAGAATATGGCCTCATTACCCATCAATGGCGTTACATTCCAATCGGGTGTTCCGAGATTCAGTCCTGTGTATTCATTGGCGAGCCTTTGAAAGGCAGGAATGATACCGGGCCCCTCCTTGAACATATGGGAGATATTATGGGCGAGGTGCATGGATAATCCGACAGGGATAAACATATACGCGAATTGAATAACCGCATCCTTCAGACCAAGAGGAGAATCCGGCCCTGTTGTCTTCCTGACAATCAGTGAGGTCAGTCCGAGCAGCAATAGTGGGATAAAAAGCGAACCGGTAGTCATCACCACAAGAAAAGTGGCCTTTTCCCTTATGATATGAGAGGTTATCCCAAGAGTGTCAAAAGGCAGCATTTTGCTGACAACATCCATCCAGTGGTGCCAGGGTTCTATCATTTCCCCGGTCACAATGATGGTCATTCCCACAAGTACCAGCGCAAGAAATGCCTCGTCAATGTATCCCTTAGACGAAATCCAGAGGTCCTTTGCAAAACTTCTGAACCTGATGACGATATTATCCTGAGAACATGACTTGACGCATTCGCTGCAGAAGTTGCAATAGTTGTTCCTGTCGAGCGTCATGGGTGTCACAAACATGGGACAGGGATTTGATTTGTCTGTCCCCTTGATGCATTCCTTAACCTTGTGCTCTCTGCAGACATCCATGCAGCGGTTTCTGAGCTCCACTGGGCTGAACATCGAATAAAGTCCGATCAGACCTCCAATAGGGCAGACATATCGGCAGAAAGAACGGCCCTTGAATACAACAGACATGGACATGGCGACACCAAAGAATCCAAGAAGAAGAAAGGCTGTAAGAGAAGGCTTATTTACAATACCACTAAAGCTATCCCACCAGGTGAGGCCAAAGAAAATGAAGCTCGACAGCCATATGTTTCTTACCGGTTTCGGAAAGTCCCGATTAAGGCTGAACAGGCGCCCCAGCCAGTCCTGGATGGCACCAAAGGGACACATCATGCACCATACTCTCCCGACAAATACAAAGGTAAAGATGATGGCCGCCCACCAGATCGTCCACATAAGAATCGTGGCGATGTTCCTGTCGCCCTGCTGGATATCAAAAAGACCGGCTATGATAATCAGAATAAAGAACAGTAATACGGGAATCTGGAATACTGGCTGAAACCAGGCAGATTTGAAAAACTTTTTGATCCAGGGAATATCGAGGATATTAAGCTTCTGGCCTGCGCTGATTTTTGCGGCCTTCCGCTGGGCGATGATCCAGACCGCTGCGATACCGCAAAAAAGGATCAGAGACATGACCGCTGCCATTCTGTAAAAAGCTGCCTTTGAAGCCTCATGATAGGGCAGTGTACCGCCATAGACAAGAGGTTCTTTAAACTTCTTCCCGCCAAGAGATGTTATTGCTATGGTGTAGGTATAGTCACCCTTTTCCAGTATGGGATATACAGCAGCATAACTGCCTGCCTTCTGTTGTGGTTCGGCTTTCACAAACGTGGAAAGATCCACTGACATGTCTGACTGTGCAGATTCTCCAAAATCCAGACCTGCTTCTGACGAGGTGCTGCCTTTCGTCATCGCATTCATGTCATGGCCGGCATGAGACAGCTGGCTGGGTGCGGGACCGGCAACTGACATGTCACTCATGTTGTGTCCGGAGTGAGGCGGTTGGCCGGATGCCTTTTCAAGAAATATGTATATGCCGGCATCAAGCATTGGGTTTCCGCTCATGACATCCGTCAATTCGATAACTACTTCCGGGGTCTTGCCGGACACAAACGATTCAGGCACTATCGATAGTCTTGCCTTGGCCTTGTCAATACGGAATTCCTGCTGACCGGATGAGGTCCCGTGGCCTTCGCTGCCAATGGCGTTACTTCCAGCGGCAAATAAGCAGAAAATGATTACTGCAACGATTTTTTTCATTTCTTTTTGAAAAGCTCATTAATGATGAGCATACCTCTCCGGACTCCTGAGGCAATAGCCTGAGCAGACTTATCTGTCCCTGCTGGGGCGGTAATGTCAGAGTCTACCTTGAAATGGTCAGTTGCCTTCTTTCCCTCGAACTGCTTAAGGAAAGCCTGCTGAGTAATCTTCGAGGACTCCTTGTTTTCAAAGATCAGCACCTTCATTAGGTCACCCTTGCCGCTTACTACCAAACCGACTTCAATTTTCCCGCCATCGCCATGGGCGTCAATAAACAACAAAGCTCCCGCTTTACGCGGGGGAGCATCAGGAGTGTTTTTCACAATCGCGAAATATATCGAGGGTTTCAGGTCCTCTTCAGGAAGCTTTATTCCCAATGCCTTCTCGATATTCGCACGTTGCGCATCAGAGACATATAGGTTCTTCTGCTCAAATGATTCAGCCTGTGGGAATAATGCCTTGAGCTTTTCACCTGGCCAGACAAGATCATGTCCGAACGCGGCAGAACCGATAACCACAAAACCGAGGACTAGCACCACTATTGCGACAAACTTATTCATGATACTACTCTTGTCTCCTTATCTTTTAAATTCCTTTTCTACCGTATCCCGGATCTGTTTCACTGAGTATCCTTTTTTGTAAAGCTCGAAGGCCCGCAGGGCCTCCCCGAGACAGATA
Source organism: Nitrospirota bacterium (assembly GCA_016214855.1). Lineage (NCBI taxonomy): Bacteria > Pseudomonadati > Nitrospirota > Nitrospirota bacterium. Next base: position 467,534 of record JACRMT010000004.1, on the reverse strand, counting down.
TCTCAGACAGAAGCATGGTTGTCAACGTAGCAACTTAACAGGCTCTTATGCCTGAACGTCGGAGATTCCTTGCACATGCAGAAACAGTAGATACTGTCCAACACCCACGGTATTTCTTTTGCAACTCTGTAAGCCTCTTTCACGCGGGCGTCGTTAAATAGTTCCGGGGCCAGCGTTACCCTTGTCTCACCCTTGCGCAGAGATTCGTCCTTTGCAACCGCACTTTGCTTCTGAGCCGCCTCAACGCCGACAGCAAAACATACAAGAATAAACGGTAAAACAAGAAATCTCAGTCCTGATATCTTCATAGGTTCTCACCTCCTTAATCTATAGCTTCATAATAAAACTTAATATTGAATAAATAATGAACATCAGAGCTGATTCACAGTTTCGCCCGCCTCAACCGCAGGGCATTGATTACGACCGACACGGAACTGAAGCTCATCGCTGCAGCTGCGAATATCGGACTTAGGAGAATACCGACAAAAGGGTAGAGAACTCCTGCGGCGATAGGAACACCGAGGGCGTTGTAGGCAAAGGCCCAGAAGAGGTTCTGCTTGATATTGCGCATAGTGGCCCTGCTCAATCTTCGCGCCCGTACTATTCCTCTGAGATCGCCTTTCACCAGGGTCACCCCAGCGCTCTGCATCGCCACATCAGTTCCGGTCCCCATCGCGATCCCGACATGAGCTTGGGCAAGGGCTGGAGCGTCATTGATACCGTCTCCAGCCATGGCTACAATCTTTCCCTCAGCCTGGAGCTTTTTCACAATCTCTGCCTTCTGGTCGGGCAGGATCTCGGCGATCACTTCGTCGATACCGAGCTTTTTCCCAACAGCTTCAGCAGTTGTCCTGCTGTCACCCGTGAGCATAACCACCCTTATTCCTTCCTGATGAAGCTTCTCGATAGCTTCGGCAGTTGTTGCCTTGATCGGGTCTGCCACACCAAGAAGCCCTGCGGCCTTTCCATCCACTGCGACGAACATGACGGTTTGCCCCTCCTTGCGCATGGCCTCCGCCTTGTCCCGGAGTTCGCCTGGTGAGACGCCTAGTTCATCAAAGAGCGTGCGGTTTCCGAGAGCGACTTTTCTCCCTTCTATCAGACCTGTTACCCCGCGGCCGGTGAGCGATTCAAAATACTCAACCTTTGAGGGAGAAATATTCTTTATCTTTGTGCCGGCAATGATCGCTGCAGCCAGCGGGTGCTCGCTCCCCATCTCGATGCTTGCAGTCAAGTGAAGAAGCGTCTCCTCGTCAAAACCAGACGCAGGGAGGACACTGACCAACTTCGGCTTGCCTTCGGTGAGCGTGCCGGTCTTGTCCGTGACAAGGGTATCAACTGTCTTCATTACCTCTATCGCTTCTGCGTTCTTAAATAGCACTCCTCCCGTTGCCCCCTTGCCCATAGCAACCATGATCGACATCGGCGTTGCCAGACCAAGGGCGCAGGGGCAGGCGATAATCAGCACTGCAACTGCGTTGACGAGGGCATAGGCCATACGCGGCTCAGGCCCGAGCCATGCCCAGACCACAAAGGTGAGAATCGCGATGCTCACTACGATCTGGACAAAATAGCCAGCAACGGTGTCCGCCAATTTCTGGATCGGCGCACGGCTCCTCTGAGCCTCAGCCACCATATTGACAATCTGGGCCAGAAGTGTCTCGGCCCCGACCTTTTCTGCCTTCATTATCAGCGTTCCTGTTCCGTTTACGGTTGCGCCGATCACCCGGTCACCGGACTGCTTCATAACCGGAATCGGCTCACCGGAGATCATGGATTCATTCACGCTGCTAGCTCCTTCAGTGACAGTGCCATCAACAGGAATCTTTTCACCGGGCCTGACACGCAGTAGATCCTCCGGCTTAATTTGATCAAGAGGAACATCCTCTTCATTGCCGTCAGTAATCCTGCGGGCGGTCTTCGGGGCAAGGCCGAGGAGGGCCTTAATCGCTGCGCCTGTCCGTGTTCTCGCCCTGAGTTCCATCACTTGGCCGAGCAGTACAAGCGTGACGATGACAGCGGCAGCCTCGAAATACATACCAACTTCACCGCTTTCACCACGAACCGACTTCGGGAAGAGTCCGGGAAACAAAGCAGCCACAATGCTATATATGTAAGCAACGCCGACGCCGAGCCCGATCAGGGTGAACATGTTCGGGTTCCAGGTGACGACCGACTGCCAGCCCCTGACAAAGAACGGCCATGCTCCCCAGAGTACCACCGGCGTCGCAAGAACAAGTTCCAGCCATTTCATAAGTGCCGGCGAGAGGAGATTGTCTATGGCTGAGAGACCAGGGATGAGATGGCGCATGGCGATCATGACCAAGGGAATAGTAAGCACAACACTGACCTTAAACCGCCGCGTCATATCGATAAGTTCCGGACTATCCCCTTCTTCTGAGGTTATCGTTTTTGGCTCCAGCGCCATTCCGCAGATAGGACAACTTCCGGGCGCTTCGCGAATGATTTCCGGATGCATCGGACACGTCCATTCGGTCTTGGTCACGCCAGCAGAAGGATTCAAAGGCTCAAGAGCCATTCCGCATTTGGGACAGGCACCAGGACTTGCCAGTCTGACTTCTGGATGCATGGGACAGGTAAACACAGAATAATCTCTTTACTTAGCTCCCGAGCTCAAAACAACAAAATGGGCCCGTCTGTTCTTTGCCCAGCACTCCTCGGTAATCTCTTTGCACAGGGGGCGTTCCTCACCGTAACTGATAGTATCAAGCTTTTTTGTGGGTACACCCATGGATACCAAATAGTCTTTGACTGCCTTTGCCCTTCGGTCACCAAGAGCAAGATTATATTCATTAGTCCCTCTTTCATCACAATGGCCTTCAATGGATATCCTGGCTTCAGGATACTTTGACAGAAAATCCGTCACGCTACGGAGTGTCGGCTTGAATGTATCCCTAACATCATATTTATCGTAGTCAAACAGAAGATCAGAGAACATGTTGTCCTGGACAGTGGCCTTAGTCGACGCATTGTTTTTGGAATCTATCGATTCAACAGGTATGGCAGGTATCTTTTCAGTCTTTTTTAGGTCGCTAACATCAGATTTCTGATACTGCTTGTCTGCTAAATTCTCCTGCCCGTCAGGTTTGGTTGTTGCTTTGTGACTACATCCAGCAATTATGAGAAGTGAGATGACGATAAGGACTAATATTTTTTTCATGCTTTCCTCCAGGTTGATTGGGATTGAGATTCTGCTCTTAATTGATAGAATGATCGCCCTACGGCGGATTAGCATAATGACTCGTCATTTTTCCGTCAGGACATCCTAATAGATAGCCAGAATATCTAAACTAAAAATCAATTGATTCATAATTATTATGATACTACAAAAGAATTGAGAAAAAGCAACAAAGTAGTTATAATGTAGCTACAATACTGTAATAGAGAGGATTCAATGGAACACGCTGGCATTCGTGAACTGAAAAATAAGCTTAGCAGTTATATCAGCAAGGTGCGAGAGGGAGAAAGTTTGATCGTAACAGATCACGGGATAGAGGTTGCTGTAATTAGCCCAGTATCTCTGGAGAGACGCTGCATGATATCCCTTGTAAAAGATGGACAAGCCCAGTGGTCCGGGGGAAGGCCCAAAGGATGTGAAGGTATCAAGGTTAAGGGTAAATCATTGTCCGGGACTATATTGGAGGAAAGGCAATGATTCTCTATTTGGGGACAACCAGCCTTATTAAGTTGTATGTTGAAGACGAACAGACTGCTATTGTGCGACAGTGGGCGGCTAACGCCGAGATAATTGCAACTTGCAGGGTTGCATATGCCGAAGTGGTCGCAGCACTTGATAAACGCCACAAAAATGGCGATTTAGCTTCTGCTGCATATAAACGAATATACGAGGCCTTTACAACCGACTGGGCCGACATTGCCGTAGTAGACTTCAATGATCTTGACTCAGGACAGCTGATAAAAAAACATCGGCTAAACAGATTGGCGGCGATGCATTTATCCGCGGTAAAAATTATTCAATCAGCTGGCCCGGGTGTCACAGTTGCTTTTTCTTCAACAGATGATGCACTCTGCCGGGCTGCAGAAATCGAAGGATTAAAGGTCCTGTCCTTCCATTGAAACCCAATGGCGGAAAGAGGAACATGCCATCCGATGTCTATAAGAATTACTCCTGTGAGAAAACGTGAGGATTACAAATTGAAGAGGCATGTCGTTGAGGAGTCAGTTCTTTTTATCAGTATTCTAAAGTGGCTTTTTCTCGCTACTTGCGTTGGCATTATTGTTGGCATTTCTACTGCTGTCTTTCTCGGGCTGCTTCACAAAGGTATAGCGCTTGTATCAGGTGTCCCGTACTATTATCTGCTCATCCCAGCTGGTCTTCTCGCGAGCACACTGTTGGTAAAATATTTAGCGCCTGACGCGCGTGGCCATGGAACGGAGAAAATCATCGAAGCCGTGCATCAGAATTCCGGAACGATCAAGCTCTCCGTAGTACCGGTCAAACTTCTTGCGACAGTAATCACCATATCCTGCGGCGGCTCGGCCGGAAAAGAAGGGCCTGCTGCACAGATCGGCGCTGCACTTTGTTCAGGTTTTGCTGATCTCTTCAGATTTGGGAAGAGGGATCGAAGAAAGCTTGTTATCTGTGGAATTAGTGCAGGTTTTGCGACAGTCTTTGGCACACCAATCGCCGGAGCCATATTCGGGGTCGAGGTCCTGTTTGTTGGAGGGTTACTTTACGATGTCCTTCTGCCGTCTTTTGTCGCCGGTATCGTTGGCTACCAGGTATCGTCAGTTCTCGGTGTTGCATATTTCCATCAACCAATTAATTTCAGTCCCGTCTTCAGCAGTCTGTTTTTCCTGAAGGTCTGTGCGGCAGGTATATTCTTTGGCGTGTTCTCTCTTTTGTTCATAGAAATGTTGAAACTATTCGAAAGTATCAGCAAGAAAATGTCTATCAGAGAAGAATGGAAGGCTTTAATAGGGGGTTTATCTCTTGTAGTCCTGACATTTTTCATGTCAACGAGTTATCTTGGTCTTGGTCTTGAAATGATCAAGACCTCAGTGGAAGGCAGTCCAGTCCCTTGGTATGCCTCTGTCCTGAAAATGTTGTCTACCTCTGTGACTCTTAGTTTCGGCGGCAGCGGTGGGATTATTACCCCGATTTTTTTCGTAGGCTCGACAGCCGGAAATCTCCTTGGTCGCCTGCCGGGGTTCGATGTGTCGGTATTTTCGGCAATAGGTATGGTAAGCCTTCTTGCCGGGGCCGCTAATACCCCTATTTCTGCGAGCATTATGGCAGTCGAGCTTTTTGGGCGGCCGGTTGAGCAATGGGTTAGGCCGCGTGTGCATCGCTAATAATCTCGTCAATACGTTTCGTCAGCCTGTCAAACGGCGCAAAGCCTTTCGCGAGTCTCTTCAGGTTGCCCGACTCAGTAACTGCAAACAGCACCGGATAGCCATCTGTGATGGCTCTTGCGCGACCGAAATTCGCATGGGTAGTTTTTGCCATGAGAGCGGAGTCGAAGACGGTCCTGAACTCACATAGGTCGAAGCCGAATTTCTCGATCACGGGTTCGGCGGTTGCAAAGTCTGAGATGTTTCGGCCATGAATGAACTCCTGCGCCAAAAGGTCTTCCATGAATAAGATAAGGCGGTCTGAACGCAGGTGATTCGCTGTGTTTATAACACGACAGGGTACTTCACTATCGAGGTAACCGCCCTCTCCGATAACATCGGCAAAGTACGACTCGCTGACGGTAACGTCAGCGAGCTGCGAAATGCGCTCGCAGATTGATCGTTTTTCTGCGGCAAAAGCCTTTGAGGTAGCGATCTTTGGGACAAACAATCCACCAGGTAGCACATCGAATTTGATCCGATCATCGGCGCGGTAGTGCTCAAATAGCTTCCCGATCACCGCACCAAATCCGAAACACCACCCGCAGTGAGGATCCATCACATATAGCAGGATCATATTCTGCCTTTCGTTGCGCTCTACCATTTCTTTGGCTAAAACATCGTATTGTTATTCGCTGATTTTTCTGGGATTGCCGAGGTCACGTCCCAGTGTTCTACAATCTTTCCATTCTCAAACCGAAAGATGTCAATTGCCGCAGTTCCCATATCTTTTTCGTGTTGTTTGATAAACACGTGAGTAACAACGAAATCGTCCTCGGCAATGATGCGCTTGACTTCAGTGCGTAGGGAAGGGCAAGCACCGACCCATGCCTTTACAGCATCAATAAATGCTTGCGGTCCATCGGCGAAGTTAGGGTTGTGTTGTATGTACGTTTTCCCAACATAGCGAGCCACTGCCTCGTCCGGGCGCTTTTGATTGAATGCAAGATCGTAGAAGGCCGTTGCGGTGGCTTTGTTGTCCTGGATGTTACTGTTCATAGATTCCTCCTTTTATTTTATTGGCCAACTAATTACTATGCCATGCTGGCAATTAGTGACTTTCATGAATTGATGTTATCATAACCAGAAGCAGCTGCATAGAAAAATCCTCAATACACTGACATGAGCATCTCTGGCTAACAAACGGTAATGAAGGAATAAAACAATGCTTCTCTGGCTCGAATTCTTTGTCTGCACTGCTGCTATCGTCTATTCCGGCACAAGACTGTCGAAGTACGGCGATATGATAGCTGAAAAGACAGGGCTTGGCAGGGCCTGGATCGGCATTGTGCTCATGGCCTCTATTACCTCTCTCCCGGAACTTGTTACAGGAATAGGCTCTGTGACGTATGCCGGAGTTCCTGATATCGCAGTGGGTGATGTGTTAGGCAGTTGTGTCTTTAATATGTTTATCCTCGCAATCCTGGATACCATGTATCGTCCCTCACCAATATCCACCAAGGCGCATCAGGGGCATGTGCTCTCAGCAGCTTTCGGACTTCTTCTCTTGAGCATAGTATGCGTCAGTATGTTTCTGAGAGATCAGTTATCGCCCATCGGCTGGTTAGGTTCATACAGCTTCCTCTTTGTGATGATCTATTTTATTGCCATGAGACTGGTTTTCACTTACGAAAGACGAAAGATAGCGGAATTTCTGAAAGAAATGGCGGAGGAATTGCAGTACAAAGATATCAGTATAAAGACGGCTGTAATGAACTACGCCATAAATGCACTCATTGTGATCATCGCAGCCATTTTTCTCCCGAAAATCGGAGAAGGTATAGCAGTGTCAACCGGATTGGGCCAGACTTTTGTCGGCAATATCTTTATTGCTGTTTCAACTTCTCTGCCGGAGGTCGTCGTCTCGATCACTGCTGTCAGGATGGGGGCTGTTGATCTTGCAATCGGCAATCTCTTCGGCAGCAATATCTTCAATATCTTTATCCTTGCACTTGACGACATTCTCTTTCTCAAAGGCCCTCTGCTGTCATATACAAATCCTAATCACATAATATCGGCATTGGCGGCTATTGCAATGACCACTATTGCGATTATCGGACTGACCTACCGTGCAGAGAAGAAGAGATTGTTTGTGGCATGGGATTCCATGGGAATTCTCATGGTCTATGTGGCCAATTTGCTGCTGTTGTATATGCTGAAGTAGGGGCGATTCTGAAGAATGATCTCCTGCAGGTTTTTGGATTCGCTTCAGGTCGATATCGATTTCTGACTATCACCCGCAGTATCCGCACATTTCCAGCCAATGCTCGGCATCGATAGCTGCCATGGCACCGCTCGCGGCTGAAGTTATGGCCTGCCGATAGATATTGTCCTGTACCTCACCGCAGGCAAAAACACCTTCGACGCTTGTATTTGTAGTCCCCGGTTTAGTTACCAGATAACCATTTCTGTCTATATCGAGATCACCACTGAAAAGCTTAGTATTAGGGTTCCGTCCGATCGCTATGAAAACTCCTGAGCACTCAAGTGTTTCTGTTGCTCCTGTCACCAGATTCTTTGTCTCAATTCCAGTTACGCCGGTCGTTTCAGCCTCTCCATGGATAGCGTTCACGACGCTGTCCCATATGACCGTTATTTTGGGATGCATGACGACCCGGTCGCTCATTATCTTTGACGCCCGGAACTGATTCCTTCGGTGAACAATCGTTACTTTGGAACAGAGACGAGCGAGAAAAAGGGCCTCCTCCATGGCAGTGTCTCCACCCCCAACGACAATAACCTCTTTTCCACGGAAAAAATAGCCATCGCAGGTCGCGCAGGCACTGACGCCGCGGCCACGAAGTCTCACTTCTGCCTCAAGCCCCAGCCACTTATGAGATGATCCTGTAGCGATTATGATAGAACGGGCAGTCAGTATTTTCTGCCCATCTGTCCATATCCTAAAAGGTTTTTCAAGAAAATTTATCTTTTCAACCATCTCGGGGATCAACACAGTTCCAAATCGCAATGCCTGCTTGCGCATTGCGTCCATAAGGTCTTGGCCTGTGACCGCTTCGGGAAACCCCGGATAGTTTTCAACATCGGAAGTCGTTAGAAGCTGGCCACCGGACTCAATACCCTCTATTACTACAGGAGCAAGTTGGGCTCTTGCAGCATAGATTGCAGCAGTCAGGCCCGCAGGACCAGACCCTATGATAAGAATTCTGTGGATTTCATCATTCATTGGTCACCCCTTCGCTTTTTCAAACTCGACGCGGTATTTGTCATAATTTACACATACATGCTCCATGTGTAAACGGTCTTCATGAATTTGCCTGATAAGACTGAGGACTCGCTCAACGGAGGTGACATGAAAGATATTGTGAAGATCGGTACCGCTGAATAGCTCTTTTCCCAAAACCTCTGTTTTCAACCAAGTCAGAAGAGTAGTCCACATATTGCCATACAGAATAATCGGCGTCTCACACATCTGATGCACCTGAATAAGTTGCCAGGAATAAAAGAATTCAAGCAAAGTGCCTATGCCTCCAGGCGCCACGATTATCGCATCCGAAAGTGAAGCAAAAGAGTCCAGCCTGCTACTGAATCTGTCAAAATCCTGCTTGATATCGAGAAATTTATTGGTTTCCTGCTCAAAAGGAAGCGCTATGCGCAGTCCGATCGAATGTGTGCCATTTGCCGCACTCTTGTGTCCTGCATTGGCCGCTTGCATAATGCCCGGACCGCCTCCTGTCACAATGTCGAATCCGGATTCAGCCAATCCCCGCGCAATCTCGTAAATATCTCTATAAGCGGGATCACCCTCCCTGATTCTCGCTGATCCGAAAATTACTACCCTGTAGTGCGCATCCATGCAAACACCTCCCTGAAAGAATTCCCTTATTCAACGTCAACCGTGAGTCGCGCCAGCGCTGTTTCCCCGCCCCGAATTATTTTTATTGTTATGTTCCAGGGGCCTGGTAGGGAAAGGCTCATTTTACCTACAAATTTCCCGTTCTTCATAACGGTATCAGCCGTATAGTTCATCGGAGGCATGCCGCTTCTCGCCGGTCTGGAATATTCGACGACTACTATTGGATCACTGACACGGTTGCCGGATATATCGGTAATATCCACACTGACATTATTATCCCCTGCAACCGGTGGATTCTTGTCGCTTTTCATCACAACATTGCAACCGCCCACAACTTTATTGATCTCGTAATCCTTACCATGTGCGATGCCGATCGATAATAACACGACTGCTGTCAGGACGATATTGCTGATTGCTTTCATAGGAATTCCTCCAGAAGTTCTAAATATTATTGACATCCGCGTTCAGCAGACTATAACCGAATCTGCGAATGTTTTCCTCTGCTATTTCGACCAACGTTGCTGCGGATATTTTCGATTCGTCAAAGACAATTGCTATGGAACCGTTTTCTATGCCAAGAGAATCAATACCATCCATGTTTCCGATAAATCTTGTCAGAGCCAGAGAACATTCCGAACAATAATCCTTTTCTACGGATAAAAGCAGCTTTTTCATGACAATTCCTTTCCTCCATTATATACGGCTTAGACCAATTGTTGAATCAGCTTCTGCCCAGTCCCAATCATCTCTGATTAAAATGTAACGCCCCCTCGCTAATTAATCTGTAAGGGAACTTACTTTTTCAGTAAGAGCCTTGTTTATAAATGTTGCTATTCAGTGACCATGATAAAATTCTGATACTGTAAGCTCTCATACATATTGTTAGCCATAATTTCTGGTAGTATGCTGTCAAAGGATACGCGTTAAATGGACATGTGAATTTATGTCATCAGCAGAAGGAGGATGCTATGTTGTTCCATAAAAATCCCTTACAGGCGAATGCGTGGAAAAAGCTTGCAGATCATTACGAGGTGATGAGACAGATTGAGATGAAAACGCTGTTCTCCGTGGATAGTGACCGGTTTGGAAAGTATTCCATCTACTTTGAGGAAATGTTAGTCGATTATTCCAAAAATATCATAAGCGATGAAACCGTAGGTCTCCTGCTTGAACTTGCTGACGAGCTTGGGGTTGGAGCTGCGATAGGAAAGATGTTCTCGGGGGAGAAGATCAACGAGACCGAGAACCGTGCTGTCCTGCATGTGGCCCTCCGGAACCTGTCAGATACGCCTATACATCTCGACGGCAAGGACGTAATGCCCGAGGTGAATGCAGTTCTCAGGCAGATGGAGATTTTTTCAAATCGGGTTGGCTCAGGGGAATGGAAAGGTTATACGGGAAAGGCAATTACCGATATTGTGAACATAGGCATCGGCGGATCTGACCTCGGTCCGGTCATGGTGACCGAAGCGCTAAAGCCTTACCATAATCCCCGAATAACACCGCATTTTGTGTCGAATATCGACGGAACACATATTGTTGAGACCCTGAAGAATGTATCCCCTGAGACAACTCTCTTCATGATCGCGTCAAAGACGTTTACCACACAGGAAACGATGACGAATGCTTTGACCGCCAGAAAGTGGTTCCTTGATGCTGCCAGGGATGAAGACCATATCAAAAAGCATTTCGTGGCGCTTTCAACGAATGATAAGGAAGTAAGAAAGTTTGGAATTGCTCCGGAAAACATGTTCGTCTTTTGGGACTGGGTAGGGGGGCGGTATTCTCTCTGGTCGGCAATAGGCCTTCCAATTGCCTGTACTATCGGCTTTGACAATTTTAGGGAACTGCTTGCGGGCGGCCATGCAATGGACAGGCATTTTCGGGACACACCGTTTGAAAGAAATATCCCGGTTCTTCTTGGGCTGATTGGCATATGGTATAACAATCTTTTTGGAGCCCAGACACACGCTATTCTGCCGTATGACCAGTATATGCATCGGTTTCCTGCTTATTTTCAGCAGGGGGATATGGAGAGCAACGGAAAGTCAACTGACCGGGATGGCAAAAGAGCGACATATCAGACAGGACCGGTCATCTGGGGTGAGCCAGGCACTAACGGCCAGCATGCCTTTTACCAGTTAATTCATCAGGGAACAAAGATGATTCCCTGCGATTTTATCGCTCCTGCCTTCAGCCATAACCCGGTCGGCGATCACCATATGATCCTTTTATCAAATTTCTTTGCCCAGACAGAAGCGCTTATGTCCGGTAAAACAAGCGAAGAAGTTGAGTATGAGTTGCGAGATGCCGGCAAGAGCGATGTTGAGATTGCAAGGCTATCCCCTTTCAAAACCTTCACCGGCAACAGGCCCTCGAACTCGATTCTTATAAAAAAGCTGACCCCAAGAACTCTCGGCAGTCTCATAGCCATGTATGAGCACAAAATCTTTGTCCAGGGAGTGATCTGGAATATTTTCAGCTTTGATCAGTGGGGCGTTGAGCTCGGCAAACAGTTGGCCAAAAGGATTCTTCCGGAGCTTACAGGAGAGAAGCCTATATCCGACCACGATTCTTCAACCGCCGGACTGATCAGTGCGTGCAATAAAATGAGAAAGAATGGTTTTAAATAGATCAAGATCATTTTGTAGCCACTGATGGGACGCCGCAGGATAATAAAAGGTCTTGCACTGGCAGCGCTTGTTGTGATTCTTTTCATGGTGGAGTATCACTGGAAACTGTCATCGTATGTCAGCCAGGACCGTGTCCTTCAGGTGCTTTCATCGTCGGGGTCCTTCGCTCCGCTCGTATATATTGCACTGATGGCAGTAACGGAACTCAGTCCATTTCCCAATATGCCGATGGAAGTTGCTGCGGGCGCATATTTCGGCCCTGTGCTTGGTACGATTTATTCGGTATTGGGTACGACCGCTGGTGCGATTATCAGTTTCTCCATTGCACGTCTCCTCGGAAGAGACATTATAGAACGCTTCCTTGGCGGGCACATCAATTTCTGTACGGCCTGCTCCGATAAGTTACTGTTCAAGGTTGTTGTCTTTTCGCGTATTATGCCTGTTATTTCGTTTGACATCATCAGTTATGGGGCCGGTCTTACGATGATGTCTCTCAGAAGTTTTGCTTTGGCAACCCTGGTTGGATTTGTCCCTCTGGCATTTGTTTATAATTATTTCGGAACTATACTTGTTGTGAATACAGGAGTTGCCATTTCTTTTGGAGTCGTTATGGTGGCTATCTTTTTTCTTCTGCCCCTGTGGATTGAGAGGAATAATATCTTGAGGCTGAGGCCCCTGTTTCCTCATCTTCAGAAGAGTTCGCTTCAGGAAGGTGAACGGGCAGTGACCACCGGACAGGGGGAAAAGAGTGTATGACTATCGAAACCGATTTTGAGTGCGACAGTAATTGCCGGAGGTTTCTTTTCCGTGGATGAACAGGATCTGAACACTGCCGCCTTGGTACATTACAGTTTTCTGCCTGAGGATTATTCCAGTGATCGCTTTGATATTGCCATAAAGGCGCGCCCCAGAAACAAAATTGGCGGGGACTACTGCAGCATCCTTACTTTAGGCGAAAAGAGGCTTATTCTCTGCATGTGCGATGCAGTAGGGCATGACATTGCCTCAGCATTTTATGCCGCCCGGGTCAATACCTTTGTGCTTAGCCATTGTCCGCACCATATCGATCCATGCGATCTGCTTCAGACGCTGAATGAGTTTTTGTGTCGTCGCCTGTCAAATTCCGGAATTTTCACGACGTTTTGCGCAATTTTTCTCAACACTGAAACACTCGAGATGGAAATGACGGGAGCTGCGCATCCTCCGGTCCTCTACTATGATCATAGACGAAGAACCACAGAGATGTTATCCTCAGAAACAACATTTCTTGGTCTCCAGCATCCATTGTACCCGGCCTGTTCTTTACATAAGCGAACACTGCACTCAGGTGATAAAGTTGTTCTCTATACCGATGGTTTGATTGATGACGGATGGGGAGAGAGTATGTCCAATGGAATCGATAATCTCGGGAAGTTTATCGCAATCAATTCCCATCTTTCCAGTGTCGCATTGAACGATGCTCTGATTGAAGAAGCGATAAAAAGGAACCACGCCGAACCAAAAGATGATATGCTTGTCATGACCATTTTGGTTAGATGATTATTTATCAGTGTTACGAGACGCAGCAACTAAACTCTGGGCTGTGTGAGCAAAATAGCGGCAGCTTGCCGCGAGCACTGTCACTTCACTTGTTCGTGCAAGAATGACCAGCTGCGTCCGTAATCGTCGCTCCGGACGAGAAAGCGTTGGTCATTCTTGAAAGCCCTCGAAAGGACAATAAAGGAAATTGAACCTTTTTCGGTAACTCGAATATCCTCAAAAATAGGACGACGATCGTCCATGAAATCGTAGTTGCGGCAGTCAACCTTGCCCTTTGGAGCACAATAGTCGGGCTTTTCTACAGGATTAATGAGTGTTTCCGGAAGAGATGAAGGATACCATCCTCTGAACACACCGCAGGCATCGAAACTGACGTTCAATCCGTTGCCTGTCCAGACCAGGATATCGTCGCTCACAACTCGATAATTTGAGCTCTCACGTGCCGCAAGTTCGACAGCACTTTTTGATCCAATCGCGCTTCCGTTGCCCAGCGTCACCCAGCCGGGATCCTGCATATTATGCCCGGGGGAGTTAGCAGTCTTGTCTGAAGAACACTGAACGCGAAAAACTTCGCCTGTATAATGAAGCGGAAGATTTTCGTGGTATCGAACAAGTTTTAGCTTGAATTTTGGGCCGTTATATATAATCGCTTCATCCAGCTTTTTCGTTGAGGTGTGGCACGCGGTGACAGAGAGAGTTACTATGGTGGCAAATGCAGCTGGCAGCCAGCACCTCAAGAGAATGCTGACCGCCGATGACAACGCTGGCTTGGATACATTTGTGCCACAGTTTCGGAATGGTGACATGCCAAGCCTCATGCAACTACTCTGCTCCGGTCTGTTGGCACATCTCGGATGTCACAAATAGCAGGAATAACTGCAGTTCCGGCACGCTTACCTCTACAGCCCTTCCTTTGCCCGCAGGCAGTTCGTTAGAATCTGCCCGATGTCCCTTCTCATTCATGAACCTGATAAAAGAAAATGGATCATTAATATCACCCAAGTCTGGTATTTTTCTTTTCAAGCTTTCGATTTCTACACAGTCGCCATGGCGGGCCATAAGCAGCCAGCGAGGTTCTGCCTTTGCAGAAGGCGGAAAAACCATAAAGCAGCCGAATAATCCTGTGAGAGCCAGAAACGTTATAATAACCATGCTTTTGTATGTCATATGGTCTCTTGAAATTGCTCTGTCCATCAGGAGTTTCTACCTCTCTGGCTATAATGATAACATATCACAGCTCGACTGCTGCCCGGTAAATTTAAGTAATTTAAGTTTGCCTGCATGAAGCTAAAGGTGGTAATTCTCCTTACATTTTTTTGATCCTGCCATCTGGTAAAATGGCGGTAATTGGTTATGCAAACTTTTGGCGACAAGAAATATATTATGGAAAAAACATATTGATAAGGCATGTTTGAACCGGAGATCAATACTGGAAGGGACTGCGGAATCTCTGTTGCGGAGGGTCATATTAATGCAGGATAATCTGCCCGGTGAGCTAAAGGCCTGCATTGATATGGAGACGCTTTGCTGCCGAATCTATAAAAAGTATGCTACGTTATTTCCGGAAACTGCAGTTTTTTGGGAGGACCTCGCCAGGGAAGAAGAGCAGCATATTAGTGTATTGATTATTGCGCGAGGCTTTTTCAGGGATGGCAAGGTGGCAGCCGATCTGAAAGCGTCGTTGCTCCCAGATATGAAAGAGGCCCTTTTCCTTGCTGCAACGATATACAGCAGGATTACGGAGGGACCGGTTACAATCCGGGAAGCCCTATCAGCCGCGCTACACTTGGAAGAAACTGTTTTGGAAAGTTTCCTTACAAAGACATTGCCTGCTACTTCTGACTCACCTCTCCTTATGTCATTGCAGAAGCTCGTCTCAGAAACCAGATCCCATGCTGACCGGGTTCGGGAAATGATTTATAGGCTTTCCTGAATTACAGGCGTGATAGACTTAACTTAACCGAGCAGGTCCGTAAGGAGAAGTAATCTGATCCCTTATCCCGACATAAGTCCCGAGATCGTGAGAATTGGTCCCTTTGCAGTAAGGTGGTACGGAATGATGTATCTCCTCGGATTCGCATCGTCTTATCTGCTCGTAAAGCTTCAAATCAGCAAAAACAGACTTCCCGTCTCACGTGACTTTGTGGATTCTCTCTACTCCTTTCTCATCGTTGGCCTCATGATTGGGGCACGCGTCGGTTACATCGTCTTCTATGATCTCGATACGTATCTCCGCGAACCACTTGAGGCTTTCGCTGTTTGGCACGGGGGCATGTCCTTCCATGGCGGGCTTGTCGGTAGTGTTATCGCCGGTATTATTTTCAGCAGGAAGGCGAAGGTCAGTTTCTGGCAGACCGCCGACCTCGTGATTGTAACCGTCCCGATCGGGCTCGGACTCGGCAGGATCGGAAACTTCATAAACGCTGAACTTTACGGCAGGGTCACCTCTGTTCCCTGGGCGATGGTCTTTCCGGGCGGCGGGTCTATGCCAAGGCATCCTTCGCAGCTCTATGAATTCCTGCTCGAAGGGGTGCTTCTTTTCATCATCCTATGGGTCGCCAGGGATAGAGGGACAAGAACTGGCGGTCTCACATCCCGCTTCCTCATCCTTTATGGCCTATTCCGTTTTCTTATCGAATTCTTAAGGGAACCTGACGCGCAAGTCGGATTTGTTATCGGACTTCTGACGATGGGCCAGATCCTGAGCATAGGGATGATGCTCACGGGAACGATGATTAATTATGGGCTTAGACTGAGGAATGAGAGTCAATCTCAGTGACTTGTTTATCATGATTCCCGATAATGTGTAAGCTTGCATACATAATTATTGATGCTATTTCTGATAGTATTTTACCAATAGGCAGTCTCTCAGATGAAAGAACGCTGTTCCATGATTGCAAACAGACTTGGATGGCTCAAGAGAATGATGCGTCATATGGAAAAAATCGTAGGGCTTGTAAATGTCGAATCAAATACTCTAAGGAGGATGTACATGTTTAGAAAAATGATGATTGTGCTGTTGGCGGTTGTATTTCTCGGATCAATGTCATTGACACAGGTGTTTGACTTCGCTGATGCTGCGCCAAAATGCCAGTGTAAGGGTGACGGCAAGGACTGCAAGTGCGGAAAAGACTGCAACTGTGAACATTGCAAAACCGGCAAGGGAACGTGTCAGTGTAAAGTCAGTGCCAAGGGCGATTGCCAGTGTGGTAAAGACTGCAATTGTGGTCATTGCGCTAAGGGGAAAAAAGGTAAGGCAGGAAAAAATTGTAACTGCAGCTTAGATGGTAAGGGTTGCAACTGTGGCAAGGACTGCAAATGCGAACACTGCAAAACCGGCAAAGGCGAGTGTACATGCAAGGCAGGAGAAAAGGGTTGCGCATGCGGCAAGGGTTGCACCTGTGATCACTGCAAGACTGGTAAAGGTACCTGTAACTGCAAGGGGAAAGGTAACGGCGGCTGCAAGTGCGGAAAAGATTGTAAGTGCAGCCATTGTGCTCTTGGCGACGAAGCAAAATTAAAACCAACATCCGATGCAGACTATGCGACAACCATGAAATCAAAGGATGGGCTATTCAAGGCGACGTACACTGGCGAGATTCCTGTGAACAAGATCATCTCCTGGAAGCTCAAGGTGGAGACAGCTG
This sequence comes from Nitrospirota bacterium, assembly GCA_016214855.1. Lineage (NCBI taxonomy): Bacteria > Pseudomonadati > Nitrospirota > Nitrospirota bacterium. The sequence continues at coordinate 450,525 of JACRMT010000004.1, read as the reverse complement.
AAGGACAGGCAGTGAAAGACGCTGAGATAACAGTCAGCGGTGAAATGCCCGAGCACGGTCATGGCCTGCCGACCGTGCCAAAAGTGACTAAGAATACCTCTGACGGCACCTGTCTTATTGAGGGCATCAAATTCAGCATGCTCGGCTGGTGGAGGATGACCTTTGATATCAAAGCTGGAGACAAGACTGATAGCGTAACCTTCAATATTCAGGTCAAGTAACCCAGCCGGGATGAATATGCGAAACTGTCGGAATGTTCTCTCTATCAGGACCGCAACAATTATTGTTGTATTCATAACGGTCATTCTGTCTGTTTTGCATGTGGCGGTACGGGTTTCTGCAGAAGCTAAGTCTCTACCAGAAATGCATAAGTGGAGCGAAGAGGAAATAAGGACTCTTCGCTCCCTTTCGCTTTCTGCCCTTCCTCCGTTACCAAAGGATCCTTCCAATGCCTACACTGAGGATTCAAGAGCTGTAGCGTTCGGGAAAAAGCTTTTTTTTGATGTGAGCTTCAGTGCCAACGGGAAAGTATCCTGTGCAACCTGCCATATTCCGGCAGAGAGCTTTACTGATAAATTACCATTAGCAAAAGGCATGGGGACGACAACCCGGAGGACCATGCCTATAATCGGGACTGCCTATAATGCGTGGTTTTTCTGGGATGGCAGGAAGGATAGCCTTTGGTCCCAGGCAATCGGACCGATCGAAAGCTCCGTGGAACATGGCTTTACCCGATCCCTGTGCGCGCACCTTATCATTAGCAAATACAAGAAGGAATACGAGGATATCTTCGGGAAGCTGCCGAAGATAGATCATCAGAGTTGTCCGCCGAAGGCAAGTCCTGGAACGGGAAATCCAGTTGCACTCAAGCTATGGAATGCTATGAAACCTGGGGACAGGGAATCGGTTAACAGAATCTATGTCAACATAGGGAAGGCAATTGCTGCCTATGAGAGGCAGATCCTGCCCCAGCCGGCACCTTTTGATCGTTATGTTGAAGCAGTAGTAAGGGAGAACCGGGAAGGAGCACAAATTATTAGTCAGGAGGCAGTGGAAGGTCTCAGTCTCTTTATCGGCAAGGCAAAATGCACAAACTGCCACATGGGCCCACTTTTTACGAATAGTAGTTTTCATAATATCGGGCTGAAAAACCGGACAGATAAGGGAAGGGCTGAAGGCATTGATAAGGTCCTGAACGATGAGTTCAACTGTTTCGGAAAGTACAGCGATGCGAAGCCTGAGGAATGCGCTGAGCTGAGCTTCATCGATAAGAATAAGGCAAAGCATGTCGGAGCATTCAAAACACCGACTCTTCGTAACGTTGCTGATCGGGCTCCGTACATGCACCGGGGACAACTGAAAACGCTTTCTGATGTCCTGCAATTCTATAGGAAAAGCACCAGCAGAGAACTTGAGCACCAGTCTCTTACAGATAGCGAACTTGCAAAAATAGAGGCGTTTCTCCGAACACTAAGCGGTCCCCTGAGTTTTCCGAAATAAAGAACGCCAACCCCCGATTCTAAATAGACAAACAATCTATTATTAGTCCCGGACTAAAGTCCACCGGTTGCTCTTTAACTATTCTATTTTTCGTACAGGAAGATTGAGATCTGATCTTAAGCGCCGCATTTGCACATATTCAGCTAATATCGTATAAAATAACTATGTAATACATCCTGAATGAAAAATCAGGATTTCGAAGTTTCAGGGGGGCGAAATGAGGACAACAATTTGAATTTGAGTGCATGGACAAGAGGTCTTCTTATAGCCATTGCCATTTTCTATACTCTATTTTCTTGTGTTAAAAGCGTATCCGTCCCTCCTGTCAATGTAACTGATGAAGGGTTAGCGATCAAAGGTTATGACCCAGTTGCATATTTCACCGACAAGAGACCAATCGAGGGAATGTCTGAATTCAAGTATGTCTGGAAGGGTGCAGTATGGAGATTTGCCAGTTCAGCTCACCTTGAAATGTTCAAAAAAGATGCTGAAAAATATGCGCCCATGTATGGGGGGTACTGTGCTTATGCTGTCAGTCAGGGGAAAACCGCTGATATCGACCCTGCTTCATGGACCATCTTTGAGGACAGACTGTATCTGAATCTCAACAAAGATGTCCAGATGTTGTGGGAGAAAGATATGCAGGCATATATAAAGAAGGCTGACGAGAACTGGCCCCGAATGCTTCGCAAGAAATAAAGGAGGTCTTAAATGAAATATACAACCATATTCTGGGGAATCCTGTTGTCCGGGCGAGGGGTACAAAGACACAACTGGAAAAGAATGCGCGTAACGCGCCGCCCTTTGGCGCGTCGCTGTGGACGCGCTGGTTGTCATCAGGGCATTAAATAGAAGCTACATAAGACATCTTATTCAACTTTTGAAACCCGACTTCCGCTGTTTCCTGGACGTGCTTAGCCTGAATATCGCGTTGAAGCGATTGCTGGAAGGCTATAACTCTTTTGACCAACCAGCTATTGCCTTTTTTTTCTCTACTGAGAAATCCTTATGTACTTGTCCGTACAACCAACGAAGTGACTTTTTCCTTAGTTTGTCTCGCATCAGCTCCTCTGCTTCCTGCATAACCACCTTTATTAAGCAAGGACACTTATCCGTATATATTCTGGGATTCGTGACAAAAATGTTCTTCTTGCGAATCTCTGCACATCGAAATAGATGAGACGCCCCTTCAATTGCCTCTATAATATCCCAGAAGGAGACATCTTCCGCTCTTTTTGCCAACTCGTACCCCCCCTTAACGCCGGCAATAGATCGGACAATTCCGGAGGAACATAAGCATGTTCACAGACAAGTTTTTGGAGGTAATAGGTAAGGAAGGCGTTGTTTCAATAGTTTCATGCGCTGACAATGAGGCTCACGTGGTTAATACCTGGAATAGCTATCTTGTGAGCCCAAACGACGGAAGGCTGCTAATTCCTGCTTATGCGATGAGAAAGACAGAAAAAAAAGTACTTCAGAGTAATAAAGTTTTGCTCACTGTCGGGAGTAAAGAAGTAGCAGGGCGCATGGGACAAGGGTGTGGTTTCTTGATTGAAGGAATAGCAAAATTCATACCTTCAGGTTCAGAATATGACATGATGAAGTCTAAATTCTCCTTTTTAACTCGTGTTCTTGAAGTTACGGTAACTTCGATCAAGCAAACCATTTAAAGTTAACTGATGTATTTAATATGTACGAAGCGTCCTTTTTACCTGGGATTACCTCCCTAAGCACGAAAAATAAAGTGCTTGGGGAGGTCACCTGATATCCTATCGTCTTTGGATTACAACATGACTTTTTTTTGGAGCCTGTTGTAAATGAGATTGTGCAGGGCACAGAGTTCTACCCTGCAGAGGAGTATCCTACAAGAAGAGCCGGATTCGTTATAAATACTATCGTACCAGCTGCGGTCGTGACCGACGACTCAAGGAGCTGTGGGGCGATGATGCTGGCCATTGATAAGCTGAGTTAGCTTCAATTCCAACGCAGCAGCTCTTGACTATTTGAGAACGCGATTAAGATCTGCAATCGTGTCAAGATCTGAAAGGATAGGGAGAACTCCATAGCTTTTGCCTGACCGCTGAAGAGTCTTAACCGTCTCAGAGAAAACATTCCCGGTACTCCAGGACACGTTGCGAAAGAGTTCAGTCATGGGTGACTTCATTCCGATGAGATAGTACCCTCCGTCTGCAGCGGGACCTATTACAACATCCACATGATCGAGTTTTTTGAAGGCCTGCATGATGATATCGCAGCTCAAATCAGGGATGTCAGCACCGGTAATAACAGCTTTTTCTGTCCCTCTGGATAGAAGATGTCTGATAGCATTGTCCATCCGCTCACCAAGGTCGCTGCCTTGCTGACCTGCAAACTGCTCCCCCGGCAGCCAGCCCTGGAAGTCATCTTCCCTTTCCGGCGGATCAATAAAGACAATTCGGCTGTATCGATCATCTTCAGAGGGAGCTGTATTTCTCAAAACCTGCTCGGCTATATGTTTGCATACTGCAGAGGCCCTGACCTTACCGATTTCATGGGCCAGTCGAGTCTTGACTTTGCCCGGCTCTGGATACTTTATCATGATGCCGTAGTAATTCTTCGTGGTCATCGGTAATAGAGTCGAAATAGTGCCTCAGGACTTACGCCAAGCTTATAGAGCATCATGGTTAGCTGATTAATTGCTGCCGTCCTGATAAGTCCTTTATTGCTCCATCGTCTTTCTGAAGTGAAGGCCTTCTTGTCAAGAATGGTTATTTTACCGGTTCTTTTCATTTTCTCGATGAGCTCAACATCTTCCATAAGAGGGATATTCTGATACCCGTTCAGTTTATGGAAAAGATCCTTTCTTATGAATATGGCCTGGTCACCGTATGGTAATTCGCAGAGGGTGCAGCGCAGTTTTACCCATGCCTCTAGAAGTCTATATTTCCAGGAAGGATTGTTAACGGCGAAAGTAAAAGCCCCACCAACCACAGAATTCTCATCGAGGCTTTTAAGAATGCTTTGTGACCAGCCCTTTTCAAGGGTGGTGTCAGCATGAAGGAAGAGAAGAATATCGCCTGTAGCAGCAGCAGCGCCTGCATTCAACTGTAGCCCCCTACCTTTTCTCGAAGTAACTACAGCCACTTCCGAGCAGCCTGAGGCGATCTCTCCCGTCTTATCGCTGCTACCGCCATCGGCAACAATAATCTCAAGGTCACAGCTTTCGTGACGTATCTCTACGATGCATTTTTCAATAGTTCTCTCTTCATTAAGCGCAGGGATAATTACTGAGATCATCTCTGCAGCTCAGATGCCGATTCTCTGTCCAGAAGCCAGGTAATGTGGCCTTTTGCGGGATTGATCTGACCGGCGGGATAAAGATGTCCTCTTCCTCTTGAAAAAATCTCATTGATAATACTGACCTTTGACTTTCCTGCTATGAGAAAGACTATATTCGCTGCATTGTTCAGAACCGGTAAGGTCAATGTAACTCTCCAGTTATCAGCGGACTTAGAATATGAAGGAGCAACAAGATGGTCCTTTTCCAGCAATGCCTCTGATTCCGGGAAGAGAGAAGCAGTATGTCCATCCTGTCCGAGACCGAGAAGAATGAGATCAAATACCGGTATGTCATGGTCGCCAAAGTGGTGTCGAAGTTCCTTTTCATACTCTTTTGCCGCCCCGGAAGGAGCGAGTTCCCCCTGTATCCGATGGATGTTATTGTAAGGTATCGCTACTTTTGAGATCAGTTCATCATGTGCAAGTCTGTAATTGCTCTGCTCATGCTGCGGCGGTACAGCTCGTTCGTCGGTCCAAAAAAGATGAACTGAGTCCCACCTGATCGAATTACGATAGTCTGAACCGAGTATTCGGAACAGCTGTCGTGGAGTCGAACCTCCCGAAAGCGCTACAGAAAATCTGTCATGAGCTGCAATGGCTTGCTTAGCAGCATCTGCAAAAATGGTTGCCGCTGCATGAGCCAAACTTTCCGGATCAGGCAATATTCGGATATCGTCTTTCAGAGAGGTCTCCATACCCTGCCGTCTCTCTTCATGAGATCCTCTGCAGCAGCGGGACCTGAAGAGCCTGATTCGTAGTTAGGAAATTCATTGGGTCGTACAGCTGCCGTCAATTTATCTATCAGGGGAGTCAATAATGTCCATGTCTGCTGCACGCCGTCAGAACGCACGAATAACATCTGATCCCCTTGCATGCAGTCGAGCAGCACCCGCTCATAGCCATCGAGCAGAGAAACATTCTGGTATGAGAAGTTCATAAGGACGGTATTGAGACATACCTTTGAACCTGGGTTTTTTGCCTGAAAATGGATCCCTATGCCCTCATCCGGCTGGACCCTGAGAATCAATACATTCGGCTCAATGCCATCTTCAATCGCATGAGAAAACATAAGATGAGGCACCGGTTTGAAATGAATAGCAATCTCCGCTTTCCGTGAACGCAGCCTCTTTCCCGACCGGAGATAGAAGGGAACTCCTTTCCATCTCCAATTATCCACATGAACTTTAAGCGCTGCATAAGTAGGTGTTGTTGATTCAGGGAATACGCCGGACTCATCCCGGTAAGCAACTGCCTCTTTTCCGTTTATAGTTCCTTTCCCATACTGCCCGACTACAACCTGCGTATTGAGGCTGTCAAGCTGGAAGGGTCGGATAGACCTGAAGACCTTCACTTTTTCATCTCTTACCCGATCGGCATCAAAGAGCGCAGGTGGTTCCATTGCCGTCAAGGCAAGAAGCTGGAAGATGTGGTTCTGAAACATATCTCGTACCACGCCGGCCTTCTCGTAATATCCAGCCCTGTGCTCGACGCCGAGGGTCTCAGAGGCAGTAATCTGAACATGGTCGATATATCGACTGTTCCATATCGGCTCAAATATCGAATTGGCGAACCTGAACATCAGGATGTTCTGGACAGTCTCTTTTGCGAGATAATGGTCCATGCGATATATCTGGCGCTCGGTAAAAAATGCGGCAAGTGTCTTGTTCAGATGCACAGCCGACTCAAGATCACTGCCGATAGGCTTTTCTACAACGATATGCCTGTATCCCCCATCTTCCTTCGATAGCCCTGCTATCCCGAGGTTTTCGATGACCGGCTCATAAACAGTGGGTGGGGTGGCAAGATAATATATTCTGTTTCCACCAGTGCCATGTTCTTTCTCAAGAATCAGCAGCTTGTCCTTCAACCCTGCATAGGTATACTGCACGTCGTATTCGACGCGGTGATAATGAAGCATTTCAGAAAAAGTCAGCCAGGAGCTCTCTGAGAAGTCCTTGGGGACAGCTTCTTTTACTGCTTCCCTCATCGATTCTCTGAAGTCGTTGTCACCGAGCTGAGTTCGGGCAGTTCCAATTACAAAGAAGGGATCCGGAAGCAGATTAATCGCAAAGAGCCGATAGAGCGATGGGATTATCTTCCTTTTGGTGAGATCACCTGAAGCCCCGAATATAACCACAGCACAGGGGGAAGGGATATCAATATTACAGTGGGAGTCAGAGCTGGAAATAATTTTGCCTGAAACATTCCCTGCCATGTCAAAAAGATGCCCTTCTGTCATGGTTATTCCCCCTTTTTTTGTACGGCATGGCCCCCAAACTCATTTCTCAAAGCTGCAAGAAGCCTGTCCGAAAATGAATTATCCTGGCGCGAACGGAACCTCTGAAAAAGGGATGCAGTGATTACCGGGGCGGGCACCGCAAAATCAATTGCCTGCTGGACAGTCCATCTTCCCTCACCTGAATCCTCGACAAAACCCTCGATCATATTAAGCTTACCGTCTTTTTTGAAGGCATCTTCTGCTAACTCAAGCAGCCACGACCGTACGACACTTCCCTGGTTCCAGAGGTGGGCGACCGCTCCGAAATCAAGCGTGTTTCCGTAAGGTGAGGCGTTCAGTATATCAAAACCTTCCCCATAGGCAGCCATCATGCCGTATTCGATACCGTTATGTATCATCTTGACAAAGTGACCCGCGCCTGCCGGTCCGCAATAGAGATAGCCGTCCTCTGGCGCAAGAGCTGTAAATATCGGGGCAAGTTTTTCATATGCTTCCTCTTCTCCTCCGATCATCAGGCAATAACCGATTTTCAGGCCCCAGATTCCACCGCTTACTCCTGCGTCAAGGTAGTGAATGCCCTCTGCCCTGAGCGACTCCTCATGCCTGATATCATCTTTATAGAAGCTGTTGCCGCCGTCGACAATAATATCTCCTTCTTCAAGCAATGGCTTGAGATTTTCAATCGCATCGTCAACCGGCTTTCCTGCCGGAAGCATAAGCCAAACTATGCGGGGAGCCGTAAGCTTATTAAGCATTTCTTTGAGGGTATAGGCGCCTATTGCCCCCTCTTTCACTATCTCGTCTACTTTTTCCGGAGACCTATTGAATGCTACAACCTCCTGCCCGTTCTGAATCAGACGTCGGGCCATATTCATTCCCATCTTTCCAAGTCCGACCATTCCAATTTTCATAGTTCCTCCCTGGTATAAGTCACTGTTTAGATAATAGAATATCTCTTTTTTTGGCAACTTCGCTCAGAACTGACGAGAAAGAGTCTGCAAAGAGCTTTACTCCCTCATTTTCGAGTTCCGCGGCAATCAGCTCAATGTCTATGCCTGCATCCCGTAGTTCAGTGATGAGAGGGTCAGGCTGTCCGGCAATGTCTCCCCGTATGGCAGTCACAGGCCTGCCGTGATTTCTGAAAGCCTCCATCAGTGATTCGGGCATAGTATTGACCGTATCAGGGGCGATTAACTCCTCTGCGTATTTAACATCGCTGTAGTCCGGATTCTTCGTACCTGTGCTTGCCCAGAGCACCCGCTGAGTCGCTGCTCCCTCACGCTGCAGGGACTGAAAGCGTTTGGAGGAGAAAATATCCTGGTAGCGACCATAAGCGGTTATGGCATTGGCAACCGCAGCTCTTCCCATGAGGCGCTGGAAATCCTCTTTTCTTGTGTTTGATGTTTCTGCCATAGTTCCTTCCATCAGGAGTCTGTCAATCAATGTGTCTACCCTGCTTACAAAGAAGCTGGCAACTGATGCGATCATATTGATCGGCTGGTTTTCCCCCGCTCTCTTCTCAAGACCTCTTATATATGCTTCTGCAACTTCTTCATAGCGTGCCACCGAAAAAAGAAGCGTCACGTTTACATTGATGCCCTGGCCGATGAGGTATTCGATAGCGGGGATGCAGACGCTTGTGGCCGGAACCTTGACAAGAATATTCTTCCGTCCGATTGTGGCATAAAGATATTCTGCTTCCTGTATAGTTTTATCAGGGGCATAGGCAAGATCAGGAGACACCTCGATGCTCACGTATCCGTCCCGTCCTCCAGTCTCTTCATAGATCGGCAACAGCATATCTGCTGCATCCGACACATCACGCATGGCGAGACTGAGAAACAACTCCTTTTCGTTTGTAATTCCGCGCTCCAGAAGCCCTTTGATCAGGCCGTCATAGTCAGCGCTTCCGGATATAGCTTTCTGGAATATTGTCGGATTTGTGGTTATCCCTCTGAGTCCATCTTCTACAATAAACTGATTTAACCTGCCGGACGTAATGAGTTTTCTGCTCAGGTTGTCGAGCCAGACACTTTGCCCAAGTTCTCCAAGTTCGCGCAGGGGATTATTGACCATGGCCGTCACCTCTTTCTGAATTTACCGTGAATTCTTTTTCAATTTCATCCACTTTCGCCAGTCTTCGCACATGCCGTTCTGCCCCCGAAAAAGTGGCAGCAAGCCATATCTTTACGATATCCTTGGCAAGCTCGGGGCCGATGATCCTTGCACCGAGGCAAAGAACGTTTACATTGTCGTCTTCCACCCCCTGTCTGGCAGAGAAAGAGTCGTGACAAAGAGCTGCTCGTATTCCAGGAAACTTGTTGGCCGCGACGCAGGCGCCCACTCCGCTGCCGCAGATGAGTATGCCTCTTTCAACCCTCTTCCCCAGAATTTCCATAGATACGGCCCGGGCGTAATCCGGATAATCAACAGGAGCCCCACTATCAGTGCCGACATCGAACACATCGTGGCCAAGCTCTTTCAGAAAAGGCACTGCAATATTTTTCAGACTGAATCCGCCGTGGTCAGCACCAATCGCTATTTTCATTATGCGCTCCTCTGTCTTTTCGTTAGCTCCATTAGTTTTCGTACAACTTCATCAGTGGTGAAGCCAATTTCCTTCAGTAAAACATCTCCCGGAGCTGATGCGCCAAAATGATCAATGCCTATCGCAATACCATCATTGCCGATAAACTTGTGCCATCCCTGAGTGATACCTGCCTCAATCGATACTTTAGGGACGTATTCGGGAAGGACAGCTTGCCTGTATTCAGGGCTTTGTTCTTCAAAGAGCTCCCAGGAGGGCATGCTGACAACCCTTGCCCGAATGCCCTCACCGAGAAGCCTTTCACGAGCTTCCAGGGCGAGATGAACTTCCGATCCTGTGGCCATTACGACAATATCAGGATGCTCTTCTGAATCAGCCAGAATATAAGCCCCCTTTTCAAGGCCCGATGCCTGACCATATTGCTTCCGATCAATAATAGGTAGTTTCTGCCTGCTGAGGATAATCGCGACGGGACCGCCCCGGTAATCAAGCGCAAATTTCCAGGATTCAGCGGTCTCAGAAGCATCAGCAGGTCTTAACACAGTCAATCCGGGGATTGCCCTGAGGCTTGCAAGATGCTCAACAGGCTGATGGGTTGGACCATCCTCGCCGACTGCAACAGAGTCGTGGGTAAATACATAAATGACGTGCAGTTGCGAAAGGGCGGCAAGGCGTATGGACGGCCTCATATAGTCGGAAAAAACGAGAAAAGTGCTGCCAAAGGGGATAAGCCCACCATGGTAGGCTATCCCGTTCATGATCCCTCCCATGGCGTGTTCCCTTACTCCAAAAGCGATATTTAGGCCTTCATATCCCCAAGGGCCAGATACTGCTCCCTGAATATGCTCCACTCCTGTTTCTGCCGGTTGAAAATTGCCTTTCCCTGTCAGCTCGGTATTGGTCGAGGGATTGAGGTCCGCAGAGCCTCCTATGAGATTATGGATATCCTTCGCAATGCTGTTCATGACCTGTCCGCCGGCAGCGCGTGTGGCAATCCCTTTCTTGTCAGCCTCAAATACCGGGATATTTCGCTTCCATCCTTCCGGAAAATCATGGATCATAATCATCTCCCACTCTTTTGCCAGGTCAGGGAATATAGACTCATAGGACCGCATAAGAGTATCCCATGCCGCCTCTTCCTCTTCTCCTTTTCGCACAGCATCTCTAAAATATCTCTGAACATCTTCGGGGATAAAGAAATCAGGCTCAAGAGGCCAATCCAGGTTCTTTTTGGTATCCCGGACTTCGTCAGGACCGAGAGGAGAGCCGTGAGCACCAAAGGTATCCTGCTTGTGCGGACTCCCATACCCGATATGGGTCTTAACGGTGATAAGGGAAGGCCGATCAGACTCTATGCGTGCACTGGTTATCGCCTGCTCGACAGCTGATAGGTCATTGCCGTCCTGTACTATCTGCACATGCCAACCGTAGGCATCGAAACGCTTGTTTACATTCTCCGTAAAAAGCAATCTTGTTTCTGCTGAAAGTGTGATACGGTTGCTGTCGTATAAGCAAATAAGTTTTCCAAGTCTAAGATGCCCGGCGAGAGAAGCCGCTTCAGAGGCAATGCCTTCCATAAGATCGCCATCACCCACAAGAATATAGGTGAAATGATTGACGATTTCATGCTCCGGTTTGTTAAAACGTGCAGCAAGATGACGTTCCGCTATGGCTAGGCCTACCGCGTTTGCAATCCCCTGCCCGAGAGGTCCTGTCGTACATTCCACACCGGGAGTGACACGATATTCGGGATGCCCCGGGGTCTTGCTCCCCCACTGACGAAATCGTTTGAGTTCATCCAGAGACAGATCGTATCCGGTGAGATGCAGTAGCGAATAGAGCAGGGCGGAGCCATGGCCCGCAGACAATACAAAGCGATCCCTGTCTGCCCATGAAGGGCTCGCCGGGTTATGCTGGAGAAATCTTGTCCATAGCACATATGCCATGGCAGCAGCGCCCATGGGAAGACCAGGGTGCCCTGAATCAGCTTTTTGGACCATATCGACGGCGAGCATCCTGATCGTTGTGATGCAACGCTCTTCAAAATTCATTTTGCACCTCGATTTCTTTCAGCTTTCGGATAAATTGCAGATAGCTTGCTTTGGGAGATTCACTTCGAAATATTCTGCTTCCCACGCAGGCATAATCAACCCCAATATCAACAAAAGATCTTATATTATCGAGCGAAACAGCGCCGTCAACCCCGATTTCTGCTGCAGGAAATAGCTTTCGTGCCCGAGATATCTTATTGAGTACTTCAGGCCTAAAGGGGCTACCGTAATTGCCAGGGTCAACAGTAAGAAAAAAGATGGTATCGAGCAGAGGAGCCGAGCGAATGAACCTGTTTAACTCGGTTTCAGGCTTGACAGCGATGCCCGGAGAGATTCCCATGCTTCTTATCTGAACAATTATCGGCTGATAATTGTTCAGGGTTTCCGCGTGGAATATTATTTTTTTGATATGTCTATTGTTCAAACTCTGCACCACTGACATTGGGTCTTTTACCATAAGATGCAGTTCAAAGAATATTGATGTCGGCATACCATTGAGGGTTTCAGGGGGAAAACTTCTTGTCGATACAAAGAGGCCATCCATGATGTCTATCTGGATGAAGTCAGCAAAGGACTGCGCGAGGCGCATGAGATTTACGCATTCATCACCGGACTCGGTCAAAATTGCAGGAACGATCTTCATATCCCACGCATACTCCTTACGTTAGCCTTGCTGTAGCTATCAGTCAAGGAGCCCCTTCAGCTTCTCCAGGTTGCTGATAGTAAGATACTTTCCTTCAAAATCGATATATCCTCCGTCTTTGAGCCTGTTAAGTGCGGCAGTAACGGTTTCCCGCGTGGATGCGATCAAATCTGCGAAATCCTTGTGTGTCAGCTTGATCTTTAGCAGATAGCCTCCGCTGTGCGGGACTCCAAAATCATCGAGAAGGTTCACAATTGTTTTGACTATCCTTTGCTCGACCGTACAAAAAAGAAGATCAAGCAGTTTGTTCTCTATTTTCCAGCGTCGGAGGCCGATCATTTTTGTGAGCCGAATCGACAACCCTGGCACCATCTCAAGCAGCTTATCGAAGCTCTCTTTTTTTATAGTGCAGATCAGCCCATCCTCGATAACCTCGGCGCACTCATCACGCTCTCTCGGATCTGTATAGGTCATTTCGCCGAAGATCGAGCCTCCCTTCACAATATCGAGGATAAGCTCTTTCCCCTGTGGTGTGAGCTTGGTGATCTTCACCGCGCCTTTTTTCAGGAGGTAAATATTTTTATCAGCTGCCCCCTGCAGATACAAGGTATCTCCTTTTTTTATCTCTTTCATCTCCATGTATTTCTCGATCATATTATGTTCCTCATCACGCAGATGACTGAACATGTCGAGGTTCTTCAGATACCAGAGCTTCGTTTTTTCTGTAGTCATGTCCTTAATCTCCAGACTTTAATAGTCTCTATTGTAAGAGACGTTTGTAATAAGAGTATTGTAAACACTGCAAATACGATTCACAATACAAAGATTCTTCCATTAGTAACATTATCCCTGATGATTAATTATCATTTAATTCGTTGTCAGAAGATGTAAGCAGGATTACTATTAGACAATATGCGTCAGGGTAATTCCTGCAAGCTTTGTAACCGAGGCTTGACATTATTTCACAATGTCTCTTTGTATTGACATGCATAATTAACATGATAAGATTAAATCATAGAGCCGATCTATCTGTAATTCTCTATCCATAGGAAGAAGGGAGGTGAAGAAGGATGAAAAAGACACTGTCCAAAGAAGCCCTCGCTCAGGAGGCCACTTACTGGGATAATCTCAAGAAGGCGACCAAAGAAAATCCTGGCAAGGTATGTCACAAGTGAAAGGGTTGAAAGAGCTGACGTTGCCGGTCAGGCAACAAGGTGCCCGGGCAGATATGAAAGGCCGTTGCCAGTTGTTCCTGTGCACGCTTTCATATCTGCCTTTTTCGCAGGAGCGCTGAAACTGTCTTCGCGATCAAATAATAAGCCAGGGAAATGATATGCCGGTAATTGATCCTTTCGAGTTCTTTATCCAGCTGCACCTTACCGAACGGTGCAATCTCAAATGCAAACATTGCTATCAGACCGAAGACAGGCCAAAAGAGATGTCTTTGGCCGAAATAGTCTTATTGATAGATGAAGTGTCCTGCATGCTTGACGACTGGAGGCAGGCATATGCGATCGACCTTTCTTCGAGCTTTACGGTAACCGGAGGTGAACCGTTCCTGCGGTCGGATCTTTTCGAGGTCCTGGAAGAATTAAGAAAGAACGCGATTGATACCTATATGCTTTCGAACGGGACATTGATAACCCGCGAGCTGTCCGCCAGACTCGCCGCGATCGGGGTAAAAGGCGTGCAGATAAGCATCGAGGGGTCTGAGGAAGTGCATGACAGCATCCGTGGTGCAGGAAGCTTCGCCTCATCGCTCAAGGGCATACGGAATATCCTCGATGCCGGGATCGAACTGACCTTGAATACAACCCTCTCTGAACTGAACGCAGACTGTTTCATGGACGTGATAGATCTCGCATCTTCAACCGGCGCGCAGCGGGTCGGCTTTTCGAGGCTTGTGCCGTCGGGAAGCGGTGCAATATTGCTCGGCAGGATGCTGACGAACGAGGCTGTGGAACAGATATACCATAAAATATTTTCTTTGCATATACCGGGGCTGAAAATCGTGACCGGTGACCCGGTTGCATCGCAGTTCAGAAATCCCGCCGGAGATGCTGCTGATCCTCTGCCCTCAGGAGGATGCGCGGCAGGAGTGTCCGGCCTGACGATACTCCCGGACGGTACTATCACGCCCTGCAGGAGGATGCCTCTGCCAATCGGCAATGTAAAGGAGGACTCCCTGAGAGAGATCTGGGCAACATCAGAAACGTTAAGGGCATTACGGGACAAGACCCAATATCAGGGCAGATGCGGTACCTGCTCAAAGTGGTCTGCCTGCAGAGGATGCAGGGCAATAGCCTATGCTTTCTCCCAGTCACAGGGCGAGGGCAGTTACCTTGCGGAGGACCCGCAGTGTTTTCTGCTTAACTGATACGCAAGGAATTGTATTGGCCAATCGCTGGCAAAGGTGACACTATGCTTTGACTGGATGTCGAGATTGTCCTTGATCTAAAATTGATCAAGCATCGGAGTGAAGATGTGAGATTTACTGCTGTTCCGCCAGATTCCTAAGTTTCGCAGCATTAGTGACAACAATATGTCTTCCCTCATAATTAATCAACTCGCGTTCCCTCAATGTGTTCAGGGTGGCAGTTACTGTTTCGCGTGTCGATGCAATGAGGTCGGCGAAATCCTGATGTGTAAGCTTGATTGTAAGGCGCTTCCCATGATCATGCGGGACTGAATGCTCATCGAGAAGATTCAACAGGGTCTTCGCAAGCCTCTGCTCTACGGTGCTATAAAGAAGGTCGAACAACCTGTTTTCAATCTTCCATCTTCTTTTTCCGAATATCTTGGTGAACTGTATCGAGAGCCCCGGGATCATATCCAGCAGTTTATCGAAATTCTGTTTCGAGATGATGCAGATTACGCTGTCTTCCATGGCTACTGCAGATTCGTTGCGCTCTCTTGGCTCTGTATAGGTCATCTCCCCAAAAATTGAACCTTTATTAACGATATCGAGGATAATCTCTTTCCCCTGCGGTGACAGCTTAGTCATTTTTACCGTGCCAGTTTTTAATATGTAGATATTCCGATCCGCAGACCCCTGCATATATAGAGATTCGCCTTTTTTTATATCTTTCATGTCGGAATTATCGTGAATCAACGTGTGTCCGGCATCTCCCATTTGAGCACATATTTCGAGGTTGCGAAGATACCAGAGCTTTGATTTTTCCTGTGTCATGCTTTTGACCCTATCACTGTTCGTCTAATTCCTCCAAGAGCATTATTCCCCCCAGCTTGCGCGAGGAGGAGCCTTCTATATAAAGTGCTTATCCTAATGGCCTATATTGTAAGCTCTATTACATGCAAAAGCAATGTTTGTGCTTTATAATTTAAGCAAGAAAAGATGGAGGTCAAATCGTGAATAGAAGCATGAATATCGGTTTGGTGGTTTTTATTATTTCCGTCATGTCGGCAATGGCAAACGCGTCGCCTTTTGATGGAGAGCAGTACCAGAGGCTCCTGAACAATTACGTGCAGGAAGGAAAAACGATCAGTGGAATAACAATTAGCGCAGTCGACTATGCTGGTCTTCATCAAGAGTCCACGTCCTCGTCGTCCGATTATGCATTTATTCTTAGACAATTGAGCTCCTTTAATCCTGAAACTATATCTTCCCATTTAGACAGGATTGCTTTCTGGATCAACGCCTATAATATCGGCGCGGTTAAGATGATTCTGGACCATTACCCGGTTGACAGCATAAGGAGCACGAAGATCAATCTACTGAAAAACCCATGGAAAAAGAATGTCTTGAACATCGGTGGCAGGGAATACAGTCTGGATGAAATCGAACACGGTATTCTCATGGGCACATTTAGGGCTCGCATGGCACATTATGCTATTGTCTGCGCATCTCTCAGCTGTCCCGACATGAGAAAAGAGGTCTATGTCGGCGCCCGTCTCAAGGAACAATTGGAAGACCAGGCCCGCAGATTTCTGAGTAATACGAAAAAAGGCATTCTGATTGATACTAAAAACAATACCGTCTATTTTTCCCAGATCTTCAAATTCGACAGTAAGACTTTTCCTGAAGGTGCGCTCAGTGCCGTTGATATCATATCCCCCTTTCTTAAGGCGGATGAGAGAAGATATATCGACACGCAGAAATACACGGTGAATTACTTTGATTACCTGTGGGAGTTGAATGGATTAAAATGAAAGCGGATATGAAAGAGTTTGTCAGAGCTGAAAAAACATGACTATGGAATTTAAGAATAAAGTGTATGAGGTAATGAAGGCCCCTCTGATATCAGCTGGGCTGCAAAGCCTCCAGGTCAACGTGGGCTATACATGCAACATGTCCTGCAAGCATTGCCATGTAGCAGCCGGACCGAACAGGCCGGAAGTTATGAAAAAGGATACCGTTGATCAGATTCTTGACGTGATAGGAAAGTACAATATTCAGACGCTTGACCTCACAGGCGGCGCTCCTGAGATGAATCCGCATTTCACCTACTTTGTAACGGAGGCAAAGCGGGTTGGCTGCCATGTTATTGTTCGTTCAAATCTTACCATCTTCTTTGAGAAGGGGTTTGATTACCTGCCTGAATTCTACCGTGAGCATAACATAGAAATATCAGCATCTCTTCCGTATTACCTTGACAGCAGCGTTGACAGGGTAAGAGGAAATGGGGCTTTTGAAAAAAGCATCAAGGCAATTCAGGTGCTCAACGGATTGGGATACGGAAACGGCTCAGGCATGAGAAAGTTGAACCTCGTTTTTAACCCCTCGGGAGCCTTTCTCGCCCCTGAACAGAAGTGTCTTGAAGACGAGTACCGACGGGAGCTTGGAGCGCGGCACGAAATTTCTTTTAACCATCTCTTTGTTTTTTCTAATATGCCGGTCGGCAGGTTCAGAAATCATCTCGAAAAGACAGGAACTCTTGATAGCTACCTGGAGAAGCTTGAGCAGGCATTTAACCCCGCAACGCTGAATGGACTTATGTGCAGGCACCTCATAAGTGTCGGATGGGATGGCGCTCTTTATGATTGCGATTTCAACCAGGTGCTTGATCTTCATATGCACGATTCCTGTCCCCAGCACATTCAGGAATTTGACCTTGAACGTCTTTTGGGCAGGGAGATACACGTAGGTGATCACTGTTACGGCTGCACTGCCGGGCAGGGATCTACCTGAACAGGCTCAATTGCATAGCAGGCGGTCGCCTGCCTAATAGATAGAGAAGAGGACATGGAAAAGTGACAGCTGAAGGAAAAAGGCTTGAAGAGAATACCAATCACCAGGTCTTCTGGAAAAAATGGGGTCCTTATCTGAGCGAGCGACAGTGGGGCACAGTCCGCGAAGACTATAGTCCAAATGGCGATGCATGGAATTATTTCCCCTTTGATCATGCACGGTCGCGGGCCTATCGGTGGGGAGAAGACGGTCTCGCAGGTATATCCGACATTCAGCAGAATCTCTGCTTCAGCATTGCCCTCTGGAACGGCAAAGACCCTATTCTCAAAGAGCGACTCTTCGGTTTAAGCGCTTTTGAGGGAAACCACGGTGAGGACGTCAAGGAGCTTTATTACTACCTTGATAATGTTCCGACTCACTCGTACATGAAATATCTCTACAAGTATCCGCAGGGAGAGTTTCCATACCGTAAAATTGTTGAAGAAAACCGGAAACGCTCCCGCAAAGCCCCTGAGTATGAGCTGGCTGACACCGGTATCTTTGATCAGAACAAATATTTTGATGTCTTTGTCGAATATGCAAAGGCCGAACCTGACGATATCCTGATTCGGATTGAAATCTTCAACCGCGCTGAAGAAGCTGCTGACATCGCTGTGCTGCCGACCATCTGGTTCAGAAATACCTGGTCATTTGGAAAAGTAAAAAAGAGACCCCAGCTGAGGCTTATCTCGGATGAAGGTCAGGATGCTGTGCTGGAAGCGGAACATGAACATTCAGGGATATGCTATCTCCATTGCGATGGCGGCAGGGAGGTGCTCTTTACCGAAAATGAGACGAATGCAGCAAGGCTTTTTAATGTTCCGAACGCTTCTCCTTTTGTGAAAGATGCTTTCCACGATGTGATCGCCGGAGGAAAGGACAACCTGTTGGAAGATAAGAATTCCGGCACCAAGAGCGCAGTGGTTTATCGTTTCCGTATACAGGCTGGAGCGTCTGCTTCCGTACGACTGCGACTTTCCGAAAAGAAACTCGATGAGCCTTTTAAGGGCATTTTCTCTGAGATATTCAGCCAGAGAATCGCCGAGGCCGATGAATTTTATGCAGTTGTGTCTCCAGATGAGCCGGTAAGCGATGTTCTTCAGGTTCAGAGGCAGGCTTTTGCCGGTCTGCTCTGGAGCAAGCAGTATTACAACTATGAGATAGAGACCTGGCTAAGCGGGGACAAGGGGCAACCCGTGCCTCCTGCTGCAAGAAAGCAGGGACGTAACCACGACTGGCCATACCTTTTCAACAGGGACATTATATCAATGCCTGACAAATGGGAATATCCCTGGTATGCCTCGTGGGATCTGGCCTTTCACTGTGTCCCCCTTGCGGTGATCGATCCTGATTACGCCAAGAAACAGCTGATCTTATTTCTGAGGGAGTGGTACATGCACCCCAACGGGCAGCTCCCTGCCTATGAATGGAATTTCAGCGATGTGAACCCGCCTGTCCATGCATGGGCCTCCCTCAAGACATATGAACTCGACAAGAAAAATTCCGGCAAAGGGGACATTGTTTTCCTCAAAAGGGTGTTTCAGAAACTCCTGCTTAATTTCACCTGGTGGGTCAACAGAAAGGATTCCGAAGGACATAACATATTTCAGGGCGGATTTCTCGGTCTGGACAATATCGGCATCTTTGACAGAAGCAGTACACTGCCGACCGGCGGACATATCGAGCAGGCAGACGGAACAAGCTGGATGGCGATGTATGCCCTGAATCTCATGGACATGGCCCTCGAAATTGCGCAGGAGGACCCGGCGTATGAGGATGTCGCTTCAAAGTTCTTCGAGCATTTCATCCATATCGCTGAATCCCTGAATACGCTTGGGGAGAGCGGTCTCTGGCATGAAGAAGACGGGTTTTACTACGACTCCCTCCATCTTCCGAACGGAACCACTATTCCTTTAAGGGTAAGATCGCTTGTGGGTCTTACTTCCGTGCTCGCTGTTTCCGTGATAAACAAAGACCTCTTTAACCGACTGAAAGGGTTCAGAAAAAGACTTCTCTGGTTCAGAAACAACCGGACTGAGCTTGGTAAATACCGGCCGATCGAGGAACTTGCTGAAGACAGGGATATTTTGCTTTCGCTGATACCGAAGCACCGACTGGTTAGAATACTGCAGAGGATGCTTGATGAAAATGAATTCCTTGCTTCCGGTGGCATCAGATCCATTTCCAGATATCATAAAGACAATCCCTTTGTTCTGAAGGTCAATGGAAATGAATATAGAGTGGATTATGAACCCGCGGAATCGACAACCAATCTCTTTGGCGGCAACTCAAATTGGAGAGGCCCAATATGGATTCCGATAAATTATCTTTTCATAGAATCCCTGAAGAAATACTACAGCTACTATGGCGAATCACTGAAAGTTGAGTTCCCGACTGCGTCCGGCAACTTCCTGAACCTCATGGATGTTGCCCAGAAGCTCTCGCAGAGAATATCAGGAATCTTTATGCTGGGTGCAGATGGGAAAAGACCTGTTCACGGCGAAAAAGAAAAATATCGTAACGATCCGCACTTCAGGGATCTGGTTCTCTTCAATGAGTATTTTCACGGTGATACCTGCGAGGGTCTTGGAGCGAGTCACCAAACCGGATGGACTGCACTTGTGGCCGAAATGATCCGGTGGTGCTGGTGTAAGTGAGATTTCATGGAAAGGAGGTGAGAAAGAATGAAGATCACAAGAATGATGTTGATCACTCTGACAGTTGTTGGATTGATATTCTCTGTTGCATTCGCAGCGGGGGATGCGGGAAAGGGGAAGAATCTTTTCACTGATCCGAAGGCATTCGGCGGCGAGAAGGCCTGCAGTGCGTGTCATCCTGATGGAAAGGGACTGGAGAAAGCCGGCGCAAAAAAAGAGTTTAAGATTATGGGAAAAACACAGAAAAGTATCGAAGAGGCTGTGAATTTCTGCATTGAAAACGCCAGCAAGGGTAAAGCTATTGATTCGAAGTCTGAAAAGATGACGGACTTAGTGGCCTATATCAAGTCGTTGGGCAAGAAGATGGACAAAAAAGCTGCAGGATATTAAAGCTGATTCAGGTGGGAGAGCAGCGCAATGTTCTCCCACCTCAGTTCACAATTATTAAATTGTTACGTATATTCGATTATATATTGGATAATATTGGGAGGTACCCATTGACATATAAGCATGATTTTGCGGGTGAATTTATCGGCACCTTCCTGCTGGTCTTTTTCGGATGCAGCTCAGTTGCCGTCACTGTAATGTTCTCCTCTCATGTGGGCCTTTTTCAGGTAGCGGCTGTTTGGGGAATTGGTGTCACCATAGCGATTTACGCAACACGACATCTCTCCTGCGCACACCTGAACCCTGCTGTCAGCATTGCTATGGTAATAGGGGGAAGGATGTCAGCCCGGAGGCTGCCAGTCTACATCATCGCCCAGTTTGCCGGAGCGTTTTTCGCCGCTGCGGTGCTCTATCTCATATTTGGCGAATCTATTGCGCGTTTCGAGGAGATTCACGGAATTGTAAGAGGAGGGACTGAATCGGTTAAGACAGCGATGATGTTCGGAGAGTTCTATCCTAATCCAGGCGCAGGAGCGGCTGCATCGGTTAGTACGCTTACTGCTGTAATTACGGAAGGCATCGGTACTTTTATCCTTGTATTCTTGATATTTACTCTGACTGAAGGCTGCAATCTGGGAAGACCTGATGATATGATGGCCCCGCTTTTCATAGGATTGACTGTTGCTCTTATAATTTCGGTGACAGCTCCCCTTACACAGACCGGTCTCAATCCGGCACGGGACCTTTCCCCAAGGCTTTTCTCAATGCTTCTGGGATGGGACAGGGCAGCTCTTGCCAATGGTTGGTACGGATCGCTCGCTGTCTACGTTGGGGGACCGATTTTAGGAGCCGGTATTGCTTCGCTGGTGTTTACAGGACTTATTGAGCCGCTGATGAAAAGCAAGAAAAATACGGGTATGTGCAAATGCAATTAAACTATCAAGGAGATATAAATGAAAACTGATTCGAAAACACATGATAATCTGAGAGAATACTACGGGAAGATCCTCGGTGGAACAAAAGATCTTCAAACAAGTGCCTGCTGTTGCACGGATGAAGGTATACCGGCGGAGGTAAAAGAGGCCCTTAGCCACATTGACAAGGAAATACTCGATCGCTTCTACGGTTGTGGCTCGCCAATCCCACCGCTCCTCAATTCGGCTACGGTTCTGGATCTGGGGTGTGGGACCGGCAGGGACGTTTATATCGTATCCAGACTTGTCGGAGATCAGGGCTTTGTTATAGGTGTCGATATGACCGAGGAGCAGCTTGAGGTGGGACGAAGACATGTCGAATCCCAGATGAAGAGATTTGGATACGACAGGCCGAATGTCGACTTTAAATGCGGATATATTGAGGACCTTCAGACTGCTGACATTGAGGATAATTCCGTTGATGTAGTGATCTCCAACTGTGTCATCAACCTTTCTCCGGATAAAGCTGCGGTCTTCAGTGAAATCTTCAGAGTACTGAAACCGGGCGGAGAGCTCTATTTCTCGGACGTGTTTGCAGGCAGAAGAATTCCTGACCAGCTTAAAGACGATCAGGTGCTTCGGGGAGAGTGCCTGGCCGGTGCGATGTACATCGAAGACTTTCGGCGGCTCTTACGCGACATCGGATGCACGGATTATCGGGTGGTCTCAAAGCGAAGAATAGCCATTGATAATCCTCAGATCAGTGAGAAGATAGGGATGGTCGATTTTTATTCGATGACCATACGAGCGTTTAAGCTGAGCGACCTTGAGGACATCTGCGAGGACTACGGACAGGTAGCAATCTACAAGGGAACGATGCCGGGAAGTCCCCATTTCTTCGATCTGGATGATCACCATAGATTTATTGCCGGCAAGCCAATGCTCGTGTGTGGCAATACGGCATCCATGCTTCAAAATACCAGGTTCTTCGAACATTTTCGGATTGTGGGCGATAGAAAGACTCACTATGGACCCTTTGATTGTGCGCCTGCCTCTGCGAAAGCGGAAAATGCCGATAGTGGATGCAGCGGAGGGGCATGCTGCTGAGTGAAAAAGCGGGATTTTGCTGTAATAAGTTGGTTTATCGCGGCAGGTTCGTTATTACTTATTTTGCTGAGCTGTATCAATCTTTATGCTCAGGATGATGGAGTATTTTTACGGGAAGATTTCAACGATCTCCACAACTGGAGGCCGCTGTTCTTTCCTAAGATTAAAAAACATACGGAGTATACCATAGAAAAAGATGGCGACAGGAGCTATCTCAGAGCTGAGAGTAATGCATCTGCGTCAGGACTGATTCTGAAGAAGGAATTCAATGTTTCTGCATATCCAAGGATAAAGTGGCTCTGGAAGATAAGCAATGTCTACATAAAGGGAAATGCCGAAGAAAAATCAGGGGACGATTATCCGATTAGAGTATATGTCATTTTCAAATATGATCCCGATAAAGCCTCTCTTGGCCAGCGAATAAGGTATGGACTTGCAAAGGCAATTTATGGGGAATACCCCCCACACAGCAGCCTGACCTATATATGGGAAAGCAGAAAACATGACAGGCGTATTATTACAAATCCTTTTGCCGAAGAATCAAAGATGTTGATATTGGAGGCCGGCGGCGACAATGTCGGGAAATGGAGGCCGGAGGAAGTCAATATTGTGGAGGACTATAAGGAGGTCTTTGGCACTCTCCCTCCATCAACTGCGAGCCTCGCGATTATGAATGATTCAGACAATACCGGCGAAAAATCAGTTTCATATATTGATTTTATAGAAGTGTTTAAATGAGATGTCCCATTACTGGCGTGAGGAGAAGAAAATATGACCGAGTATTACAATAGTGAAGACCTCGACCGTTTCGGTGAGATTGGTAAATGCAGTCCTGAGCTTTTCAAGAAATTCATGAGCTGGTACACTGCCGCCCTCCAGCCGGGGGTGCTTAGTAAAAGAGAAAAAGTATTAATTGGGCTGGCGGTTGCTCACGCCATCCAGTGCCCTTACTGCATTGATGCATATACCAAGAGCTGCCTTGAGGAGGGCATGAGCCTGGAGCACATAACTGAGGCTGTGCATGTAGCTTCTGCAGTCAGGGGGGGCGCGTCCCTGATCCATGGCATACAGGCACACAATGCGGTAGACAAACTCTCCCTGTAACACGGCAAAATGATGAATCTGCAGTCTTTCAGGTTATGAGTATTAGAGGACCGCGTGCACTGAAGGCTTTATTTCTATTTATCCTGATTGGCGTAATAGCCCTTTTCTGGGCCTACGGTGCTGGAGATTATCTCACCTTTGCCAATCTCAAGGCACTTCAGGGGAACCTTGCTCACCTATTTCAGAAGCAGCCGGCTACAGTGATTTTTGTTTTTATGGCGTTGTATATTTTGATTGCCGCTCTATCACTGCCAGGAGCAGAGATATTGAGCATAGCAGGTGGTGCTGTTTTTGGACTGTTTGCAGGTACTGTGGTCGTCTCGTTTGCAAGCACCATAGGCGCGCTGCTCGGCTGTATAGTTGTTCGATATTTTCTGAAGGACTGGGTTGAAGCTGTTTTTCAAAAGAGAGTTGCGGCCATCAACTCTGCGTTGGAGAAAAATGGGCCTTACTATCTTTTTATCCTGAGACTCGTGCCGCTGTTTCCGTTCTTTTTGGTAAATATGGCTGCAGGCCTCACCAGAATGCCGCTATTCACGTTCTATTGGGTATCACAGCTTGGCATGCTGCCTGTCTCATTTATCTTTGTCAATGCCGGAAGCAGGCTTCAGTCGATGAACTCGTCAGACGATATCCTGTCGCCCGGCGTCATATTGTCTTTTGGGTTGCTTGCCTTGTTTCCCCTTGCAGCTAAAGCGATATATGGGCGATTTATAGAAAAATGAGCAGAACATCATTCAGAAAAACCCCCTTTCATTATGGAATCAATACAGCTACCCGGCTTGCCGAGTTCACGCATGCGGTGGGCAGCACAACTAAACTGACCATAAACTGCTTTGCAGTTCTCCATTTTCAGATATGAGGTGTGCGATGAAATCTGCAGTTGGAAAAATATTCTGTTTTGTCATTGCTTTGGTGTCCTGTCTTTTTTTGCCGGGAGCAGGCACGTTTGCCGGTGAACCCGGTCATCATGACTCTCATCACGGACAGATGAACGACATGCATTCCGACAAAGTCGAAGAGCTCTCATCATTCCTCATTCAGATAGAGAAGGGTGCTGCTCCCTGGACAGCGCAAAACGAGGTGGCGATCACCTTCCGTATAACGGACGGGAAAGGAAGGCCTGCTGAAAACCTGACTATTTCTCATGAACGGATTCTTCACGTAATCATTATCAGCGAAGATTTAAGTTCTTTTGCCCATATCCATCCCGAGGATTTTGGGCCGATTACTGACGAGATGATGAAGAATGCCCGGTACTCGGTACGATATGCATTCCCCAAGGCAGGCCGGTATCTTGTCGCGGTTGACACAGCGGCAGAGGGCACCCATGTCTCGAAACAGTTTCATGTAACCGTGGATGGAATACCGAAGATGGCATCAATAAAAAGGGATTTTACCCAGAGAAAGTCCTTTGGTGGATATGATGTATCGCTAAAGAGCATTCCTGAGAAGTTACGCGCAGGAGAGAAAAACTTATTGCGTTATGCGATAACAAGAAACGGCGAGCCGGTAAAGGATCTTGAGCAGTACCTCGGTGCACCCATGCATCTTGCCGTTGTTATGACGGACCTGAACGGTTTCATTCATGCTCATGGAGATGTTCCGGGGGCATCACATGACCATTCCCGCTCAGACAATAGCATTGGAACAGTCAGGGAGAAAGTCGGACCCGAAATCGAATCTGATGTGGTATTTCCGAAAAGGGGCACATACAATATTTTCAGCCAGATTCAGCAGCGAGGAAAAGTGATACTTCTCGATTTTATGGTGAAGGTTGAGTGAATCATTGAAGTTATTTTGTGATAGAATTTATTATATAGTTGAGATAAGCCAGCATTCTGAGAGCAAGGGAAGAGGAGGCGCAATATGGAACAGGCAGAACTGAAAAGCTTTGGGAACCCGGATGAAGTCCGAGAATTTCCGAAGGGGCGACTCGAACTCATAAAGATCGGCGGTGCGACCATTGGTCGGGCTATCTTCGAGCCCGGCTGGAGGTGGGCGACCTCGGTTCAGCCTCTTGCCAAGACAAAGAGCTGCGAAGCGCCGCACTTCCAGTATCACCTGTCCGGCGTGCTGAAGATTCTCATGGATGACGGAACAGAGTTTGAGTGTCGGCCTGGCGATGTATCCCTGCTCCCCTCGGGCCATGATGCCTGGGTGGTCGGTGACGAGCCTGCAGTTGTCGTAGATTTCCAGGGGATGATAGATTATGCAAGGGCGACGTAGGTCCTTTTTTTAGGGTTTGACGTGTAGGCCTCATATCGGTGGGCTTGAGCCGTCGCGCAAACGTTAGTGAAGGAGAATACAATGGAAAAGCTATTGGGTTTCTTGACCGCGATACTTTCTTTGATGACGATCACTTCCGCTGATGCTCACGAACCGGGAGTGATGGGACCCGGAATGATGGGCTGGGGATTTGGAATGGGCTGGCCGGGTTTTTTCTTCATGTTCGTATTTTGGATCGTTGTAATTGTGGCTGTTGTTCTTCTTATCAGATGGATTATAACGTCTACTGGCTCCGGTTCGCGCAACAAGGGTCATGATGATTCGGCGATCGAGATTCTCAAGAAAAGGTACGCCCATGGAGAGATAAACAAAGAGGAGTTTGAGGATAAGAAGAAAGACTTGGAGAAATAGGATCTCAGCATATGATCTCCCCGAAGGACAGGGGATGTGCTAATAAAGGTTGCTAATGTTTCCGTATTGCTCTTCTCAACATCTCGACTGACGGTACGTTCATGAGTCTGCCTGACTCGTCAGTGAACATCCTTCAGGAAAATCCCGCCATCTCCTGCGGTTCGATGTCCACGCCATTAATGAGCACAGAGGGCGAACCTTTGATCTCAAGCGCAGAAGCCTCTTTATCCGTTATGCGGCGGAATATCACCTCTGCGGCTACGTCTTCCCTTTCGACGGCTGCCCTCACATTCGCCCGCAAGAGTTCCTCAGCCCCGCACCCTGCAGACATATAGCACTCGATCTTCACAAAACACCTCCTGCAATCTATACTATTGCGACTTCTTCCATTGCCGGTAAGAATAGACAGTCAGAATTATGAGAATCACCAAAGCAGGGTAGAGCACATAATCCAGATAGGACGTAAAAGCACTCAGGCCCACCACTGCAAAAAGGACAACAAGAACGGGCGTAAAACAGCATATCGCCACGATGAACGTACCGCTGAGCGCCGCATAAAATCTTTTCCTCAAAGTCTGTTCTCTCTTTTCCATTCTTGCTCTCTCTACTCAGCGCAACAACTGAGCATCTCAATATCTCTGAAAAAGCTTTGCGCGCAAAGCTTGATCATCTCACTCATTGTTGGATATACGTCTATCTTTTCAGCCACTTCCTGCACGGTCATTCTGTTTCTCAAAATCAGAACGCCCTGGTGAATCACCTCTGAGGCCTCATGCGAAAGGATATGGATGCCAAGAACACGTCCGGTTTCAGCTTCGGCGACCATCTTGATAAGCCCCCTTGTATCATGGACCGCCTTTGCCCGTGGAACATACTTCATGGGAAGCTCCCTGCATATGCACTTGATGTACTTCGCTTCCGCCTCTCTTTCGGTCAGACCCACTGATGCGATCTGCGGTGAAGTGAATATCGTGTGCGGTACTGTCACGTAGTCCGCTGTCTTCTGAGAGCCGGCCACCGCATTCTCTCCTGCAATAGCGCCCTGGTATCCCGCAACTGTAACAAGTGGCATCTTTCCAGTCACATCACCTGCAGCCCAAATATGGTCAGCGGTCGTCCTCACGGAATCATTTACGATGAGAAAACCCCTATCGTCCAACTTCACTCCGGCGATTTCAAGATTCAGGTCAGTGTTTGGTGTTATCCCTGTCGCCATCATGAGACTGTCAGAAGCTATCCTACGGCTCTTTCCTGAAATTTCGGCATGGGTATAAATTTTGTCCTTCCGCCTATCGAAGCCCATGATCTTCACGCCTGTGTAAACTCTAATTCCCTCCCCTATCAGGAGATTCTTCATTTCCTCCGAAATATCCTCTTCCTCCTCGGGCACTATCCTGCCGCTCCGTTGGAGGACGGTCACCTCGGAGCCGAAGTGCCTGAATATCTGAGCGAACTCAAGAGCTGTAAACCTCCCGCCGATGATCGTGATGGACCCCGGAATTTTGGTCAGATTCAATGCCTCGGTGCTCGTCAGAGACGGGACCTTCTCGATACCGGGAATAGCAGGAACAGCCGGTCTCGCTCCTGTTGCGATGATGAACTTTTCTGCTGAGATCCTTTTCTTACCGATCCTGACCTCATCAGACGCGACAAATTCAGCCTTTCCCCTGATAAGCTCGATCTGCGGGACGGCTCTTAGGATATCGAGGTATTTCTTTTTTCTTAGTTCTT
The DNA here is from genome assembly GCA_016214855.1 of Nitrospirota bacterium. Taxonomy (NCBI): domain Bacteria; kingdom Pseudomonadati; phylum Nitrospirota; species Nitrospirota bacterium. Next base: position 422,498 of record JACRMT010000004.1, on the reverse strand, counting down.
TTACAAGACTGTCTTTCTGTCTGACTATCTCTGAAAGGTCGATTGTGCCTTTGAGGGTTATGCCTTTATAGCGTGGACGAGTGCCATAGTACAAGATCTCACCCGCCCTCAGGAGACTCTTTGAAGGAATGCAACCTCGATTAACGCAGGTCCCACCGATAGGTCCATATTCAATGATGCCGATTTTCTTGTTTCCTATGCCTGCCGCCTTGAGGGCCGCAGCAAAAGCCGCAGAGCCGCCGCCAATGATTAAGAGATCATATTTCATATTATAAACCCTTGAGTCAAGTCCAGAGTCAAGTATTCTATTTTCGGTCGACATAAGTCAGTCGCTCTTTCAACGAATTGCGAGCTATCGAATGCGCATCTAAAGAAACAGAGGCTCACTTCCATACGCACACTGCGAACCCGCATGGCGAGTGTTGAGGGGTCTGGGGGTTAATTACCTCCGCTACCCGATTAGCTGTTATCATTTGCTCGGTATTTCATATGCATCCGTGTCGAAACCGTTCAGAATTTTCGATACAGCCAGAAATCGTTTGTAATTGGCGGTACTCTTGTCATTGTCCATGAACATTGGAATGACCGTTTCTTTCTGTTGACCGTTAATCTGGACAACAACTCGGATCCCACTGCCATCTCGGTACCCGGGCCGAAACGCTTCGAGAAACTGAATGCCTGCCTCAATCGCCCGTTGCATCTTCTCTCGTGCGACTTCGGGAGGAAAGACGTCCTTGCGAACAAACATGACGTGATGCTCTTGTCTTACCGCCACCCATCCACTTTTGGGCTGGATATTCATCTGGCTGATGGACCAGTGCGCACGTGGCGACACTTCAACCTTTGAAAGGCCATCGTGCCAGATCGTGAGCCGCTTGTATCCTCCGTTAGGCTCCCAGTTTTGCTGCTCCCATACAATCATCTCCACGTTTCGAGAATCGTGGGCATACTCACTGGCAGCGGCAAATGCCTGGAAGGAAATCAAACAGGCAATCAGAATTAAAAAGTGTCTTCTCCTCATGTTGTTTTCTCTCCTGCAGCAAACATCTTATTGCCTCTATTTAAATTATAATCAAACGAGTCTCGATTGAACAGTGAACATACATGAGCCGAGGTAGACAAGCCCTGTGGATCCATCAATGCTCACTTCTGTGCCCTCCCGTATAAGGTGCTCATTCATGAAGGCGTAGGGCTCATTATTTGATTCATTTATCTGCATATCCGAACACCCTACTACAGCAGTCAGATTGAACTTTTGAGCAAGAATAGATGCGTGGGAGGTGGGACCACCAGTAGAGGTGATAATACCGTTGATCAAGGGCATCAAAGAAACATCATCGGTGCTTGCAGCCCGACGCAGAAGGATTATCGGTCTGCTGGTTTCCTGCCGGAGTTTGTTCAATTCCTCAACAGACGGGCAGAATGTCGCGATTCCACTAAGCGCGCCACCGAAAACTCCCACACCCCGGCCGACGATCTTCGGCTCCATCTTGCATACTTCGTCAAATCTTGTTGCCAGGCCATAGTGCTGCTCCATACGTTTTGTCTGCAGAATATAGATAGACCTATGGCCGCTGCCGTCCAGAACATAGGTTGACTCGACCTCCTGCGGAAGTCCTCCCATTGCAGTTTCGATCCGCTCAGCCATTTCCTTGTGCTTTGAGAACAGGTCAGGATCCATTTCCTCAAGGCTGAGCTGGTCTGATCCTGTCTGTGTTTTCGCAAGCGGCCGATTGAGCATTTTGCCGTATACGAGGTCATCGCCTGTTGCCTCTTCACGCGTCTCCCCGTAAATCCCCTTCAGCAGCGAGGAGCGGGCGCGAGTAAAGAAGACCGAGGCCCCGGAACCATCTGCATTCCCTGAAATCATCTCAACAAGCATGACCGAGGTCCCCCAATGGTCTGATACCCCCATGGCCTTTCTAAACTGAACTGCACGATCCCGATTCCAGCTGAGATAAATAGCATTTACCGCTGTCATAAGCTGCTCGTAAACATCAGAAGGTATCTTCAGTCCCCTTAAAGAGAGGTATTTCAAATACGCCTGAACTATCCTTTCGATTTCCCCAGCGCCCTGTTCACGAGGTTTTTCAGCAAGGACAGCACCCCTGAGATCTTCGAAAACATCCTGCTGGACACCAAAGACGACAGTGGAGTAATGCTCGATAAACCTGCGGTACGAATCCCATCCAAGAATGGCATTGCCCGATTTTTTTATGAGACCGGCCAGTGTGGCATCATTCATGCCGCAATAGAGGATGGAAGAAAGTATCCCCGGCATCGAAATATATGATCCGCTTCTTACAGACAGAAATAGCGGATTTTCAGGGTCACCCAGAGTCTTTTCTGAAATCCGCTCGATATGCCCGATCGCATCCCTGAGCGACAGATGGAACGGGTCACTTTTCGTATAAGTCTCACAATCATCTGTGTGGGCAGAGGAAAAGACGGCGCTCGACGGCACAGGCAGTCCGCGATTCGAAAGATAAAACAGGTTTTTTGCTTTACTCCCCAGAAATGGAGACAATGTCATGATCTCACTATCAGGCAGATCCTGCATCAGATAGTGGTCTTTTGCTAAGACGGTCGTATTCGTCAAATTTATTATATCGTCAGACCCGGCAGCGACGCGCGCCCTGAGTGCGTTCATGATATTGATCAAAAGCCTGTCAAGCTCCATAAGACCTGTAATACTGCCGATGATATCTCTAAGAACAATATCGGCTGCTTTATTCAGGAAGTCGCCATTTCCGCGTGCAAGATTAGTTAAGCGCTCCGGCAGTTCTTCAGAAGAAAAGGCGGTCAGAACCTGTTGGAGAGGGACATGAAACATCCTGTAGCAGAATTCAACCATGGAAACAAGTTCTTTTTGCCATAGTTTAAGAAGATCGACTATCTGCGATAAGCGGAGAGCATTGGATTGTAGAACCGCGAGGATCTCATCAATCTGGAAATTTTCATGGTCATGCAGAGTGTAAAGATCGCGAAGAGCACTGAGACAGCGAAGCCATTTCTTCAGTTCATCATTGCGGAAATTTTTACGACTCGCATCTATTTCTGCAATGATGCCTTCAAGGATTACGCGAATGCTCTCTTCACTTCGGTAAAGCTCAGTTAAGGCATCAAATTTTGGCTCATGGTATGAACCCATAACAGAAGGAATGCCAAAGGCTATATGGCGCTTGTAGTAGAGCGACTCTACTGCCTCTGTCTTGATCGGCGACCCGATTACTTCCCTTGCCCTCCTGACCCTCCCCACCAGATCAGAGAGCAAGGAGAGGGGATCGCCGCCGTCAGAAGCGCTGGTTGCAAGAAGGGAGTATTTCTTCTTCAGCTCGCGGTATAGCATGCAGATCAGTCTAATCTTCGATTGCATTTCCCGGGACGTCGAAATGGCGTCGGCCTGTCTGCTTATTTCGCCTTCTGCGACCATGAGAATTTTCCCAAAATTGATGGTATTGCCATCGTATGCACCGATCGAGACAAGCAAAGGCCTCATCGCGACAGAGTAGGATTCGAGAACCGCAGAATCCACCTTGTCAAATACTTCATCCGGGACACTGCCTTTAAGGACCACTGCATTTGCGCTTGACCATGCTCTGATAATATCTTCTATAAGGCGAATATTGTTATTACTTGCGTTTACATGGACCTGCTTTCTCAGGAAGTAGAGAAGGGGGTCATTTCCCCAAGAGTCGATCTCAGTCGAGTAATCGCGCAGCTTACCGGTAGCAGCAACCTCATTATAATAGACAGGCAGCTTCTGGAGCAGTATATAGTTCGGCAGGAAATTATCACGCATCGCACCGGAATTGAGATATGTGGAGATGTCTCTCTGGAATAGTTTGTCATCAGATATATACACGCCCGTTACAAAGAGGTTGCAGATTAGATGCATTATGATCGATGAAAGTGTCTCGTTGTGAAGACCCAATATGGAAAAGAACCTGGAGAGTCTCTCATAATGACGGGGGTCAATAACCTCTGCCCACGTATCCTGCGAAAATGACGTTACTCTCGGGACAGGGACTACTATACGAGAGACCAGATCCGTATAGAGCATAATGAGATCCTGATCTCCTGTCGAAATTATTGATGAAGCAACCTTAGGATTGAGTAATGCCTCATCCCTGAAAGCCAGCTCCTCAGATCCAATGAAGGCAATTAATGCCTTGCCTGCAGAAATGCTGCCCTGCACGGCAAGTTTTTCGATAATTCCGGCAACGCCCAATGCCACATTTTTTGCAGCACCGGAAGAAAGCGCGTTGAATGTCGTTATCCCCGTAATAATAGTGCGCACAGCCCTGTCGGCAGTTACTGTATCTATCGCCTTCGTAACGGCATCAAAGTATGCATCTATCATGTCTGCATCATCAAATAGATTTGCATCAATATTGAGAATCATCTCTGAAGCATGAGTCAGTTCACCAGCTGCAATCATCGACTCAGCAGAAGAGAGTACCTTGCTGAGACTATCTCTGTATTGCCCGCCATATTTTGACAGTCCGGTGAAAGCCTCTCCGGTAAGCAGTGCCCTAAGATCGTCAAGCGCTGCATTACCTATTGCCGGGGCTCCAGATATTCTTTTTTTCAACGATGCAACAATGCAGCTGGACATGCCACTGATGTCAACCGAAGGTGTGCGCTCACGTATATTCCGGATCAGTCTCTTCGCAGTATTCAGTGAATACGAAAGATCGCAGCAGGAGTCCACAAGGTGCTCTTGCCATGCTTCAATGGAGGAGCGAAGCTTGCTCACGTCATCTTCTTTTTCAAGGGGCAATTCGAGAAGGGAAATAAAATTTGCCGCAAGTTTTCCTGAAACCCGTGCATCCGTCTGCACCAAGGCCTTCAATAGGAGGATTGCAAAGGTATCGAAGCAGAGGTAATAAGCCTCTCTGTTCCCCCAGAAGAGATCCTTTGAAAATGAGTTAACCTGCTCCGAGAGGGTTTTCCAGTCGCGTTTTGACGAAAGAAATCCGGCAATAATGCTCTCGGCATCATTCAGAAGCCCAGGCTTATTCCTGACTCCAACAGTTAGACAACTCAGATTTATCTCTTGAGCTTCTGCCGATAGCTCGAAAGCGCTTGTGAAGAATTCATTGGGATGGGCCCTTTTTAATAGAAATGTGCCGATATGTCTTCCCTGTTGAATGATGTCTATCTGCAAGCTTGCGGCGCTGCTGGTCTTTTTTGTATCTGCGGTCAGTTCCATATGTCCATTTTGAAGAATTGAGCGGCACAGTTCTGAACCCTCCCGCATCAGGCAAGCTTCATAATTGCCCGCTGGAATCGCAAGAAGTGATCCCTTGATTACAGTCTGTTCCTGCATCTCGTTTACACAAAGGTTTTTGAGAACCAGCGACGAAATAGGGCCTTTGTATGCAGTAGCGAGCGTACCGACAAGATAGTCAAGCCGGCATATTTCAGTATGATCCGTCACTCAATTCTCCGCGTCAGATATTCGCTTCCTGGATCATCGTGTCAAAGACATCCAGCAGAAGACTGGGTTCATCTACAACCCATTTGTTATCGAGAAGGTCTGCAGCGTGTACCTTGTCCCGGCTGAACGGTGTGGTAACAGCAATAACCCGCATTCCTGCCGATAAACCGGCCCTGATACCGGATGGTGAGTCCTCGATAACAAGACATTCCGAAGGTGGAACCTTAAGCTGTTGTGAAACAAGCCGATAAATTTCCGGATCGGGCTTGCCCTGGTTGACATCCTCACCGGTGACAATGCATTCAAATGAATCCGTAAGTCCTATGGCAGCGAGAATCTTCAAAACGTGTCTCCGTTCAGACATCGTTGCCAGTGCCGCTCTGAGCTTATTCTTCTTGACCACATGGAGCAGAGCAACATTGTGAGACCATTGGCTGTCCCGAAGAAGTTCGGGATCCTCCAGTATTGTTTCATAGATAGGCATCCTTACTTTGATCAATGCCTGCCAGGGCTCACTGATACCATATTGTCCCGTATATGAAAGGAGAAAAGGTTCAAGATCAAAGCGGTTCACCATGGCAGTAGCCATATCGCGACGAGATCTGCCGACCATTTCCCGATAGGTCTCCATGACATCAGGCTCACTTACCATGCAGCTGCACTGATCATCTTCCCTGCTTACCGTTTGGCCGACAAATTCATCATATGCTGTTTCGACTGTCTTTTGATCAAATTTGCCAGGGCAAAGCTGAGAAATGGCGCGAGCATAGGAAATAGCCTTCAGGTGTTCAGTCTTTACAATTACATCATCGAGATCGAATATAACCGCGCGTATCAATCATGATCTCCTTATCACTGACGTTAATAATGCGTATTCCTGTCATGTATTACGATAAACTTTATGAAGGGAAAAGACTGTAATAGTGCTTACAAATACGCCTTAAAGCTGCTATCAGAGCGGTTCATCAAATCCCGAAGAGAAGCTCCAGCGTCTTCAGTAGAACTGTGGACCATTACACCGAGTGTACCGCAAGGGAATTGAGCTGCTCTGGTACATCTTCTCACCTAAGCCAACATCGGCAGCCGGGTGATATTGGTCACCCTCACATCGCAAGCAATTGATCACTGGTTATCTTCCCGATGCCGTCTTTTTCATAAAGCTTTAGAACCTCGGGCATCTTTTTTTGTGACATGACGGCATCCGTAACCACGGCAACCTTGTAACCCCGATTCATTCCGCCCAAAGCTGTCTTGTGCACGCAATAGACGCCATCCAGTCCCGTGAGATACAATTCATCCACCTGACGCGATCTCAGGAAGTCGTCAAGCCTCGGGTTCGAGAAAGCATCGGATATCTTCTTGGTGAAGTCATTATCATTGATCACTTTAATCCGGGAATCAAGCTCGGCTCCTGGCAGTCCTTCGATAGTCCTGCCTATAAATCTTCTCGTCATCAGATTGTTATCAAAAAGCTGCCGGATATAGACCACTTGCATGCCCGATTTCGATGCTGTATCAATAAGCCCGTTAATGGCAGCGATCTGGCCATCTACATTCTTGAAGAGTGGTGTTTTGCTCTTTGCTCCCGTGTAATCTTCCTGAACGTCGATAACCAGAAGGGCCTTTGCCGGATGAGCATAAGTTCCGATCTTATCGCCTGTCGTCGGTGTATATATTTTTCTGATCATTACAAAGGAATAGACCGCGATAATGGCGATAATAACAGTTACAGCTATCAATGCTTTATTTTTCAGAGACATATACGATCCTCCTGTAGCCCTCATGTGTGCAGATTATCTCATTTTATTCGGAAAGGATATTTCCAATACAACACACCCGATATCGGTTGTGAATGGGCCGTGCACCTCACCGGGTGGTCTGCTTGCATAATGACCGCTCTCAAGCCACATATCAAAAGCCTTATCGTAAAGTCGGCCGCTCACTATAAAGACCTCCTCAGGATATTCATGGCTCTTTCCCCCAAAAGGCATGGTATCCGCCCCGGGCAGGAATCTTGTCAATCTGGTATATTCACCGGTGGCCTCATCAATGCTCAGAGTCAGTTCCTCTGCCATCCTTTCCAGTCCTCTGATCGGCGTCCACTCTCCTTTACTCAGAGGATTCCAATAGGTGATTGTTGACTTTGCCATTTTGCCTCCAGAATAAAATATATCCCTAAAATATCTTCGTTGTCATAAGCATGCAGCGTTCTCTTCATTGATGCCCAACAAGGGGGCATAAACAAACTTCCAGCGAAATATCAGGAAGTCATTAGATTTGATGTTCAATCCTTATCAGGTTGTGGCCTGCCTGGCCAACCCACAACTATCATTAAGAACCCTGAAAAGTGGGCATTATCCGGAGATAGCGATTTATCAACCTGCTTTTTCATTTTGTTAATCACTGATCTGTACTGCCTATAAAAAGCATAAGTGGGGGTCGGATTATATTCAAGTCCCTCTATTTCGAAATATTGGATAACATTCTTTACGGTAGTCGGCTTGATAAAAACCTCGGTCGTTGGTCGGAAATAGGCAGGGCATATGGTGACCAGTGACCACTTTGCCAGTTTCCCCTTTCGCAGGATATCGACAAGCACTTCAAACCCTCGTTCTTCATCGCCATGCAGAAAATCGTAAAGTCCCTTTGACAATTTCTCTTTTCCTGGTAGTGTCAGAGATCGAGCGTAGTCCCTGAACTTGGGTTTTTCGAATAATGAGACCATTGAAGAACGACTGACCACTTTTTCCATATCCTCTACTATTTTAACAGGGTCCCTGAAATTGTCTTTTGCAAACGCTTCCTTTGCCAGGGCGGTCATCTTGTCTGACTTGTGCTTCTTGGCCAACTCCAGCATGACCGGGTGAGCAAACCCTCCGGGGTAATCATTGAGAAAATCTCTTTCAGCCGCCTTAAGTTTCCCGATATTCATTTCTTGCCTCCTGATGGTTCATTCCGTTCCGGTTCTTTTCGTATACGCATTCTGCGCTGCCACTGTTCCAGACCGCAATAATCGACTATCGTGTGGGAGACCAGGCGGTAGGCCTTGCCATCGTACACATAGGTATCGAGACTTGAGGCGGAAACCCTGTAACGGCTATAGATCTGGATGATCCTGAAGCCGTTTATGCGCTCGTCAAGTATGGCCGGGTGCCCGAAGAACTCTCCGATGCGCTCCATCGTAATGGGATCAAGTAGCAGATACGGACAGCCTGCGTTGCCGCATAACCTGCCATCAGGAGAGGTGAGCAGTATTTCCTGTTTGCCGTCATCATTAAGGTCAATGAATAAAGCAAATGGCAATTCGTCCCGGTAATCCAAGTCCGAAAGCGCCTTGTTAAGATCGCCTCTGAGTGGCAGCTTTTGACTTCTCCAATACCGGCTACCGTATATTTCACCGGGCAGGATCTTTTCATCTCCGCGCAGCTCTTCACAGTTGTCGGCAGCCGCTATGGCTGAGTAGCCCGTAGCGGTCATGAGTATGAAAACAATGAGAATGAAAACTCCAGTCTTAAATCTCAAATTGTGGCCTCATTTCCATCTGCCGCTGCTGAGTACAGAGTCCAGAACAAGTCTTGGGTCCACCCGGCAGTCACCAGCACTGCAGGCAGTCCGATATTGCCATGGCACATTCTCTTCACGTCCGTCATAACCGCTGAAGACCCATTCATTGCCTCCTGATTTGCCGTGATCATTATGTATTGCAAAAACCGTCGCCTTTCCGTCACGCCTTCTACCCTCGAACCAGACCGGCAGACGGGTGACCCATCGCAGTGTATCGGTGTCAAGGACTGCGGCCCAGGTTATGGTTGCCCAGGCATCCGGAAGCGCATGCAGTGTAGTGTAATTAATGATCACCCAGGGCCAGTTCGGTGCTGAGGCTGCAGACGAAAAAGGCGGTAGCACGCCGGCAGATCCGTAGGCATAGTCGAAATTGACATTGCTGCATGAGGAAGGCACATCCGGGACATCGATGGTTATCTCTTTGTAACCGAGAACGCGGCCGTAGGGGGCTGAGCGCATCAGGCTCAGTCTGCACACAGGAAATTCAGTGGGCTGTCCGCGAAAGTTCTGGATCTGCTGAACAGCATCGTTCTTCATTTTCTCGTTCATAGTGTGGCTTGCGATCACGAGAACAGCATTATCGTTCGGCTGGGGAAGTTCTTTATAGAGCTGGAATGTGAAGGAAACTCGGTTTCCATTAGGATAAACGAGCTGTTCCCTGTCCCAATCCAGGCTGACGCCGGGGTATGCCTTATCGATCATAGCCTCCATGCGCTGCGCACGCTCCTTTGATACCATGTCGCGCCTGCTCGCTGTCATCTGCATCTGCGCCGGGGCCAGATCCACCATGAGGAAGAGGGTGATCAGCATTGTGACCGTTATCGTCCTGATTCTACCCGAACAGGCCAAACGACCTGATTTCATTATATAACTGCTATTGTTCACTTGTGACGAAATCACTTCCGAGCCAGAATGTACGCAATTATCACTCCCTCGACCAAGGAGCCCACGAGGAGCAGCGTTAATTCCAGTATATTGAGAATGATCGGTTCTGCAAGCAGAGTATGATAAATGAACCATTCCTGGAATACCCAGTACATGATCCAGATGGTCAGCCCCCAGAAGATGCCTTTCTTCCACCAGGAATTGCCAGGAATGGACGGCTGGAAGACCGAAAATAACCAGCCATGGCTGATGCTTAAGATTACCAATCCTGTCACGGATACCGGCATATTGCGTGAAGGGGTGATGTCGATGAATAATCGGCTCTGGATGGTCGGATCATAAAGAAGGTTTTTGATGACCGGAAGGGTGAACAGAACGCCTAAAACGCCATTACCCACGAAACCGCCGATGAGACCGGCCAGCAGAATGGCACTCTTACTCTTCTTCATGGCAAACCTCCCGATGCGGCAGTTCTATTCTGTTTAGGAGACGCATCGCTTCAATTAGATAGCTTTATAAGTAACTGTTCATGTGAAACTATTCATCCGACAGCTTTTCTATCATCCACCATGGTCTTTCCATGAGCCTCGCTCCGTCGTCCTTTGAATAGAATGTGTGCATATTCTCGTCAACGAAATACCTCCAGAAAGCCGGCTCGTATCTCTTATCTATGATTCTGAACGCACCCTTCTTCTCTTGCTCTTTGAGAAAGTCCCTGTATGCGTCAAGAGGTTCTATCCCCGCCTGCTGGAATATGAGCCTGCCGCCGTATTTATGATAAAGAGCCTTGTTGATCTTCCAGGCCCTTACCGTATCTATTGCCATCCTGAGTTTCATTGGGCGCCATTTGGATTCCATCTCTCTGGCGCGCTCATCCATCTCCCTATTGGTTTTTATGATGAACTCAAGATTCTTGAGATGGTCCTCTTTCTCTTTTCGGGCCTTAACATTGAGTGAATTGAACTTAAGCTCTTCGATGAGCTTTAGGCGATCCCTCTCGAATTTTATTCTGTTTCTTCTTTCCAATTCTGCGGTCCTGATTATGAAGATGTCCACTTCTTCCTCAGTTGGCTCAATCCTGTTCTCCAGGGCGAACTGGTCAAGCAGAGCCCTGATGATAATGCCGCTGAGCATATCCTTGTCTTTCTCAGTAATATTGGTTTCGAAGACTTTGGCGATGACTTTGTCAGTTGAAGGAGCATTTTCCTGTCCAGATGTCCAGACCGGAAAAGCGAGAATAATGAGTAATACAGGCATGACGTGCGCCAGCGATATTGATATCGTTATATTTATATGCCACGAGGTTTTAACTGACCAGTATCTGCGGCTTTTCATTACGATTTCCTTGTTGCTTTTACCGGTGTTTTCTTTATGAATCTGAGAGATTCATCGATCCAGAACTTCAGGTCTGAATCCGACCTGAGACCGTCGAGACTGATGAACAGAAAGCCTTTCATCGGCCTTCCGGTAAAGTCCATCTCCCTGGCTGCAGGGTTTCTCAGAAGCTCCTTGTACCGTTCGGGGAGAACCCTTACCATCAGGTCGTTCTTGAGAATACCACAGCACATTTTTCCGGTCAGCATGAAGGTAATACCGCCGAACATCTTTTTTTCTTCACATTCGTGCTGTTTTATTAAGAGCGCCCGGACCCTTTCTGCTAATTTATCATCATATCCCATAGTTACTATCTTTCCCCTGTTGGTATGACTTCAGCTGCTTCAGTCGAAAATATCCAGTCTATCGATAAGCCGTGTTACAAACTCTGGATAAAAAGTGCTATCACTGAAGGACTTTATAATTGGCCTGAGATATATAGTCTTAGGCTTTTCCTACTTAACCGAATCCTTGAAGGTCTTCCCCGCCGTGAACTTAGGAGCCTTGGAAGCCTTGATCTTGATAGCTTCTCCTGTTTGCGGATTCCGACCAGTTCTTGCCTTCCTGTGGGATACCGAAAAAGACCCGAAACCTACCAGCGTTACCTTATTCCCCTTCTTCAAAGTCTTCTTGATCCCATCGATGAGGGAAGCAAGTGCCTTATCTGCTGCTGCCTTTGAGATGTCAGAATCCTTTGCCATTTTGTCGATAAGCTCTGCCTTTGTCATATTGCCTCCCATAGTGGTAATTCGATACTTAAAATTATACACGGAAAATCTACCTTCAAGTCCAATAGAACAAGAGCAATAATAGATTCGTTGAGACACAGTAGGAATCCGCTGCATTATTTGGTTAAAATTGAAAATGCACAAAATGGCTACAGGAACCACTCACAAATGGATTTTTGCCCCTCGCTTCCGTCGGAATGCCTTCGGCTGGCGCTCACAACCAGCTATAACGAGGATCAGAGAGGCAGTGTCAGAAATAAAGAAAGCGGCGCGCAAGGATCCTGTCCTGGCCGCGGAAGGCGCTGTTATGTTTCTGGAAAAGGTGTCTCCGGCTCTGGCCCATGTGGATAGTTCCTCTGGCTCCATCGGAACTGCAGTGAATAATGCCATGGATACGCTGGTGACTATTATTGCCGTCGCTCCGGCCGACACTGCAGTGCGTGATAAGTGGTTGGATCGTTTATGGCACGCAGTGGAGGAGGATGAAATACCATATCTGGAGCTTCTGCCGGATTTTTGGGGTGAACTGTGCGCCACCAGCGAGCAAGCCTCGCGGTGGGCTGATAGTCTTATTGAGATGGTCCGCTTATCGTGGAGACCTCGCCCGGGGGGATATAGCTATTTCAAAGGCACAACAGCTTGCTTGAGCTCCTTGTTTAAGGCCGGGCGGAATGATGAAATCCTGTCATTACTTCAACTTTCTCCAAATAAATACTGGTATTACAGGAAGTGGGGAGTTAAGGCGCTTGCAGCAATGGGAAGAAAGGCTGAGGCCATCCGTTATGCAGAGGATTCACGCGGCATTAATGAGCCCTCAGGGGCCATAGCAGAAGCCTGCGAAGAGATCCTGCTTTCAAGCGGACTGGTAGCGGAAGCCTATAACCGTTATGCCGTAGAGGTCAATCAGGGGACAACCTACCTTGCAACCTTTCGTGCCGTTGCCAACAAATACCCTCACAAAACGGCAAGTGAAATCTTGAGTGATCTTGTCGCCAGTACTCCGGGAGAGGAAGGTAAGTGGTTTGCTGCAGCTAAGTCTGCAGGTTTATATGACGAGGCTATAACCTTAGCCAACCGAACACCCTGCGACCCCAGGACGCTGACACGAGCAGCAAAGGAAATGTCTACGACCCAGCCGGGTTTTGCAGTTGAAGCCGGCATGGCGGCTCTCAGATGGCTGTTAGAAGGCTATGGGTACGAAATTACGGCTATGGAAGTTCGGGAGGCATACAACTATACAATGATCGCTGCTGAAAACCAGGGCTGCAAACAAGAGATATTTGAGCGCATCCGTAAACTTGTGAAATCGCAATCCTCGGGTCAACGCTTTGCCGCAACCGTTATCGGCAGAGAGCTTGGGTTGCCTGATGCCTGACGGGATAGCCTTGATGTCTAAAATCTTATCTCCGACTCCAAGGTAATATGTCTTAAGTAGTAACCTGAAATCTGACGACATAATATAAGGAGGAGTAGGCGATGTTTTCCATTCTTCTCCTCTCTATTCTTGTCATAAGTCTCGGAGCGAATGCCGTTCTTTTTTTGCTGTTCCATAGAAAGCAACGCCAGAATAAAAAGCTGAAAGAAATCTATAACAACCTCAATCCAGAGGCCGGAATCGAGAAAATGCTTAAAGTTATCAGTGAGGACCTATCTGGCTTCGGCTTGAAAATTAAGGGAATTTTTGTAAAGAACAGGAAAACCATGTCTCTGGAGGACGATACCCACTCGATCCCCGTTCTGCAGCATAACACCATGGTAAGGTCCTTTCTCACGATGGACCCCATCCCTAATGATGAGCTCGGGGACAACGAGGCAGATAATTTTATCAAGGAGAAATACGGGGGAAAACTGTCCTTTCTTCCTGTCAATATGAAATGGGAAGGACCCTGCTGGCAAGTAAACGATTGCAACGACACCGGCTGCAGCTGCTATCACAAGCAGGAACATAAATGCTGGGTAAAAAGCGATAAGAGATATAGGGGGGATGATCTTAAGACATACAAAGAAAAGACGGCCAGGTGCATGAACTGCCGCTCTTTCCTCCCGGTGGGGGTCTTTGCCGTCACCGGAAGGGGAGTTACCAAAGCGCACAAATACATAAGCGACGACTTATCCGGAATAATTAGAAACGCTGTCATTTATGAGAGGGCCCAGTATTCAGCAACCCGGGACCAGCTGACCGGGCTTTTTAACCGTCGGACCCTGTTCAAACGTGCCTACGAACTCATGAAGCTATCTCAACGCTACAAGCACCCGTTTTGCCTCTGCATGTTTGATATCGATCACTTCAAAAGATTCAATGACGAATATGGGCACGAGGTTGGCGATTATGTGCTCAAGGTCCTTTCCAAATTCGTGCTCTCGTGCATAAGAACCACAGATGTCTTTGGAAGGTACGGAGGAGAAGAATTCACCATACTTTTACCCGAAACAAAGAAAGAAGAGGCATTTACTGCACTGGACAAGATCCGGAACAAGGTTGACAGAGAAATATTTGAATATAAGGATGTGAAGCACCACATTCAGATAAGCATGGGCCTTACTGAACTCCATCAAGACGAAGCTGTGAGCCTCAGTGATCTCTTCAAAAAGGCTGACGATGCCCTGTATCAATCAAAGCAGGGAGGTAGAAATATGGTTACCTCATATATTGATGGTTTTCCTGCAGCCCCCAAAAAAGACGCTATCAAATCCAATAATGCCGATCGACAGGAGTCTGCAGGTAAGAAAAAAATCCCGACAAATAGGACAGCCTCGGCAAAGTCGAAAGGGATCTCCAAGGAATCCGGCGGTGGTGCCTCTCGGAATTTGAACGAGATCCTCGCTGAGCATATTGTAAAACCGGAAAGAAATCTGTGCATGGATCCGTCAGATCAGGATGAGACCATTGAAATTGGTTAAAAAGGGTATGAGACAGGTTAGCTATCATTACATATTCTTCAGGTATAGCCTCTAAACCATTACAATTTAGCATTAAGATATGTTATATAATATGACATAATGTTTAACCGCAATATTCACAAATACCTGCTTGAATGGAAGAATAGGGCGAATCGAAAACCTCTTATTATCAGGGGTGCTCGCCAGGTCGGCAAGACTTCGGCAGTGCATCATCTCGGCAGGGAGGCATTTGAAACATACATATATATCAACCTTGAGCTTAAAGATGACAGCGCCCTGTTTTCTCGTATGTATCCGCTCAGGGAACTGCTCCAGCTTATTCAGCTCAAATTTAACAAGAAGATTATCCCCGGTTCCACCCTCATTTTTATTGATGAGGTGCAGAACTCTGCCATAGCCATGAACCAGCTGCGTTACTTCTACGAAGAAATGCCTGATCTTCATGTAGCTGCTGCAGGCTCCCTTCTGGAGGTCAAGATGAAAACAGAGGGGTTTACCTTTCCGGTCGGCAGGGTGGAGTATTGCTATATGTATCCAGTGACCTTTGATGAGTTCCTGGCCGCCCTGCAGGAGACAGAGACTTTGAATTATATAGCTGCCATAACCTCTGATTCGGTGATCCCTGAAGAGATACACAGCCTCGTTATGAAAAAATTCCAGGAATATGTTCTGGTAGGAGGCATGCCTGAGGCCGTTGCCCGGTATGCCGATACCCGGTCATTTATAGATGTTGACCCTGTATATGAATCACTTCTCACCGGCTTCAGGGATGATGTCTCCAAGTATTCAAGCGCTGCCAGGACAAAATATATACAACATATCATTGAACATGCTGCTCAGTACGTAGGCCTTCAGGTGAAGTATGAGAAGTTTGGAGAGTCCAACTTTCGAAGCAGGGAGATGAGCGAGGCTTTTGATGTGCTTGAGAAGGCTATGATAATCAGCAGGGTTCATGCTTCCACGTCAAAGCAGCTGCCTTTGATGAGCAATCTGAAGAAAGCGCCCAAACTCCTGCATCTTGATGTTGGGCTGGTCAACTACCAATTGGGAATAAGAAATGAAATAGCTAATATTACGGATATCAATGCTGTTTATCATGGCCAGATTAGTGAGCAGATCGTTGGGCAGATGCTGTTGTCGTTGAATGTCAGGAAGAATGCAAATCTGCATTTCTGGTACCGGCAGCAGAAGGGCGCCACATCTGAGGTGGATTACCTGGTTGTGATGAATGAGAGGCTCATACCGATTGAGGTTAAATCCGGCAAGACAGGCACGTTGCGCTCATTGCACAATTTCATTGATGAAGGCAATAGTGACTTTGCGGTCAGGATATATTCCGGAAATATGAAAACCGAAAGGATTACTACGCTGAACAAAAAAAGCTATTCACTCTTTTCAGTTCCCTTTTACCTGCTTTATAGAATTGATGAGCTTATGATTGGTAATATATAATATAGAGCGAGCGGCAATAGGGTGCCCGATCATTGAAAAAGTGGCAAAATGGGTCGAGATATGAGTCGTGAATGGCAGTTGTTTTCAATGTCGGAAGAATGTCGGAAAAATTATGATAAATAGTGCAAAAATAGGGTAAATTAGGACAAGAAAAAGCAAATAAAATCAAATAGATAGGGTATTTAACAGCGCTTGGGGTGCGAGTGGTCGCCTGTTCAAATCAGGTCGCCCCGACCATATAACCCACTGAATCTAACGGAAAACAAAGATTCAGTGGGTTTTTTTTGTCTCGAAAAAAGCAGAAATGTTGCGACGAAATCACGACATGCAGTGATATCGGCGGAAAAAATATCTTTGAAATTCTGGAAGTTTATGGAGGAGAAGGACCTGAATTTGAGAAAGCCTACTCGTGTGCAGGACACATCTGAATAGCTATCTGAATAGCTGTGGAAGCTATCGGGTGAACCTCGCGGGTGGACGCCGTAGCATAAAAACAGGACATTTCTACTTTGGCTTGACATGACACAAAAACTGAACACAAAAAATAATTGACATTGTATTTCGAAGTGATATACTGCAATCAAGATTAAATTTATTTAATCTGCTGTTCTAAACTTAGTTATTAATCTTAACTTTACTATTGTTTGTAACAGGCTTCAAGTCTGTAAGGATAGATTCCGCAATTTCAGATGTGAGGGTGAGACTGAATGTCATATCTCCTGAAGGGACTAAAGGACTGTATGAAATTTAGTATAACTATTCGGGTCGGAATAGCAGCCGCGATGATATGTGTCATATTGGTTGTCGGGGGGAGCCGAACTGCCGAGACGGCTGGTGATGCTGACAGGCCGATTGCCGTAATTGGCAGTTTCAATATTACGGAGAAGGCTTTCAAGGCTGAGATGGAGAAGGGCGGATCCGGCCTGCCGGGCAGATTTGAAAAACCGGAACAGCGAGAGACCTTGCTTGAGGACATGGTCAGGTTCGAGGTGCTTTATGCCAATGCAATCAATGCGGGATATGACAAGAAGCCAGCGATACTCGACGCGCTTAAGCGGGTTATCGTCAATCAGTACAGGCAGGACCATCTTGAACCGGAGCTGGCAAAAATAACCGTGACAGATGATGAGATACGTTTATTTTATAACGAGCACACATCCGAATTCTCGACCCCTCAGATGGTGCGGGCTGCGGTCATCAAGATATCTGTCCCTGCAAAAGCCCCGGATGAAAAGAGGACAGAGCTTCTCAAAAGGGCAGAATATGCGAGGGCAGAGGCAATGGCTCTTGATCGTGCTACCCTGTCTTTTGGACAAGTGGCGATTAAATTTTCGGACGACCAGATGAGCCGGTACCGCGGAGGCGACACAGGATTAATGAAGCGAGGGGCTTCTGATGTCAGGTGGGGCAAAGAGGTGATGGATGCTATCTTTTCACTGAAGGAACCGGGACAGGTCAGTTCGGTGATCGTTTCTTCTGACGGCTATTACATCGTAAAACTTATGGAGACGAAGGCAGGCGTAACCCGTCCCTTTTTTGATGTGAAAGAGATCATACAAAGCCGACTTTTCTTTGAGAAGAAGATTCATAAAGAGAAGGAATTCTATGAAAAGCTCGCATCAGCATTGAAAATCGAGATCAATAGAGAACTTCTCAGCAAGATAGAACTGCCAAACGCAGGAGGCAGCTCTGCTCCTCCTGCAGTGCCGAGATAGTGATGACAAAAAAGCATGTAATGGCCACGGAACTATTTACGCGCCTGGGTTACAGGGGCGGCTTGTAAAGGAGATACTGTGAAGAAGAATATTGTTGCTCGCACGATGGAATTACTGGTGTCTGTTGTTTTTGTCTTGATAGTCACTTCTGCCGCAGTTCATGCCGGGCCGGTGGTGACGCAGACATTCAACCTGCATCCTGGCTGGAATGCAATATTCCTTGAGGTTGAGCCTGAGCAAAAAGATATGGAGGTCCTATTGCAGGGGCTGCCGTTGGCAGGCATATGGACATGGGTCCCGCGAGGGATTGCAATGCAGTATGTCCAGGACCCGAGTGAGAAACTGCTCGGCGTAAAGGGATGGCATGTTTATTTCCCTAAGTCAAGGGGAGAAGAGAATATGTTGAGCAACCTCTTTACGCTTCAGGCAAACCGGGCGTATCTAATTGAAATACGGGGCAATAATAATGTCACCTGGAATGTGACCGGACGGCCGTCGCTCAAGCGCCAGGCATGGGAGCCGAATTCTTTTAATCTCACCGGTTTTTCCATAAATAGTGCGGGCGGTCCCACATTTGCCAATTTCTTCGGGAGCTCTGCAGCCCATTCCGGACAGGCGATATACCGCCTCAACAATGCCGGGATTTGGGAGATGCTCCAGAACCCAGCTTCAGCACAGATGCGTTCTGGCGAGGCCTTCTGGATTTATACCGAGGGAGCATCAACATATTCAGGTCCTGTAACAGTCCGCACCGATTTTGGTGACGGACTTGATTTTCAAAAATTACTTAATGAGAACAAGCTCTTGATAAAGAACGCATCCCCATCTGTAAAGACAGTCACCGTTCGATATATCCCCATGGCAACTCCGGTACCGCTTGTAAAGTTTGAGATCAGCACTATGGGCGGAATTATCTGGCCTTCGTTCAACGCAGAGGAGACGTTTGCTATTGCTGCAGGCCAGGAGAAGGTTTATAGATTTGTTCTTAAAAGGGCTGGTATATCAACTCAGCGTACGGAGTCGATGATAGAGATACTTGATGATGCAGGGAGCAGATACCTTATTCCTGTAAGTGCTGAGAAGGGTGGGTTCTAAGATGGTACAAAGAAATATCGATCAATACTGTAATACGGTACAAGGGGGAAGAGTACCCATGAAAATCTTCGGTTCTGTTTTGATGATGTTCTGCATCTGTTTGCTGAGCGCCGCAGGAATGATTCATGCTGCGCCATATACCGGCCTGTGGGTCGGTACCGTGTCTGTTGACAAGGTTACGGAGTCGCAGATTCCGTCAAATGATGCCTTTACGACTCCTACTCCGGTCGCTTCACCGTTTAAATTCAGGATACTGCTGCATGTGGATGCAAATGGGAACACAAGGATCATCAAAGATGTTATTCAGATGTGGAAGCCGGGTAATCCAGGTCATTATGCTCTTATTACCGACGATACCCTTATTCCGAATAATTTTGTATGTGACAATCTGGCTGATACGGAGTTCTGCCACCGGATCAGTACGGCAGCGTATGATTTTGACGGTCTGCATGTGAGCATGAACGGTGACTTTTCTCTTACCGGTCTTCTCACTGGACAGCTCATACTTACTCCTGCGAATCCGACAAATCCTTTTATGCACCGGTTTAATCCTGAGCATGACAATCTGACCGAGGAATTTAAGCCTCTCAATAATCTTGCAGTTTTTGATGCCGACGGAAATGAGGCAAAGAAAGTCTGTTCACTTACGCTGCCAAGAAGAAGCTGCACAATCGATGCAGACTGCCCTGCCGGAGAAATATGTGCGGTAAACACTCCTATTCTTGAGGTCTATCGCGTCACCAGGGACATGTCACTTACCTTTAGCGCAACTGATCCGAACGCATCACCTGCATGGGGCAGCAGCCTGATGGGAGGCCTGTATGAGGAGGCCCTTAAAGGTCTTCACAAAAATACAATAAAAGTTTCCGGCACTTTCCGCCTGCAAAAGGTGACCGCTATAGGGGAGTTGAACCAATGAAAACATTCGTCGAAACAACTATGAGGGATCGTAAGAAACTGATGCTTACCAGGTTGTTGTCCGCAATTTTCCTTCTGTTCTCCTGTCTTTTTCTTTTGCATGCAGGACAGGCTTATGCGGATTCCGGATGGCCGCAGAGGGCCGGCGGTTCTTTGAATGACCAGGCACTTGCAACAACAGTCGACAAGAACGGGAATGTTTATGTTGCCGGCTATTTTACCGGCACAGCGACTATTGGGACAACGACTCTCCAGGCACCCCCAAACGCAAGCTGTACAAACGGTTATTGTTCAGATCTTTTTGTGGGTAAGCTTGATGCAGGCGGCGGTTGGGACTGGGTTGTCAGTGCGGGCGGCATATGGGAAGACACAGCAGATGCCATTACCGTTGACCATGAAGGCAATGTGTATATCACAGGGAAATTCGGTGCAACTGCGAGTTTCGGAAATATTATTCTTATCTCGCAAGGGCTGCATGATGCTTTTGTGGCAAAGCTCGATGCGAACGGGACCTGGCTCTGGGCAAAAAGCATCCCTGGAGACTGGCAGGGATATGGGACAGCCATAGGGGTTACACCCGTTGGGATCAATACTACCCGTGATGTTGAAGTTTATGTGGCAGGGACTTTTTCAGGAAACCAGATCTTTCAGATTTTAAACGATGACGGTACGATAACAACAAAAACACTGACAACGCAGAGTTATCCCTCCAAACCGGATAATCCTGACTACGATGTATTCGTGGCTAAACTGACTAAAAATGGAGACTGGAAATGGGCTCTTTCAGGGGGAGGGAATTTTCCCGGCATAGAATGTCTGACCGGCAACTGGTGCTGCAACTCTCCGAATGCATATTACAAGCACGACCACACATTAGCAGCACCCTGGACTTCCTTTAACTATCACCATGCCTGCGAGATCGGCTATTGGGACTCCAACTGGGGTCTCAACGAAAACGAATGCAGACAGTGGTATGGACAGAACCCAACGCCTGTTTATTCCGCGCCGTTTACTTTCTCCAACTATCTCGATTATAGCACCGGAATAAATAAGCCTTCATTTCCCAAGCCCTACACTGAAGACCGTGCTGCCCAGTATCTGTATGGCCAAAATGTCTGCATCTCAAGCCCTTCCGGATATCGTGAAAGTGATGACCGTGCCGCGGGCCTTGTGGTGAAATTTGACGAGTCAGATTATACAACTCCCAAAACAATGATCTACGTGACCGGTTATTTCCAGGGCGGCAACTCCGACGGCAGCAGCACCTTTGACTTCAGATTTTCTGATGGGGTAAATGTTAAGACTGCCATGGCCTCAGGCACAGGCAATAAGGACCTCTTCGTAATGAAAATATACGATCAGGGGAAAAATATGTTTAACAATTCCGTCCCGGTGCCTAACCCGTCGATAAAGTGGCTTGTTGATTCTTCAAATACTGCCCCAACTGATTCAATCTGGGCGAATGCTATTGCCATGGACCCTGATGGAGACCTGTACATAGCGGGCGGTTACAAGAATGCCCCCAAGCTTGGATCAATACAGCTCCATGATACGACCGGCGGCACAAGTGCCCCGGTAAACGCCTTTGTCGCAAGATTGAATGGTGGAAGCAACGTTTCTGCTCAATGGCAATGGGCCAGGTCCGCAGGTCCTTCAACAACTTTAAACGCTGCTGAGGCATTCTCATTGTCGGTCGATTCGCTGGCATTGGCCAGTCGCGGAGTTTATGTAACAGGTAATTTCAAGGGCAATCTCCAGATGTTCGAAAACAGCAGTGTTATCAATACGATAAACGCAAAGGGTAATTCCCAGAACGATGCCTTTGTCAGTAAGTATGTGGCGGCCAGCGGCGGCCTGTCATGGTCTACGAGGGGGGGCTTGTATGATGACGAAAATGCTCGGGGTATTGTCACTGACGGTTCCGGGACCACCTTTGTTGCCGGCAGCTTTAAGACTGCCTCCAGCTTTATCGAAAGTTCGACCATGTATTTTGACGGCAGCAAGCAGCAATATATCTTCGGGGAGGAAACCGTCAGCGATACGAGCTATGCTGTCTCATTCTGGTTCAAGACAGGTGAACCTAATGAGGGTATCCTTTCGATAACAAACGGTCCGAAAGTGGGAAACGGGGACAGGGATATCTGGCTCTCTAACGGCAATCTTAAGGCCAAGTTATTTAACGGAACAGAAGAGATTATTCAGACCATCGGGACTAATTTTGCTGACAATCAATGGCACTATGCGGTGCATACCTTCGGAGCAGGCATAACGCAGAAGCTGTATGTCGACGGGATCGAGAGGGCCGCAGGGACAAAGACGAGTTCAACGAAAACTATTCATACCGGCGTAACAATAGCCTATGCAAGCAGTGTGAGCGGCACCAATTATTTTACTGGTATGATCTCCGGTCTGCAGTTCGGAAGCGTTCTGAATGCGCAGACTATAATGAGTAATTTCTTGGACCCCAATAAGAAGCCGAGCAATACCTCAAGCGGCAAGATCCTCTTTTCTGATGGGAATTCCGATGTCTTTCTCGCCAGCGTCAGCCAGCTTGGACACTGGAGGGAAAGCGAGGTCTGGACTGTTGGAGAAGAAGTCCCAATGCCTGATGGGGCAGTGGCAATGAAGCCGGAGTTTCTGTCTCCACCGGATGCAGAGAACAATTTTTTCTGGAGCGAATATAGCAAGAAACTCTATTCAGTATGGGGCGACAAGGGTGCAGTGATCAAATGGCGCGTCTCGACTGACCTTCTGGACATGACCCGGGTGCTCACCACAGGTGTAAGCAAATGGCCGGACAGACCGCAGATCCATATTGCCGGCGTGCCGACTGAACTGCAGCCGTCGACCACGACCTATAGCTACACCGGTATCCAGCGCACCGGTAATGGAGCAACTGATACTGACAAGACCGCTACCGGTGGGGCCCTTTTCAATGCTGCAAAAGAGGGCTATTCTGTCATACGCTACGGCAATGGAGGGTTTGACCTGACCAATTTCCCTGTCGCTTTTGAGGTGGTCAAGACGCACGTCTGGGATAACAGCGCGGTATTTCAGGACGACGCTGCCTGCACGGTCGGGCAGAGGATAACGGATTTTGTTCATAATGACCCTCTCGGGAGAAACGGATTTGTTTATTTCAACAAGGCCTTCTACGACGGATTCGGCACGAAGCGGGCGTATGATAAGGAGACCAGAATGGGGCCGATCATTCCTGTCAATGAGGTAACCACCACAAAGAGTACGAATCTGACCGACCCTGATGCAGGACGCGATATGGTGGTCGTTTGGTCAGAGACAAACCTGAAGAACATCCCGTGGCCGGTAAGATCTGTCAGATATAAATGTGAATGGCCGAAGGACAATGTTGTTTACAAGATCATTATAGCCAGTGAACTCGGTTCGGATGTTTTGAACCAGCCGGCTTTGGATACGGCAGTCTATCCGGAGGCGCACGTTTATCGTCAGTCGCAGTCGGATCAGGCAGGGTATAATCCGAATGAGGAGCATGCCTCTCTCTTCCCCTCTGCAACAGGCAACGGATTTGCGGCGGTCTTTGCACTTCGAAATGACCTGTATAATCCTCTGACCAATCTGCCGTCAAAGCCCTACGTGCTGCTTAAATACAAGAACCCGGTGGACAACCAGTGGTCTATGCTGACTTATAAAGTACTGACTACCGGGTATGGGTACAACTCGTTCAATTACCAGGGGACAGCGGGTTCGACTATCAACCCGCCCTATCCGATTCGACTTCTGAGCGGATGTCCTCAGTCGATTCCCCAGGGTGACCCCTATTGGCAGGATAGCGTTAATAACCAGTATTGGGCTCGTTCTGCGGGGACTGTAAACGTAGGGTATTACTATCCGCTCTTGAGCGATTTTGATTACCCAAATAATCCAACACTGCCTCAGAAGTTCGATGGAACTGCAGGACAGTGCGTAGGCTGGCTTGACAGAAGATCGGGTGGCGGAGGACAGCCAATTCAGGTTTCATATTCTATAAGCTGGCCTACTGACGTGCCGGTGCTGCATGTTGGAGAAACTCTGCTGACCGCAAAAAGGGGTCTGCCGGACATGATGAACCAGTCAGCAGTCAAGGTCGTTTATGATGAACTTGATCCAAATGTGCAGGATCCGAATAATTCTCTGGTTCAACTGATCAATCCGCTTGAGCCGCGTGAACTGCTCCTTGATGACGGAAATGGGAAATGGGTGATAATTCCTTCTGAAATCAGCACTAGTGAGGACAATGGACAGTTAATCTTCAATGACCTGCCGTTTCATCTGATGGTCAGATTTTATTATAACCCCATAACCCACAAACTCGGCTTTAAGGGCTATTTTGATAATACCGGCATGGGTGATCCGCTCATGCTCATTAATGTGATGTCTGCGAGCGAGCTTGATGAACTGCTTGCCCTCAGCGATGATGAGGATTATGTCAGGACAGTAAAGGCACTGTTTAATCTGACAAGGAACCCTCAGCAACTGCGTCTAAAGAATTCCGGAGGAACACGGCCTGCTGCGCCGCAGTCGGTTGACCTATCGAATTGGGAGAATCTTGACAGCGCAGAAAAAAGGACATTGCTGCAGGGCATGCCGTCTCTGATAGGTTTACAGGACTTTAAGTATGATGCTAACAAGGAGAAGATGAAGGACCTGAACGGCAATTACCTCAGTGATGGAGATCCTGAGCGTCTTGAAGCCTTAGGCGGAGGCTTTGCCCTGACCGCAGGTGCAGCCGCAGGAACAGGATTTGTGACGCTTGCCTTTAACGACGATCCGAGTCTCGGTTCGCTGCCGGTGAGCCTCCAGATTATACGTGTAGACTGTGCTCCCTATCAGGGGCAGATACAGGTCATTCAGTCAGATATCATTTTTGATGAAAAACTGGTGCTGCGCCATAGTGGTGATTTCGGCGGAAGACCTGAGAATTTCGAGTTCGAGTGGTATTATCATCCCGACCCTGGCACAGGCAGGGGACCGGAGCCGCCACCGTCACCTGAGACCGCTGAGTTTTCGACACCTACAGGAAGATGGCTTCCCTTTAATGTTCCGGATCCGTTTGGTGCCATAGATATAACTATCAAGGGTGCTACGGAAACAACAATATCTGATAACTGGTTCTATGTCAGGTACAAGGGATATCCTGTCTGCAACAACACATCAGTTGCAACGCCATGGGCAGGTGACCCTTCAGGAACTGCTGATACACCAAGGCCTGCGCTTGCAGAGGGTTGGATAAAGCGTGTAATTCGGGCTCTGAACCCATTTGAAGCACGGGTAAAAGACTTTGCATCTGCACCCACAAACACGTATGGCAGTATGCTTATCCAGCTTGGTGAGCGGTATGAAGGTGCAGTTGCGATGAATAACGATCCTGACAACCTTAACAGCATGGGGCTGATTTCTGCGTACGAGACGGTGCTTCGCAGAGGCATCAGTCTTTCGATTGGCGGTACTCCTCCGGTCAATTATGCACCGGCAAATGCTGCGCTGCTGCTTGCAGCATCCAGGATATCCGATTTCTACATGCTGCTGGGCAACGAGGCATATGGTGACGCTCAGGATCCGACTATAGGTTTTGGCACAAACAGCATCGAATACGGCTCTGCTGCTTCCTCGATCTTTGCCTTCCAGAACCAGGCCGATTCACTCCTGGAAGAGGAACTTGTGCTGCTCCGGGGCTTTGACTACCGTTCTGCCAGACCGGTTTATAACCGCGCGGTCTGGAATTTCACCTCTAATGACGGCGAGGTTGCGTATTCGCAGGTTTACAATATCAAGGACCACAATGGCGATGGATTTATTGACGAGTATGATGCGAGGACCATGTTCCCACAGGGCCACGGAGATGCGTGGGGTCATTACCTCACTTCGGTAAAAGGATATTACCGTCTGCTGAGGCATCCGTTCTATACATGGGATCCCAGATCTGAGGCTGTTTCGGTCGCAGGAGGTGCTGTTCGGGTCGATTACCTTGATGAGAGGAAGTTTGCCAAAGCAGCAGCTGCAAAGGCCAAGGCAGGGGCCGAAATTATGAACCTTACGTACCGCCTTAAATATGTGGAGGACCCGGCCGGTCAGTGGCAGGGGTATAAGGACAATACCCTGATGGACCCTGCAGACCCAGAGTCAGCACGCGCGTGGGGACTCTCGGAATGGGGCAGAAGGACAGGACAGGGGGCATACTTTGACTGGGTCGTGGCCAATTCGATTTTGCCAGAAGTTGACAATGATCCGCTTCATGACCCTGCTGTCACCGGCACCTATTTGACGAAGATAGACCGGAAGACTGTCCAGGATCTCTCAGAAATACCAGCGAATTTCCTGGAGGTCCAGGTTCAGCTTGATAAGGCTGATGCGGGGCTGAATCCGCTCGGGCTTGCGCGGGACATAGTTCCGTTTGATATTGATCCTGCCTTTAATACCATAGGGTCAGGTATTCAGGGAAAGACTCATTTTGAACAGATCTATGATCGTGCAGCCGTGGCGCTTCAGAATGTGGAAGGTGTCTGGGATTATGCGAACAAGGCCAGCAATATGCTGAGGCAGAATGAAAATACCCTCTATGAATTCAGCGGTGATGTGTATGTTCAGGAACTTGACTACATGAATCGTCTGATCGAGATCTACGGGTACCCGTATTCAGGAGATATGGGGCCAACTGGTACATATCCGAGCGGTTATGACGGACCTGACCTCCTTCATTATATGTGGCTGGATAAGACAGAACTGACCGGTGAATCTGCTCCACCAGATACGGTTCACACCGTAACCCTCAGTTTCACGCCCATATGCTACGGACAGTCACCTATAGAAGCTATTCTGAACCCCATAATAGCGAAATGTAAGGCACCTGCGTATCCGCCGACGGATCCGACTACCAGTAATGTAACCTATCGCTTCTCTACTCAAGGGTTGGGAATTGTCAAGCCAGATAACGCGGGGCAGAGAAGGGCAGAGGGAGAGATACAGCGGGCGCTCTCGGATTTATATCTTGCCCGTAATGCGTATGAAGTTTCCCTGAGGAACTACGAAAACTACCTCAAGGATATAAATGACAAGGTAAAGAGTTTAGAGGCGCTTTATGATTTCCAGACCGACAAACTGTCATTGATGCAGCAGAGTTCTACCGTAAGTCTTGGACTGGATGCCATTATAAAAGTAATGGAGAGTGCCAATATCATTATGAGGCGGATTTCAGCAGGGTTAAATTTTGTCTCTGAAGATGCAGCCCATTGTGTACCGCAGAATGTCGGGCTTGCTGTTTCTGTCGGAAACCCTGTGTCCTGCACGGTTGAGATTGCAGGAGATGGTGGGGCCTTTGCCTTTGACACAGTCGCTGATGTAGTCGACATCCTCAAATTATGGACAGAGTGGGGTAAGAATGTCTCGGAGAAGGCCTTTGAAATCTCGATAGAAAGGACAGGGCAGAACTACGAGTTCGCAAGTGCGTTTGTTGAGCTTGAGGCGCTTATCAGGCAGGAGCCTGCAGCCCGTCTTGACGTCTTTGCGCAGAAGGAAGTCGCGCAGCAGGCCATACAGAATTATTATTCGGTGCTTGCAACGGGGCAGAGACTCCAGTCCGAAATCTTTGGGTACCGTGCATGGGTAGCCTCTGAAGTCCAGGAGGCCCGTTACCGGGATATGACCTTCCGGATATTCAGGAATGACGGTATACAGAAATATCGGGCCCAGTTTGATCTGGCAGCGCGATTTACCTATTTGGCTGCTAAGGCATATGACTTCGAGACAGGTCTGCTCAGAAGCGACACGGCCTCCGGACAGAAATTCCTTACCAATATCGTGAAGCAGAGGAGCCTTGGACAGATTATTGACGGCAGACCTATTGTCGGTGCCAAGGGACTATCTGATCCGCTTTCCCGTTTGGGACAGAACTTCGGTGTTCTCAAGGGGCAGATAGGTTTCAATAATCCGCAGATAGAGACGAACCGGTTCTCGCTCAGGAGCGAACTCTTCAGGCTCACGGATATCGCAGATTTCAGGACCCTCCTTTCGAGCCCGTATGATCCTGTAGGTGGCACTGGGTACTATGCTGCTGACCTTTGGCAGATACCTGAGTTCAGAAAATACTGCCGACCCTTTACGCTCGAGAGTGCCGGTCCCCAGCCGGGGTTGGTGATCCCGTTCAGTACAGAAGTTAATTTTGGCAGGAACTTCTTCGGTCAGCAGCTTGGGGCTGGCGATAGTTTTTATGATCCGACCATGTTTGCCACAAAAATACGGTCCGTAGGGGTATGGTTCACTGATTACGATACAACACAGTTGCCTAACACCCCGAGAGTCTATCTGGTCCCGACAGGCATGGATGTTATGCGGGCGTCGACCGGCAATATGATGCAGACAAGGCAGTGGAAGATCATTGACCAGAAAATCCCTGTGCCGTTCCCTATCGGAGCCTCGGATCTTGCTAACCCTGACTGGATTCCGATCAACGACAGCCTTTCCGATCAATTGGGCGGCATACGGAAGTTCTCGAGCTTAAGGGCATTTCCTGATGAAGATACTTCAGGAACAACTATCGAAAGCAGGCTCATAGGTCGTTCAGTCTGGAATACGAAATGGATGCTGATCATCCCTGGAGGCACGCTTAACTATAACCCAACAATAGGGCTCAGCAGGTTCCTGTCAGGGGTCTCGGATATAAAGATCTACTTTGAATCCTATGGGTATTCGGGGAACTGAGATGAAAAAGCTACTAATATATGGTGAGAATCCAGAAGGCGGGGTGAAAGCAATGAGGTCGAACAGGATGGGAATCTGTTTGCTGATACTGGGCTGTGTGCTGTTTACAGCCGGAACGGGGCTTGCGAGACTCACGGAGCCGGACAATATATTTTATGGAACCATGACGCTTAATGGGCAACCGGTCACGAGCGGCGAGGTCACGCTGTCAATAAACGGCAGTTTTTCTCCGATTGCTCGTTATACATTAGGCAGTAATAAGAGTGCACTGGATACCTTTATCCTGCGTGTGCCGATAGATTCGCAGACCCCCCGCGATCCATCGGCCGCTCTTCCGGGTGAATCTGCAGGTATTTTTCTAAACGGCAAGCTTATTGCGAGCGCAACCATAGGGCCGCGCGGTTCGGTCACGAAAATTCCTCTTGATGACTGCGCTACGCCGACAACCTATTATCCAGATGCTGACAATGACGGGTACCCTGGTTCGGGGATCATAACTTCTTGTGTCAGGCCCTCGGGGTATAAGACTCTGCAGGAGTTGATCTCGAGTGCTGCCGACTGTAACGACAATGACGCTTCGATCCATTCCGGTACTGCATTCTATAGAGACGCTGATGGCGACGGATATGGAAATCCCTCGGTTATGGTCATTGCCTGCTTTCTTCCTGCCGGATACATCTCCAATAATACTGACTGTAATGACAATGACGCTTCGATCCATTCCGGTGTTGTCTTCTATAGAGACGCTGACGGCGACGGATATGGAAATCCCTCGGTTACGGTTATTGCCTGCTCACTTCCTGCCGGATATGTCTCCAATAATACTGACTGCGATGACAGCAATGCCTCTATTTATCCTGGCGCAGCTGAGATATGTGACAAGAAGGACAATGACTGTGATGGAATAGTGGACAATCAGTGTGTCGGTGATGATGGCAAGATGTGCCGCAACAGTCATTATCTGAAAGCAAAGAATTGGATAATCAAGGCCTATACCATGAGGGAGTCAACCGGGCTCTATTCAGTATACCTTGAGGTTATAGACACGACCGGCCAGCGTCCAGCTTCGGCAATTACCAGGATGATTACGAACCCTCTTCTGATTTCGTCTGAGGGTGAAGCATCGGATATTACGATGGTATTTGATGAGGCCGAATCGGCCGCTTATATGCTGTACACAACAGCTGCCGGACAGGTCCTGACGAAAGTGCCTGTCGGTCAATAGCCTGCTGACACAGGGGATGAGGTATTGAAATGGGAAGAATATTAACAGCTGACGCGGGTGTTGCAGAAACGGACATTGACGAAAAAATGGAATCGGATATACGACTGACAGCATATAAAAACGTATTAGCAAAGGGAGGCTGCAATGGATAGATCCTGGAAAAAGAGAAGATCTTCACGGTTGGCAACATATGGAATAGCTGTATCGCTCCTGCTTGGGCTGCTATGCCCGACAGCGGTCTTTGCCGGTTCGCTTAATGCACCGGCTGGCCCTGGGGCGCAGAGCACAACGAGATATACGTTAAAGAATATCTATGACCGATTAAACGACGGTACTGCAGGGACCCCGCTTCCTGCCACACCCTTTGCCGAGCCCCCGGTCGGAGCGATCAGTCCGACCATAACTGGCACGACAGATTATCCTCTGAACGACATTATGGGCCTGCTCCCTGCGCTGGATAACACAAACGGCGCCTTGCAGAGTGAGGTTTGCAATACCAAGACCTTCTGGGGTCTTAGAACCGGTGGCTGGGGTAATATAACAGGAAGTCGCACATGCAACAGACGGCCCAAGGCAGTGGATGACAGCGTTACGACAAATGAAGACACACCGTCAGCAGCGATAATTGTCCTTTCAAACGATACTGATGATGATGGCGATACATTGACCGTATCCACTTTTAACACAGCATCAGCCGATGGGGGTACCGTAGCCAGAGTTGGAACGACCCAGACTCTCTCGTACACCCCCCCCCTCAATTTCAACGGCAAGGACTCGTTTCAGTACACGGTGAGTGACGGCAGCTTAACAGACACAGGCACGGTCATTGTAACCGTAACCGCAGTAAATGATCCGCCGACTGCCTCAAATGGTTCATTCACAGTAACCGAAAACGGGATACTTAACGGAAACCTCGTCGGAAGTGATCCTGAAGGCAGTACCCTGACTTACAGTATTGTTGCTGCACCCCCTCACGGCACAGTTACGATCATTCCTAATACAAATGCATTTATACTTGACGCATCAGCGTATGAGCCACCGACCCAGGCAAATGTTTCTAACGATTTTACGTTTAGGGTAAATGACGGGACAGTAAATTCAACAACTGCAACCATCAGTATTACCATCACTGCAGTCAATGACGTTCCTGTGCTTGCAGCGAATAATCTCCTCACAGTGACTTCCGGCAGTTTTGCTGTTATCCAGAACACTTCTCTTAATGTTACCGATGTTGATAATACTACTGCACAGATTACTTACACGGTGACAACTCTTCCTACAAAGGGACAGCTGCAGTTAAGAAGCAGCGGTTCAGGTTGTACCGGTACAGGTACATGGTCAGCAGTAGTGGTAAACGGGACATTTTTGCAGGCTGATATCGATAATTGCGACTTGAGATATAGTGACACAGGCCCGGCAAGCACAGGCACTGACAGTTTCACGTTTACCGTATCTGACGGTTCAGGCGGGTCAATCGGCTCTACCACTTTTAATATTACCTTATAACTGAGCGAGAGCAATCATAATCATGCTTTGTCTGAAAGACTCACAGGGCAGAAGATTATAAGCAGATGACAATAAAGTTCAATAATAAGGAGCTCTTATGAAAACGGCCCAAGCCAGATATAGAAAAATACTCATCGAAACCATGATATTGGTGCTCCTGCTGCCGGCCATTGCATTGGCAGCGCCGCTTCCGGGCACTAATGTCAGCGGCTTTGCATGGTCCGAGACAGCCGGCTGGCTTAATGCCGCAGAAGGCATGCAGATTGTTGATGGCAGTACCGGCTATCTGACTGGGTATATTTGGGCTGAAAATATTGGCTGGATACAGCTCGGGTATGGTTCTGCCGGTCCTTATACCAACACAAATGGGACTAATTGGGGCGTCAATGTCAACCTTGTTAACGGTTTGCTCTCAGGTTATGGATGGAGCGAACTCGCAGGATGGATCAACTTCAATCCTTCATGTACAGAGCTGTGCCCTCCTGTAGTAGCAGCAAAGTATAATGTGCCTGCACTTGGCGGTGAAAATGTCGAAAAATTCACCGGTGCTGTCTGGTCCGAAAACCTCGGCTGGATAAAACTGACAGGCAGGAAAGGTGCCGACCCAATCAACGGCGAGGAATATGGTTTGAAAAAGCGGCCAATCCTCAGCATTACAGATGTTTCTGTCAATGAAGATGCTGGTGATGCAGTGCTGACTGTATCGTTAAGCAAGACGACTAACGAGACCGTGCACTTCAGCTATTATACGCAAGATGGTACTGCGATCGGCAGTGTCAGCGGTACGACGGATGATTATACCATCAGCGGCACTGTTGCGTTACCTCTGTCGGGCTCCATCTCTCCCAATCAACCTTCTGCTGAAATCAGGATACCGATCAGAAATGACCACGAGGTTGAAGGTGACGAAACTTTTACTGTCCACATCAGTTCATCGAACGCGCTGGTCTTCGTCGATGCTGCTACGGTTACGATCATTGATAATGACTTCACGCTCAACGTAAACAAACTCGGAACAGGGAGCGGGACTATACGTTCAACGTCCGTCATCCCGTCTGGACCTGCTATTTCATGCACTGGAGCATGTTCTGAGATCTATACAAAAAACGATACCATAACGCTTGAGGCAACTCCAAATGATCTCGTCTCGACCTTTATCGGCTGGACAGGCGACTGCACCGGCGCTTCAAAAACATGCACTCTGGTGATGACCTCAAACCGTGTGGTCAATGCGATCTTTGGACAGGACACTGACAGCGACGGCATTGCAGATGACGGTGACTTGAGCGGTACAGCGGGTGACAATAAGTGCAGGGGTGGTAATACGGTTAATTGTGACGATAACTGCCCGAATGTCCATAATCCTGATCAGGCCGATGCTGACGGCAACGGCATTGGTGACGCCTGTGACGGTGATGCTGACGGTGACGGTATTGCGGATCTGCAGGATAATTGTTCTTCAGTGTTTAATCCCGACCAACGGGATTCTGATCATGATGGCAGGGGTGATGCGTGTCAGGTGAATCTTTCTGATACAGGTCAGACTATCTGCTATAATGCTTCTGGCTCACCTATAGCATGTCCGACAGCAGGCAGTATACTGGCCCAGGACGGCAGTTATCTGATTAAATCCCCCTCTTTCACGGTGGACAGAGGCACGGTGATTGATAATGTTACCGGCCTTGTGTGGCAGCAGATGACAGGAACCCAGACCTATACCTGGAATCAGGCGAGCGGGACTGCATCTGCCAATACTGGAATTGGCGATAATCCCGGTGGCGTTGTGAATATCTGTGGCAATCTTACTCTGAATGGACATGACGATTGGAGACTCCCTTCCATGAAGGAACTTGTTACCTTGATGGATTATGCTGAGCGTACTGACAATATGTCGATTGATACCTCAGTATTTTTGTCCACCAAGACCGATTACTGGTCTTCTGATTCCTTTGCCCTTTCCTCTGATATAGCATGGAATGTTAACTTTGCTACAGGAACGTTTCTCCCTGTCGGCAAGTCAAGCAAATCGTATGTGAAATGCGTAAGAGGTAATCCCCTGCATTTCAACGAGTATGCGATGTTTGACAATGGCACTCCCGGCGACACATCTGACGATTGGGTGCTCGACAAAGGGACAAACCTCATGTGGGAAAGGGGCTTCTCCGGTCCATTGGACTGGAGTGCTGCTACGAGCTATTGCGAGAATAGTCAATTAAGTCAAACTGTGGCAACAGGTTCAGTACGGTTTATGACCGGCAACTCCGGTTCGGTGACCGGCATTACGGTAGACGGCGTGCAGATCATGGATACTGGGTCACCGGTGCCATTTACCACGAACCTCCAGCAGTTGGCTACAGCAGTTGCAGCCAATATCAATGCATATAGCTCTACGCCTGAGTATACGGCAACATCTTCAGGCCCTATCGTTACGATCAGTGCTGCAGCGCTGACAGGGACCGGGCCGAACACCTTCTCTGTTGTCAGCACGGTATCAGGGAATATAACCAAGGTTGACCTGAATATGGCAGGAGGGACAGCGCTACGTTCAGACTGGAGACTCCCCAATATTAAGGAGCTTGCATCCTTAACCAGCCTCGAAATGGCCAACCCTGCGATCGATACCCGCGATACGACTGTTTTCCGGGGCTTCCTCGATGAGAACGATACGTCAAAGTTCTGGTCATCTACGACGAATGTTGCTGATAAGACTATTGCATGGGGCATCTATTTTGACTATGGCTATTCATATCCGTTTTACAAGAACGAAACCAACTATGTCCGTTGCGTCAGGGGCGGCCGTGAAGCAGTGTTGACGGTTGTAGTGCAGGGTGATGTGCCGGGACAGGTGACGGCAGACCATGACGGCATAGATGGTGACGGAAACATGATTAACTGTCCGGGTGACCAGCAGGATGCATGTTTTGATATCTATGCATTCGAGGAAAAGGTGATCCTTACCGCAACGCCGAATCGGCCTTCCGTATCTCCTCCGGATGCGACACAGACCAGATTTGTGGGATGGTCCGGAGGCGGTTGTCTCAGCACGGGCGATCCGGAAGGCGATACATGTGAGGTCACGATAAACGCAAACATTACCGTAACCGCAATATTTGCATATGATTCTGACTTCGATAATGACCTTATATGGGATTCAATTGATAATTGTCCATATGTTCCCAACACAGACCAGGCTGATACTGATAATGATGGGGTAGGGGATGCCTGTGAACTGAGACTCCCTGATACAGGCCAGACCACACACTATGCATCTGTGACGGGGGATGATTCCGATTATTTCATCTACCCGCCTTCGTTGATTAACAACGGCAACGGCACAGTAACAGACCTGAACACGCATCTTATGTGGCAGAGGGCTGACGACGATACAAACTACAACTGGTATGAGGCAATGGGTATTTCCGATGCGTTCAATCCCAATGCAAAGCTTGACGTATGCGGTAGTCTTGTTGCTGGAGGACATTCTGACTGGCGACTGCCAAAGAAGAAGGAACTACTCAGCATTGTGAATTACCAATTCAAGAACCCGGCTGTTGAGACGTCAATTTTCCCGGGCATGAATACGCAGAACTACTGGACAGCCACCACATATGCCGACGGCCAGATAAATGCCTGGGCCGTGCACTTTGGCAGCGGGCAGACAACTTTCTCACGGAAAGATAATAAATACAGGGTCTTGTGTGTCAGGCACACTCCTTTATCATTTGATAATTTCCACGATAACGGAAACGGCACCATACAGGACAATTCTACCGGTCTTGTATGGCAGCAGACACCTGCGACATCCAGGACATGGGAGCAGGCCATCTCCTATTGCGAGGATCTCGAACTCCCCAGCGCCAGCGGCGTAACCGACTGGAGAGCTCCGAATATACGAGAACTGGAGACAATTGCTGATGATGCTTTACCATCTGCTTCCAATAATGCCGCTGTCGATAATTCTTTCTTCTATGGAGTAAATGCAACCGGCTATTGGTCATCAACGACCAGTTCGGAATATGTTGATAATGCCTGGTTCGCCGATTTTGCAAGCGGCGGTACTTCTTATGCCCTCAAGAACGGCTTCAAGAGCATCCGGTGTGTTCGTGGAGGCAGATCGGGTTCAATTGGAGAGGCAGAGCTCTCTCTGCAGAAGGTTGCGGCAACAGATTCACCTGACCCGGTTGTTGTGAACAACAATATTACCTATTCGATAACAGTCTCCAATAACGGGCCATTTGAGGCGCACGAAGTTGTCCTGACAGATACCTATTCTGCCGGCACATTCGTCTCAGGAAACTGGACAGGAGGAACGGGCTGTATTGATAATTCCTCAGGTACAATGACCTGTGCAATAGGGGATATCGGAATTGGTGGGGACATTCTGGTGACGATCGTTATTGCTGCTCCGTCTGCACCGGCGACGATTATGAATACTGCTACTGTTACAGCACTGACCCATGATGGCGACTTATCGAACAACGCGGTGTCTCTCAGCACGGTTGCAGGATATGACCATCAGACGCTTTCAGTTTCTTTGAAGGGGACCGGCTCGGGGAAGGTAACGAGCTCTCCTTCAGGAATAGATACCGCAATCAATGATTATAGTGAATCGTTCCCAATCGGTCCGCCTGAGGTTGCTCTTACCGCAGTGCCGAGTATCGGGTCAGTCTTTGAAGGCTGGTCAGGTGGCGGGTGCTCAGGAACAGGAACGTGCTCGGTCTTGATAAATGCAGATATTACGGTGACAGCCACCTTTATCCTTGATTCGGATGAGGATGGAATCCCTGATGTTGCGGACAACTGTCCATTTGTCTGGAATCCCGGACAGGCCGACAGCGACGGGGATAGCATTGGCGATGCCTGTGATGATGATCGGGATGGCGACGGTATTCCCAACGGGATTGACAATTGTCCTTCTGTGCCGAACCCTGATCGGGCTGATACGGATGGAGATGGAATCGGAGACGCCTGCGAACTCAGGCTTGCCGATACCGGTCAGACTGGTGATTTTACCGAGACCTTCGGCGAAGACTCGGACTACGCGATTAATCTGCCTTTATTTATTGACCATGGAGACGGTACGGTTACTGACCTGAACACTCATCTCATGTGGCAGGCAGAAGATAACAATACCTCATATTTATGGGACGATGCGGGAGCCTATTGCTCTTCTCTGATGCTCGGCGGGTTTGTGGGTGACTGGCGGATGCCGTCAGTCAAAGAGCTTATGGGTATTGTCGACTTCGGTCAAAGCTCTCCTGCCATAGATGCTCTGTATTTCCCGGGTACAGAGCCGGCGAAATACTGGTCGCGTGATACATTCAGCAGCGCACCGTCAGATGCATGGGCAATAGACTTTGCGGGTGGCTTTGTGAATATTCATACAAAGAGTATTCCGCAAAGGGTTCGCTGCGTTCGGGAAACTGAAATTGTCTATGGCAGTTTTACGGACAATACTGACGGCACAGTCTCTGATCTTACTACCGGGCTGACGTGGCAGCAGTCGGATGATAATACTCCGAGGACATGGGAAGAGGCTCTGGGCTATTGTGAGAATCTTGAATTGCCGACATCACCTCTTGTGAATGATTGGCGGCTTCCCAATATCAAGGAGCTGCAGTCTCTTGCCGCCAGGGACAGAACAGATCCTGCGATTAACCCGCTACTGATTGGTGCTGATAGCGCACGTTACTGGTCGTCAACAACGAGGCAGTCTGCCAGCGCAGAAGCCTGGACAGTTGATTTCCTGGAAGGGAGTGTTACCGCAGGGACGAAGACAGACAGCCAGTACAGTATTTCACCACTTAAGCAGTATCTTGTCAGGTGCGTCCGTGGAGGACGTGCAGGGTCACTGGGAGAGGCTGAGCTCTCTGTTGTCCTTACTGGTCCGACCGGTCCAGCAGCGCCGGTGATTGTGAATGTTCCAGTGCCGTTTATGGCAACGGTGCATAACAATGGTCCTTTTGATGCCGTAGGGGTAGTACTTTCCGAAGTGCTTCCTGCCGGAACTGTTCTTGTCTCCGGTTCCTGGAACAACGGGGCGTGCGATCTCGGTAAAGCAATCTGTGAAATTGGATCACTGGCAAGCGGCAGTGATGTTATAGTTGACCTCATCATTCAGGCTCAGGGCACACCGGGACTTATGACAAATACGGTGACAGTCAGCTCTATAACCAATGATGATTACAGGGCCAATAATACGTCCGCTGTTGTTACCCAGGTCGATTCTGATAATGACTTAGACCTGATCCCGGACAGCATTGACAATTGTCCACTTGTTTATAACCCTGATCAGCTTGATACGGATGGGGATGGCCTCGGTGATGCGTGTGACCCGGATAAGGACAATGATGGCGTCTTAAACGGGGTGGACAACTGCCCGCTTATCGCGAATACCGATCAGCTTGATACGGATGGGGATGGCCTCGGTGATGCGTGTGACCCGGATAAGGACAATGATGGCGTCTTAAACGGGGTGGACAACTGTCCGCTGGTCAATAATCCGAAACAGACGGATACGGATGGGGATGGTATCGGTGATGCGTGCGAGATTAAATTCCCTGATTCAGGTCAGCTTATACCCTTCACCAATCCGCATGTCCCGGGTGAAGACGCAGACTATGCTACAAACCCAATGTCTATTACTGACAATGGCGACGGCACGGTTACCGATAATAATACCCATCTGATGTGGCAGAAGATCGATGATAACGCGCTGAGGACAAAGGCAGCGGCCAAGGCGTATTGTGAAGGAATGTCCCTTGGGCTGTATCCTGGCGGATTCTATCCTGACTGGCGTCTGCCGAGCAAGAAGGAACTTCTGAGCATTGTTAACTTTGGGATCTATAATCCGTCCCTCAGTGCCCCATTCCTTGCAGCGGATCCTGCTCCTTACTGGGTGGATACGGAATATAAGGACAGTGCAGGAATGGCATGGAACCTCGACTTTTTTATGGGTCATGCGGATGGCCATGCTGTTACAACGACGTCGCTAACACGCTGTGTGCGCGGAAAGGCCCTGATCTATCCTGACCTTCATACAAACGGGGACGGGACAGTCTCGGACAATGCCACCGGCCTTATCTGGCTGCAGGGAGAAACAGTGGCCAAGACGTGGCTGGACGCGCTGGATTACTGTGAAAATCTCGAATTCCCTGCCTTG
This sequence comes from Nitrospirota bacterium, assembly GCA_016214855.1. NCBI lineage: Bacteria > Pseudomonadati > Nitrospirota > Nitrospirota bacterium. The sequence continues at coordinate 383,818 of JACRMT010000004.1, read as the reverse complement.
TCAGGAATAATTGACTGGCGTCTGCCTGATGTGAGGGAACTGGAATCCATCACCGTTGATACCAGGAACAAACCGGCGACAGATCCGGCAGTATTTACCGCTGTGAGTCAGGGCGTGTACTGGAGTTCTACGACCAGCGTTGCTACAGCCCTCTTGAATCCGATGTATGCCTGGGGTGTATCCTTCAGCAACGGTGATGTGATAACCCGTGCAAAGGACCAACTCCTCGGTGTGCGCTGTGTGCGTTCGAAGAAGGGCGGGGCTATCGGCCATGCTGACCTCTCAGTAACGGTTTCTGATAACCCTGACCCGGCTGTCGTTGGTAATGTCATAACATACACGTACACAGTGACGAACAACGGTCCTGACAAAGCAGCCGGCGTTCTGCTTGAGGACACACTTCCCACCGGCACGTCTTTTGAGCCTGCAGGGTCAAACCCCTCATGCAGTGCAGCCGACGGCAAGGTTAGTTGCCTTGTCGGAAACCTTGGTGCAACAGCTCCGGGCAATACGGCAATAGTGGTCGTAAACATTACTGCCCCCATGGTGAGCGGAGTGATCACCAACACTGCGCGTGTGCTTTCAGATACAAACGATGCTGATTTATCGAACAATACGGTGACTGAAAACACAACAATTCACTACCGGTTGAGGGTTGTTAAGCTTGGCAACGGGACGGGCACTGTTACCAGTCTTCCTGTGGGGATAACCTGCGGTAATGACTGTGATGAGACTTCCCTGCCGCAGGTGACAATGACCTTGACCGCAGTTCCGGACACATTATCCATATTCACCGGATGGTCAGGAGGCGGCTGTACGGGTGTGGGTGAATGTGTTGTACTGGTTAATGGTGATATAACGGTGAACGCTACGTTTGCGAAAGACGTAACAGCCCCGGTAACAACTCCTGAGCCATCAGACGGACAGTTCAGGTCTTCAGTATTCGTGACACTCACCTGTGCAGATTCTGAAACCGGCTGTGATAGGACATATTATTGTCTTGGGATCGGCTGTGCCCCGACTACTGTTTATACAGGGGTTCCGATCAGAATTACTTTTACAGAAGATCTGCGTTTTTACTCAATTGATAAGGCCGGCAACAGTGAAGCTCTTGTGGTAAAAACCTATACGGAAATCGGCCAGATGGCAAGAAACAGCTTTTTCCGGATATCTGACAATTGGCTTGTGAAGGCCTATACAACCTATTTGGCTGTTTCAGATTCTTACCAGGTATATGTGGCAGTTCTGGATGCACAGAGCAATATTCTGGTCCCGGTTGGGTCCGTATTGCTTCCCACGAACCCGTATCTGGTTCTTGATTCTGCCAGCAGTGCGGATATCACCTTCGTTTATGACGAGCCTGCAGGCAAGGGCTATATTTTCTCGTATGACCATACAGGTGCAGAGGTCATATCTGAGATATTCGGTATACGGCATTGAGGACATTGACAAGCAGGAGGTACGATATGGATGTCGTGAGTAATGAATATCTGATGCTTATCCATACTGCCGAAAATCAGATAAGGATCGAACGGGAAATTTCTGAGATTATCTCGAACGCCATAGGTTTATTGCTATGTTAAGGCCGAAGAGGTCATACGGAAGGGAGGGGCCTGATGAAATTTGATAGAGGTGTGGTTCACCCAAGGGAAATGAATGCTTTTAAATTACTATGGAGGTGCACAATGAAGAAGATATGGATATGCGCGGTGCTGTTACTTCCCCTTTTGACAGGGACAGGGTATTGTGAAGAGGCTGGTTGTCTTCAGACTAAGAATAACTGGATAATACGGGTTGTGTCAGAGGGAGTAGCAAATCCCTTTGGCTTTGTTCTCGAGGTTACTGACCCGTTAACCGGAGCACTCGTAACCCACGACAAAATCAAGGCTTTTTCAGGAGCGGCTCCGCCCTTCCATTGCCTGAATCCGGACAGTTCAACGACGAATCTCTGTCTTATTGAAGCGAATGCTCAGCATACCGATGTCAGCCTTGCCTGTGACGCAGCAGCCGGCACGGCATATGTTTTTCACGACAGTGGCGGTCAGCCTTTCCTCAATACTATCAAAGACATAACCTTAGTATCTGTGGGAACACCGATATTGACTCCAAGCGCCACTCTGCTTAATTTCGGCACAATTACCGTGAATACAACAGCAAACGCAGCTTTGACAGCAAGAAATACGGGTACCGCAAATCTTACGATAACTTCAGTCACATCCCCTGCGGCTCCGTTTACCAAGATTAGCGACACCTGCACTGGAGCGACACTGATTCCTAATGGAACATGCGCCATTACCGTCCGGTTTGCCCCGACAAATGCGATAGTGTATAACGGGAGCTTTAATATACTTTCGAATGGTGGTAACGCAACAATCTCTCTGACGGGAACAGGAAAGGCATCAGGCGGAGGGATAGGGATGGGGTTTTAGTATTGAGTCAGCGAAGAGCGGGCGATAAATGAGGCAGCACAGCCTGCGGTCATTGGCCGCGGGCTGCTTTTATGTGATAAATTACTGCATTATGATCTATCTTTCCTGACGCGAGTGCTCAGTGTAATATCACTTGTATTACCTGGTGAAACGCGCCTCTCAAGGCTTTTTTTATACCGCGAATTGATAATTCAGTATTTGTCTTGACAGTATATTCCAGTGTGGTAACCTGTACCATCAGCATAATTTCCAATCTGTCATGGAGAGAAAGGAGTGTGGCATGGACGTTATACAGGCGATAAAAGAGAGACGTTCGATCAATTTTTTCGAGCCGGGCCGGAAGCTGTCTGATGAAAAGATCAGAGAGCTCATTGAAGCCGCGAAATTGGCGCCGTCTTCGATGAACCTCCAGCCCTGGAGAGTCATTGTGGTTAAGGACAATGACAAGAAAAAAGCCCTGAGGAAGTGCGCATATGATCAGCCGAAGATTGAAGAGGCCTCTGCGGTCCTTATCATGATCGCTGATCCCGGGTCCCTGGAGCAGAGCATCGAGACGGTACTCAAGAGCTGGGTTGATCTCGGATACATGAAACCGGAGATGGTTGAGACTTATAAGGGCATGGCAGGGGGGCTGTACGGCACTGTGGACAGTCTCAGGCGGAAGGTCTTTGCAGTCAAGAACACGTCAATACTCGCCATGAACATCATGCTTGCAGCAAGAGGATTAGGGCTCGAAACCCATCCCATGGACGGTTTTGACGAGGACTGCATCAAGAAAGAATTTACTATTCCGCCTGACAAGATCATCCCCATGCTGATCACGGTTGGATACCTGAGGTCTGGTATAACCCTTCTGCCCAGGGCGTACAGGAAGAGTTTTGAGGATTTTGTGACGTTTGACAGTTATTAAAGGAGGAGGATATATATGGAGAGAAGCGGAGTAATAACATTTCAGGGCAGCCCCCTTACACTGCTCGGTCCTGCTCTCAAACCGGGCGATAAGGCTCCGGACTTCAGTCTCCTGGACGGAGAGATGAAGCCATTTGGCCTGAAGGATCTTTCAGGAAAGGTCAAATTGATCAGCGTGACGCCGTCGCTGGACACCCCGGTCTGTGACCTCCAGCTGCGCAGGTTTAACACAGAGGCTGCCGGTCTTCCGGGTGACGTCATGGTCCTGAATGTAAGCATGGACCTGCCGTTTGCTGTCGCAAGATTCTGCACCAGTGCCGGCATTGACAAGGCAAAGGCACTTTCGGATCATCGGGATGCAGGTTTTGGTATGGCGTATGGCGTGCTGATAAAGGAGCTGCGCCTGCTTGCCAGGGCGATCTTTGTGCTGGACAGAGGCGACGTGATACGCTATGTTGAGATCGTTCCCGAGATAACGGACCACCCGGATTATGAAAAGGCAGTTGCTGCTGCCAAACAGATCATATAAATTACGCAAGGAGGAGAGATCATGTCATACACTGCCAGGGACTTTAGCGCATTGGTTGGAATGGAAGGGTTTAGTGAAACACTGATAAAGAACCATTTTACCCTGTACCAGGGATATGTGACGAATACGAACAAGGTCGCCGATATCCTTGACCAGATGCTCAGGGATGGCAAAACCGCCACACCCGAGTATGCGGAGCTGAAAAGAAGATTCGGATGGGAATTTAATGGGATGAGGCTTCATGAATATTATTTCGAGAACCTTGGGGGCAAGGGCGGCCTGAATAAGGACGGGAAGCTGATGAAGCAGATGCAGGCCGATTTCGGAAGCTATGAGAACTGGGAAAAGGACTTTAAGGCCACAGGCACGATGCGCGGTATCGGATGGGTTGCGCTTTATGCTGACCCTGCAAATGGAAAGCTCTTTAACGTCTGGGTGAATGAGCATGACGTGTCCCATCCTGCCGGATGCACCCCGGTTTTGATCATGGACGTTTTCGAACATGCGTATATGATCGATTACGGCCTCAAACGCGCTGATTACATCGAGGCATTCTTCAAGAACATCAATTGGGGTGCGGCTGAATCAAGGCTTACGTAAGAGATACCCGGTATTTATCCTGCCAAAAAGCGGGGTTGAAAATAAAAGAGGGTCCCGATTATGGTTCGGGACCCTCTTTATGTTTCATTATCAGTCCTGATTAACAGGAACTCTTGCACTTACAGGTCGTTGCTGCCTTTTTCGAGATCTTCCTGATCGTCATGCTTTACACCTCCTTTGTGCAAAGATACGGACTTCGTGCCCGATCACTTTTCTTTGTTAATTATATCATAGAGCGCACATCTGTAAAGGTCTTTTCCCCGGGCATCGCCAAGGACCTCTGCGCGGTATCTGCAGCCGCCTCTGCACGAGGCAAGATATTCACAATCGCAGGTGAGGTCGCTTAACCGGACAGGGGAGATCCTCTGCCAGCACGTTCTGAGACCGTCCTGCACAGTCCCGACAGATCTGTCTGCAAAAAAGGTGCATTTTGAGACCTTCCCGTCAGCCATGACCGACATGAGGTGAAGCCCGCATCCGAACCCCTCGCCGCCGCTGTGAAGACCCTCACCAAATCCGTATTTCAGATATCTTCCTCCTGTTGACGGCGTGACCTGGGATCTTTCATTGTCCGCAAGTCTTCCTGCAACACAGGGCACGTCAACGGTCCAGTCCCTGATCCCCATTTTTCTGAAGAGCAATTCCATATCATCGAAATCATTAAGGTTGTCGGCATGAACCATGGTAGATACTGAGACCTCATAGCCCATATCAAGACAGAGACGAATGCTGTCCATTGATCGCGCAAACGTACCAGCTCCCCTCAGGATATCATGTGCCTGCTGAAGGCCGTCAATGCTGACCTGGATCTCATCGACATGAAGATCTTTCAGAACTGCCCGGTTCAGGAGGAGTCCGTTCGAGAAGAGCACCTTGCGAATCAGGAGATCAGGCAGCATATTGTTGATAGACGCGAAATCCCTGTGCAGCAGGGGTTCGCCGCCGGTGATCAGTACCCGCAGCCCCTGGAGTTCTTCAAACTCGCGAAGACTGGTCTTTATCTGATCGAGAGAAAGTTCATGAAATATATCCGGACCCGAGGACGGCCCAATATAGCAATGTCTGCAGTGCAGATTGCATCTGTCCGTGATCTGGAGTTCAAGATAGCGGAGGGACGGCTCTGGCGCCTTGATCAGGGGAGGCCGTTGTATCGGGATACGGTCTGTGATCAGTATCTTTTCCTGAACGCAGTAGTCAATGAATTCTTTTTCTGCGGAAGAGCATCCTTCTTCTGCAGAGCATGCTCTGAGGAGATCGAACGAGTCTCCATCCAGCTCATAGAGCTCATCTGTTCCCGGATGGTAGACCGAGGGGGTTTCAAGCTGCTTTAAACAGACATGCGGCGACAGGTAATAGCGCATGCTTCATTATACAACAAGCCTTATTTCTGCTAAGATGGAATTCATGGACAAAGAGGAGCTTCCGGACCGGCTCTGTGCAGGATATTGTTCGTTTTATAAACCAGGGAAAGACGAAGAACTTGCCTGCCGGGGTTTTATTATTATCGAAAAACTTCTGCGGCAGGGCAAGGAGCTCCCTGCCGTGACGGAAAAGACAGTAATGAGCATGAGGTCAGAGAACGATCTTTTTCAGCTGGTCTGCGGCGGATGTCCTTTTTTTAAAGAGGATTGCGATTTTGCTGCATGGAAGAGGGGGGAAGGCAGGGATATGACACGCAAGGCAGTGAATCCCTGCGGCGGGCTTCTCTGCCTCGGGCATTGCATAGAGAAAGGCACGGTAGATATTGAGGATATAAATCGGGTAATCTAAATCAGTTGCTGTTGGAAGCTGTGCATGACACTTTTAGGGAGGAACTATGGAGCGATATTCTATCAGGGAAGTGGTGGAGCAGGCTGTCAGGACCGAGAGGCTGGGGTATGAGTTTTACACAACGATAGCAAAGAGATTTGAAAAGAATGAAGGTCTGAAGAGGCTTTTCGACACGCTTGCAGGCAAAGAACTTGTTCATGAGAAGATGTTCCTTGAGCTGAAGGATATCATGGGCGAAGAGGAGCCGGAGGCATGGGCTGACGTGTCTGAATATATGCGTGCAATAGTGGAATCGGAGTTTTTCCTCGGCAAACATAAGTCTCTTCCCTCCCTTGAGCATGTGAAAACGGTCGAGGACGCAGTGCGTTTTGCGATGGGGTTTGAGAAGGAGACATTGCTCTATTTTTATGCTCTCAGGGATGCGGTGCAGCAGAAAGATGTGGTTGACGAGATCATCAATGAAGAGAGGAGCCATATCATGTGGCTTGCGAAATTCAGGGACAGTTTCATTAAATAGCGTTATATCGCATGGACTATTCTATCAGGATCTGCGGAGAGGCCGGCCAGGGAATCCAGACGGTCGGTGATACCCTTTCCCGGGTCTTTGCACGGAACGGTTACCATGTTTTTACCCATCAGGATTATGAGTCCCGCATCCGGGGAGGACACAACTTCTATCAGGTCCGCATTGCTGACAGACCGCTGACCGCAGCATGCGACCGCATCGATATCCTTATTGCCTTTGACGTTGAAAGCATGGAAAAGGATGCTTTGTTCGTTGCAGAGCAGGGACAGATTATCTATGACTCCACGGTCCTGAAGCAGAAGCCCGATGGCCGGAAATTTCTTGATATCCCCTTTACTTCCCTTGCGATCGAGCATGGCGGGAGCAGGATCATGGCCAACACCGTTGCAACAGGCGCTATCCTGGGCCTGCTCGGCATGGATATGGATATTCTCTTTAAGATCATTTCTGATACCTTTCAGAAAAAAGGAGATGATGTCATAAAGGCAAATGTTGCAGCAGCTGCAGCCGGATACGATTTTGCGGTCAAAGGGTGCGCGAGTTGTTCTTTTTCCGCGGCAGCAAGGGCTGAGCAGAAGATGCTCATTGCAGGCATTGACGCGATCGGGGTTGGAGCATTGGCATCGGGCTGCAAGTTTTATGCAGCGTATCCCATGACACCCTCGACCGGCATCATGAACTACCTCGCAGGCAAGTCGCAGGAATTCGGGATCATTGTTGAACAGGCAGAGGATGAGATCGCTGCGATAAATATGGCTCTCGGCGCATCCTTTGGCGGCGTCCGGGCAATGACCGCAAGTTCAGGAGGCGGATTTGCGCTGATGGTGGAAGGTCTCTCGCTTGCTGCAATGACGGAAACGCCGATCGTCATAGGACTTGGCCAGAGACCGGGCCCTGCAACAGGCTTCCCTACGCGGACGGAACAGGCAGAACTGCAGTTTGCCCTCTATACAGCTCACGGTGAGTTCCCCCGGATCATCTTTGCGCCGGGAGATCCTGAACAGGCCTTATATCTTACCAACAAGGCATTTGATCTTTCAGAAAAATACCAGGTGCCTGCATTTGTCATCTTTGACCAGTATCTGGCTGATACACAGTGGACCTATGCGGGGTTGGACCTGAACCGGCTGGTGTACACGGACTACCGGCTGAGGGCGGATAGCCTTAGCGGTCTTTCAGAATATAAGAGACATGCATACACCGAAACCGGCGTTTCTCCCCTGGCAGTGCCCGGGCAGTCAAGGCATATAGTTGTTACAGACAGTGATGAACATGATGAGGACGGCCATCTTGTTGAAGATGCAGAAACGCGGAAGAAGATGGTCGAAAAAAGACTTCTCAGGAAAATGCCCCTGATACAAAAAGAGATCGCTCCTCCCATGCTCTATGGCGCTGCAGATGCGGAAATTGTGCTCGTGGGATGGGGATCGACCTATGGCGTGATAAAAGAAGCGGTTGATGAGCTTTCAGGAAAACAGTCCGTTGCCATGCTCCATTTCAGCGAAATATTCCCATTTCCCGGCACTGACGGATTTGATTTCCTCGGGCTGCTCAGGAATGCGAAGAAAACAATATGCATCGAGCAGAATGCCATGGGCCAGTTTGCGCGGCTCGTGCGTGCTGAGACAGGCTTTGAGTTTTCGGCTGCAATAAACAGATATGACGGTCGCCCCTTTACCGTAGAGAACCTCCTGGGAGAACTGCATGGCCACATTGGATGATTATAAAGGGCAGACGCCTGCATGGTGTCCCGGATGCGGCAATTTCAGCATCCTCAGGACATTCAAGGAAGCGCTTGTTGAACTCGGTCTTGAACCGCACCAGTTTACCATAGTCTCCGGTATTGGACAGGCTGCCAAGTTCCCGCATTATCTCAAATGCAACACCTTTAATGGTCTTCACGGCAGGAGCCTTCCTGTTGCTACGGGACTCAGGCTCGCCAACCATGAGATGCTGGTATTTGCTGTTGCCGGGGATGGCGACTGCTATGGCGAGGGCGGCAATCATCTGATGCATGCCATGAGAAAGAACGTGAATGTGAAGCTTTTTGTCCATGACAATCAGGTGTACGGTCTCACAAAAGGCCAGGCATCGCCCACAACCCATGAAGGTACGGTGACGAAGAATATGCCGTTCGGTGTTTTTTCTGAGCAGTTGAACCCGATGGCTTTGGCTGTCGCGCTTGACTGCAGCTTTGTTGCCCGCAGTTTTTCCGGCGATCCGGAGCATCTCAGATCGATTGTCAGGGAGGCGGTAGCGCACAAAGGGTTCTGTCTTGTTGATATTCTCCAGCCCTGCGTATCGTTCAATAAACTGAATACCCACGAATGGTACAGGCAGCGGGTATATCATATTGAGCCAGAATATGACCCTGCTGACAGGGTAAAGGCATTCGAGCGCTCCCTTGAATGGGGGGATCGGATCCCTATCGGCGTCATTTACCGGAACAGTCGTCTCTCGCTCGAAGAGAGAATTCCGATGATCCATGAGAGACCTCTTGTAAAACAATCTCATGATATCGCTAAGTTATGCGATATACTTAAAGAGTTTTATTAATGTCAAGGGTGACGTTCAACGGTGTTAATCACCTCGCCATGGCCACGGGTGATATGGACAGCACGATCCGCTTCTGGCGTGATCTGCTTGGCATGAGGCTTGTTGCCGGTCTCGGCCAGCCGGGATACAGACACTATTTTTTCGAGATATCAGAGACCTGTGCCATTGCTTTTTTTGAGTGGCCGTCGGTGAGGCCTGTTGGAGAAAAGGAGCATGGACAGGTGGTCTCGGGACCGTTTATCTTTGATCATGTATCTTTCGGTATGGAGACAGCAGATGATCTTTGGGCCCTAAAGGACAGGATCGATGCTGCCGGTTTCTGGGTATCAGAGATGATCGATCACGGGATCATCCATTCCATATATTCCTTTGACCCCAATGGTATCCCTATTGAATTCAGCTGTAATGCCGGGGATCTTGATATCAGGAAGACACCGGTGCTTACAGACCCGGCGCCGACCGCAATCGCACAGGAGGGCCCTGATCAGAATACGGATGTCTGGCCGACGGCAGTGAGGCCCACCCCGGCCGCAGAGCGCAGAATATATCCCGGAGAGGGGATCCGGTATATTAAGGGGATAAAGTAATGGCCTATGCGCCAGGCCCTTATTATGGCCTTTCTGAGTAGGAAGCTGCCGGGCCTGAAACGTATGCTCTTCACCGCTTTGATCGGTCTTCTGCTTGGCTATCTTGCCCTGATCGTTTTTGTGTATTTCCGCCAGCCCAAAATGCTCTACTTTCCTTCAAGAGATATTGAGATGACCCCTGCCGCCATCGGCCTTTCCTATGAAGAAGTGAATTTTAAGACGGCGGACGGGCTGACTATCGCTGCATGGCATATACCTGCCCCTGATGAGCGGGCTGTGCTGCTTTTCTGTCATGGCAATGCAGGCAACATTTCTCACCGCCTCGACTCGATCAGGATATTTCACGATCTTGGCCTCAGCGTACTCATTTTTGATTATCGCGGATATGGACGAAGCGAGGGCGAGCCCACGGAAAAGGGCACCTATCTCGACGCTGAGGCTGCATGGGATTTTATGGTAAAGGATAAGCAGATCGACCCGTCACGCATCGTGATCTTCGGCAGGTCACTCGGCAGTGCTGTGGCAGCAGAACTTGCGCTGAGGAGAAAGGCCGGAGCATTGATCATTGAATCAGGATTCACATCAATTCCTGATCTCGGCCGGAAGTATTATCCCTATCTGCCGGTCGGCCTTGTCACGCGCTTCCATTATGCAACCATAGACAAGGTCAGCAGCCTTGCGCTGCCCAAGCTCTTTATCCATAGTCCGGATGATGAGATAATCCCCTATGACCAGGGCAGGAAACTCTTTGAAAAGGCGGCTGAACCCAAGGAGTTCCTGAAGCTGCAGGGGAGTCATAATGAGGGCTTTCTCATGTCCGGGCTGTTCTATAGCAGCGGCATAGAACAGTTCATCCTGAAGTATTTCCGATAACTGCTTACGCGGACCTCAGGTAAGAGATGATCGCCCATATCTCAAGATAACCGAGATGGTCGTACACAGGCATACGTGATTCAGGGTTGTGTGACTGTGCGTTTCTGATCTGGCGCATGATCCAGACTGTGCCGCGTCTTTTTGTTACTTCCGTAAGATCAGGGCCTGCCATGCCCCCCTGTCCCTTAAACCTGTGGCAGGAGATGCATCTCTGCTCCCTGAACAATCCCTCACCACTCGGCATGAAGAGCACAATACTGATGAGCAGGAATACGACAGCAAAACCAATACCAAGAAGGGCTATCCTTTTATTCGATCTGTCCATGACAATGTATCCGATCTGAGAATTATAGTATCATAGAACTGTTTTTTCAGGAATACGCGAATGGATATTGGGCATAGTTCTGAATCATTGAGGATACGAAGAACTCATCATGGGCGAGCAAAGAAAACAGACTGAAAAGCGGAATGCAGTCCTGGTCAGGGGTGTTAACTGGATCGGTGACGCTGTTATGACCATACCTGCTTTAAGGGCATTGAAGAGATCTCTGCCTGATGCAAGGCTCTCCCTCCTGGTAAAGCCCTGGGTAGCCCCTCTTTTCGAGAAAGATCCTGATATTGATGAGATCATCATATATGCGGATGAATACAGGGGACTAGCAGGAAAGGTCAGGCTTGGCCAACGATTAAAAGGCTGCGGTTTTGATTCTGCCGTGCTCTTTCAAAATGCCTTTGACGCTGCATTGATAACCTTTCTTGCGGGGATCAAAAGCCGGATCGGGTACAGCAGGGATGGAAGGGGATTTCTTCTTACGCAGGCAATCCCGTGCGATGCGGCGGCAAGGGGTCTTCACCATATTGACTATTATCTCGATCTGATAAGAAAGGCCGGTTTCAACGGCATGCCTGATCGCCCGTGGCTGTTCCTGGATATTGAGGAGAGGGAAGGGGCGAGGCGTGTACTGGAAGGCCTGAAAAGGCCGGTCATCGCGCTGAATCCCGGGGCAGCCTATGGATCATCCAAGAGATGGCCTCCTGAACGATTCGCCGGTGTGGCTTCCAGGGTAATAACAGAGCTCAACGGCAGTGTGGTCATTCTTGGCGGACCGAATGAGGCCGGGATCGCAGATGACATCCTTAAGCATATTGCCCCTGAGCTCGTTAAGCCTCCGTCATTGCTGAATCTCTCTGCCAGGACAGGTCTTCGCGAGCTGATGGCCATTATTGCAGAATCCGATCTTCTGGTCACGAACGATTCAGGTCCCATGCATATCGGGTATGCGGTCGGCACTCCCCTGGCAGCGATCTTCGGCTCGACCTCTCCTGAGCATACCGGCCCTGTCGGCAAAGCTGATATTGTGATCAGGAAAAACGTGGCATGCTCGCCATGCTTTGAGCGGGAATGCAGAAAGAACGAGCTGGCCTGCATGGACCTTATCACTTCTGACGAGGTCTATTCTGCGGTTAAAAAACTGGCCTTCACAAAGAGAGCGGTATTTTTTGATCGTGATGGAACGCTCTGCAGGGATGCGCACTACCTCAGCAGGATGGAGGACCTGGAGGTCTTTCCGGAGATCGCGGCCCTTTCAAAACTGAAAGAGCGGGATTTCAGTTTGATCGGCGTATCGAACCAGTCAGGAATAGCGCGCGGTATGGTGCAGGAGAGTTTTACGAAACAGGTGAATCAGTTGTTCATTGATCTATACGGATTTGATGACTTTTATTACTGTCCTCATCACCCTCTTGATCATTGCTCCTGCAGAAAACCTCAGCCCGGCATGCTGATCACAGGCAGGTGCGATCATGGCATAGACCTGAAACGCTCTTTTGTCGTCGGCGACAAGGATGATGACATGCTCCTTGCACGGGCTGTTGGAGCAAAGGCCATATTGGTGAAGACCGGCAAGGCAGAGACATCACCCTATGCAGACGCAGTTGTTGAAGGGCTTGATGAGGCGGTCAGCGCAATTTTATCAATGAGCAGCGGGCTGGGAAATGCCTGAGAGAATTGTCTGCAGCAAGATGCTGATCGTGAAACCGAGTTCGCTCGGCGATGTGGTGCATAGCCTTCCGTTCCTGAACGCCATGAGAGCCTGTTTTCCGAAGGCCGAGATCCACTGGGTGATCGCAAGGGGCCTTGAAGGTCTGCTCGATGGCCATCCTATGATCGATAAGCTGATCATTATCAATAAGGACCTCTGGAAGGACCTCTCCCGAACTGGCAATACCCTGAAAGAGATCAGGGGACTTTACCGGCAGCTCACACAGGAAAGATACGATGTAGTCGTCGATCTTCAGGGTCTGCTTCGCAGCGGTTTGATCACGCGTGCTACGCATGCGCCGCTGAGGATCGGGTTTCAAGCGGCTCGCGAGGGCAGCAGGCTCTTTTATACGCATAAGGTCAAAACCGCCAGGGATATGCATGCAGTCGACCGGTACATGCAGATCGCTGCAGAACTCGGCTGCGATGCGGCCGGAAGGGTCTTCCCGTTTCCCCTTGCCGGCAATGCCGGGGATAAGGGAGGCCGGCTTGCGGATTCAGGCCCCTATGCTGTTCTGGTGCCGGGCGCGAGATGGAAGACCAAGATATGGCCGGCAGAGAGCTTTGGAAAAGTTGCCGCTCTGCTGCCTCTTCGGTCAGTGATCGTTGGAGGCAAAGCTGACAGGGCTATTGCGGATGAGGTGGTAGCGCACGCAGGCGGAAAGGCGATTTCCGTGGTCGGGGAGACAAGTCTGAAGGAATTGATAGATGTCATGCGGGCTGCGCAACTGGTCATCACCAACGACTCGGGTCCGATGCATATTGCTGCTGCGCTTAACGTGCCTGTTGTGGCGCTCTTCGGCCCGACAAGCCCGTTGAAGACGGGGCCGTATGGCAGCGGCCATGTTGTTCTGCAGTCACAGGCCGGGTGTGTGCCCTGCTTTAAAAGGGACTGCACTGACATGCGGTGCATGAAGGAGATCACGCCTGACGCAGTTTTTCACGAAGCTGAGCGGATATTGAGGGGAGAAAAGAGATGATGCTTGGCATCCTGGTAAATACGGACAGGCACAGCGGCCATCTTGTGGGATTGACCCATGCAGCGCGTGCCCGTGGGCATGAGGTGAACATATTCCTCACGGATATCGGCACGCGACTTCTGAACGATCCTGTAGTGCGGGCACTTGCCCTGCTTCAGGGGACTAAGATGAGTTTCTGTGCCCAGAGCGCAGGGAGGCTCGGGATCGCGTACGAAGGCATTAGCTCTGAGATCATTGCAGGCAGCCAACTGAACAATGCCATCATGAACCATCATGCTGACAAAGTGATCGTCCTTTAGGGAAAAAACATAATGAAGATCCTGCATATATTGAATGACGGGCCGTCAGATCTTTCCACTCTTATAATCCGGGAGCAGCAGAAGGTCCATGAGATCAGGATAATTGATCTCTCTCAAGCTGATCTTTCCTATGATATGATCGTTGATGACATATTCTCGTATGACCGGGTCATATCCTGGTAGAGAATATATCGATTCAACGTCGATGCGCTGATACCATGAAGTCCGCTGGAGGTCGGCTCAGGAATGCCGGGACTTCATTCTTTATCTTTTCCCTGTCCCTTCTGCTGTTTTATGTTCTTTACCGGTCAAGATCTTTTGATGACAGCAGGTTCACCAGCTGGGAGGACGTATTTTCTGTTGTCAGGCCTCTGCGGACAGGAGTTCTGCTCTGTTTCAGCCTTGTTGCAGCCTACATTCTTTCGCGCTCTGCCCTGGTCGAAAAATATGCGCCGGCAGCCCTCTTCATGGGGTCCTTTGTTGTCTCTTCGCTTTTTTGGCAGGAACCTGAGATGATCGTGGATGCATCGCGGTACTTTACGCAGGCAAAACATCTTGAGCTTTACGGCTTCGGGTATTTTTTCCGTGAATGGGGCAACGGCATCAATGCATGGACAGACCTTCCTGCCATACCTTTTTTGTACGGGGTGCTCTTCAGGGTATTCGGTGAGAGCAGACTCGTCATACAGGTCTTTAACAGCCTCTTTTTTTCTTCAGCAATCGTGCTCACCTATCTGACCGGAAAGGAGCTCTGGGGCAGGGACAGCGGTCTTTATGGCGCAGTATTTCTCCTCGGCATTCCGTACCTGTATACCCAGGTGCCTCTGATGATGGTCGACCTGCCGTCCATGTTCTTCTTCATGCTTTCGCTCTATACCTTTCTTCTTGCCCTGAGGCGCGGCGGTATGATGGTAGCAGCTGCGAGTCTGGCCATAGGTATATCTTTTTTTACAAAGTATTCGACATGGCTCATGCTGACCGTGATTCCGGTCATGTATGCGGCAGAACTTTATCAAAACAGAAAAGAGGAGCTTGACCGCTTTGCCCTGCGGGGCATGATCGTATTTTTCGCTTTTTTTTTCCTCATCTCGATCGTGATAGCGTTCAAGCATGACGAGATCGTCAAGCAGATCCATCTCCTGATCTCATACCAAAAGCCGGGACTGAAACGCTGGGGCGAGAGTCCTGTTTCGACGTATTTCTTTCAGATGCACCCCTTCATCCCTGTGCTTGCTGCGGTCTCGCTTTTTGCTGCTGCCAGGAAAAAGGAGATGACCTATGTCATGATCGCCTGGCTGGTCCTTGTTATCCTTGTTCTGCAGGTCAGGAGGATCCGGTATATCATCATGGTCTTCCCCCTGTTAAGCCTGATGGCCGCATACGGACTTGGAGCGGTCAGGGATAGGATGAGTGCCCGTTTTATCGCGTATGCGACCGCTGCGTTTTCACTGACGCTTGCCTTATCAGGATTTTTGCCGTTTCTGCAGCATACGAGCGCTGCCAATCTGAGAGACGCTGCAGCCTATCTGGACAGTCTTGACGTCGAGATTGTCGAGGTCTTCACTTCCCTGCCTGACGATTACGTCATGAACCCTGCTGTTTCCGTGCCGCTCCTTGATCTGCATACGAAGAAGAAGATCGTATATCGATATGACGAGACTGCATATCCTCTGCCTGAAGATGTGAACAGTTCGGCGCTCCGCTTTACCTGGACCTACAAAAACCCGCTCTATTATCAGGAAGACCCGGAGGAATCCGGCAAGAAGGCCGTCCTGATGATCACGGACAGCACGGAAAGGAAATTGCCTGATCTGATCCGGGAAAAGACCGCGCATCTTTCCGGGAAGCGGACGTTCGGCATCAGCGACAAGGTCTTCCGGCATCAGACACTCGTAACGGTTTACCATTAAACGCGATATCTTGTTCCTGCCATTTCCACTATAATAACAGCCATGAAAGATATGCTTGGCCGCGAACGTGTCATGACCTCGGAAAATGCGCTGGACCTGCTCCTCGGAAATCTTAAGGATAAAAGAACTGCGGTGAGGGCGGTGCCGATCGCGGAATCTCTCGGCATGGTCTGCGCAGAGGATATTGTTGCAGCAGACGATCTGCCGGCCTTTGCGCGCTCAACGGTAGATGGTTATGCGGTGAGGGCAGAAGATACCTTTGGCGCTTCAGAGACCATGCCGGTATATCTGAACCTCGCACAGGAGATCTTCATGGGCGAGGCTGCGGATTTTATGCTGGCTGATGATACGGCCAACAAGATCCCGACCGGCGGCATGCTCCCTGTCAGGGCAGATGCTGTTGTCATGTTCGAGCATGTGCAGATCATTGACAACAAGATGATAGAGGTGATGAAATCTGTCGCTCCCGGAGAAAATGTCATTCAGGCCGGGGAGGACGTGAAGCGGGGTGAGATCGTGATCAGCAGGGGGCGGCGCATGCGGCCTGCCGACATCGGCGCATCTGCAGGCATTGGCGTAACTGAGGTGAAGGTCTATGATAAGCCGGTTGTTTCGATCATCTCTACGGGTGACGAGATCGTCCCCGCAGACCAGGCTCCGTCGATAGGAAAGATACGTGATACCAACTCGTATGTCATTACGGGTATGGTCGCTCAGGCCGGCGGAATACCGGGGAGAAAAGGCATATTCAAAGATGACTATACGGTAATACGCAATGCTGTTGAAGATGCGATGAAGGATTCTGACGCCATCGCTGTCTCAGGCGGCACGTCAGTCGGGACAAAGGATATGATAGCCAGGATCATTGAGGATATCGGCAATCCCGGCATCCTGTTCCACGGTCTTTCACTCAAGCCGGGCAAGCCGATGATCGGCGGTGTCATGAACAATATTCCTATCTTTGGTCTTCCCGGGCATCCTGCTGCGGTCAGCGTCTGTCTGGACATATTCATGAGGCCGGTATTGAATGCCCTCTGCGGTCTTGAAGAACGCTGCGCTGACCGGTTGAAGGGAGTTGTTCAGGCAAGGCTTTCCAGAAATGTATCATCATCCCAGGGCAGGGAAGAGCATATCAGGGCGGTGATAGAAGAACGGGAGGACGGCCTCTGGGCAGTTCCCCTGCTCGGAAAGTCAGGCCTGATCAGGACCTTAGTTCATGCTGACGGGACCTTTGTGATCCCGGTCAATATCAACGGCATTGAAAAGGGTGAGAATGTTGAAGTGAGACTCTTTTAGAAAAACTTTGAAAGCCTTATTCCATGCGCATTCACAGGCCTTCCCTTGACAAAAAAGAGCCCTTTTAGGTTTAATGTATATCGCCTCGCAGCATCTCTCGATTTAGGCTCGTAGCTCAGGGGGAGAGCGCTACCTTGACACGGTAGAGGTCGGCGGTTCGAAACCGCCCGGGCCTACCATTAACTGATTGATAAGTAAGGATATTTTCTTGCCAAAAAAGAGTCCATGGACAAACCATGGACAAACATCTCTTCTGGATAATGAGAATTTCTTTCAATTGCCACAAGAAAACCTTTCAAAACAGATTACAAAAGTTCAATTGTTCTGCTCGCATTTTCGGCTTTACAAGAAGCATAGCACTGGGTATAATTTGGTATAATAAATTCCCAGAGGATTAAATGCCGCAAATTCATACAAAACTCGATCCTAAGACGCACAAAAAGCTTCAAAAGAAAGCCAGTGAATATGGTTATAGCCTGCAGGAGTTTGTCGAACGTACCCTGATAAAGGCAGCGGAAGATGAACAGCTGTATTTCGCCTTCAAATCTCCGGAGCAGGAAAACAGGGATTACAAGTTTATATTCATAGATCTGTTCGCCGGGATCGGTGGCATCCGTCAGGCATTTGAAGGGCATGGCGGAAAATGTGTTTTTTCTTCGGAATGGGATAACTGGTGCCGGAAGACATATCTTGAGAATTTCGGAGAAATGCCTCATGGTGATATCAATGAGATAAAACCTGTGGAAATACCAGACCACGATATTCTTGCTGCTGGATTTCCCTGTCAGCCATTCTCCATTGCAGGCGTATCAAAGAAAAAAAGCCTTGGCAAGGAACATGGGTTTAAGGACAAAGCACAGGGCACGCTTTTTTTCCGCATAGCAGAGATTTTGGAGGCGAAGCGGCCCAAGGCCTTTATGCTGGAAAATGTCAAGAATCTCAAGAATCATGATGGAGGCAATACCTTCAGGGTAATTGAGGGTGCCTTGAAGGAACTTGATTACCATGTTTGTTTTGATGTAATCGATGCCGCACACTATCTGCCGCAGCACCGCGAACGTCTTTTTATCGTTGGCTTCGACCGTAAGATATTCAGGGATAAACCGGACTTTTCCTTTCCCAAACCTCCAAAGAAGAAACCAACCCTTGGCAGTATTCTTGAAAAGAAATTCGATAATAAATATATTCTCTCTGACCACCTGTGGCAGTATCTTCAGAACTATGCCGAAAAGCACAGACAAAAAGGGAACGGCTTCGGTTACGGGCTTTTTGACGGCAGTTCGGTAGCCCGCACCCTGAGCGCGCGCTATTACAAAGATGGGTCTGAAATACTTATTAAAGTCCCGAACTCGAATCCCCGGAGGCTGACACCGCGCGAGTGTGCGCGCCTGATGGGCTTCGATGATAAATTTGTAATTCCCGTGTCTGACTCGCAGGCATACAGACTATTTGGAACATCCTCTGTTGTGCCAGTCGTAAAATCAATTGCGAAATCAATCGTGCCTTTTGTAATATCTTCTCAAAAGGGCTTGTCATGAAAAAATGGTCGAGACGCGAGTTAATTGTAGCATTTAATCTTTACTGCCAAATGCCTTTTGGAAAAATTCATAGCCGTAATCCCATCATCATGCAAGTTGCAAAACAATTAAATCGAACATCTTCATCGGTAGCCATGAAAATGTTGAATTTCGCCAGTCTTGATCCAATCATCACTGATAGCGGAAGACATGGCCTTGGTAATGCGTCAAATGCAGACAGAGAAGTCTGGGAGGAATTTCATAGAGACTGGGAAAATCTAGCGCTTGAAGGCCAGCTTTATTTACACAGAGCAAATGTATTTTCGTCTAAAGAATTGCCACAGATAGAAGCCACCGATTTCACAGGCAAAACAAAAAAAGCGACGGTTGAGGTAAGATTGAAACAGTCTTTTTTTAGACAGGCTGTTCTGAGTAGTTATCAGGCGCGGTGCTGTATGACTGGATTAGCTGACCCAAGATTGCTTGTTGCCAGTCATATCATCCCCTGGAGTCAAGACAAAGCAAATCGATTAAACCCGAGCAATGGACTTTGTTTGAGCGCGTTACATGATAAAGCATTTGACCAAGGGCTTATTACTGTACTGCCAAATTGGGAAATAAGAGTATCAAAGCATCTGGATGGATCAAAAAATGCTTTCTGCAAAATGGCGATTGTTTTCTTAGAAGGCAAGAAGATTAAGTTGCCGGAAAAATTTTTACCAATGATAGAATTTCTCGATTATCACAACAAGAATATTTTTATATCGTAACTTTGTATCACGATTACTGCAAACGGTGACTCATATGCTGCATAAAATAATGCCGCGAGCGCCAATATCTTAGCGGGATATATTTTTATTAAATTTGCCTTTCAATAGTTTTTATGATGTTATGAAAGTGCCTCGCGATTTCTTGAGCTTCAAAGGAACCATAACATTCTTCTATCATAATATGTTCATTTTCTTCACCTGACAAATAAGAAGCAGTTTTTTGATATGAAACTGCTCGCGAATTTAACGCATCAATAATTTGAAAAACATCTATAGCGGAAAGTTTCAAGTTATAAATAGTAGTCAATTCAATAACCTCCTTTTTTCAAAAATATAGTGTCATTTTAACTTAACCTTTGGTAAAGTATCTATCACGGATGTCTCCATTATTCGGAAATCTTCACGGCAAAAAGGACGTTACGGGAAAAGTGGCGTCAGATCGTTACGGAAGGTACAAGAGGCCTTGGTTTCTACCTTGCTACAATCGATGAGGGGATCAGCGCACCCCAGCTTGGAGAGATGCTAAATCACAGGATTTATATTGTCGTTCCTGAAAACATCAAAAATAAAATATCCGCCTATAAGGCAGCGCCAAATGTTATAACCTATGAAGATTTTTTCCGTCAACATCTTGATCCTGCAGTGAGACGTTGGAAGGAAAATGGAATTATCGATTAACTACCTGTATTGAGAGTTTCTTCGAGAAATTCTCAATAGTTTCACTTTGACATACCTCTCATGTTGTCGGTGTGTAACACTCTTAATAATTCTTTTTGTTAATCGGCATTGAAAATTGACCCACCATCGGCGTCCAATTTTGACCCACCCCGGCGGTTAGTTTTTCTTAGAGTTTCTGGTCTTGATTCTCCAGCTGTCGTTACCTGTCTCGATGATATCACAATGATGTGTAATCCTGTCCAGAAGAGCAAGGATTGAAAGGGGTTGAGCTGATCATCTCGGTAATCCCCTTGAGGATCATGAGGGAGATCAGACGAAGGACGCGGGTAGTAGGGGCATTCCCTGACGGTAATTCAGCGCGCTTATGCTGGTTGCGGCAAGACTCAGACATATCGCAGGGACGAAATGGGGGCTAAGGCAATATCTGATGATTTACTATCCACTTTCCGCTTGTTTCGATTTGGCAAAGAAAGAAAAGATCGATATGACAGCGCCCTCCTGCAAGACGAAGCAAGAGGACAGTGCGCTTAGCAGGGTTATGTCTGATACCCTCCGTAAATAGGCCTTGTTTTAAAGCATTACAACCTATTATCATTAATCACTTTTTGCAATGTTACTTTCTGATATTAAGACAATGTGAGGTGAAGCCATGAAAAAACTGACGAGGATAACCTTTAATCCAGAAATAATGGGCGGCAAACCCTGCATCAGAGGCATGCGCGTCACGGTCGGAATGATCGTAGGGATGATAGCTGCCGGTCATTCCAGAGAAGATGTTTTAAAACTCTATCCTTATCTGGAGCCCTCGGATATCGACGAGGCGCTTTCGTACGCCGCATGGCGTTCTGAAGAAGTTGAGGTCCCCTTTCAGGCTGCATGAAGCTCCTGATTGATTTGAATCTCCCGCCGGTGGCACGCGCCGGAGTAGGGCGAGTCAGAAGAGACTTGAGAAGGAAAAAGAGATTGCCGAGGTTTGCAGACAAGAGTTAGACCATACTTCGAGTGATATCACGATGAAACATTATGCCAGAGGCAGAAGAGAACAGATCTGACCTGTAATCAACCATTGATCGTGATTGAGCGTAAATTATCAAATAAATGAAGATCACTAAAACATCAGTTCAACGATTAGCCCATGAGGCAAACCTTCCAATTGATGATGTTCGCATCATGTTGATGGACGGAGCAATTAACCTTGGAAACAAAGTTAATGATATCTCGAAAGAAGACTTTAAGAAAGCAAGGCGCTTACTTGGTCTGGATGATATATCTCAAAGAAAACAGTTATCTGACTTATCTTTGCTTGCAAAAAGATTTAGCTTATCCGAAGACGAGCTGCGAAATCTCCTCTATGAGAAAGGTCTGCTGACAAAGAAAAGACTTAAAAGAATACCTCATGCTTTACTTTCTCGCGCTGAAAAGCTTGTTGGTGACTTTTTGAATCCAAGGCCAAAAAAAATACAGGTAGAGAAAGCGACTGAGCCTTTAGAGAATATTGAAAAGGGAAAAAAGAAAAGAACAAAACGAAACCGCAAAGACAAATGGCGTATTGTTGGGCCGATAGAAGAAGACATAACCTACCTAACACCTAAAGATGTTGAATATATCCATTGGATTCTCGTAGAGGACTTCAAGAGTTCAAAAGACCCCGTCGAGCCTCCTGGTGTTCGGAGTGAAGCACTTCTTGCGTCTGCGCTGAGTCGGCCCACTACATCTCTGGGATTGGAGACTAAGTACCCAACTATAGCAATGGCTGGCGCTGCCCTGTTACATGCAATTGTCAATAATCATGCTTTCCATAATGGTAATAAGAGAACTGCATTAGTTGCATTATTGGTATTTCTTGATAAGAATGGATGGAAGATAACCTTAGATCAGGATTCTTTTTATGATTATCTTATTGCAGTTGCCTCTCACAACCTTATTGATAAGACTACAGCCCAGGTAATTATCGGCTCAGATCCAGAAGTAATGCATATAGCTAACGCCCTTCAAAATAATATTAAGAGAATACGTCTCGGAGAGTACCCGCTTCAGTTTCGCCAACTAAAAAGTATCTTAGCCGAATACGACTGTGAGTTCGATACTCAAATTCGTGGCAGTAACAAGCTCAAAATAACTTGTAGGGGATTACAAACTATACTCCACTACGAAGGTGATGGTAGGGAGGTTGATCCTCAGACTATCCATAGAATTCGCAGAGAACTGCAGCTTGACGAAGCGCACGGGTGTGATTCTGATATTTTTTATAACAAAGGGCCAAGAATTCCTGACTTCATAAACCGGTATCGTAAATTACTATACCGTCTTGCAAAGGTGTGAGCGTAGCCTGAAATTAACATGATTTTTTTGGACAAACCATGGACAGAATAGAGCGCATAAAAAGCCTGTAACTTACTTATTTATAAGGAAAAATGTGCCGGTTCGAAACCGCCCGGGCCTACCATTAACTCCTTTCTAATATTGCTTTGCAATCACCTTGCCTGGCTTTACATGAGATAGTCAGCGGTGTATCATAAGTGTATCACTTTTTAGGGGGTCCCTATGCCGACAAACAATCCGAGAGTAAATGTTGTATTGGAAAAACCACTTTATGCAAACGTCGAACGGCTTGCCAGGAGGGATGGCGTTTCATTGTCCATGAAAGTGCGTGATCTTGTTAGTGTTGCTCTGGAAATTGAGGAGGACGTTGCTCTGACAAAGTTTGCAGACGCTCGCGAGAAGTCCTTTAGCCGCAAGAAAAGCCTGAAACATGACGAGGTGTGGTAGTCTTTGCCTTACGAAGTAAGATACCATCCTGACGTTAGGTCTGTTGATATCCCATTGCTGAACGCTACCCTCAAAAAACGAATCAGGAAGGCCATAGAAGAACGTCTCATGACAGCGCCTCAGCGATACGGTGAGCCTTTGCGGAAAACACTGAAAGGCTATTGGAAAATGAGGGTAGGGGATTACAGAGTTGTCTTTAAGGTGATTGAAAATGAGGTTTGGGTCTTGGGGATAATAAATAGAAAAGATGTTTACGATAGGATTCTGAAAAGAGTATAGCGCTGCAGTATCGGCTGCAGATATGTTATACTTAAACGGCACATCTTCTGATAAAAAGAATTGCCGTCAGGACCACGAGGCGTCGCTGTCCCCTCCAAAAACCGCGGCGTCTCCCTGACGGTTTTTTTATTCTTCCTGATAAACCTTTGTCCTGTTTATTTGCCGCATTCCTGATGGCCCATCATTGCCGCTACTTTGAGACGGTATGCCACTTGTCTTCAAGCACCTTCCAGGCACCTCCCTCGTTCACCATCCTGATCGACCGTGTCGAGTCAGCTGAACCCTCTTTGCCTGAGACTTTTAAGGTTGCCTTATCATCAGAAATAGAGGGCTTATCGATCTTCAGCTTCTCGGGGCGCATCTTCAGGACTTCGAGGATCATCTCACGTTTTTCGGCATCCATGGACTGGAACTCCTTCAGGAATACCGTAAACCCGATTTCTGCTTATAACTTTGGTATTCCGGCCAGGCCGCAATAGCCGCGTCTCTGCTCAGGCTGATCGGTCCATTCTGTTTCCTCTGTCCCGCATTTCTCGCAGACATGCGGTGTGTACTCGGCCCACCTCCATGCCATACATGCCGAGGCAAGACATTTTGCTGCGTTTGCTGAAATAGTAATGTGACACCATTTTTCGTTTGCTTCTGTTGCGTTCAGCAGCATGATAACCTCCCTGCGGAATGATATGTGCTGTAATTTTACCGCTTTCTGCCTATGTCCGCAATACCAGTGATCAGAATTTCCTGAAATGGACAGTCATTTATTTCTCCCTGCGTTTGATACGTGAACAATGCAGTCCATTAAATTATCCTTGACAGGTGAATTAACCGCCTGATATATTTTGCAGGCTTACTGCGATCACTATATACAGAGACGCTTATTTGACTTGTGGAGGGGCAAGTGGAACGGGGCTATCGGGGTTGCGCACAACTATACAGGTTTGTTTTATCCGCCGCATGTTTCATTCTCCTATTCATTCCTTTATTAGCAGCGGCGTTTGAGCCTGACCTTGAGAAAGAACTTGAGCAGTCACTGATCCAGAGCAGGGCCATTGTCCTTCAAGCCCGGCAGAAGCTGAATAATGCCTCTGTTATTGACGATGAGATAGCCAAACTAAAAGACATTTCAGAAAGCACTAAGGTAGCGCATGCATTGCTTCAGGAGCGATTCAGATTGCGGCAGGAAACCGCCGATCAACTGGGGGCAAGAGCAGGGCAGCGGCACCGGGCCATGGAAGAGGGGTATCTGAAGGCCCTTGGAGAGTATCTGGCGCTGATAGAAAGCCTTCAGCAAGGCAGCAGTCAGCAATCAGCCCTCAGCAGTCAGCTCAACAGCCTTACGGACCTTCTCGAAAGAATCCTTCCCAAAGGCAAAAGACCGATACATGGGAGCCTTCCTTATAAGAACCTGAACTACCCCTCACAAGAGCCCTTATCATCCCCGATCATAAAACCTGCATACAGGGGCGGCAACCAGACGGTCAGCCCTGATGATACAAAAGATACGGAAGAGGCCCCTTTATCTCTCGAAATAGCGACCCTTGCGCAGTCCCTCAACTGGAAACCGGTTGCAATCTACGAATATGTAAAGAACAATATTTCTACCGAGTGGTACTGGGGCTGCATGAAAGGGGCTGAAGAGACCCTGAGACAGAGAAGCGGCAATGACTGCGACCAGGCAACACTCCTTGCTGCAATGCTTAGGGCCTCGGGGTTTCCGACGCGATATGTAAGAGGCACCATAGAGTTCTTCCCTGATATCGAAAAGGCAAAGAACCTTACAGGCATTGAAGACCCTCTAAAGATGGCAGAGTTCTTCCAGAAGGCTGGCATACCGCATAAGCCTGTGATACAGGGAGGAAAGATAACAAACCTTCAGATAGAGCATATCTGGATCGAAAGCCGGATACCTGACACGTTCTCTGATACCCGAGAGCATGAAGATCCTTCCAGACAGCATGCAGTTTGATCAGAAGAAGATAACGCATGAATATACAGAGATACCTGAAGACCTGAAGCACAACGTAAAGCTGTCAGCCTTCAGCAATCAGCCAACAGTGAATAGCGGGCCTCTCTTTGAGATCACGCTGCCTCTCTATGACCTCAGCAACCAGCAGATAATCATGACCTACGAGCCAGAGACCGTGGAAGATCAGCAGATCATGGATTCCTACGGCGGGCTGGACAATACACCTGCGTATCTTGTCAGGCTGCGGCCTGTGCTGAAGGTGAATTATCAGAGAGCAGTCGTCGGCAAAGACGGCTTGGCGATGGGAGAGGATTATAAACTCATAATAGAACTGATCTCCCCAAACGGCATTGAGAGGATTACCAACACCCATATAACAGGAAATCTGACGGCAATCGGCATCGTGGCACAGAGAGCTCTCAGCAGTCAGGACTCAGCGATCAGCGCAGAGGATGATGCAGAGACTATCCTGTATAAAGAGGCAAACCGGTATATTGACCGGTGGAACGAGGCAGAGGACGAGCTTGCCTCACTCCTGCACCTGAACATCTCAAGACCGATCCCGACAGTCGTAACAGTCGGCGGCGTGATAGATGTGACCTATCTCCTTGATATGCCCCATGGATTTGAGTGGAAAGGCGTGTTCATAGATGCGTCGCTTCGTGCTGTATCACCCATTACCCATAACGCATCACCCATTACTGCCGACAGGCAAAAGACCTTCATGCAGTTATCCGGACTTCAGGGCTCTGTGCTTGAGCACAGGATATTTGAGAATGATTTTCAGGTAGAAAGCATTTCAACAGCAAAGCTGTTTCAACTAAGCGATCAGCAATCAGCTTTTAGCGGACAGCTACTTACCGTAGACAAGACGAATATCACAGCAGTACTTTCTGCCTCTGACCTTGACGACAACATCAAGGAAGACATCATCAACGCAGTTAATCAGAATTACATTGTTCGCATCCCCTCAGCTGACGGCTTATTGCTGAACGCTATCAGCTATAAAGACTGGACAGGGACTGGATACACCAAAGAGAATCCCTCTACCGGTGAGGCAGGGTATATGCTTTCTGGGATGATAGCAGGAGGCATGACAGCGATAAAAAAAGAAGACTGGAAGAAGCAGGATGTTAAGAATGCCCTGAGCAGACCATCCTCAATACCTGCAAACGATAACCCTGATGCAGTTGAAAAGATTGTGCGCTTCGGCAGCGGAAACGATTATCGGTCCGGAATAGTCGGTAAACAACTAAAAAGACAATTTGAAGTTATAGCTCTTGACAGCAAGGGCATACCGGTTAAAGGCGTAAGCATTAATTTTAAAGTAGTATCAGGTGGCAGCAAGGTGCAGGGGGAAAACAGCAAGTCAGAGGTTGTTATTGCACCTGCTTCAGAGGTCACGGTGCTGACAGGCCCGGACGGCATTGCACGGGCGAGGCTCACCCTCGGGACACAAACAGCAGACTCTCCCTATTACCGGCAGGAAACAAATGCAGCCGGCGGGAAATACTGGGAACTGGAAGGACTTAATCTCGTTTCAGTCTCTGCGAGCACAACTAAGAAGCGCATGACCACTGATAAACCGTTTGAGGCGTACGGAAAGCCGGGGGCAGCAGCACAGATGGTCCGACTTAATCCGACAACTGACATATATGGCCCTCCCAGCGTCTTTGCGTCGCTTCTATGGGTAAAGATCGTTGACCAATATGGCAATTCGATTTCGGACAAAAACGTGCAATACAAGATAAAAAGGGAGTACCTTGGAACCCCTCCATCCTCAGGGGCGATCAACGCAAAGCTTTTTGGCGAGATGACTGACTGCCCCGGTGTAGCCACCATTGACTGCTCCAAGGCAAAAGAGGCTGATGTTACCCCGTTTGAAAAGCGGACCGAATACTTTGGTGTGCATCCCTATTTGATTATGGGAAATACTGAGAATACAAAGTATACAATAACAGCAACAGCCTTTAAGGATGTTTTTGACAGTCAAGGCAGGCGTATCGACAATAAAACAGCTCTGAACAGCGCAGCCTTTACGTTCTATACCAAGGCAGTCGAAAACGCGTATGTTTCATTGTATGCGCCATACGCGATTGATGCAAAGGGCAATAAGATAGATGCCTGGAAGGCCGGCGAGATATTCCCCGAACCACTGAGTGCAGCAATGTTCTACACGGAAAGGACAAAAGAAGGCATATTGAAGATCATGCCGGTGGTGAAAGACCCGCCAGTCGATGCTCCTTACAAAAACGACGCTAAGGTAGAATTCTTCGTGGTCTCGGATGAAGGGGGAGTGCGGCCCAGCAATTATCAGCCGGTGGACACGAAAACGCAGTTGAAGTTCGAACTAAGCGCTCTACAGACAGTTGATGATCCGATTAATAAAGGGACCTATGCAGCAAATCTGAAACTTGGCTCAACGCCGGGCATGAACAGGATCAATGCCATCGGCACGGTTACAGCCTCGGTGCCGTCATACGACGAACAAGGGAATGTTACCCGCACGGACAGGACACTGGCCGCTTCTTACCCGATTGAGCTATGGGGGATCAAGATAGCGGTTGATGAACCTAAGTATCGGCAGCTTGTCTTAAACAATAATGGGTATCCCGTATCAGACCTTGAAATCAAATACAGCATAGACCCCCTGTTGTATCAATATCAGAAATCTGAAGTGAGTCTTGTGATTTCAGAGCAGCTCAGCGATGCATATGCAGGGTTTGTGCAGGCCGACAGTAACGGCAGGCTCGTCCTGTCGGCAGGAGGCGCGAAGTTTGACAGGGAGAAGAGCTATTACGCAGAGGTGGTCTTAAACCGGGGGACAAGGGCTGAAGTGAGGAGCGAGAAGATACCGCTGATTAATGCCGCGCTGATCCCGGATTATGACCGCAATGGTATTATCGATGACGCAGATCGGGAAAGGGCAATGCGAGGGGATAAGTTTTATTTCTGGATCAACGATGACGATGATGGTGGGGAGACAGACGGCAGTGATATACCGGGAGACAAGATGCTGACATCATTCAGTCTTGATCATGAAGACACACAGGTAGATGGTATACGCGACCTCATAGACTTCTTCCCGGTGTATCTGGACATAAAGAGTGTGCTGAAGGCATTTGATCCATCAAAACATAAATATGTCCTTAAATCAGAAGATGCAAGCTTGAACTTTGTCTTTACAGACATCGAAGCCCAGCACACAGGGTATTATCTGACCGGTGATGATAACAACCTGAATATTCCGGTTAAACTTGGCAGCGCTGTTTCGTATCCGATCTCAGCGACCGGCAGAGAACTGGTTGATCCATATTCGATCACGCCGTTTTTGGAGAAGATAACGTCCAGCACAGCAGAAAGCAGCAAGGGGATCATACTGCTTGAGGGAAAGAAAGAGTCAATAACGCCCCTTGAGCTTGCAGTTTTGGATGCCAATCAGAAGATCGTATTTTCGATGAAGCTTAATCTGAACATGGCAGGTGTTGAGAAGATGTTCAGGCACAAGAACCTGACATCTGAGCTCTATAAGGATGTGGCTCCGGGACCTGACTCAAAGTCAGGAGAAGAAGATCGTCTCAGCACGCCAAACTGTCCTGATGTCGAATGTATGGGCGCTGACCCGCAGAAGATCAAGAGCTTTGTATATATTCATGGTTATGGCAATAATGGACAGGAGGCGAGAGGCAGGCAGGTTGAGATATTCAAGCGGATGTTCTGGTCAGGGTCAAAGGCAAAGTTTTATGGGGTGACGTGGTACGGATGGGATAGTCAGGTTGCCGGTGTTACACGGAATTTTCACATCAATGTTGAACATGCCTTTGCGACTGCACCTCATCTGAAAACTTTTCTGAATAATGAGGTTACAGGCGAAATCTCGCTTGCGGCACACAGCCTTGGCAATATGGTTGTGTCTTCGATGCTCACCGATAATCTTGCCGAGTGGAATGCAAACAAGAAGATCAAGAATTACTTTATGTTGGACGCTGCTGTGGCAGCTGAAGCGTATGGGTTTGCAGATGACGGCAGTGAGGCACTGGCAAATACACACCCAGACATGACGCATCCTTCATGGCTGGGATATAAGGAGAAGCTCTGGGCGTCAGAGTGGCATACACTGTTTGATGCCCCGGACAACAGAAAGAAATTGACCTGGAGGAATATCTTCTCCCAACGACCGAGCACCGTAACATATTACAACTATTTTTCATCCGGTGAAGACGTGCTTGACGTGCATACGGGTTATCCCCAAGTCCTGGATATAGTGACGGATGGAATTGGCCGGTATGCCTGGGCGTTGCAGGAGAAACTAAAGGGTGCCACCAACTCTAATAATGAGCTCGGAAGCAACTATGGAGGCTGGGGTTTCAACTTGAGTGATCCGGAATATACCGTTGACGCTGATGGATATGTAAAACAAATAGCTCCAGTTCAGGCTAATGGAATTCAGAACTCACAGTTGATGACGAGACCATTTTTCAAGAAGGGAAATGATGGGATTCTGTTCGACGCTGTAGCAGGAAGTAACTATGCTGCAACGCACAAGTATCGTCTGCTTGCAGATGCGATTCCTGCAAGAACTTTGGCGGCGGGGAAAACTATTGTAGTTGGTCTCACTCAGACAGATGGAATCAACATTGACATGCAGACCACCTTTAAGACAAGAAAAACGGCGGGGATTTACTGGCCGAGATTGAAAGGAGAATGGCTGCACGGCGATGTAAGAGAAATAGCTTTTTCTTATGTATATTTATTGTTCAATGATTTTGTTATTAGAGGAGGTTTGAGATAATGATTATTAAACATTTTATGGCAACAATGATCTGTGTTCTTATGCTAACACCTGGTTGCACATGGGGGATTGGTCTTCCTACCGCAAAAATCACGATCATGATAATTGACGAAGGGGGGCAACTCATTGAAGGCGCTAAAGTTGGTATCGGCTTTGAGAGAAACACGGGTGGTGGAACAAAGGAAATTCCCGTTGTCGGCTTTTCAGCGAAGAATGGTGAGTTTACAGGCTCGGCATCAGCCATGGACTTTGTAGGATTCAGAGTTGAAAAGGAAGATTATTATCAGAGCTTTGGCAATTATAGATTTAAAGATAATAAGCTTGGCAAATGGCAGCCGTGGAACCCAGAGATCAAGGTAGTCATGAGGAAGATTGAGAATCCGGTGCCGATGTATGCCCAGGATCTGATATTGAGTCATCCAAATATAGTGTTGCCAGTTGTGGGCAAGCCGGTTGGGTTTGATCTGATTGAGTATGATTGGGTATCACCATATGGGAATGGTAAGCATTCTGATTTCATTTTCAATCTTGAAATGAGATATGTAAGTGGTTACGACTATGACGCCAATCTAACAATAACATTCCCAAATAAGTTTGATGGCATACAAGTTATTAAGGACAACCGTAAAGGCGGCAGTGTCTTCAAGCTTCCGCGACATGCTTCTGAAGAAGGCTATCAGAACAAACTGACACGATACATAAAGAGCAAAGGGCCTGGGCTTCTGGAAAGCGATTTTAAGGACGACAATAACTATATCTTCAGAGTTAGATCAGAGGTAAAAGACGGCAAATTAATAAAGGCCATGTATGGGAAAATTCAGGGTGATATAAGTTTTTTCCCGACGAACAAACCTAAGAACACTGCTCGTCTTGAGTTCAAATACTTCCTTAACCCTGACTATACGAGAAACCTTGAATATGGCAAGAATCTTTTCCCTGGCGTTCAGGTGAGGATAGATTAATTGATGCTCAACTACCGATCAAATAATAAGCTTTTTTTTCGCAAAAAAAAGCACATGCTGTCGATGAAAGAGAACCTAGAATATGGCAAGAATCTTTTCCCAGGCGTTCAGGTGGGGATAGATTAATTGATGCTCAACTACCGATCAAATAATAAGCTTTTTTTTCGCAAAAAAAAGCACATGCTGTCGATGAAAGAGAACCTATTAGGGGACGTTGTTGAATTAGTTAACTTATCGGGGAGGGTTGAAATAGTAGTTTATGCCAAGGCAAGCGAGACTTGATTTTCCTGGCACATTGCATCACGTAATATGCAGGGAAACCCATTAGGGAAGTAACCATGGGGTCAGACTTGCTTATTGACATCTGGGGTATAGTCAGATAAGCGGACAGCAATAGCCCTGACGGCTCGACCAACACTGATCCGAGAAGGGTGATCGCAAAGGCAACAAAATAATATTGACAGAATTACTGTTATGACGTAATGTTTTTTTAAAAAATCAAAAGCTGATTTAGCCAGGGGGCAAATGATGAGGGGTTCTGGGGGCTGCTTACGAATTGCCAGGTGTATTTCCGGAGAATCCCTTAGGCCTAATCAATAAATCTGCTACAAAACTCCAGGGAGAACGCATATGGAATTTTTTACAGTGCCGTGCCCCGGCAATGGAGAGGTCTGGATCGACAAAAGTTTCCAGGGAGCAAGCGTAAGACACGACAGGCTTTTCGTCTTCCAGTGCGGTGAAGGCATGCATAACATTGGTATGCAGTGCCTTATCGGAAGGCAATGCGAACTGCCGATTCAGCGGGTCTCGATTATTGAGACCGATCCTATAGAGCCTTTGGAGATACCGTTCAGATGCACGCCATAGACAGACTTTCGGCCTTTCTCTCTGCAATTGCGCTTTTGGCACTTATGGGCTGCGCCCACTATAATGAGAACCAGCCGATCGACTCCATTGATCCTGATAGAGGATACCGGTACAGCGTTGTGCGGAATCAGCCTGCAGAGGACAAGCCGTTCGTTCTTCTTGCCTTTTCCGGCGGCGGAACGCGCGCTGCTGCCCTGGCCTTTGGGCTTATGGAAGAACTGCGGACTGTCGAGTATGCCGCACAAGGGGGCGCCAGACGCAGACTCCTGGATGATGTGGAGATCATCTCGTCAGTCTCGGGCGGCAGTTTTACTTCGTCCTATTACGCGCTTTTCCCTGACCGTTTTTTCAGCGACTTCCCTGACCGGTTTCTCTACCGGAACATAGAGGGTGAACTGGTGGCGAAACTTTTCAATCCGTACAACTGGTTCAGGCTTCTCTCTTCGGAATTCAGTCGCATTGATATGGCCGACGAGTTTTACCATGAAACTGTTTTTGAGGGCAGAACCTTTGCAGACCTGCTCCGGCAGCCGAAAGGAAGCGTCCCTTTTCTTGTATTGAACGCTACCGACATCTCAATTACCCATCGCTTTGAATTTACGCAGGACCAGTTCGATCTGCTCTGCTCAGACCTCTCGCAGGTCTCTGTTTCCCGCGCTGTTGCCGCATCATCCAATTTCCCTGTTGCCTTTGCGCCGATGACCATGAACATATACAACAGGAAGCCCTGCGGCCCTCTGCCGGGGTGGATCGACCCTGCGCTTTCTGCTGCTGCGAACCCTGACCGCCGCTACTTTGAAGCGCGCTCTGCAGCTTCGTACCGCGACCAGAGCAGGAGCTATGCCCACCTGCTGGACGGCGGTCTGTCTGACAACCTCGGCCTGCGGGGGCCCTATCAGGCGGTGACCACGACAGACAGCGCATGGAGCATCCTGACCCAGGCCAATCTGTCGCAGCTTGGCAGGCTGATCGTAATTGCAGCCAACGCAAAGACGACCAAACATAATGAGTGGGACAGGACGAGCTCGCCGCCCGGGATCACTGCCGTGCTGGGTGTTACCACGAGCGGACCGATGGACGATGTCTCCCTTGACAGCGTTCAAATGACCGGGGATCACTTCAGACAGATGAAGCAGCTGTCACGTACCGTAGATTCCTGCAACAAGGTCCTTGCACGCAACTGTCCTTCGGCAAAGCCGGTCACCAACCCCATTGTTACGGATTTCACCTTTGCCGAGCTTTCATTTGACCGGATACCGGACGACCGCCTGCGTCACTGCATGCAGGAGCTTCCGACCTCATTCAGCCTGCCGCGTAAGACCGTGGACCTCCTGCGCATGGTCGGAAGGCAGCTTTTGATGACATCTGAGCCGTTCATCAAGGGTATGCAGTCACTCGACCCGGCATGGAAGCCGCACGAGGTTGTGATAGATAAGGAGCTTATCGCCGCTGTCTGCCGGTAAGTAACGTCATACCATCGCATCGAGGCGTTAGACGATAACTCGTGGGGAACAGGGTGGGGCAGAAGGGTTATTTCATTATGCCGCATACCGACCTGACAGACAGAAACCTTTCAGATAATTTCCGGACTGTCAGAGGCTGGGAGTTCTGCCCGGCCTGGTTCAGGCTTTTCCTACAGGTGCAAGATAGATCGTAAACTCCTCATCCCCATCGATCCCCAGAAGCTCGTCCATCGCCTCCTGATGATATGCAGCAATTGCACAGGTGCCTGCGCTGATAGCCTCACACGCAGTATACAGGTTTTGGCAGACGTGACCGGCATCGATTGCTATGACCTTGTGTGCGGCAATGTCATACCGCCACTCCATGCGGTATGGTATGGCAGTCCAGATAAAGGTGACCGCCGACTTTCCAACGAAGTCCTGGCCGAGGGCCGCCTCAGAGAGCAGGGAAGGGAGATCTGCAGGCTGTGCTATGAGCAGAAGCTTATGTTCTAATGGCAGGTACCGATAAATTCCCTCTTGGACTCCTTCAACATGAAAAACGCAGAGATAGGTCTCAAATGCATGGCGGCAGCCTGCAGACGGGACAACCCTGAGTGCAGTGCCTGGTGCAGCAAGCTTTCGGATCCCCTGGGTAGCCCAGAGCAGGAAAGAAAGCTCTTTCAGCGTAAGCGGATCCGTTTTGAAAACACGCCGGCTCCTTCTATTGGCAATTGCGGTAAAGACATTCATATCTGAAATGTCATGCAGTTGTTCAGGAGGAATGAGCTCAATGACATGAGCAGCCTCAGGGACCGGTTTTTCGACAGGAGGCGGGGCGATCCCTCTGTTCTGATCGGTATTCCTGAAATCGACCATCTGTCTCACACTGTCTTTGAGAAAAAAACGGAATTTGGTCTTCGATGACTGGTCCATAGTTAGCCCCCTCTCCTGATTCCCTCTTTACGTAGTTATTCGCCGAAGGAGCTTGATCAGGTCAGCATCAAAGGTGAAAAGGTGGTCACCGTCTGCCACGGCCTTGGCGCAGAGGATGCAGTCAACAATATCAAGCCCTTGATCTGAAAAGAGGGACAATGCCCGGATAAGCACCTGCTGATCAATATTTGCAATGCCCTTATAGTGCAGGATATCGATGAGACTGCTTGCGGCCCGGTCCCTGGGGACTTTATATACCTTCGTCAGGACATAGATGCATTCAGTGATAACGCTTTCGAGAATAACTGTTTTGACACTGCCGTTTTTTACTTTATCGAAGAATTCTTTAGTTTTCGCATGCTGAGCGGGCTCATCAGCCACAAGATAGCGGACAATGGTGTTGGTATCAGGAAGACTTCTTGCCGGTCTTTTCACGGACAGCCACCTCCCATGCCCTGTCTTTCATCTGCTTCATGCTCACCCCAGGTCTAACGCTGCCTGTGTATTCGCTGAGTGAAGCGGCAGCGTCTCTTACCGGCCTGATCATAACCGTATCATTTTCAACCTCGAAATAGACGGCACTGGCCTTGAGCTTTTCCCGGATCTCTTTTGGGATCGTCACCTGTCCCTTTTGCGTGATTTTGACTGCAGAGGTCGTCATTTAAATTCACCTTACCTTTCCAATTAGTATTACTTAATATAATAGTAGTGCTTTTGGGAAGCGATGTCAATTGCTATGATCGCGGCTAACTGACCGCCGCGACTTGACAAAATATTGGCCATAGAGTATACATATGTATATCACTATACAAATGTATGGCTATGAACAACTTAACCGACAGACAACAGGAGATTCTGGATTTTCTGAAGGCCTATGCACTCAGGCATGGGTACCCGCCAACCTTCAGGGAGATAGGTGAGCATTTCGAGTTTGGATGGGCTGCCTCAAGGGCGCATCTCAAGGCGATCGAGCGAAAAGGGTTTCTCAGGATAATCCCGTCGAAGTCAAGGGGAATAGATCTGCCGGACAGACAGAATGCGCCACAAGGCCGTATGATTCCGGTAGCCGGCAGGATTAGGGCAGGGCAGCCCATCCTTGCCTTTGAAGATATTGAGTCTCATATATTTGTGGACAGCACACTTTTCCCCGCTGAAGATGCATTCTCTTTAATGGTCGTGGGAGACAGCATGATAGATGCCGGCATATACAACGGCGACTACGTCGTGGTGAAGCCGCAGCAGGTTATAAAAAACGGAGAGATCGGCATTGTGCTGATCGGCGATGAGGCAACCGTTAAAAGGGTATATATAAGCAAGGGGCAGGTAACGCTGCAACCGGAAAACAGTACTATGCAGCCGGTCACTTATCGGATCAATGAGATCTCGATCATCGGCAAAGTCCTGGGCGTTATCAGGAAGATGTAATGCAGGTCGGAGAGGACATAACAGTGCTGGCGTCCTTTGGTAAGCCCTATCGCATCAAACCTCTCAGCTTCACCTGGTCCGGCAGAACCGTCACGGTAAAGGAAGTGACCTACGCCTGGAAGACAAGGGAAGGGCAGAAAGACCTGCATCACTTTTCGGTAACCGACGGCAGCACCCTCTTCGAACTGTCGTTTGATGTTGTCTCTCTGCTTTGGAGAGTTGAGTCCATCGAGACCTGATCAGGCGAGACCCCGAGGATGTCCACTATGATCATCTGCATAGATATGGATGCCTTCTTTGCCTCTGTGGAGCAGCAGGTTAATCCCAAACTCAGGGGCAAACCCATAGCGGTTATCGGTTCGGGAGGCAGGACCGTCGTCACTACGCGTTCCTATGAGGCCCGAAAATTCGGCGTAAAGACAGGGATGAATATCTACGAGGCGAAAAAGCTTTGTCCCCATCTCATCCTGGTAGTCGGCGATAACGAAAAATACACCCATACCTGCAGGGAACTTTCAGTAATCTATAATCGATATACGCCTGATATCGAGATCTACTCAATTGATGAGGCCTTTCTTGACGTGACCACAACCCATTATCTCTTTGGCGGCCCGGTGGCAATAGGATTATCCATCAAAAAAGAGGTGAAAGATCAGTTCGGTATCAACTGCACGGTCGGGATAGCGCCCAATATCCTCATGGCAAAACTGGCAAGCGACATCGCAAAGCCGGACGGTCTCAAATGGATAAGGCCTGAAGATACGGAACGAGTGCTTAAAGACCTCCCGGTCAAAGAGCTCTGGGGCATCGGGTCAGCCACTGCGGAAAGACTTGAGCAATTCGGCATCAGGACTTGTGGCGAACTGGGCAGAGCGCCGGTCAGCCTGTTAAGGAGCAAATTCGGCATCATGGGGGAAACCTTGAAGCATATGGGACTGGGCCGCTGCGACAGACCCCTCATTGTTAAGGAAGAAGACCCGAAATCCATAGGACATAGCATGACTCTGCCAAAAGATATATCTGACGGTGAGGCCATAAAGGCAGAATTGCTCAAATTAAGCTCCATGGTCGGCAGGCGGGCAAGAAAGCACGGTTTTGTCGGCAAGAAGATAACGCTTACCATACGGTATGCCGATTTTAAGACCTTTACAAAACAGGCCACGCTACAGGCCCATACCAATTGCACTCACGAGATCTACCATAACGCCCTAACTGTCCTGGATTCGATAAGTCTTGCTGACAAGGTCAGGCTGCTTGGTGTCAGCCTCTCGCAACTAATGAGGCAGAACGACGACCAGTTGGCACTGTTTAATGATGATGAAAAGGAAAGGTCCATATTAAGGGCGGTTGACAGCCTCAACGACAAGTTTGGCGATTTTACGGTCACCTGGGCATCATATCTGAAAACGATAGAACCACAAAGTGTCATATCCCCGGCATGGAGACCCAGTGGCGTCCGGAACCTCAATATAAAAAACTGATGCTTTGGGGATGACTTAAGAAAATTGTCTTGAAAATATCTCTGCCGTTGCTTATTATGGGATTTAGGTGCACAGAGGGGACTTTGAAATGGAGGGATTGATGACAAGGAAACTGGCTTTTATCTGCTTTAACAACGTTAACACTCAACCACTTCCACTCTTGTATTTTACGATCATGTATCCAGCAGCGTTTGTCATTATGTTTCTTCTCGTGCCTTTTTTCGCCCCTGCAGTTCATGCTGAAGAGAGAAAGATATTTACGGACTCTGATCTGGAAAAATACAATGCAAGACCGATGGTCGATCAGGAGACCGTATCCAGGAGCGAGGAGGCCTTGAATTCCTATCTCATGAAAAGGTCAGCAGAGCTTCTGGCGGAAAAAGAGACGGTGAAAAGAGAGGAAATGAGGAAACAGCTGACTGAAGAGGCAAGGAAGTCTGCAGTGCAAAAGAAGAGGGTGACGGTTACTCATGTGCCGGCTTCCGTTCCGCAGAAGAGGGTGATCGTTACTCAAACGCCGGCTTCCGCTTCACGCAGCACAGGGAGAACCTGAAGAACAAACAGGAGACCGTGAGTCTCTCTCAGTGTTTTTGCAACCCCCGGTTTATCGTATAGAGGAACCCTCTCTGTTCCCTTCTACCCTCTCCCCTTGTTTGCGTACATCCTGGTGTCCGCTTCTTTCAGAACAGACATGATCTCTTTGCCCGGAAGAAAATTGGCACAGCCTGCACTGACAGCAAGAGAATAGTCTGCGCTGGAATAGGAGAGGTTCCAGTCGTCGATCCTGTCCCTGATCCTGTTGATAATCTCCTGACACATCATGCTGTCATGTTCCGGAATTACCACAAGGAACTCGTCACCACCGAACCGGACGATAATATCAGAGGCCCTGACCGCCTCGGACATAATTGCTGCACAATCCCGTAGCAGCTTGTCCCCAAAGACATGGCCGTAGTTGTCATTGACCCATTTGAAATTGTCTATATCGAGCATGACGATCGAGAAGGAATTGCCGTAACGCTTGGTCCGCGCCACTTCATTCATGATGATCTCATTGAAATAGTTCCTGTTATGCAGCCCGGTCAGGGGATCCCTGGTGGCAAGGCTTCTTAATTTGTCCTGCGTGTGCCTGAAACTGTGGACAAGGGTCAGCAGATGTTCATATATTTCGGTGACCGGATCTCCGAAGACAGATTCCTGATACACCTCGCACTGTGTGCAGCTCTTGTATTTCAGGGCAAACTCTCCCCTGACCTTGCCGCTGCACATGGTGCCGGCGATCAGCCAGCATCTTCCATCGGTTCTCATAAAGGCCGGACAGTCCGTATTCCGGCAGTTTTTCTTTTCCCAGCATTTAACAACCACACCCTGTGTTGTCAGGCTTAGCCATTCGTCCCAGGAGTCGTCTGTTTCCCTGAGGGACAGTTCGATGAACAATTTCACGTCAGCAGACAGCTGCTTGAGCACACTGTTTAAGGCCTCTGAATTTTTCATATTTCCTCCTGACGTTTAATTCCATTATAGTTCAAATGTCGTCCCGGTCAATTTGAACTTCAATGCATTAGATGACATGGCAACTCCGGCTTTAACTGCATGCCGCAGCCAGAGCGTATCACAGACGCACTATGTATCAGGAGCGGGCCCGTAAACCAGCTCTCCTGCTCCTGAGACGCCCTGTCGTATCAACGGCCTGCTGTCCTATCTTTTTTCAGCAAGGGCGAAAAGCCTTCTGAACTCGAACTCTATACCCCTTTCTGTCCGGTAGTTCTCAAAGTTCATCGCAAAGGCATATTTGAACCGCTCCTGCTTTTCTTCGTTCATAAGCGGCAGATACGGCCTTAACGCGGCAGATTCTCCCCAGTCGAGCACATCGTTTATGCTTGCAAAGGAAAGCTTATATTCCCGGTAAAAGGTTTGTACATCTGAAAATCCGGCATCCTGCAGAAGAGCGCCAAATTCTTCCTTTAACGGAAATCTCCACGGAGACCCCATCTTCGAGAAGGCCGACTGCATGCCTACCACGCCGGCTGCAATATGGATATTATCCGTCAGTTCCCAGCAGAAATCCTTTGCCGGCACCTGAAGCGCAAGCCTGCCCCCGTTCTTCAATGCCCTGTAGGTGAGGGCCATGACCGCTTCCTGCTCCGGTATCCACTGGAGCGCAGAATTCGAAAAGGCGATATCGAATTCTGCGCTGAAGTTCATCTCCTGTGCGGATCTCCGTATCAGCGTGA
This sequence comes from Nitrospirota bacterium, assembly GCA_016214855.1. Taxonomy (NCBI): domain Bacteria; kingdom Pseudomonadati; phylum Nitrospirota; species Nitrospirota bacterium. The sequence continues at coordinate 344,395 of JACRMT010000004.1, read as the reverse complement.
TGTTGCCTGCAGCTTGGGCCTTCTGTCCAGCAATTTCAAGCATCTCTGCGGATGGATCGAGCCCCACAACCTTTCCTCCTGCCGCCAGACGCGCGAGTTTCAGGGTAAGCGTTCCCGTGCCGCAGCCGATGTCCAATACATGATCATCGGCCTTTACCTTGGCCATGGCAATCAGGTCCCTGCCAACATCGCTCTGGGGCGAATGTGTTGCGTCGTACTTTGCTGCATCCCATCTCATGCTGCACCTCCAAATAAAAAAGGCCGCGGATTTTATTTCCACGGCCTTCGGGTATTTCAGATTATGTTCCTGCTTTCAGCTAATAGAAATCCCTCCGGCCGCGGCATTGACAAGCCACGCGGCATTATGATGATTAATCGCTTTCAGCAGATTCAAAAACATGTTTTTACTATATCGCTCGCTCTTTCCTCTGTCAAGAAAAAAGATATTTCATCAAAACGTAATATTCCTGTCATCCGCTTGTAACACTATACTGATATTGTAAATCATGAAAAAAGTAAAACAGAAGGAGGATAGCATGAAATGTCCGCATCTTATCACATGGATTATTGAATCCTGCAAGGCTGACTGCAGACCGTATGTGCCGAGTCTGTTGGAACTGGAAGGGTACTGCAAGAGCGAGGCGCATGGGAAGTGTTCATTCTTTCAGAGGGATCTCAATGCGTCGAGTAATGCCGGGGACTATGTTCCGGCATAAGATAGAGGGGGGCCGAACTGAGATATTGACCGCAGCAGAAGACTGATGCGATCCAAAGTTCAAAGGATCCTTGCCGTCGATGATGAGCAGGACATTCTGGAACTGCTTTTCTATAACCTTTCCAGAGAAGGTTTTGCGGTGACTACCGCAACAGACGGCGAGGAAGCTCTGAAGATGATCAGGGCGAAAGGCTTTGATCTCGTCCTTCTTGACCTCATGCTTCCGGGTATGTCTGGCCTGGAGATCTGCCGTGTCCTCAGAAATGCTCCGGAAACAAAGAACCTCCCGATAATCATGCTCACAGCAAAGACTGAAGAGGTGGACAGGATCATCGGTCTTGAAATGGGCGCTGACGACTACATCACAAAGCCTTTCAGTCCGCGGGAACTGATCGCCAGGGTAAAGGCTGTTTTGAGAAGGGTGACGAAAGAGCCGGTCCTGGACAGGGTCCTTGTTACCGGAGATCTTGCGATCAATACCGAGACCTATTCGGTCACTAAGAATGACCTGCCGCTCAATCTCAGCTCTACCGAATTCAGGCTGCTTCTTCATCTTGTCGAAAAAAAGGGGAAGGTATTCAGCCGCGAACATCTCCTGAGTGCCGTCTGGAAGGATGAGGCCTATGTCGAGCCGAGGACCGTTGATGTGCATATAAGCAGGATCAGGACCCAGATAGAGGATAACCCTTCCATGCCGGTCTATGTAAAGACCAGAAGAGGGCTGGGATATTTCTTTGACGGAGAGGTCTCGGGTGGATCATCCGTCAGTCTCTGATATCGCCTTATCTCAAACGAAACGCCATCAGTTTCTCTGGGGTGTTGCGACATCCGCCTTTCAGCTTGAGGGATCGCCGCATGCTGACTGGACATCATGGGATGAGATCCTTTCTGACAAGCCGGACATAACTGACCACTACAAGCGGTATAGAGAAGACCTCTGCCTCCTGAGAGACCTCGGTGTCAATGCCTACCGCTTTTCGATCGAATGGAGCAGGATAGAGCCACGGGAAAACAGCTGGGACGAAAAGGCCGTCGAACATTATAGGGAAATCGTCGCTATTCTCAGAAAAGATAACATCGAACCGCTGGTTACTCTCCATCACTTCACGCACCCCCTCTGGTTCAGCAGGAAATACCCCTGGCATGAGGATACTTCAGTAGAGAAATTTCTTGCGTACGTGAAGCGGGTCGTGGCCGCAATAGGCGATGTGATCTACTGGGTAACCTTCAACGAGCCCTATGTCCTCGTCCTTGCCGGGTATTTTGAAGGATGCACTCCCCCAGGAATAAAAAACGCAACGCTTGGGATCAGGGCACTGGCTAATATCCTTAAGGCGCATGCAGGGGCCTATGACATCATCCATGAGGCCTGCCCGCATGCAAAGGTGAGCGTGGCCCACAATATGGCTGCGCTCGCGCCGTGGAGTAAGTGGAACCCCTTCGACAGACTCCTCTCAAGGATTGCGAAATACTTCTACAATCACTCCCTGCTCGATGCCTTTCTGACCGGCTCACTCAGGATCAAATTCCCCTTTAAAGAAGAGCTGTCCATTGCCGTGCCTATCAAGGGCAAGCTCGACTTCATCGGGGTGAACTACTACACAAGGATACATATGCGGTTCAATCCCCTGAAAGCAATGGCGGTTGAGATGAGACACAGCGACATTGACGGCCACGGACTTACGGATATGGGCTGGGAAATCCATCCCCGCGGTCTCGAAAGGGTACTCCGTTATGCCTCAAGGCTCAATCTCCCTCTCATAATCACGGAAAACGGGATAGCTACAAAGGACAGCCAGAAAAAGATCAGGTTCATGAAGAGACATATCGATGTTATCGAGCAGTGCAAAAAACAGGGCATGGATATCAGGGGTTACTTTTACTGGTCTTTGATCGACAATTATGAGTGGCTTCAGGGGCTGGATGCCCGGTTCGGTCTATACAAGGTTGATTTTACCAGTCTGAGAAGAACGCCGACCAATGCAGCTGCATACTATTCCTATCTTATAAAAAGCAGGCGCTTTTAATATTCCAGTTCTTCCTTCTTCCTCTTTTCATGCAAATGTAATATCCCCGTCATGATGATGTAACGTGCGGTATCTATACTAACCCTAATGCTTCTGTGTGATTTTCACATACACACAACATACTCAGATGGGTCAGTAGAACTCAGAAGGACCATTGACCTTTTCGGACAGGCCGGCTTTGATGTTATTGCAATAACAGACCATGCAGTAAATGGTGATAATCCGGTGGGCAAGCTTGCACACCGTTTTAAATATTCTATAACGGCGGCAAATTTTGGCCAATATATGGCCCATATAAGAGAAGAGGCCGAAAGGGCTCTCGACAAGTATGGCATGCTCGTAATTCCCGGCATCGAAATAACCAAGAACCATCTCACTACAGATAACTCGGCACATATGCTTATCATTGATATCAAGGACTTTATACCCGCCTGCATAAGTTATGAAGAGATATTCCTTGAGGCAAAGAAGCAGAACGCCCTGACCATAGCCTGCCACCCGCATTATATGTCGGCCAAGAGCGACCGGGACACCCTTTTCCTCTGGAACAACAGGGACAAATATGCCCGGTACATCGATGCATGGGAAATCGCCAACAGAGATGACGTCTTTAATGTGATAAGCCTGAAGAAGTATCCGTATATCGCAAACAGCGATTTCCATAAACCGAGACATCTGTACTCCTGGAAGACACTTCTGAACTGCACAAAAGACACCGACGCTGTCAAACAATGCATTAAACATAACAAGGGTGTTGCCTTGACACTCTTTAGAAATTAGGAGGTGAACATGATCATATTCTGGATATTGGCAGGTATTACACTCTTCGGGATAATCGGCTATCTGCTTCAAATTGCTGCAGTCAGGTCATACACTGCTCCCCTGCACTCAGGGGAAAGCATGCGCTTTCCCCGCTCTTTTTCTCCTGTCTCGATTCTGAAACCGCTCAAGGGTCTTGACGACGGCCTGTTCGATAATCTTGAAAGCTTCTGCAATCTCGATTATCCTGCCTATGAGCTCATCTTTGCGCTTCAGAACCGGAATGATCCGGCCTATAAGGTTGTAGGCAAGATAAAGGATAAATACCCTTTGAAAGATATCACCATTGTCGTTGAGCATTGCAATGAGGGGCTGAACCCCAAGGTCAACAATCTGATCCCTGCCTATGCGAGGGCCAAATACGACCTTATATTGATCAGCGACAGCAATGTCAGGGTGGAAGCAGACTATCTTGGCGAGATCTCCCGGCACATGGAAGATCCGTCTGTGGGTCTTGTAAGTAATCTGATCAGGGGCATGAGCGGTCGGTCTCTTGGGGCTGTTATGGAAAACCTGCATCTCAATTCCTTTATCGTTGGCAGTGTCTGTTTTCTTGATAAATACCTCAAGATGCCCTGTGTGATAGGCAAGTCCATGCTGATGAGAAAGACCGAACTTGAGGCAATAGGGGGCTTCAGGTCTGTGAAGGACTTTCTTGCTGAAGACTATATCATCGGAGAAAGAATCCACAGACTGGGCAAAAGGGTAGTTCTTTCCAGCCACCTTATTAATAATATCAATGAATATTGGGGCATAAAGAGATTTGTAAACCGTCATACAAGATGGGGAAAATTGAGATGGCAGATCGGCGGCGCAAAGTACATCTCTGAACTGGCAGGCAATGCCGTATTCATCTCCTTCATGCCGCTGGTATTAATGCCGATATCCTGGCTATCTCTGTTGTTGGCTGCCACGGTCAGCGCCCTGAAAATAGCTCATGACTACTATATTGGCAAGAAGCTTTGTGCGGATATGAATCCCCTGCTCTATCTGTTATCCCCGATCAAGGACCTCATCATAGGCGTCGCATGGTTCGTGCCGATCCTGAGCAGCACCGTAGCCTGGAGAGGCAATCGATACATTATCGGAAAGGACTCGCTGCTGTCCCCCTATCCTGAGAAAGGCAGGGCAGTACGGGGTCCGAGGATCGTGACAGCTATCAGAACAAGGCTGGCATGGTCAAAAACATAGAAAGGAGGTGAATTATGTTGTCGCTTCAGCTTGAAACGTACAGAAGTTCAGCAGCCCTTGACGTTTGTCCCTACAGCGAAACAGAGACTAATATCTGTATGGCCTCATTGTCATCAATGATTATCGGTTCAGGTAATAGAATGAATTACTGTTCTACTGATAATTATGATAACTGCCCCGTATTTCTGGCCAGAATACTGCGGGAACGCTGATATTCCGGCCTTGTTTTTCCCTTGCCGGTGCAATTCTTAATATTGCTGTAACATTTTTTTAACAATCAGTATTTTATACTAAAAAAAAGGAGAAAAAAGATATGAGTACAATTGGCTTTGTTCTCTGTCCAAACCTTAAGGGCAGTAAGGAAGGGTCTGTTTGCACTATCACCTGTAGTCTGATCAAGGACATGGAAGGCTTCACCGTTAAATTGTGCATGAGCCATCGTCATGAAGCATGTTCAGTATATAAGCAGTCCTTGCAGAACATGATCGAATTCGGGTCTTATGCGAACCTTATTGCTGCTGATTTGAGGTAATAGTCATGGAAAAGAAGAAGGTGCTTTTTGTATGTATTCACAATAGCGCGCGCAGCCAGATGGCCGAGGCATTTTTAAACTTACTGGCCGGTGACAGGTTCGAGGCTGAAAGTGCAGGGCTTGAACCTGGAGTGCTGAATCCGCTTGTGGTCGAAGTTATGAAGGAGATCGGGATTGATATTTCGCAGCATGTAACCAAAGGTGTTTTCGACTTCATCAAGCAGGGAAAACTGTTCCACTTTGTAGTAGCGGTCTGCGATGAGACCAGCAATAACCGATGCCCGATATTTCCGGGCTATGCAAAAAGGCTGCATTGGAACTTCTCCGATCCTTCAACCATCGAAGGGACGCATGATGAAAAATTGCAGGCAACGAGAATAATCCGTAATGAGATCAAAGCAAGAATAGAAGCATGGATAAAGGAAGCAGTTGTGACAGAGAAAGAAAAATAGCGCTCGGACTTTCATAGAAAGCGGTACAAAAAAAAGAGGTGAAGACCATGAAAGCAGATGATCATATGAACGTTGTAACCATGAAGAACTCAAAACGGATCGTCCTTGTTGCACATGACAATATGAAGAAGGCGCTTCTGGAGTGGGCACGATATAACAAGGACCTGTTGGCCAGGCATGAATTATATGCCACCGGCAGTACCGGCTCCCTGCTTTCTGCAGCATTGGGTGTAGAAATACGCTGCTTCAAGAGTGGTCCTCTGGGCGGAGATCAGCAGATCGGGGCCAAGATCGCGGAGGGCGGGATCGATATGGTTGTTTTCTTCTGGGACCCTCTCGAGCCTCATCCTCATGATGTGGATGTAAAGGCGTTGCTGCGCATTGCGGTTGTTTACAACATACCGATTGCCTGTAACAGGGCTTCAGCAGATTTTGTGATCTCGTCCCACCTGATGCAGGAACCTTATGAACGCATGGTGGAAGACTTTGAGGCCATGCAGAGGCAAAGGATAGCTACTTTGCAGGGCAGGGCCGATCAATAATTTCGATGATGCCTGCGTGCTGATCTGATAAAAAGGGCAGCGTACGCGCAAGCCTCTATTTCCATCCCGGTATCTCCGCAAGATTTAACCCCGAATTAATCAACCCGACATTTTCCTGTAACACTGCGGTAGTTATTGTAGCTCATCGGATCAACATGCACAAAAAGAAGGGAGGGTAACATGAAATGCATTGAGTTTCGGTCAGAATATTCGCGATGTGAGCTCGGGATACCGGTTGGACAACTCTTCAGGCATTACTTTTGTGAAAGCAATCATCAGAAATGCCCATTAAAGCGGATCGAAAAGATGAAGAAACGACGTGCTCCAAGCAGACTCGAAAAATCGTATTTAGAGAAGGTGAAAGTATGATTAGGTCATTTCGTAATCTTCTTCATAATGTAACGTCTTCTTCATAATGCCGTAACATTTTGAGTGCTATCGTAGAGCATGATCGTAATGGCACTGAGTCTCCCAATCTGCATAGTCTCTCTGCTCATGAAAGGGGGTTAAAGGTATATGTAACAGAACGTTAACTATTCTGTAACAGAGTTGTAACAAAAGGAGTATATTCTAAATAAAGACAAACAAGGAGGAATTTATGAAAGTATTATTAAGAATAGCGTTGGTATTGGCGGTCATGTTCTCTATGACCCATGTTGAGGCGGCTGAGACACTGAACGGTGCAGGTGCGACGTTCCCATACCCTGTGTATTCAGCGTGGGCATTCGATTATAACAAGATCACCGGTGTGCAGCTGAACTACCAGTCGATCGGTTCCGGCGGCGGGGTGAGGCAGATCACCGAGAGAACCGTCCATTTCGGCGCATCGGATGATCCGCTCAAGCCTGAACAGCTCCAGAAGGATAGGCTGCTTCAGTTCCCGGCGGTCATCGGCGGCGTTGTGCCTGTCGCTAACCTCGACGGCATTAATCCGGGCCAGCTTAAGCTCGATTCTGATACACTCTGCAAGATCTTCCTTGGTGAAATTAAAACGTGGGATGCGGCTGCAGTCCAAAAGTTGAATCCGGGACTCAAACTCCCTCAAGGTGAGATCACCGTGGTCTATCGCTCTGACGGCTCCGGCACTACTGCCATATTTACGCATTATCTGGCTGAGGCTTGTCCTGACTGGAAGAACAAGGTCGGAGAAGGAAAGGCAGTGAAATTCCCGATCGGCATAGGCGGCAAGGGTAATGAAGGCGTTGCCAATTATGTGAAGAGGACAAGAAATGCGGTCGGGTATGTCGAATTTGCCTATGCAAAGCAGAACAAGCTCGACTATGCGCAGCTTAAGAACAAGGCAGGAAACTTTGTAGAGCCGGGCTTTGCGAGTTTCGAGGATGCTGCCGAGACAGGAGACTTTGACGCAAAAAAAGACTTTCACCTCTGGCTCACGAATGCGCCTGGCAAGGGGTCATGGCCCATTGCAGGTGCGACGTTCATACTGCTTGCAAAGGAAAAGACCGATACCAATAAGAATGTCGTAAAATTCTTTGACTGGGCATTCAAAAACGGAGATAATAAGGCCAAAGAACTGGTCTATGTTCCTCTGCCAAAGTCCCTGAAGGAGAAGATCAAGGCTTACTGGAAGGCAAACGGTTTGCAGTAGATCATCAATAAATCCCTCCTAACCTCCCTTTGCTGAAGGGAGGCATATCCCCCTCTTTGGCAAAGAGGGGTTAGGGGAGATTTCTTGTTAATCCGAATTCTATTATAAGACCCGTACAATAAGGAATTTGAATGGCAGCCATATCAAAAAAGAACCCGGTCGATCTGATCTTTTCATTTGTCACGGCGATCGCATCGTTCTCGGTGATCATCTTCATTCTGGGCATCCTGTATGTGCTCGTCTCTGAATCATCTCTTGCCATAAGCAGGTTCGGCATCATCAAATTCCTCACGTCAACAGACTGGAACCCGGTCACCGAATCTTTCGGCGCATTGACGAATATCTACGGCACGATCGTCACGACCTTTCTGTCGCTCCTGATCGCGATCCCGGTTGCGATCGGCATTGCGATATTCGTTACCGAGATATCCCCGAACTTTCTGAAGACACCGATCGGCATTGCCATCGAGCTCCTCGCTGCCATACCGAGCATCATCTACGGCATGTGGGGACTTTTCACTCTGTCGCCGATCATGTCCAATTATGTCGAGCCTTTTCTGAAGAAGATCACAGCCGGCATACCGTTGGTGAGCGTTCTCTTTCAGGGTACACCTATGGGCATTGATATCCTGACCGCAAGCATCATCCTGAGCATCATGATCATCCCGTTCACGGCGAGCATTTCAAGAGACTCCTTTAACCTTACCCCTGCAGTGGTCAAGGAATCAGCATATGCACTCGGCGCTACCAAGTGGGAGGTTGTGAAGAACGTGGTCATACCGTATTCGAAACTCGGGGTATTCGGCGGCATTGTCCTGTCTCTCGGCAGGGCGCTTGGCGAGACCATGGCGGTCGCCTTTGTGCTCGGCAATAACCACAGGATAACCACCTCGCTCCTCGATGCAGCAGCAACCATAACGGTCACGCTCGCCAATGAATTTGCAGAGGCTGACAATGACGTGTACCTGTCAGCGCTTTTTTATCTTGCCCTGGTGCTTTTCGTGATGAGCTTCATCACCCTGGCCATAGCCAAGTTCTTTCTGCTCAAGGCAGAGCGGAAGTATTCGCGATGACCAGAGAGCGGAAGAGAAGAATTGAAGGATTTATCGCGCTGGCGCTCAGCACCCTTGCCGCGCTTCTGGGACTCTTCTGGCTGATCTTTATCCTTGGGGATGTACTGGTGCACGGTCTGAAGGCCCTGAATCTCAGTCTGTTTCTGAACGATCCATCTCCTCCCGGCACAGAGGGAGGAGGTCTGAGGAATGCCTTTGTCGGGCAGCTTATCATTACCGTCTTTGCGACCCTGATCGGCGTGCCGATCGGTGTGCTTGGCGGGACCTTCCTTGCCGAGTATGCGCGGGGGAGAAAGATCGCAAGGATCATAAGCATACTCTCGGACATCATGGTGAGCGTGCCTTCGATCGTGATCGGCACATTCATTTATGCGATATTGGTAAGACCGTTCGGCCACTTCAACGGATGGGCGGGTGCTATCGCGCTCTCGATCATCATGATTCCGGTCGTGCTCAGGACAACAGAAGATATGCTCTCGCTCGTGCCCTGGACCCTTCGGGAGGCTGCCTTTGCGCTCGGCGCACCGTATTATAAAGTGATCACTCAGGTCGTGTACCGCGGGGCAGCAACCGGCATTCTGACCGGCATTCTTCTCTCGATAGCGCGCGTGGCAGGAGAGACTGCGCCGCTGCTGTTCACCTCATTCAATAATTCATTTTTCTCGCTCAATATGAATCAGCCGATCTCCTCGCTCACCGTGACCATCTTTCAGTATGCCATGGGGCCGTACGACAACTGGCATGAGCAGGCCTGGGCAGCAGCTTTTGTGATCACGATATTCATTCTTCTTCTGACCATCACCGGAAGGCTTATCATTAAATGGAGGTACAGATAGTGCAGGAGCAGATAGAGCTGAGAGTAAAAGGACTGAATTTTTATTATTCCGGCGGGATTCACGCCCTGAAACAGATCAGTCTGCCGATATACAGCAATCAGGTAACAGCCCTGATCGGGCCGTCCGGCTGCGGAAAGACAACCCTCCTGAGGTGCTTTAACCGGATGCATGATCTCTATCCGGGCAACCGGTATGAGGGCGAGATCTATTTTGTCAAGGACAACATCCTCAGCCCTAATATGGACTTGATCAGCCTCAGGAGCAGGATCGGAATGGTATTTCAGAAACCGACGCCGTTTCCGATGAGCATATTCGATAATATTGCATACGGTCTGAAGCTGAAAGGCATTAAAAAGCGGGCTGAGCTCTCGGAGCGGGTAGAAAAGGCCCTCAGGCATGCGGCACTCTGGGATGAAGCCAGAGACAAGCTGAGCGCAAGCGCGTACGATCTTTCGGGCGGCCAGCAGCAGCGGCTTGTCATCGCGCGGGCACTGGCTGTCAATCCGGAAGTGCTGTTGTTCGATGAGCCGACCTCTGCGCTCGATCCTATATCCACTGCAAAAATAGAGGAACTCTTCGCAACACTCAAGAAGGATGTTACAATCATCATCGTTACCCATAATATGCAGCAGGCAGCCCGCATCTCGGACTGGACCGGATTTATGATGCTGGGAGAGCTGATCGAGTTCGGCAGGACCGATAAGATCTTTACTGCGCCGTCCGAGAAATTGACTGAAGACTATGTGACCGGGAGGTTTGGATAATGACTGTTTTTGACGAAGAACTGCAGCATCTGAAGGAGAAGCTTCTTAAGATGGGGTCTCTGGTGGAGGATGCGATCAAGAGTTCCATTCAGGCCCTGGTTGAAAGGGACAATGCGCTTGCGCAGAAGGTGATAGACAACGACCGTCTCGTGAATACCCTTGATGTCGAGATCGATGAGGAGTCGATCCGCCTTATAGCACTCAGGCAACCGATGGCAACAGACCTCCGGTTCATTACCATGGCCATGAAGATAACGACTGACCTTGAACGTATGGGCGACTTTGCCGTAAACATTGCGGAAAGGGCGCTCGAACTGAATGAAGAGCCGGTACTGAAACCGTACATTGATATACCGAAGATGCGCGAGATCTCCCAGGGGATGATACGTGACGCGCTGAATGCCTTTGTGAGAAAGGACAAACAGCTGGCGATGGACGTGATCATGAGAGATGACCAGGTGGATGACCTCAAGCGGGATGTCCTGCAGGAACTGGCCTTGTATATGGCAAAGGACCCTGCCACGGTCTCACGCGCCATGAAAGTCAGCTTTGTTGCGCAGTATCTTGAGCGGGTTGCTGACCATGCCACGAATATCGCCGAGATGGTTATCTATCTTGTTGACGGCAAGATCATCAGGCATATGGCCCCCCCGACCGAGCATTAACATTGAGAGTTATCAGGACCTGATAATCAGCTTCTTATCAGGTCCTGCATTTTTGCAACAACCTCTTCTACCTTCACCTTTACCGCTTCTTTGGTCTTCCTGTCCTTGACCTCGACAAGTCCTTCCTTGATATTCTTTTCACCGATAATTATCTGCGTTGGAATACCGATCAGGTCAGCGTCCTTGAATTTCACGCCGGCACGTTCATCGCGGTCATCCATGAGCACATCGATACGGTCCTTCTTCAGCTCCTTGTAAAACTTTTCTGCTGTTTCGACAGTCTTCGGATCGTTCATATTCAGCGGGATGAGTTCAACATCAAAGGGAGCAATGCTTCGCGGCCAGATGATGCCGTCCTTGTCATTGTTCTGTTCAATTGCAGCTGCTGCGATGCGTGCAGGGCCGATGCCGTAGCTGCCCATGATGATCGGTTTTTCGTTGCCTTGCTCATCAAGGAATACTGCCTTCAGGGCCGCAGAATATTTTGTGCCGAGCTTGAAGATGTTGCCGATCTCGATCACCCGCTCAACATTGAGTTCAGCATCGCATTTTGTGCATGCCTCCCCCTGCTTTGCGATATGGATATCGTGCCATTCGGCGGTAAAGTCCCTGTCGGCCTTTACGCCTTTTATATGATAATGCTGCTTATTCGCACCGCTGACATAGGTCCCCTGCCTAAGGCAGACATCCCCGACAATACGCAGGTCTTTGTGTCCCATCGGACCGATAAAGCCGGCCTCGACGCCAAGAATTTCCTTGACCTCGATCTTCTGTGCCGGGCGGTGAGGTCCGATCACCTTGGCCAGTTTCTTCTCATGGACCTCCTGATCTCCCCGCACCAGTGCGAGCACCGGGCCATTATCGGATATCACCAGCACGCTCTTGATGAAAAATTCAGGAGATAGCTTCAGGAAGGTTGTGACCTCGTGGATCGTTCTCTTTTCAGGTGTATGCACTTCTTCTGACTGCCAGTTTTTGTCCTCGATCTTCTTCGGGATCGAGAGCGCGAGTTCCACATTGGCTGAATAACCGCAGCCTGGACAGACCGCTACCTGGTCTTCCCCTGCAGGGCTCGGCGCCATGAACTCGTGAGAGTATCCTCCGCCCATCATGCCGGGGTCTGATTCGACCTGCATGAACTTCAGGCCGCAGCGGTTGAAGATCCTGTGGTAAGCCTCTGCATGGAGCTGATAGTTCTTATCGAGACCTTCCTCGTCAGCGTCAAAGCTGTAGCTGTCTTTCATAATGAATTCCCGTGTGCGCAGTACGCCGCTTTTGGGCCGGGCCTCATCCCTGAGCTTTGTCTGTATCTGATACCATACCTGCGGCAGGTCGCGGTATGAGCGAATCTCCCGGGAGGCGAGCCATGTCATGATCTCCTCATGGGTCATGCCGAGGCAGAATTCCCGGTCATTGCGGTCCTTGAGCCGGAACATCTCGCCGCCGATAATGTCCCAGCGGCCGGTCTGCTGCCAGATCTCGGCAGGGTGGAGGATCGGCATGGAGATCTCCTGAGCCTCGATGGACTCCATCTCTTCTTTCAGGACTGCGTCTATCTTGTCCAGGACCCTCCAGCCCAGCGGAAGGAATATATAGAGACCTGCTGCCAGCTGCCTGACATAGCCGCCACGGAGCATAAGGACATGGCTGACGGCTTCTGCATCAGCAGGGGCCTCTCTCAGTGTCGGGATGAACATCTTAGAAAATCGCATTGCGTCCTCCGGGGAAAAAAGTATGGATTAGACTAAAGCATTGTCATTCCTGAGTCAATGCAGGCAGCAGGGCCGGGGCAAGCCGGTTATTTTATCTTTGTGCCGTCATAGGGGCAGTATTTCCATCTGAGGTCAAGCTTCTTGCCGCACAGCTCGCAGGTCCTCTCGCTCACAGCGCCTGCGTTCAGGTCGATCGGTTTGCCGTCAGAAAGGATGCTTTTGACGTAGGAAAGCACAACGAATATCCGCTCATTGTTGTCGTTCGGGTCTATCGGGTTCAGGAAAAAACCGAGTCTGTCAAGATGAAAACTGTGGGAATACCCTTCTATGACCTCGTTGTCCATGAAGGTGACAGAGATCCTGCGCTCGGCTGACTGTGTGCCGGAAGACCTGACCGGAGGTCTGTTGTGCGGCGCCTTGCTGCCCGCGAGCTTTCTCACGAAAAAAACGGCCTTGAGGTCGTCCACGAGCACTTCGACAGTATCGTCAGGAGAACCGTCAATGGCCATATGAAACATATTCCTGTAAGGAAGGAAGTCTCTGGAAGTCCCCTTGATCATGGCTCCGTCCTTCTTCTTTGCAACGATCTTTGTCAGCATGCATGCCTCCGCGTTCTGGTATAAACTCTGTACCTAAAGATTAGTATATGCGTACCGTCAATTCAAGCAGAAACTGCCCGGATGAATCTTTTAAAAAAAAAGGCGACATGGTAGAGTATAACTGATTTTCTGATAAGGAGTTACGAATCGTGCAAAGAATCCCCTTAACACCAGACGGGTACCGGAAACTGCAGGCCGAGCTTGAGCAGCTGATGAAGGTCGCAAGGCCGCAGAACATACAGGCCATAGCAGAGGCGCGCGCGCATGGCGATCTCTCTGAAAATGCGGAATATCATGCAGCAAAGGAACAGCAGTCCTTTATTGCAGGACGGATACAGGAACTGCAGGGAAAAATAGCCATGGCCCAGGTGATCGACCCTGCGACCATAAAGCAGTCAAAGGTCGCGTTCGGTGCAAAAGTGAAGGTGCTTGACGTTGAAGCGGATGAGGAATACGTGTTCATTCTTGTCGGAACGGAAGAGGCTGACGTGAAGCAGGGCAAGATATCTATCAGTTCTCCGGTCGGCCGGGCCCTCATCGGCAAGGATGTCGGTGATACCGTCGAGATCAAGGTCCCTGCCAGGACCATAGAATATGAGATATTAGAGATCACCTTTGAGTAGATACTTTAAGGCAGAGATCCAGGAAAACCGTCCGGTCCACACAGTCCATAACCTCTTAACCCTTAACGTCCCTGTGAGCATGCCCGAGCCCCGGCCCGGCCAGTTTTTCATGATCGAGGCGAATAAGGGTACAGACCCGCTGCTGAAGAGGGCCTTCAGTCTTTTCAGAAAAACGGGGCAGGGGGTGCAGATACTGTACCGGGTCAGGGGGAAGGGCACGGCTATCCTGAAGGAGATGAAAAAAGGAACGCTGCTTGAGGTCCTGGGTCCCTTGGGGACCTGCTATCCGCTTCCCCCCGCAGACGCTGTCCCTCTTGTGATTGCGGGCGGCATCGGCATTGCTTCGGTATTTTCTTTCGTTGAACAGTTTTCCCGCAGGGCAATTGTTTTTTACGGTGCGCGTACAAAAGACGATCTTTTGATGCTTGATGAACTGCAGGGGTTTGCAAAAGAGGTCCGGGTGAGCACGGACGACGGCTCAGCCGGCACAAAGGGAACGGCTGCCGATTCGTTACGGCATTTTTTGTCTCATCACGCATCACCCATCACGCATCACTGCATTTACGCCTGCGGTCCGCATCTGCTGCTCAAGGCAGTCTCAGAGATCGCCGGGGCGCATAAGATACCTTCATACGTCTCTATGGAGGAGCATATGGCCTGCGGCATCGGCGCATGTCTTGGGTGCGTGGTAAAGACCCGTGACGGATACGCTAGGGTCTGCAAGGAAGGACCGGTTTTTGAGGCCAGGGAGATCGTTTGGTGAGCATGGACCTTAGCGTCAGGATCGGCAGTCTTGAACTGAAAAATCCGGTGATGACCGCTTCAGGCACGTTCGGATACGGCGAGGAGTATGCTGAATTCCTTGACCTGAGCAGGTTGGGCGCTGTTGTGGTAAAAGGTCTTTCGCTTTTACCGAAAGAAGGCAATCCTCCTCCGCGTATTGTTGAAACTGCATCCGGCATGCTCAATGCCATAGGGCTGCAGAACATCGGCATTCAGCGGTTCATTGATGAGAAGATCCCCTTTCTCAGGACCTACGACACAAAGGTGATCGTCAATTTCTTCGGAGACTCGATCGAGGAATATGTGGCTGCGGCCGAAAGGCTGAGTTCTGTTGAGGGCATCCATGGCCTGGAGATGAACATATCCTGTCCGAACAAGCAGGCCGGATGGTGCATATTCGGCACTGACCCCAGGGTTACGACCGAGGTTGTCGGCGCAGTAAGGAAGGCCACAAAACTTCCCCTTATCGTGAAACTTTCCCCGAATGTCACTGATATTTCTCTGATGGCAAAGGTCGCCGAGGATGCGGGTGCTGATGCGCTCTCGGTGATCAATACCCTGACCGGCATGGTTATCGATATCAAAACGCGGAGGCCGAAGCTGGCCAACAGGACAGGCGGGCTTTCAGGGCCGGCGATCAAGCCGGTCGCAGTCCGCATGGTATATGAGGTCTTTAAGGCGGTTAAGGTCCCTGTGATCGGCATGGGCGGTATCATGCATGGCGATGACGCGATAGAGTTCCTGCTGGCAGGGGCAACAGCTGTTGCGGTCGGCACGGCAAATTTTGTGAACCCAAACGCTACAATTGATATCCTTGATGGTATAATGGCGTATATGAAGGACGGGAAGGTCGAGGATATTAATCTTTTGAGAGGAGCCGCTCATGCCATCTAATCCGGTGATAACGCTTACGACAGACTTCGGGCTCAATGACCCCTTTGTAGGAGTTATGAAGGGAGCAATACTCAGCATCAACCCGGAGGCAAACATCATTGACCTCAGCCATGGGATCGCATCGCATAATATCCGTGAGGCGGCTTTTACGGTCGGCATGAACTACAAGTTCTTTCCCGAGCGGACCTGCCATGTGGTCGTTGTAGATCCGGGCGTGGGCTCCCGCAGGCGGCCTCTCCTTGTTGTCACAGAGCGTCAATATTTTATCGGTCCGGATAATGGTATCTTCTCCTACATATATAAGCTGGAAGCGCGGACGCTCCAGGTGATCCATATCACCGCAGACCACTATTTCCTTAAATCAAAGAGCTCTACGTTCCAGGGCAGGGATGTGTTTGCACCTGTTGCCGCATGGCTTTCAGGAGGCAAGAACGTTCAGAATTTCGGAGAGGTCATTACGGATTATCTTTCTATCGATCTTCAGATGCCGACTGTCGGGAAGGGCGTCATTAAAGGTGAGATCATCCATGTGGACAAATTCGGCAATGCTACGACGAACATCAGCCAGACCGAGATCGACGCCCTTGACAGTCAAAATCCGGGCACATCGCTGAAGGTATTTCTCGCCGGCAAAGAGGTTCCCATGAAGATGTATTACGGCGAGGCACTGGACAAGGAACTTCATTCCGTGATCAACAGTTCGGAATATGTCGAGTTCTTCGTGAACCGGGGCAGCGCAGCAAAACTGTTCAATATCGCGATCGGCAATACGGTCGAGATACAAAGTATTCCGTAATTCCCCCTGTTTTTCTGTGCCCCGCATTGTCCTGATAATACTTGACAGATTTACTAAACTTTTATAAGGTAAAGCATGCTCAGATTATCGACAAAAGGGCAGTATGGCGTGCGTGCGATGTACGAGATCGCAAAAGCCGGCAGCGTCGGTCCGGTCACGATCAGACAGATATCTGAAAGGCAGGATGTTTCGGTCTCGTATCTTGAGCAGATACTGAACACGCTGCGCAAATCCGGGATTATACAGAGCGTGAAAGGGCCCGGCGGCGGCTATGTCCTTTCACGGGAGCCGGAGAAGATCAGCATCGCCGAGATCCTGAGAGAACTGGAAGGGCCGGTGGCGATCACCTCCTGCCTTGACCCGGCTGAGGGCTGCATCCGCGTCGACAGCTGCGTAACGCACCTTCTCTGGAAATCCCTTGGCGAGAATATCGAGAGGTTCCTTGACAGCATGTCCCTGAAGGACCTTCTTGCAGGCAATCAGCTCATGACGATACCGAAGCGGCCGAAGAAAGGCAGGCAGGGGAAAGGCATCAGGGCTGCCTGACAGAATATGAAATTTGTCCAGGACGTAAAGCCTGATGTTACTACCGACATCGTATATATGATGTGCCCCATGCATCTGCTGAAACTTGAGGAGCAGATGAAAGAGCTGGAGACCGGCCAGATACTTGAGATCATGACTGACTATGACGGTGCGCTTGAGGATATTCCTGACTGGTGCAAAAAGACGAACAATGAATTTCTGGGAATAGACGAGACACCGGATTTCTTTAAATTTTATATTAAGAAGGGTATGAGGTGATCATGAAGAAATACTATGTAGACCATGTTGCTACAAATCCCCTTCATCCGGACGTGCTCAAGACGATGATGCCGTATTTCACGGAGGAGTTCGGCAACCCCCTCAGCGTCTATGAGTATGGCATGAAGGCGAAGGCGGCCATTGAGACTGCGCGCGAGCAGGTGGCCGGGCTGGTGAATGCGAAGGCTGCTGAAGTTATCTTTACGGCAAGCGGCGCTGAGGCGAACAATTTTGCCCTGCGCGGCATTGCCCTTGCACGGCAGAACGAGGGAAAGCATGTGCTGGTATCGAGGATGGAGCATCATTCCATACTCAATGCTGCCCGTTTCCTTGAGAAGAGCGGCTTTACGGTCACGTATCTTCCGGTGGACAAACAGGGCATTGTTGATCCTGAGACCGTGAGGAAGATGATCACAAAAGAGACGACCTTGATCTCTGTTACCCATGCAAGCAGTGAGGTCGGAACGATCGAGCCGATAAAGGAGATCGTGAAGATCGCAAAAGAGAAAAATATCTCTGTGCATACCGATGCGGTTGCCACGACCGGAAATATCCCTGTGGACATGGCCGATCTCGGCGTAGACCTCCTGAGCATGGCCGCGCACCAGTTCTATGGGCCGAAGGGTGCAGGCGCGCTTGTGGTGAAACAGGGCACTCGTATCGTTCCGCTCATCTATGGCGGCATACAGGAGTCAGGCAGGCGCGCAGGTACCGAGAACGTGCCTGCGATCGTCGGCATGGGAAAAGCAGCTGAGCTGGCGAAGGCGGAATTGCAGAGCAGGATGGACTATCTCAGGCCGCTGCGGGATAAAATTATAGATGCGATGGCAAATGTCGAAAGAGTTTACCTGACCGGACACAGGAGCAACAGACTTCCCGGTCATGCGAGCTTCTGCGCAGAATATATTGAAGGGGAGGCGATGCTTCTTCTTCTTGCTGCAAAAGGTATCTTTTCAGCAAGCGGTTCCGCCTGCTCTTCAAAGGCACTGAAGGCTTCGCCGGTACTGCTCTCCATGGGCATACCGTCCGGTCTTGCACAGGGTTCGATCGTGTTCAGTCTCGGCATGGGCAATACGCCTGAAGATATAGATTATGTTGCAGCAGAGCTCCCGGCAGTTATCAAGAGACTCAGAGAAATCTCTCCCTATGCGCAAGGCTGGGGAGATAACCAGGAAGGTGGATCATGTACAGCGACAAAGTGATGGACCATTTCACAAACCCCCGCAACGTGGGGGACATGGCTGATGCGGACGGCGTAGGACAGGAAGGCAATCCAACCTGTGGAGATGCCATGAAGATCTATATCAAGGTGAAGGATGACCGCATTGTTGATGCCAAGTTCAAGACCTTTGGCTGCGGCGCTGCCATTGCCGTCAGCAGCATGGTGACCGAGATGGTGAAGGGCAAGACCCTTGATGAAGCGCTCGCCATATCCAAGGAAGCTGTTGCCAACGAGCTTGGCGGACTGCCTCCGCAGAAGATGCACTGTTCCAATCTCGGCGCAGATGCATTGAAAAAAGCGATCGAGGATTACCGTTCCAGACAGAAGTGACAGCCTGCACTATGCCGTTCTTTTCTGCAGCCATTTCTTTACAAAAGATAAAGTGAGCTGTTAAACTATCTCGTTTTGGAGAGGTGGCCGAGTCGGTCGAAGGCAACCGCCTGCTAAGCGGTTGAATGGGTAACACCGTTCCCAGGGTTCGAATCCCTGCCTCTCCGCCATTTTTGGTATTGAGAATAAATTTATTCAATCATCTTTAAGGAGGAGCAGTAAATGAAGAAACAGATCTTAGTGGCAGTTTGTGGTATTGCGCTTGTATTGAGTTTTGGTGCATGCAAGAAAAAAGAGGATAAACCGGCGGTTCCCCAGGTCGGAGCACCTGGTCAGCAGCTTCCTGCAGGACATGCGCAGCAGGGTGCACCAGGTAGTCAGCAGGTTACCATGCCGAAAGGCCAGACCACGGTCTCTCTTCCTGATGCGGTGAAGGGCAAGTGGAAAGCGGTTGTCGTCATTGTTGAGGACAAGAGCAGCAAGAAGAAGACCGAGTATACGATCAACGTTAATGGTGAATTGAAGGTTCCAGGTTCGAACCTCAAGCTTGCAGTCGGTGAGTTTATTCCTGATTTCAGGATGGACGGCCTCACCATTACCTCCAGCTCGAATGAGCCAAACAATCCGGCAGTGGGCCTGAAGGTATTGGAAGATGAGAAGGAAATTTTCAAGGGGTGGCTGTATTCCAAGTTTCCTGCGATCCATCCGTTCGAGCATCCGAAGTATGCAGTTATGCTGAAGAACGGTATAAAGAAATAAGCAGTTATTACGGGGTATGCGCCCTTAGCTCAGCTGGATAGAGCGTCAGACTACGAATCTGTAGGCCGGGGGTTCGAATCCCTCAGGGCGCGCCAGTTAAAAATATTTAAATAATAATAAAGAGTTAAGTATTATGGATTAGTTGATCGGTTCATGGGGAGTTTTTGAACACTGCCTATGTTATACGGCACAACAAAAAGACACGTATCATGCCGATACGTGTCTTTTTGTTGTGCATGGAATGGGGCTGTCAAACTCCCTGTATGACCTGCCCCATAACCCTAACTCTCTGTATCCCCTTCTGATCAACACCAGCTCTCCCTCAAGGATCTCACTGCTGAGAAGGGGATATTTTCCTCTGCACTTAATGGGGACACTTTCCTGTTGCTGCCACGCATCAGACTAATTTTCCTTGACTCACCAGTCAATATGAACTATACTTTTTTCAGAAATTTCATGATAGTAATTAAGTCAGATGTCGGCGTAATTACAGTATTTTTTGTTCTATAGTAAACCGGATTTTAGTTAAATTTATTTATGGAGGGAAAGTCAGTTATGAAGAAGCTTATCTATTTGTTGTTGGTTCTGTTTGTGGCTTCCTGCGGAAGTGAAAAGACTGCAAGCATTTCCACGGATACATCAAAAGAGGTGAGTAGCGCGAAAATTACGACTCAGTCGGTTATCTCAATTATGGAGAAAGGAAGATATAAGGAAGGGGAATTGCTGGTCAAGTTCAAGGCAGGCATCCTGTCTGCGTCCTCAGTGAGGACGCATCAGTCAGTTGGCGCAACATCGCTGAGGTCGTACAACCTTATTCCTAACCTTGAGCATGTGAAGCTTCCCAACGGTCTTTCTGTCAGGGATGCTGTCGTAAATTATATGTCCAACCCGGATGTCGAATATGCTGAACCGAATTACATAAAACGATCTGCCACGACTCTGCCGAGTGATTTTTATTTTGGCCAGCAGTGGGCATTAAGGAATACCGGTTCTTTTGCAAGCGGGACGTCAGGTGCAGATGCGAAGATCGCGGATGCCTGGGACATAAGCAGAACGACCGGTGCGGTGATTGCTGTCGTGGATACCGGCATAGATTATAATCATGTCGATCTCGTTGGTAATATATATACAAACCCTAACGAGTTTAATAATGCTGTTGATGACGACGGCAACGGAAAGATAGATGATTGGAGAGGATGGAATTTTGTCGGCAATAATAACGATCCCATGGATGACAATGGTCATGGCACGCATGTTTCCGGCATAATAGGAGCAACCGGCAATAACGGAATTGGTGTCAGCGGTGTGCTCTGGAATGTTAAGATTATGCCGCTGAAGATCCTCGATTCACGCGGCGAAGGAACTGTATCAGATTCAATAGCTGCCATTCAATATGCCGTATCAAAGGGAGTAAGAGTTATTAATGCGAGTTACGGCGGAAGCGATTATTCCTCTGCCGAGTATGATGCGATACGTGCTGCTAATTCTGCAGGAGCGCTTTTGATCGCTGCTGCCGGCAACGGCGGCAGTGATGGGTTGGGTGACAATAATGATCAAACCGCTGAATATCCCTCTGGTTATGCGCTTCCTAATATCATTTCAGTTGCTGCAACGGATCAGAATGACCGGAGGGCAACATTCAGTAATTTTGGACCGACTTCTGTTCATGTTGCTGCCCCTGGAGTGTATATCCTGAGCACGATTCCTCAGGGCACATCATTTGGCATGTGCACGGGTTCTCCGTATCCGGGCTATGATTTCTGTGAAGGCACGTCAATGGCAGCCCCTCAGGTATCGGGCATTACAGGACTGCTTTACAGTTACTACACGAACTTTACCCATGAGCAGATACGTGCAACTGTTCTGAGATATGTCGACGTGTTGCCGACACTTCAGGGATGGATAATGACGGGCGGGAGAGTCAATGCGTACCGGGCGATCTCATCGCTGCTCTCGCCAACTGGCCTTACCGCGATTTCAACATCCCCCACAACGATAACTCTTTCATGGTCAGATAGCGCAACCGGTGAGGACGGCTACAGGATTGAAAGATCTACAGCGGGAGGGCCCTTTGTTCAGATCGGTCCCATCGGACCGAACAGCACAGCCACGGCCACTTTTACTGATTCGGGTCTTCAGCCCATTACCACCTATGCCTATCGTGTAAGGGCATTTAATAACATTGGGGAGTCTCCGCTGATGTCTAATGAAGCCTCTACAACAACCCTGGCGGTTGAGCCTGTTGTTCCGGTCCAGACGAGTGGTGGTGGAGGGGGCTGTTCCATAGGCACGCGGCAGAACGCTGCCTCAGCCGCCGGTAATATCGCGGTTATGCTGATACCTCTCGTTGTTGTGGCTATTATGAGGCGAAAAAAGAAGTAACAAGCTGAAAAGTCAGCATATTGCCAACAGGAGAAAGGCATTATATACATACCTGATTCTTTTATTCATGGTCACTGTATATCATGCCTTTTCTTTTGGCATGTTTAAATACCTGATCCCTTTTTTTCTTGTAGTAACCCCCATTCTTCTGGCGGGCGGCATCAAAATGCAGTTCAACCTGCGCGATAGCATTCTCGGTGTTATAACATCGGCAATTATCCTGGTACCCTTCTGGCTTGTTATGATCATGATCAACAACCGTCCTCAACCGCCGACGCTTCAGGTCCTCATGTTTCAGCTCTTGGGCGTTTCATTGTCCGAGGAGGTCTATTTCAGAGGTTATCTCCAGGAGAGTCTCGGAAATACCATGAGGGGAGTCTTTTTAACGAGCGGCTTATTTGCCGTTATGCATCTGCCGCAACTGGTATTTTATGGTGACTGGTATTCCCTTATGACTTTTTTTCCGTCGCTGGTGATGGGATTTCTTTATCTGCAGACCTCTAATGTTCTGCCTTCTGTTATATTCCATTTTGCAGCAAATATTCTGTTTCTGGGGTTCTTTGCGTATCGGCCCTGATCAGCCTCTGCTACAGCCTTTTTCTGAAGAAGGCAAAGAAGTATTCTCTCATTTTTTCATGCAAGGGTCGCCTGCGCCAGCCCTCAGGTGTTATCTTTTCTGAGCGGGTGATGTCATCATAAAATATCTGCGCCATCTGTCGGCCGAAACTGCCGTCCATGATCCCAACATTTCCCTCATCATTTCGGCGCAATGACCGGAAATCGAGGTTCGCAGAGCCGATTATGGACCAGATCTCGTCAAAAACAGAGGTCTTTGCATGGAGGATCACGCCGTTATAGGTGTAGATCTCTATGCCTGCCTTCAGGAGTCTCGAGAAGAAGGCCCTCCCTGCAAAGTGAGCGGCTGATACATCGGAGATGCCGGGCAAAAGCAGCTTCACGTCAACTCCCCGTGAGACTGCGGCCTCAAGGATATGGACCATGCGTCTGCTCGGCGTGAAATAAGCGGTCGTAAGGTAAATGCTCTTCTGTGCGCTGTTGATGCTGTAATAAAGGACCTTGCGCATTCTTCTCCTGCCCTTCGCCGAGCTTGCGAAGATCGGCAGCACGGGCAGGCCCTGTTCCGGCATCACGACATCCTGGCGTGGCTGGATCGGGTCTCCCTTCCAGATCTCCCAGCTTTTTCTGAACTCATCCAGAAGTCTTTTGACAATCGGCCCTTTCAGAAATATTCCAGTGTCGCGCCATCCGCTTCTTTTTCTCAGCCTGTAGTAACCGCGATATTCATTGGCAATGTTAAGGCCGCCGGTAAAGGCTTTTGCGCTGTCGATGATGATCAGTTTTCTATGGTCTCTGTGTACATAGAGAAAAGGCGTGGTCCAGGCAAATGGCCGGGATGCCCGTATGTGAACGCCGGCCTGCCTCAGATCCTTCCAGAATGCCTCCGGCGTGCAGAGTGAGCCGAAATGATCGTAAATAAGGCAGACGGTTATCCCTTCTTTTGCCTTGAGCTTGAGGATATCTGCCAGCTCCCTGCCTGTTTCGTCGTTACGAAAGATATAGAACTGCAGGCATATGAGCTCTTTTGCTTCCCGGACGGCATCAAATATGCCCTGAAAGGACTCCCTGTCTTTCCAGACAAGGGTCACATTATTGCCCTCGGTAAAGGATGAACCAAAGATCTTCTGGATGCTTTTTATCGAGAAGGGAGAGGATGTTACACCATTTTTCATGATTGATGATTACTGAAAGATCATGAAGCTGTCAATCGCAAAATGAAAAAAATTTAATGATCTGTTTTGTGGATAATTACCTTTCGATTGGTTAGACTAAAAAGAGCAAATAATCGAGTGACAGGAGTGGGGTCATCCCTACATGCATATCGGAGTAAAGAACATAAAGGAAGCGGACTGTGCCTGTGACGTATTAATACTTCCTTTTGTTGAAGAGGGGGTGAATCCTTATTCCCGGCTCAAGCCTTCGATCAGCCGGTTGATCGATAACATTCGGAAAAGGGAGTTTAAGGCCGGCCTTAACGAAGTCCTGCTTGTGCCTACACCGGAAGATATCAAACCTGAAAGAATTCTTTTCGTAGGTATGGGCAAGAAGGATGCCCTGACGGCGGAAAGGGTCAGGCAGGCAGGAGGCAAAGCCCTTGCCTGTCTTCGCGATAAGGAGATGAAAACAGCAGCGCTCTCAACGATTCTTCTCGACCAGCTGAAACAGCCGGCGGTCTGCTTTGTCGAGGGAGCACTTCTCGGTCTTTATACGCATAAGAAGTATAAGAGCGACGATCATGCCCTGACGATATCTTCTCTCATCCTGATCTCAAAACCTTCGAAGGGCCTTTCCGTCAGCGTCCGGAAAGCAGAGGTGATCGCGTCTGCCGTTGCCTTTGCAAAAGACCTGGTCAACGCTCCTGCCAATGACATGACACCGGCTGATCTCGCGGATGCAGCCTGTTCCCTGAAGCGGAAGGATCTTTCGGTCAAAGTTCTCGAAAAAAAGGATATGCAAAAGATCGGTATGGGAGCATTTTTGGCAGTGTCGTATGGATCAAGAGAGCAGCCGAAATTCATAGTGGCAGAATACCGTGGAAGCAGAAAGCCTCCTGTCGTGTTGATCGGCAAGTCGGTCACCTTTGACAGCGGAGGTCTTTCCCTCAAGCCTTCCGATGGCATGGAAAAGATGAAATACGATATGGCGGGCGGTGCTGCAGTCCTCGGTGTTGTCAAGGCTGCTGCAGAACTGAAGCTGCCTGTGCATCTCATATGTCTGCTTCCGGCCACAGAGAATCTGCCGGGTGGTTCTGCCATAAAGCCCGGCGATGTTGTCCGGTCAATCAGCGGAAAGACCATTGAGATCGCAAACACTGACGCAGAGGGCAGACTTGCAGTTGCTGATGCTATCGAGTATGCAAAGCGTTTCAAACCCAGGGCGATCATTGATATCGCTACCCTTACCGGTGCCTGTGCCGTGGCTTTTGGCGGTGAGGTAGCGGCAATGATGGGCAATGACAGAAAGTTTCTTGATGAGTTCCGGAAGGCCGGAGAGGAAACCTATGAGCGGGTATGGGAACTTCCTCTTTTTGAAGAGTACAAGGAATATCTCAAAAGCGATATCGCTGATATCAGAAACATCGGCAACCGGATCGGTTCACTTATGGCGTCCGCATATTTTCTTTATGAATTTGCAGGTCAGTCCCCCTGGGTGCATATTGATATCGCCGGGACTGCGTGGGTAGATAAGGACCGTCCCTATATTCCGAAAGGTGCAACAGGCATCGGGGTGCGGCTTATCCTGAATCTTATCGAGAGGGTGCAATGAAACTATCGAAACTTGTCTGGATCATAGCGTTTCTTCTTGTCCCGACCTTTGCGTCTGCATGGGGGCCTTTGACACACATGTATCTCGGCAATGAGCTTTTTTCTTTCGGTGCTCTTCTTCCCGCAGGCATTCTTGAACTCATGAGGAGATACCGAAAGGACTTTCTCTACGGAAACATCATGGCAGATATCATTATCGGCAAGAAGTATCTTCCTGACAGCAAGAGTTCACACAGCTGGGAAGTCGGTTTTGATCTGCTCAGGGCTGCCAAGACATCGCAGCAGAAGGCTTTTGTCTATGGGTACCTCTGCCATCTCGCATCTGATTCTGTTGCCCACAATTCATACACCGTACACAAGAAGAACCTGGGCCATACGCTCCTAGAAATGAAGGCGGACAGCATCATTGATAAGAAATACTGGTTCCAGGCCATGCTGATCGACAGAAAAACCCAGGTGCGCAACGACCTCTTCCTTGAGAACTCGCTTGAGCGTTTCCTCTTTTCCTTCAAAACGAATAAGAGGATCTTCAAGGGCATGGTCTTCTTTTCCTTTATGAATCAGCAGAAGATCGGCGATTTCATTGACCGGAGGCTGGTCACGTCCATGCCTGACCGTGACGCGATCGAGCTGCTGCATCAGGAGTCCCTCGACAAGATGATCGACCTGCTTCAGAATTTTGAGGGGTCTGACGTTCTCTCGACAAAGCCTGGCGGTGCGGTGCAGAAGGGTAAGTTTGCAAAGGCCTTTGTTCAGTTCCAGACAGAGAAGGGCAGTCGTCGTCCTTTTTACCGCCAATAGAGCATTAATGGTACCGGGGGTGCAATCCCTTCGGTCATAGAGCGGCCGGGTAATGATCAGGATTCAGCTCTGAGGATCTTTAATATGGCCAAAAAAATAGCGGTGATCGTGAGAGACAGGCATGCTGAGGCCCTGCGCATGGCGATAGGCCTTTCACTCGAAGACGACGAAGTGCATATCTATATCCTGGACTGCAGGTTCGACGATCATAACCAGGGGATCAATGCAAATCTTGCCATGCTGAACGAACTTGAAACGCGCATTATTTCGAACTGCCCTGACAATTCCTTTGAACGCATGCATAATGAAGCGATCGCCCGCGAGCTTGTTCATTACGATACGGTTATTCCCTATTAAGAGCATTCTACCCGCAGTGCGTTCTGCAGTGTTTTTCACAATTAATCATGATCATGAGAAATCGTTTATTTTTTATGATAAATCAATGACATAGATCTTCTAAAGTTAGAAATTCAAGTTGATAACTGCCTGAATGGGATGCTAAGGTATGGTTAGCACAAGAGTATCGAAATCTCTAATATGTCGTGACGAAAGGTGGTGGTCCTGGAAACGAACAATGAGGGATTGGTGCAGTGCAGGCATCGCATGTGCTGTGCAGGTGTATAAACCAAATATAACGGGGAGAAACTATGAAGAAAGTATTGTTTGTAGCTCTGATGTTGACGTTGGTGATCGGCGGGTATCTTACCTTTACTGCGGTTGATACGAAAGTATCTATAGCTACAGCAGCGAAGAAGACCTATTCGGCAACGGTTTTTGTTGCCGGTATGGGCGGGCATTTTGCAAAGGCTGATGTGACCGTTGATCCGAACAATGCGGACGATCCGATCAAGGTGGCTAATGTTGACCGCGTTGTGATTGGCGACAAGAATTCGCATCCGTCCCATGATGCAAGGATTGATGACCAGGACGCCACGAGAATGTTCTGGTCGACCTATGTGCTTGATGCCAACAAGAAGCAGCATGTAGGCGTCACAGACCTCAAGACAGGTAAAGTGGTCAAGGATGTTGCCATGGATCCAGAAAAGAGATCTCCCGGCGAAAAGCCTCCTGTATATTGCGCATCAGGCCAGTCCAAGGCTAATTACCTGCCGGTATTTATGGGCAATGAAGGCTATATTGATGTTTTTGACAAAAAGACCATGGATCACAAGAAGAGGGTCTTTATCAGCGACCTCGACCCGAAGTATAAGTCAGGTGCGTATGTCTTTCTTCATGGCACGAACTCGAACGACCATAAGAAATTCCTCATATCCGTAACCATGAAGGGCGATGACGGCAAGGCAAACGGCGCGATCGATTTCGTTCTTGTTGACCTTGCTGCGATGGAGAAGGGCGAGTGGAAGGTCCTTGCAAAGGCAACCCACAAGGGCGAGCCGGGCAAGACCATCACCTTCAGGCAGTACTTCAGCAAGGACGACAAGCTCATCTTCCAGTCCGCTGCTGACAGGTTCTGGCTTCTTGACGGCAACGACCTGAAGATGGTCGATGAGAAGATGTCCACTGCAGGACAGAACCATGATGCTATCCCGACACCTGACGGCAAGTATGCTATCCTGACGCTCAGGACCTCTACAGAGGGCTGCGATGTTGATGGCAAGCCGATTGCAGGCAAGACGATCACGGACGGAACCATTCAGCTTTATGACGTTGATGCAAAGAAGATCGTTGGTAAGGCAGCTTCCACCTGTCAGGCCTGCCATAAGGGCATGGGCCTTGGTGACAAGAGCGCTGTGCTCTGCGGCATTGACGCAAACTTTAAGAAATAGATCATAGTATCCCACCCTTAAACTTGCTATGCGGCCGAAGCCGCATAGCAAGTTTATCTTTAATTCGATATAATAAATGACTATGCTGACCGAATTTACGATCACTTCGTTCGCGCTGCGGAACCTTAAGAGAAAACCGCTTCGCACGGCTATACTTATAGCTGCCATTGCAATCCTCGTCTCTGCCCTGGTCTTTGCGCTGTCCTTTGTCAGCAGGGTATCATCGAGCATCAGACTTGCCTCAGAGCGGCTCGGCGCTGATATCCTTGTCGTCCCTGCAGGTTCCCGGGGAGCTGCCGAGGATGTGCTCCTAGAGAACAAGGCAAAGTCCTTTTATATGAGCCGCGATGTACTTGGCAAGCTGAAGACGATCAAAGGCATTGATCAGATGACCTATCAGACGTACCTCACGACCATGCAGGGGAAGTGCTGCGATGTGCCTGAAACGGTTGTTGTCGCCTTTAATCAGGATACTGATTTTGTGGTTAAACCGTGGCTGAGCGAAAAGTTCGGCAGAAAGCTGCAGAAGGGCGAGGCCCTTGTCGGCAACGAGTCTGCCTTCAATATCAGAGTAGGGCTTGTTGATGTTGACAAGGTCCTTTTCGGCAACATCTTCAAGATGGTCGGTGTTCTCGACAAGACAGGCACCGGACTTGATACGGCCCTCTTTATCAATGACGATAATCTCGAGGACATCATGATCAAGGGCCAGACGGATCTGAAGCCTGGCCAGGTCTCGATCGTGTTCCTTAAAGTGAAAAAAGGGATGGATCCCTATAAGGTGGCCGGTGAAATTGAGGACGCCTTTGTTGACCTTGATACCATGGCGCGGAAAGATATCGGCAAGAGCATTATTACGACGCTGCGGGATATTAATCAGATATTTATCTTCACCATGATCCTTATTTCCCTGTTGTCGGGCTTCCTTACCTGGGCGATCTTCTCTGCCATTGCCAATGAACGTGCGCGCGAGGTTGGCATTATGCGGGCTGTCGGCGCACGGGAGGCACATATCGTCATGGTATTCCTTACGGAAGTTATCATCGTCGGCAGTATCGGCAGCATTATTGGAATCATCGGAGGGACCGTGCTGTCGATAGTGCTTGCAAAAAACTTTGCGATCATGAAGAGCCTGCCCATGCATCTTACGATAATGAATCGTCTGCTTATCGCGTGCGTCGGGTTCCTCATTGGAAACGCTATATGCATTGCCGGCGCCCTTTCCCCGATACAGAAGATCAAGAAAATGGAACCGCTCATGGCGATCAAGAAGGAATAGCTCATGGCCCAGATCGAAGTTTCAGGACTCTCAAAGATCTTTTCAGTGGGTGAACAGGATATTGCTGCGGTTAATGATGTTTCCCTCAGCATCGAAAGGGGAGAATTCGTTTCGATCGTCGGCCATTCAGGATCGGGAAAGACAACGCTCATATCGATCATCGGCGGTATCATGAAGCCGACCTCTGGAAAGGTGCTCTTTGACGGCCGGGATATCTGCAGTCTCGATGATGAAAACCTCTCTGCATACCGGAATGAGAATATCGGGTTCATGTTCCAGTTCGCGAGCCTTCTCCCCATGCTCACTTCGACTGAAAATGTCCTTCTCCCCGGGCTCTTCAGCAGAAGGAAGGATTTGAATGCCGTTAAGAAGGCAGAGGAGTATCTCGGTCTTGTCGGCATTGGAGACAAGGCATCTGCGTATCCGTCGCAGCTCTCAGGCGGTCAGCAGCGCCGTGTTGCCATTGCCCGGGCACTGATGTATGACCCGCCGGTTATTCTTGCTGATGAGCCTACAGGAGATCTGGATGAAGAGACAGAGGCCGATATCATGGAGCTCTTCAGAAAACTGAATAGGGAAAAGAAGATGACCTTTATTTTTATTACGCATAATCTTGAGCTTGCGGGTATGGCTTCACGGCAACTTCGGATGACCCGCGGTATTCTTGCCGGAGCTTGAGCGTCAGAATAGTTTTGCCCCTTTCTCTATCACCGCAGTATCAATGACCAGGTTATTACCCTCGATAGAACTCTTTAGATAGATAGGATTGCACCCGTCTTTTTCCTCCCATTTCTCCTCAGCAACGCCGAACTTCATGCTGCATTCGTTACAGATGAGATCAGGACCCTCCTGACGGTACCCCTTCTTTTTTTTGTAACAGGTGAAGCAGGCATCATAGTATGAAGAAACAGTCCCTTTTCCATCTGTCCTGACAAAGAAGTTTACCTGCTTTCCGGATTTACTGTATGTGTAAAAATGCACCTTTCCGTCACTGACATCGCTGAGGGAAATGACGACCCTGCTGTCCCTGACCAGGGCATTCTGATAGCGTGCAGGCGATTTGCTGCAGCTGACAAACAGAAGCAGAAAAGATATGAACATGACGGAGATCGAGGTCTGCTTCATGCCGTCAGTGCAGAAGCGCGTTTGTGACTTCCGGGAATTTTAGTATGCGCGTACCTTTGTGATCTCTCATGAACTCGCGTGCATCCGCCTCTGAGAAGAGGGGAATAAGCTCATCTCCCATCGGGCCGTACACATCACTGCCGATCACAAAGAACAGCTTTCTGGCATCAATAAGCTTTGTAGAATAATACTCGGTGACAAAGATCCCCGTGATGTCTGCTGTTTTTTTTGCCGGAGCATATTTCTGCAGATTCAGATAATACTTGAACATATCCTTTGGTCCGTCAAAGACAGCATAGGTCCCATCTCTGAAAACGACCTCTGCAAGCCAATGCGTGTACTTTGCCACGAACATGCCGCAGACCGGGCATTTATCATCTTTTTTTGTACTTACCGGTTTTACCTCTGAGGCAAAGGACAAGGCCGTGCCGATGCCCATGATTACCAGCGTAAAAAAAAGTGATCTAATCTTTGTCATCGTCATGCTCCAAAAAAATATTGTTGCCCAAATCTCCGCTAACGTTTTTTTAGGGGGGGCTTACCTTTAGTTAAGCAGAATGGGATAAATGAGTCAATGAGATCAGACGAACATGCCGTCTGCCATCGGGAGGATCCTGTGGCAGCGGTCAGCGAGGCTCATGTTGTGGGTGACAATAACGAAAGTAATGTTCTTTTTTTTGTTCAGATCGAGGAAAAGCTCAAAAAGGCTGTTGCCTGTCGCTGTGTCGAGATTGCCGGTAGGTTCGTCGGCAAGCACAAGGCCGGAGTCCTGCATGAGTGCTCGCGCAACAGCAACACGCTGCTGCTCTCCGCCTGACAGCTCTCCCGGGCGGTGATGCAGTCTTCGGGAAAGACCGAGATCACCCAGCAGGTCTGATGCTTTTTTCCGGACATCGGCATAGGGCCTCTTGCTGATAAGGCCCGGCAGCATGGTGTTCTCTATCGCGCTGAATTCGGGCAGCAGGTGGTGAAACTGGAAGACAAAACCGATGCTCCTGTTCCTGAACAGTGCAAGCGACGATTCGTCCATCGAAAAGACATCTGTTCCACTGAAGAGGATCTTGCCGGCAGTGGGCCTGTCGAGAGCGCCGAGAATGTGCATGAGCGTGCTTTTGCCGGCCCCTGACGCGCCGGTAATGCTGACCATCTCCCCGGTCTGGATGGAAAGGTTGATATTTTTCAGGACCTGGAGCTCCCCTGCCTCTGTCCTGAAAGACTTCTGGATGTCAACTGCGGCTATGAGCTCACTCATAGCGCAGGGGCTCCACAGGGTTCAGCTTTGCAGCCTGCCATGCAGGATAGAGCGTAGCGACAAAACTGATGATGATGGCAGAGAGCGAGACCGTAACAAAGTCAAAGAGGCTCATCTTTACCGGCAGGTGGCTGAGATAATAGACGTCAGCCGGCAGTTTGATTATCTGGTATTTGTTCAGGATGATGCCGAGCAGATATCCGCCGGTGATGCCGGTCACTGTGCCGATAAGACCGATGAAGAGACCCTGGAGCATAAAAATGGTCATGATACTCTTATTCGTTGCACCGATGGCCTTCAGGATCGCAATTTCCCGGCTTTTTTCTATGACGTTCATGATCAGATTGCTGATGATGTTGAAGGAGGCAACGAGGATGATCAGAACGAGGATCACGAACATTGCAAATTTCTCGAGCTTCAGCGCAGAAAAAAGATTTTTGTTCATCTGCATCCAGTCGAGCACGAGATACTGCATGCCGAGACTCTGCTGGAGCTGTTTTTTAACCTCCGATGCCCGGTAAATGTCTTTCAGTTTGAGTTCGATCCCTGAAATGCTATCTTCGAATCCGAAGAATTCCTGGGCAGGTTTCATGGCAGTGAGCACCAGATTTGCGTCATATTCGAACATGCCGATCTCGAATATGGCCACGACCCGAAACTGTTTCACCTTGGGCAGCATGCCCATCGGCCCTATCTCACCCATCGGCGAGACTACATTGATCTTGTCATGAAGCAGGACCCCAAGGTTCGAGGCAAGGTCCTTGCCGATGATGATGCCGGGAATTTCCGTATCCTCAGTAAGTTTCCTGAAATCGCCGTCCTTGATGTGTGAAAGGACCTCTGTCGTCTTTGCCTCCACCTCAGGCTCAATGCCGCGTATATAGACTCCGTGAGCCCTGTTGTTGAAAGAGACCATGACCTGCCCGATCACAAAGGGCGCATAGGAAATAATCTCCTTGTTGGAGGTGAGTTTTTCCGTTATCGGGGACGCGTCAGCTATTGCACCTTTGTAATCTCTGACGATGATATGGGCATTTGCTCCGAGTATCTTCTTCTGCAGGTCCTCATGGAACCCCGACATGACGGAAAGAACGACGAGGAGCGCCATGACGCCGACAGCAACGCCGCCGATCGATATTGCCGTATTTACCGATACCCCTTTGTGCTTTTTCTTTGATTTGAGATATCTGAAGGCGATGAATATCTGATAGGGCAGCTTCATCTGCAGGACTTATTGTTCTGGCTTGAGCTGCGGGAAGAGGATCACATCGCGGATCGATTGTGAGTTTGTAAGGAGCATGACCAGTCTGTCAATGCCTATGCCTTCACCCGCAGCAGGCGGCATGCCGTATTCAAGCGCCCTGATAAAGTCCTCATCCATCTCATGAGCCTCATCGTCGCCTGCCTGTTTTGCAGCGACCTGTGTCTCGAAACGATCCCTCTGGTCAAAGGGATCATTCAGTTCAGAAAAGGCATTGGCGATCTCCCGGCCGCAGATGAAAAGCTCGAACCGTTCAACAAGCCCTGGGTTCTCCGGTTTTCTTTTCGCCAGGGGAGAGAGCTCCACAGGATGATCAATGATGAACGTCGGCTGGACCAGCCCTGGCTCGACTTTTTCCTTGAAGATTTCATCGAGGATCTTGCCCATGGACGAGCCGTTGGGGATATCGATCTTCTCTGCCCTGCCCCATTGCATGGCCTTCTCCTGATCATTGAAAACCTCAGGGGGAACCCCTGCTTTTTCAAGTGCCTCAAGCATCGGTAAACGGGGCCAGGGCGGGGTGAGGTCTATCATTGCATCGCCATACGGCATCTGGAGCGTGCCGATGGCTTTCATGGCAACCTCTGCAAAGAGCTCCTCGGTCAGGGACATAAGATAATGATAATCCTTGTACGCAATGTAGAACTCCAGCATTGAGAACTCGGGGTTGTGGCGTGTTGAGATGCCTTCGTTCCTGAAGTTCTTATTCAGTTCGTACACGCGCTCATAGCCGCCGACCAGAAGTCTCTTCAGATAGAGCTCAGGAGCTATTCTGAGATAAAGGTCAATGTCCAGAGCATTATGATGGGTCTTGAAGGGGCGGGCTGTTGCTCCGCCCGGTATCTGGTGCATCATCGGGGTCTCTACTTCAATGAAACCCTTTGCTTCGAGAAAATCCCTGACGCCTTTGATGATCCTCCCACGCTTTGCAAAATTCTCCCGCACTTCCGGATTTACGATAAGATCGATGTACCGCTGCCGGTAGCGTATCTCAATATCCTTTAGGCCATGCCATTTTTCGGGGAGGGGCCTGATCGACTTGGTGAGCAGAGTGACCGACTCGACCTCAACGGTCAGTTCATCGGTCTTTGTCCTGAAGAGAGAACCTCGTATCCCGATAATGTCACCGAGATCAAGTTTTTTGAGCAGGTTATAATCTTCGCCGAGCTGGTCTTTCTTGAAATAGATCTGGATCCTGCCTGTTGCATCCTGAATATGTGCAAAGGCGGCCTTGCCAAAGTCCCTCATGGCAACGATCCTGCCTGCCAACGAACAGGATATTTTTTCCGCCTCCAGGCTTTCCTTTGGGGTAGCACCGTATGCCGCCGTCAGTTCTGCCGCATGGTCATCAGCTTCGTAAGTCCCGCCGTAGGGCTTGATGCCAAGCTCTTTCAGCTCTCCAACCTTCTTGATTCGCTGTTCTATAAGTTCATTAGTGTCTTCCACGATAACCTCTTTCGAAAATGTTATGGATTATAATGATTTGTGCTGATCAACGTCAAGAAAGGCTGTCATGCAGATGGCGGCTCAGAGGGTATGGGCACATAGGATGTCATGGCAATTTGAACGGAGAATAACGTAATGCGGTGAGACGATGGGAAATCAGTCCAAAACAAAGATCTATGCAGAGTCTCCCTGAGTCAGGCTGTCTCTCCCGGTGACGAAATACCGGTTACGCGAACGACTTCATCTACGGTTGTAATTCCTTTCAGCAATATCCTGATCGCATTTTCTCTCAGGGTGGTGAACCCTTCGCTCTGCGCAATCTTTTTTAATTTTGTCGGTGTCGTACGCTCTTCAATGGTAGCCCTGACCTTATCAGTAATCTCCATGATCTCAAAGACAGCGGTCCTTCCCAAATAGCCCGTACCCCTGCACTGAGGGCATCCGGCGCCGATCGACACCTTGATGGTCTTTGCCTTTTCGCGGGCCATGCCGAGCAAGGTGCATTCGTCCTCTGAAAGGTGATACCATTCGGCACAGTGGGGACAGACCTTTCTGACCAGGCGCTGTGCTATGACGCCGATAAGCGTGGTGTTGATCAGGAAAGACGGGACGCCGATATCAAGGAGCCTTGTAATACTGCTCGGCGCATCGTTGGTATGGAGTGTTGACATGACCAGATGGCCGGTGAGCGCTGCCTGGATAGCGTTTTCAGCTGCTTCCATGTCCCGGATCTCTCCGACCATGATAATGTCGGGGTCCTGCCTGAGAAGCGTCCTGAGGCTGCTCGCAAAGGTTATACCGATCTGCGGCTGGACCGACGTCTGGTTGAAATCCTCATAGATCATCTCAACAGGGTCCTCTATGGTCGTAATATTCACGTCCGGCGTTGACAGCACTCTCAGCGCAGAATAGAGCGTTGTTGTCTTGCCGCTTCCTGTCGGTCCGGTCACCAGGATCAGGCCGTACGGGGCTGCAATAAAGGATTTGAAGAGAGCTATTTCGCGCTCAAGGAATCCGAGGCTCTCGATGTTCTGCATAAGAATGGCAGGGTCAAAGATCCTGATGACCACCTTTTCCCCGAACGAGACAGGGAGCGTAGAGACCCGGAGTTCGACCTCTTTACCGTCCTGCGACGTCTTTATCCTGCCGTCCTGGGGTCTCCGTTTCTCAGCGATATCCATGCGTGCAAGGGTCTTGATGCGCGAGACAAAAGCAGAATGAACCGGTTTTGGCATCCGGTGGATCGCATGAAGCATGCCGTCTATCCTGAAGCGAATGACGCTGTATTCCCGCTTTGGTTCTATATGTATGTCAGATGCGCGCTGTGCATAGGCATAATGCAGAAGATACTCGACCGCATTGATGATATGCTGGTCAGTGGCCCCCATCTCGGAGATCGACTTCAGCTTTACATACTGTTCGAGGTTGCCGATATCAGCCCCTGATGAAAGCTCGTTCTGAGCAGCCGATATGGAATACTTGAAGCCGTAAAATTCAGTGATGATCTTCATGATATCTGACTTGGGGGCCACCATAATTTCTATATCAAAGCCCTTCAACTGCCTGATACCGTCAACGCCCTCCCGGTCAAAGGGGTTCGAGGTGGCAAGGGTAAGGTTAGTGCCGGAAAGGTTTAAGGTAACGATCTGGTGTTTGAGGGCATAGGGTTTGGAGATGATCTTTGTGACCGTGTCCGAGTCGAGCTTCAAGGGGTCTATCTTCAGATAGGGAAGATTGAGGTTCTTTGCTATGGCTTTCATGATCAGCTCTTCTGTCAGGAGTGAAGAGCTGTCGTCCGGCAGCTTCAGCTGCAGGGAATCAATGATATCGATGAGCGAAATCTCCTGCTGCATGAGCCGGAGCGGCTTCCGCGTTACGCCTTTGGCCTTGATAAGGCGTGTTCGGAAGTGCTCTTCCTTTGACCATATCTCTTCGGCCTGCTTCTTGGCGATCAGATTCTGCGCCAGAAGGATCTTCAGAATTCTTTTTTTTGTCGTTTCGTCCATGATCAGTAATGCCGCCAGTGCATAGGGACCGAGTTGGTGACCGCATAGCTGTTCAGTCTGGTAAACAGCCTGTCAGCCTCCCGGTATTGCTTGTCTGCAAATTGCTTCACTCTATCAAAATAGTCCCGGTCCATTTTTTGTGCATTCAGGGAAGCTATGAACTGTTTCCACTCAGCCCGCATTGAGGCAAAATTCCTGAAGTTGCTCCTCCACCACATCTCATCATGACCGCCCGGCATATGATCTCTGTCCGGGAGCTCTTCGAAAACAACCACGCGCCGTGCGGTGTCGATCCTGATCGCATAGTTCGCCATGAAGTCCATGCCGATAAGGCCGTCGAAGGCGTCAGAGAGAGAAGCAACGATGGACGTGGGGATGAATCTGTCCTCAGCCCTGCCGACCTGCACGCTGTCAACGATGGTCAGTATGGACGGTGCATTACCGCCTATGCCTGCTGAATAGGTCAGGAGCTTGCCGTCATCTTTTTCAAAAAGACCGAGTCTGTTGGCAAGCCGGTCGAATATGATCATGCCGGGAGAGCCGGTATCCAGGGCCATCCTTGCAGTGACTGAGCCGTTTAACTGGACCGGAATAATCACCCTCCGCGAACTGCCTTCAAAGGCAGTATAGGGGACCTCGATCTTCCGCAAGGTCTGCTGCTCTTCCTTTTTATTGCCATGGTCCCGGTTGACTACTGCAGGAACAGGCTGCTCCGCCGGCTGTGTCATGCTCTCAGAAGGTTTGCGGTACCGATCCAGGTCCTGATCGGAAAAGACCGGAGCTGATCCGGCAGAGGCCAAGACTGGTATCAGACAAAGGTATATGAAAACAGGAAAAAGCAGTCTCTTTTTCATTTGGTTATTATGCTGAGTATGTCAGCTATTATCAAGACTGCTGAAATATTAACGTCTGTCTGTTGGTTCTTCGCGGATGCTTCGAAGACAGATTTTGCTGTTGCAGAGGAGATTATTGTCATTGTCAGGATAAAAAGGAATGAGGGAGGCGGTTACTTCTTCTGTTTGTACTTCTCCATAAGGTAGCCGATAAGGGATTCTACTCTTGATACCAGCTTGTCCGGGTCCGGGTCAGAGCCCTTGTTCACGTAGTTTGCGGGCTCAAGATTTTCCATCTGTCGCCTCAGGTTTTCGTCAGCTTTTTCAGCTGAGAAGAACATGATCGGCGTCTTCTTTGTATCGTTTTGTGATTCAAGAGAGCGCATGAGACGGGCTGCGGTGAGGCCGTCCATGACCGGCATGTTGAGATCAATGATCGCGATGTCGATCGTCTTCTTCTCGTTTAGAAGCTTGGAATAGGCTGAAATGAGTTCAAGGCCGTTCTGAAAAGCCAGGACCTGGGAAGAGAACTTCCGGGCAATAAGCAGGTCTTCGATGATCTTGCGGGTGTAATGGGAATCGTCTGTTACCAGTGCATAGCTTTCCGCGGGCGCAGGCTGTTTCTGCGCCGGTTCCTGTTTCTTTGCCTCCCAGAGGTTCTGAATATCAAGGGTAAACCCGCAATAAGCGCATGTCACCTCAAGCCGTTCATTCCTTTTAAAGGTATTGAACGGGACCTGGTCCCCGCAGCATAAACAATATTTTGTGTCGTCCCCCATCTTAAGTCTTCATTATAAGGAAGCACGATGCTGATTGCAAGCAGGGATTCCCGTCGAAATTCTGCTAAAATAACGGCGGATGGATGATTGCAGAAATCTAATAAGGCTTATAAATATGCTCAAACGACGGACAGCAGCAATGGATAAGGTGATCTCTTGAAACTTACGTTTTTGGGCGGGGTTCGGACCGTAACAGGCTCGTGCTATCTTCTGCAGGGAGTGAATATCCAGGTACTGGTCGAGTGCGGCATGTATCAGGGGCATGATGCGGATGCGGTGAACAGGCGTCAGTTCTCCTTTGATCCTTCTGAGATCGATTGTCTTTTCCTGACCCATTCCCATCTTGATCATATAGGCCTTGTGCCGAGGCTCGTGAAGGAGGGGTTCAGGGGAAAGATCCTCGCCACGTCTGCAACGGCAGATATTGCTGAACTCATACTCCGCGACTCGGCGCATATCCAGGAGTCTGACACCGAGTGGCACAATCGGAAGGCCATGAGGACAGGGCTTCAGCTTAAGGAGCCGCTCTATCTGTCCCCGGATGTCGAGAGGGTGCTGCCGCTCATTCAGCGAAAACAGTACAACAGGATAGAACAGCTCTGCGAAGGGGTTCGTTACCGTTTTGTGAATGCCGGCCATATCCTCGGCTCCTCGACCCTTGAACTCTGGTATACCGAGGGAGGCAAGGAAAAGAAGATCTCCTTTTCCGGGGATATCGGCAAGAAGGACAATCCTATTGTGAATGATCCGGTCTTTGTCGAGGAGACCGACTACCTTACGATCGAATCCACCTATGGCAGCCGCAATCATAAGAGCATGGAGGCTTCGATCGATGAACTGGTGAATGTGATCAGAACCACGTTCAGGAGGGGAGGGAATGTTATTATCCCGTCCTTTGCGCTCGGCAGGACGCAGGATCTGCTCTTCATGCTGAATAAACTCGTCAAACAGGACAGGCTTTTCAGGATCAATGTGTATATCGACAGCCCGCTAGGTGAACGTATCACAAAGGTCTATGCAGCTCATCCCGAGTATTTTGATGAAGAGGCAAAAGAATTTTTCACGCTTGAAAGCAGGGATGCCCTCAGGCTTTATTTTACGAAAAAACAGGAAGATTCCATGGCCCTGAACAAGATCAAAAAAGAGGCGATCATCATATCGAGCTCCGGCATGTGCGAAGGCGGCAGGGTGAGGCATCACCTGAAACATAACCTCTGGCGGCGAGAGAGCAGTATTGTCTTTGTCGGATACCAGGCAGAAGGAACTCTTGGCCGTCAGATCGTGGACGGTGCAAAGGTTGTCGAACTGCTTGGTGAAAATATCGTTGTCCGGGCAGGTATCCACACGCTTGGAGGGTTCTCGGCGCATGCAGACCAGCGCGAACTCCTTGACTGGATATCGCAGTTCAGGAACAGACCTGAGATCTTTATTGTCCATGGCGAGGAGCAGTCATCGCTTGCATTGCAGGAAGCCATAACGGCGAGGTTCTCCTATTTAACGCATCTGCCAAAACCGGGAGAGGCCTTCGAGATCTGAGAAATTGAGTCAGTTAGAGCTCGATCAGTTCAGCGGTGAGCAAAGAAAGGTCTGCAATTGCCAGGGTCGATCTGCCATAGAGCCAGCCGCTTAATTCCCCCGGATTTACGATGAGGGTCTTGCCCTGTTTTCGAATGTCAGGGACATGGGTGTGACCGTACACAATAAGGTCAAAATGGCCGCTCTCTGCAAGCGCATCCACAACATGATGTTCATGCATGATCACGATCTTCTTTCCGGCCAGATCAAGAATATAGGGTTGTGTGAATATGCGGCTGTTCGAGAGTTTTTGGAGCAGCACCCGTTCCCCGTCATTGTTGCCATAAATGCCGGTAAAGCCGCATGTAAGATGCTTTAATGCCCTGAATGTGAACGGAGAACAGAAATCTCCGCCATGGATCACGTGCTCCACGTTCCTTTCGGTAAGGATCCCGACGGCCCTGCGGATGGCCGGCATATTATCGTGGGTATCTGAAACGATTCCGATGAGCATGCCTATTTGCCCTGATTCTCTATATCCACTATGGTGGTCATGCCGTCGAAATCAATAACCTTGTATCCATGCAGGCCTTCGAACTTCTTCAGCAGCTCTGCAAGCCGCTCACCAGCATCTTTGACCGCAGCGATCTGATTCCCGACGGAAGCGCGGGACAGCGGTTTCCCTTCTGCAAGATCATCGGAAAGCAGCTCTAAGGCCATAATAAGATAGGTCAGAGGCTGGCGGAGATGATGAAGAAAGGTCCTCCCTGTATCTTTGACCGCAGCATTCTGCTTTGCCCGGATAAGCTCCTCGCTGACCTCATTGAGCCTCAGTATATACTCATGCAGGCTGACATTGACCGTCTCCAGCTCCGTATTCAGGGACTTGAGTTCGTCTTCACGAAGCCTGACAGCCTGCAGCATCGTGCTGAAGGCGAGCGCAAGCTTTCCGATCTCATCATATCCCATGGCAGGAACGGAACCGGAATAGTTTCCGGCGGCTATTTCACTTGCAGAAACGGTCAGCAAGGTCAGGGGCGCAGTCAGCCGTCTGGCGATGACTATAGCGATCGCGAAAGCAACGGCAAGGAGCAGTGCGGTAACAACGGCAATGGTCTTGAGTGCATTCCGTATTGCCTCCTCGCCCATTCTCTCATCGATGCCGACCCTGAGCGTGCCCCCCTGGCCGCTATGCACAGGCGCAGAAATATCGAGGTAAATATTTGGGTCTGCTTTTACGGTAACGTGGTCAATGGTATTTTGTTTATGTCCGAGGTTGAGAAGACCCCTGGGGAACCCCTCCTTGAACGTATGAAGGAGAATGGTGCCGTTCTTTTCGATAAAAATATAGGCGATCTCGGGATTGGCCTTCATCATTTCCTCAAAATACCCGTCTATGGAAACAAAATCGCTTATCAGCAGAGGATCTACAATATGGTTTGCCATCGTTGCCGCAACAACCTTTGCATCTTCAATGCTCTCTTTCAGCAGCACATTCTTAAGATAGAGTTCGATGAAAAGGACGATGACAACCGCAAAGACAAGCACGAACATGGTCATGGCCATAAAAAGCTTTGCTTTCAGGGAAAGGTTCTTCATTGGTGAGAATCAAGCCAGTCCTGCATTTTGCGAACCGAGTCATAGGACGCATCTTCCGGTACGATAAATTTCTCGATCTTCAGTTCATCAAGGATCTTTTTGCCTCCAGGGTCAGTATGCATCTCAAGAAAGATCTTTTTGAGTGTCTGTTTTATTGAGGCAGACGTATCGGGATGGACCACAACAGGCGGTATGCCGTAAAGCGGAGACTTATAGATGATCTTTGTGTTCTTTACCAGCTCCGGTTTTTTATCATAATAGAAATCCCATATGAGACCGTCAACTGAAGCGCCTTCAATAATGCCCTTTGAAACGGCCCTGATAGAGTTGTCGTGGCTGTAAGTGTAGATGACGCTTTTGAAAAATGATTCGGGTTTTTCCCCTATTGCGGAAAGCGTATACGTAGGCACGAGCGTTCCGGTGTTCGAGTTCGGGTCAGTGAATGCGAAGCGTTTTCCCCTCAGGTCTTCCAGGCTGGATATCGGGCTGCCCTTCTGCACAATGAAATATGCCTGGTAAAAGGGTTTTCCATAGAGCATAGGGGCCACAAGGAGTTCCATGCCGAACTTCTTTTTGCCGCTTACATAGGGCCCAGCGCAGACAAAGGCAATAGCGATCTCTTTCTTCTCCAGCAGGTCGTTCACCTCCTGGTAAGTTTTCTTCTGGATGATCTCTACCGGCTTGCCCATCTTACTGCTCACATACTGCATCATCTGATCGTAGTAGGCGGCTGTTTCCCTGGGCGAGATAACTGCTGCGATCGCAATTTTCAGGGGAGCGCCATTGAGCGGCT
Source organism: Nitrospirota bacterium (assembly GCA_016214855.1). Taxonomy (NCBI): domain Bacteria; kingdom Pseudomonadati; phylum Nitrospirota; species Nitrospirota bacterium. Next base: position 302,446 of record JACRMT010000004.1, on the reverse strand, counting down.
TTGTGCCGGCCGGCGTCTCCATTTTTTCCGCCAGATTAACGGTAACGACCTTTTCATCTGACCGCTTGCATGAAGCGGCCATAAGGATAAATAACATAACGCCAAGAAAGAGACCCGTGGATGTTCTGAAAACAGCTGATCTTGTCATGGAGATATTTTATCACAGAATAGACTCAGGCATGCAGAGTCTATCAGCGGTTGAAGGGGCAAAGACGAATTGGGCCGATCAGAAGAAAAAAGCACCGATAAGACCAGCGCCGAGAATAATGAATGACGGATCGATCTTTGTGAACGTAATGACTGCAAAGCTGCAGAAAGCTATAGCGAACGTGCCCGGATCGACGAGCGACGCGGTGCCAAGGGAGACCGCAACCGCAGCGAGAAGGCCAATGACCGCACTCTTAATACCAATAAAGCCTGAAGCGATAAGCACGGATTTCTTGTATGTGTAGTAATACTTCACGGCAAGTGTGACGATTATCAGGCTCGGAAGATAGGAACATACTACTGCCAACAATGAGCCTGTGAGACCGTGGAGCTTGAATCCGATAAATGCGTTCATGACCGTAAGCGGGCCGGGAGATAGCTGCCCAATAGCAATTGCGTCGAGGAACTCCTGGTTGGTGAGCCAGTGGTGCTTGTCCACGAACTCACGCTGAAGGAGAGGCAGCATGGCATACCCCCCGCCGATGGTCAGGGAGTTGATATAAAAAAGGATCCAGCAGAAGACGAGCAGGCTCATGAGGACTTGTTCCTGAAGAGGACACATCCGACCGCACCGGCTGTCAGGATGATCATGATGGGACTGAGCCTGAACACGGCGAGTAAAACGAACGCAGCTGCAGCAACGAGCAGAGTTCTATAATCTTTGATGGTCTTTCTGGACATGGTGAAAACAATGGAAAGGAGCAGTCCAACGACAGCAGCTCCAATGCCTTTCATGAACGGTTTAAGTATGGGATGTTCCTTTATCTTCATATAAAAGACCGCAAGCAGGATCGCTACGAGCGTGCCGGTAAATATCTGGCCCGCTGTTGATGCCAGCGCACCGCGCATTTTTTGCAGCCTGTACCCGATGCAGATACCGGTGTTGACGATCGGCGCTCCCGGCGTTATCTGTCCGATCGCAATGCTTTCCAGATAATCGTCGTGGGTGAGCCATCTGCGCTTCTCTACAAGTTCTCTTTCAAAAAAAGAGAGCATGGAATATACGCCGCCGAAGGCAAACGTGCCGATCTTGAGAAAGACAAGAAAAATGCGTGTGACACCTGGAGGCTGGGGTCCGGAATCAGGGACTTTCATAGGAAAAGTGTAGCATATTCAGCCTGCCTTATGGTTATGGCAACGGACGGCGGTTCTTTATAAAATTGCGCGTATATGATATTTTAGAAACACCGTTTTTCATAATTATCTGTACAGACACTGAAAGGAAACACTATGGCATTGACATTGGCAGAAAAGATATTTAAATCTCATTTGAGGGATGAACCATTTCCCGGGACCAAGGTGCTCGATCTTGATGTTGTGATGTGTCACGAGATCACGACGCCGATCGCGATCAACGATCTCGTGGCGCGCGGCATGGACAGGGTATTCAATCCGGACAAGATAAAGGTCGTTATCGATCATGTCACGCCGGCGAAAGACACCAAGACCGCGCTGCAGGGCAAGATCCTGAGGGATTGGGCCAGAAGGCAGAAGATAAAGGATTTTTTCGATATCGGCAAGAATGGTGTTTGTCATGCGCTCTTTCCTGAGCAGGGTTTTATAAGGCCGGGGTACACAGTCATCATGGGAGATTCCCATACCTGCACGCATGGCGCTTTCGGTGCTTTTGCTGCGGGAGTCGGAACGACCGATCTTGAGGTCGGTATCCTGAAGGGTGTCTGCGCATTCCGTGAACCGAAAACGATCAGGGTAAACGTGAACGGCACACTGCCCGATGCGGTCTATGCAAAGGATGTTATCCTGAGGATCATTAAGGAGCTTACAGTCAAAGGCGCGACAGACTGCGTTATAGAGTTCCAGGGCAGCATAGTGAAGAAGATGTCCATGGAGAGCAGGATGACGCTCTGCAACATGGCGATCGAGGCTGGAGGCACCTCAGGTATCTGCATGCCTGACAAGGTGACGGTCGATTATCTCTGGCCCTTTATTGCATCTGATTATGCGGACAAGAAAGCTGCGCTTGCCGACTTTAAAAAATGGTGGTCTGACAGGGGCTGCAGATATGAAAAGGTGATTGACCTTGATGTGACGAATATGGAGCCGCAGGTGACTGTCGGATTTAAGCCGGATGAAGTGAAAAATGTATCGGAGGTTGTGGGCACGCCTGTAGATCAGGTCTATATCGGGTCCTGCACGAATGGCAGGCTCGAAGACCTTCGTGTTGCGGCTCAGTATTTGAAGGGGAAGAACATTGCCCCGACGGTGAGAGGTATTGTCTCTCCAGCCACGCCCAAGGTATTCAGGGATGCTGACAAACTGGGCTATATAAGGATATTCATGGACGCAGGGTTCTGCGTAACCAACCCCACCTGCGGAGCATGCCTGGGTATGAGCAGCGGCGTACTTGCACCCGGCGAGGTCTGTGCCTCAACAACGAACCGGAACTTTAACGGCAGGATGGGCAAGGGCGGCATGGTGCATCTCATGAGCCCGGCAGTGGCAGCGGTGACTGCTCTTGAGGGCAGGATCGCTGACCCGAGGAAGTATGCAAAGGAGAGACTGAAATGAAAAGATTCGGAGGCAAGGTCCTCTTTTTAGACAGGTCTGACATTAACACTGACGAGATCATACCGGCAAAATACCTTACCGAGATATCCAAGGAGGCATTGAAGCCTCATATGCTTGAGGACCTGAAGCTTGAAGGATTTGATCCGCAGTCCCGCCAGACGCTTGAGGCAGGGGTCATTGTGACAAGGGGAAACTTCGGATGCGGTTCCTCGCGCGAACATGCACCGTGGGTCTTTGAGGTCAATAATATTAATGTCGTGATCGCCTCAAGCTTTGCCAGGATATTCAGGCAGAATATGTTCAACTGCGGCATGCTTGCCATTGAACTTTCCGAGGGGACGATAGACCGGCTCTTCAGGCACAATGACGGCACTGCAGAGATCATCCTTGATTTTCAGCAGAGCACGTTTACGGTCAGCTCAGGCAAGGGCACGGAAACAATAGCCTTTCAGATCGCAGAGTTTGACCGGGCGCTGATCGAGGCAGACGGCTGGGTCGGTTTTGCTGATGCAAAGTACTGAGATGTCGCCTGAAGAAAGACTTAAGGAACTTGGCCTTGAGCTTCCTGATCTGCCGAAGCCGTTAGGCTCATATGTCCCTTTTGTAAGGACCGGAAATCTCGTATACCTGAGCGGTATGCTGCCGCTCGAAAACGGCAAACTCCTTTATTCAGGCAGAATCGGTGAAACGGTTTCTCTTGATGACGGGATAAAGGCTGCGCGCAGGGCCACGGTCAATGCCATTGCTGTATTGAGGTCAGCCATCGGCAGTCTTGATGCCCTGCAGAGATGTGTCAAGGTTACCGGTTTTGTCGCTTCAGCCCAGGATTTTACTGACCAGCCCAAGGTTATCAATGGCGCATCCGATCTTCTGGTCGAGGTGTTCGGTGAAGCAGGCAGGCATGCCCGCGCTGCTGTGGGCGTGCATATCCTGCCGATGAACTCGCCAGTAGAGATAGAGTTCATCTTCGAAGTGAATCCGTAATATCTTCAATCTCCGCTCATTCCCTGAGTCTGTCAATGGGTGATGCCATTGACATGAGCTGCAGGGATGGGGTATTTAGGGGCGGCTTGGAAAACATCGGCAAATATATCGGCAATAAAATATTCATATTATTTATTATTGTTGTAATTACTATTATTTGATATATACTTATAACGGTTAGGAATAGGCAATAATATCGGCAATAATACGATAGATATGACTTCGCAAATACACAAAATGACGCCCCTGTATCCCGAAAGGGCTGAGATGCTTCATGACCTTGCCCTTAATGTAATCCAGAAATCAGCGGCCCTTGGCAGCCGGCAGCATCCTGTCACGCTCAAATCTCTGCATGAATTGCTCCGGATCATTAACAGTTATTATTCCAACCTGATCGAGGGCCATAACACGCATCCTTATGACATTGTCCGCGCAATGCAGAGGCATTACGATACCGAACCGGCAAAGCGTAACCTCCAGTTGGAGAGTGTTGCCCATATTACCGTTCAAAGGGATATGGAAAAAAGATTACAGGAAGAGCCTGAGCTTAATATTGCAGGCGGGGAATTTCTCTGCAAGATACACAGAGAATTTTATAATCAACTGCCGGAGGAATTTCTGATCGTGAAGGACCCTGATACAGGCCACGAAAGCCGGGTTGTTCCGGGCAAATTGCGTAGAGAACCGGTAAAAGTCGGCCGTCATCTGCTGCCGGAAAGCGGCTCTCTGGATGCCCTCCTTGGTCGCTTCGGGGACTTCTATGCGCCGGACCGCCATCACGGCGCTGAAAAGCTTGTTGCGGCGGCAGCCGCGCACCACCGGTTCATGTGGATTCACCCCTTTCTCGACGGCAACGGCCGGGTGGCGCGTCTTTTCACAGAGGCATATTTTCATCGGATTCCCGTACTTGGTTACGGTCTCTGGTCGGTGAGCCGCGGGCTTGCCCGCCGGAACGTTGATTATAAGGCTGCTCTGACCTGGGCGGATGCACCCCGGAGAAATGATCTGGACGGCAGGGGGAATCTGTCGAATGAGGGACTGATAAAGTTCTGCCGTTTTTTTCTGGAAATCTGCCATGACCAGGTGGACTATATGGGCAATCTGCTTAAGTTGGAGGAACTGATCCAACGGATCAGGCACTATGTCGACCTTCGCGATAGGGGCATGGTCCCCGGCCCGTCTGGAAAAAAAGAACCGCTCCGTCCTGAGGCGTCCAGGATGCTTCAGGAGGTCCTGATAAACGGCATCTCAGCGCGGGGTGACGTCATCCATGCCTCTGGTCTGAAGGAACGGACAGGACGAAATCTGCTGGGGCTGCTTCTTGAGGAAGGGTTGCTGGCTTCGGAGACCCCGAAGGGAGAGGTCAGGTTAGGGTTTCCCATACATGCAGCCGGCTGGTTCTTCCCGGACCTGTATCCGACATTAGCGGGATAAGAGTGGCGGCGCAGGGGGTGCTTGATGCTCGGGCTGCGCATTCCGGTTCGTCCCTCGCCGACCTCTATAATCCCATAGCTATGCCGCGGATCTCAGACAGGCTCATCAGGCGCTGGATAAAGCCGTTGAAGCCGCATACGGGAAGAAGAACTTTGAGTCAGATGCCGAGCGGGTAGCGTTCCTCTTTGAACTCTATCACAATTACACAAGTCTATTGTCTTCGCCCGATAAATTGAAGAAGCGACAGAAAAAAAGGAGTGACATTTAAAGATGAAACGCTACTATTTTGGTACAAACCCGCTTGGGCCGTCGCGGAAGGTGAAGGCAGCTATCCGCAAAGCGGCTAAGGCTATCAATGCTCCGTGCGACGAGACACGGGCACGGCTTGAGCGGCTGTTTTTTTCGAAATACGGCGTCGATAAAGAAAGCATTCTCTTCTCCAATTCCCTGAAAGAACTTCTGTTTGTCATATGCCGGCGCCTCCGGCCAAGGAAAATACTGATCGTGGGACCTGCACTGGGCATATATCAGGAGGCGGCTCTGGCTTCGAGTGCGGTTATCAAGAATGTCTCCGGCAGTGAAGAGAGCTTCTTTTTTCCTGATCTTAAGGAACTTGTCGAAAAGGCAGAGGGCTGTGATCTTATTTTCTTCGCAAACCCCAACAGGGTCAGCGGCAAGGCCATATCGGTCACCGTGTTGAATCAGATGCTTGCAGCGCTTTCCCTGAAAAACTGTGTTACGGTTATCGATGAATCGCTCATGGATTTTGCGGAAGGTGAGGGCTGCATCAGGAGCGCTGTCGGCAGCAGCCATCTTATTGTTCTCCGGACAACGGCATATTACTTTGGTCTGCCCGGGCTTGAGCTTGCCTGTGCAGTAGCCATCCCTAAGGTGATCGAGTCCCTGCGGCCGGGGCTGCTGAGCCATCCGGGCATCCCTGCCATGGAGGCAGCGCGCACTGCGCTTAAGGACAAGTCGTACAGCCGATCAACAGAACAGTTCATGAAAGAAGAGAAAAAACTCCTGAGGAAGGCCATTGGAACGCTGCCGGGAATGGTCATATATGACTCTGATACGAATATATTTCTTCTGAAGGCTGCTGACCCGGCTGAAGAGATCGCCTGCAAGGCAGAGCGGGCAGGCCTTGCGGTTGAGCGCTGTTCGGGCATTGACGGGCTTAATGATACCTTCCTCAGGATCTCGGTGATGAAGCATGATCATAATCTTAAGCTTATCAAGCTGCTGAAAGGGATGAGTGCTGAATCGGAAGGAAAGAAGATCGGCGGTGATCAGAGCTTATGAGATACTGTGAACTTTGGCATAACCGGATGAGCCGAGCAGCGACTCTCCCCTGAGATTCATCAATTCGATAAAGGATTCCACCACATACGGATCAAACTGTGTGCCTGCATTCAGGAAAAGTTCCTCCTTGACCTGAAAGAGCGAGAGGGCTTTTCGGTATGGTCTTTCAGACATCATGGCATCGAAGGTATCAACGACAGAAAGGATCCGTGCCTTGAGCAGAAGTTCCTCTCCTCTCAGCCCATACGGGTACCCCTTGCCGTCATACCGTTCGTGATGCTGTATGATCGTCTGCCGCACTCCTTCGAGGGTATCTATCGGCCCCAGGATCTCCTCTCCTATGAGGGGATGCGATTTGATCAGGCTGTATTCCTTTGCTGTCAGCTTGCCCTGCTTCTGAATGATGAAGCTCTCGATACCGATCTTGCCGATGTCGTGCAGTATGGCGGCATGTTCGAGGATCTCAAGCTCTTTAAAGTCGAGGCCGATGTACCTGCCGAGCTCGAGGGCAAGGAGCTTGACCCTTTCAGAATGGCCCTTGGTATAGAGGTCGCTCGCCTCGAGAGCATTGACCAAAGACTGGATCGTGGCAAAATAGTTCCGCTTCACACTTTCATAGAGCCAGGCGTTTTCCATGGAAACGATGGCCTGGTTCGAAAGCGTAGTCAGAATCTCCATGTCCTCGTCAGTGAACGCTGAGCCTTCTCTCAACATTTCGAGGATCATGGTCCCTATGATCTCCCCCTTCATCTTGAGCGGTACCCCGATCTTCGACGAAGGGCTGTTGCCCTGCTGCAGAAGAATGGGTTTGCCCTGCGTTATGATCTCAGAGTAATACGCCTGATACTCAAGAGGCACATCAGTAATGCTCTCCGTGCCGAGCCCCCGCTTGTACTGAATGATAAGAGGCGGTCTGTTCGTGTTTCGTATATGAAGAATTGCCCGGTCGGTATTGAAGAGATCAGCGGTCGTCCTGGTGATGATCTTCATGACCTCTTCGGTCTCGACGATCGAGGTCAGGATCCTGCCGACCTCGTTCATTTTCTTGAGCCGCTCAACGACCTTTTCGAGTTCCTTGTTCTTGCCCTTTACTTCCTTTGAGAGCGAGGTGATGGCCCGGTTTGCTGTTTCAAGTTCCTTGAGCCTGAACTCAAGCTGGGTGTTCAGGTCCTCAACTTTGTTCTTGTGCTCAAGATCCATCTTTATCTTGGACAGCTCCCGCTCCTTGGTCAGATTCTTCTTGTACAGTTTGTTCATCTCATCGATCATCTTGTTGAAGGCAGTGCCGATTGTGCCGAGTTCGTCGCTGGTGATTCCCTGGACCGCGGCGTTCCAGTTGCCCGCCTCCACCTCGTGAATGGCAGCAAGGAGGTTTTTCAGCGGCTTCATTACGAAGCGAGAAAAGATCAGGCTCAGAACGAGCGATATGACAAGAACAATAATGATGTTCGAAAAGACGAGCATTCTTTTGATGGACAGCATGGTAGAGAACGACCTCGATAGGTCGAGCCTTACCTGGATGATGCCATTGACCGCCCCCCTGCTGTCATGACAGCCAAAGCACTCCTGCCTGTTCATGATGTTCTTAAAATAATCGATCGTGTTGTTTTGATGGATTATTGGCTTCTGAAAGTCATGGGTAGCGATCTTGAGATAGTCCTGGGATTTTGAGCCGATCTCGGACATGTTCGTAGATTTCAGGATCATGCCGGCCGGTGAAAGGATCCTGATATGGACGATTTCCTTGTTCTTGCCGATGTTCTCAAGGATCTTCTGGACCTCCTGCGGGTTGCCCAGTTTCATGTCGTGAGATATGGTCCGTTCAATGATGTCGCCCAGAAAAACAGTGTCAGCAACCTTTGACTCGATCATCTTGGAGTTTTGCGCCCTGAGCACGATAGCGGTGGTGATGCCGACCGTTATGATGATAGTGAGGGCTATAATGGCAATGATCTTTGTTTTGATAATCATATCTGGCATTATTGAATGCAAGATGCATGCCTCAAAAGGAGGCTAAACTCATTAAAATATAAGCAATTTATCCCTATTTTATCAAGCAGGTCGTTGCATTTCCCGCAGTCTGTTTGAAAACTCTCAGTAGCGCTATAGGGCATCTTTATGAACCTTATTCATGCTTTTAGTATACAATAAACGCTATGGCTAAACCTCTTGTTGTGATCGTAGGCCGACCGAACGTCGGAAAGTCAACCCTCTTTAACCGGATGACCGGAACGCATTCTGCAATAGTTGAGGATATCCCCGGTGTTACACGGGACCGGAACTACCTTGATGCAGAGTGGGAAGGCAAGAGTTACATGCTTGTCGATACCGGAGGCTTCTATATTGATCCTCCTGAGGATATCTTTGCCCAGGCAAAGGAGCAGGCTCTTTTTGCCATTGAGGAGGGCGATATTATCGTTCATCTCCTTGACGGAAAAGACGGTCTTACCCCTGCTGACATGGAACTGGCACGCCTTCTCCGTACATCCGGGAAAAAAGTCGTCTGGTTGGTGAACAAGATCGATGCACCGGTCAGGGATGACAGGTTTTACGATTTCTACGCCATAGGCGCTGATCACCTTTATCCGGTCTCTGCAGCTACGGGCTATGGATATGATGATTTTATGGACAGCCTTGGCGCCCTGCTTCCTGAATACCACGAAGAGAAGTCCGATTACCCCAAGATAGCGGTTGTGGGAAGGCCGAATGTCGGGAAGTCAACACTGGTCAATGCCCTTACAGGCAAGAAGCGGATGGTAGTGAGCGAGGTGGCAGGAACCACCATGGATTCAATTGACAGCACCTGTACCTTTCACGGAAAGAAGTATGTGATCATTGACACTGCGGGCCTCAGAAAAAAAGGCAAGATCGGGTATTCGCTGGAGAGGTTCTCAATGGTAAGGGCTGTCAGAAGCATTGAGCGGTGCGATGTGGCTCTTGTTGTTCTCGATATGAGCGTAGGCATCACTGAGCAGGACCAGAAGATCGCGGGCATTGTCAAAGACTACAATAAGGGTGTTATATTCCTCCTGAATAAATGGGACCTGGTTACCGATCCGGAGGAGACCTTCAAGAATGCCCTGCCTGAACTGTACCGGAAGGTCTGGTTTGCGCAGTACGCGCCTGCTATCACCATATCAGGTGTCTCCAAAAAAAGGATCACCAAGGTCTTTCCGGTGGTCGATGTCATTATAGAAGAAAGACGGAAGCGGATCACGACCGGGGAACTGAACAGGTTCTTCCGGGAGATCATTGCTCAGATATCACTTCCCCTGTATAAGGGAAAGACCGTAAAGATGTACTACATGACCCAGGTGGGCATTGAGCCCCCTGCATTTGTCATTTTCTCGAATTACCGCAATGCAGTGACAGAAGCGCACCTCAGGTATATCGAAAGAAAACTGCGCGAGTATTTCGGCTTCGGGGGAACGCCGCTGAAGATCCATATCAGGCCGAAGAAGAGAGGCACCTGACCTTGCCGCCTTGTTATCATTTTGAATGCGACTTGGTATGAGGATGATCAGACTCATCGGCAGAAGCTTCCTGGACTTTTTCAGGGACAATGGGCTGATGCTTGCCGGTTCCATGTCCTATTTCACCATGATGGCGCTTGTGCCCCTCTGTATGTTCCTGATAACGGTATTCGGATATTTTCTTGGCCAGTATCCTGATTTTTACAACTTCTTTCTTGCCAAGCTGACGGGGTTTTTCCCGACCGTTACACAGGATATCACGGATGACCTCACGAAAATCATCTCATACAAAGGGCTCGGGAAGTTCAGCCTTCTGCTTTACTGGGTTCTTTCCTATCAGGTCTTTGCCTCCATGGAGACCGCCCTTAACAGGATATTTAAAATACAGAAGAAACGGCATGTATTCTTCTCGGTGCTGGTGTCCCTGATGGTCGTGACGCTGCTCATAGCCCTGTTGTTTGCTTCCTTCGCAGCTGCCTCGCTTGTGCCGCTTCTCAAGACAATTGGTCCGACCCTGACCGGCATAAAGATCGGCAAAATAACAAAGATTCTGCTCAGCTTTGTTCTTCCCTTTTTCCTGATCCTCTGCTCGTTCGCACTGCTTTACGTTATGGTGCCGAAGACCAGGGTGCGAATTTCTTCGGCCCTTGCCGGCGCTTTTTTCGCAACAGTCATGCTCGAGATCGCCAAGCATATATTCAGCTGGTATGTGAGTGAAGTGGCCCAAATGGGTAAGATCTACGGCCCGCTTACGGCCTTTGTCATGTTCCTGCTCTGGATGTTCTATTCATCAGGCATCTTTTTAATCGGCGCCGAAATAGTGCATAATTTAGGGAACCAGAAACAGGTGAGGAGCTGACCATGATAGACCTGATCGGAACGATCGTTGAAGTGGGAACAGGAGAGGCTTTGTATGTGGGGAAGCTTATTGAGATCAACGAATACGAGATCCATCTTGAGTCTGAATCAGGTTGGATCGTGGTCCCGGTTGAACGGATCGCTTATGTGCGGCCGAAAGAAGAAGAGGAATGGACCGCACCATGATATCTGCGAAGAGCCATAGCCGGATACCGGCAGCAGCAGATGCAGGGCGTCCTTGTCTGTTTCTGATCTGCCGAAACAGGGTTCGCTGTCAGAAGCAGTTATTCGCGGCCTGAGAGGTCGCCGCATACATACTGCACAAGACCGACGGCGGTCAATGCTGCGGTCTCTGCCCGAAGAATTCGTTTTCCCAGTGATGCAACCGTTAACCCTTTATCTTCGGCAATCCCGATCTCTTTTTCGGAAAACCCGCCTTCCGGCCCGATGCAGAGGACAAGCCGTTTTTCTCCGGACAACAGCTCCAGGGCAGTGGAGAAGGGCGCCCCTTCCTTTTCCCAGCAGATGATCCCTTTGTGAAATCCATCGGAGGCGATCACGATCTCAAAGGCTTCCGGCTCACGGATCAGCGGAACCATATTCCTGCCGCACTGGCGTGATGCCTCCTCAGCGATCTTTTGCCAGCGCTGAAGTTTTCGGGTCTCTCTTATCTGGCTCCGCTCGGTGATCATCGGCACGATCTCTTTTGCTCCGAGTTCAGTTGCCTTCTGGATCACGAGGTCCATCTTTTCACCTCTGAGCAGTCCCTGAACAAGGATGATATCGATCGGGGACTCGTTATCGTGATCGAGGGGGGCCATGATATCGAGCGTCGTCTGTTTTTTCGTTATCGCGGAGATCTCTGCAGAATAGGTATTGCCGCTGATGTCTGTTACGATGAGCGTATCATGGATCCTGCACCTGAGGACGGCGGATAAATAGCGGGCTTTTTCTCCGGTGAGATGGATTACGCCCTGAGCCTGAACGGCGCTGTCGAGAAAAAGTCTGGTCATGGGATGCAAAAAATGAACTGAACTGGTGTCAGCTCTCGACCCCGGTGAAAAGATCCTTCAGTTTGTCCTTGAAGCTCTTATTGCTGTCATCCGTGCTCTGTTCTGCAAACTCTTCAAGCAGTTCCTTCTGTCTCTGCGAGAGCTTTTTCGGAACCTCAATAAAGACCCGAATAAGCTGGCTGCCCCGCTGTTGGCTGCCGATCCGGGGAGCTCCTTTGCCCTTGAGCGTGAAGATCTTTCCGGACTGCGTGCCCGCAGGGATCTTGAGCCTTGCGGAACCGTCGAGCGTCGGCACTTCGATCTCAGCGCCGAGTGCTGCATTGGTGAAGGAAATGGGGAAATCACAGAAGAGCTCAGTGCCCTCCCGCTTAAATATGGCATGTTCCTGGATGTCCAGTATCACATAAAGGTCGCCGTTCGGACCGCTGTTCATCCCGGGTTCTCCCTCACCGACGACCTTGAGCCGTGAGCCCTCATCCACACCGGCCGGTATCTTGAGATTAACGGTCCTCTGCTCCTGTATGGATCCCTGCCCTCTGCATTTCTTGCAGGGGTTCGTGATGAACCTGCCTGTGCCGTGGCACTTGCCGCAGGGCTTTGAGACGCTGAAAAAACCCTGCTGATATCTGATATGGCCTGAACCCTTGCAGCCGCTGCAGACCTCAGGCTGTTTGTCCGGCTCAGAGCCGGTTCCATTGCATTCCCCGCACTTCTGGAGCTTTGGGAACGTGATCACCCTTTCTGTGCCGAAGACCGCCTCTTCCAGGCTGATATCAAGGTCATATCTGAGGTCATTTCCCCTGGCAGCACGCTGCCGTCTCTGTCCGCCGAAGTTGCCGCCAAAGATATCGCCGAAGAAATCCTCGAAAATATCACCGAACCCTGCTCCGCCGGCGAACGGTCCCTGACCGGCACCGAAACCGTCTGCAGTCCCATAACGGTCATAATGGGCCCTTTTGTCAGGATCGGAAAGAATGGAATAGGCGTGGCTGATCTCCTTGAACTTGTCCTCTGATATCTTGTCGCCGGCGTTTCTGTCCGGGTGATGTTTCATGGCAAGCTGCCGGTAGGCCTTTTTCAGTTCTTCCGGCGTAACTTCCCGGGAAACACCAAGCAATTCGTAGTAATCTTTCACCATAGTTCCTTCATAATTTTATCTCAAAGTATACATGAAAAAGGGTCCAAGGGTGCAAGCACTTCAGGAGGCAGGTGCTGTTCCCTTGAACCCTTCGAGCCGATGCTGAGCTGCTATTTCTTGTCCTTGTCAACGTCCTCGAACTCTGCTTCCACAACCTCTTCTTCTGCCGGCTTTGCGCCCTGGCCTGCAGACGCGTCTCCAGGCTGTGCCCCGGCCCCGGTCTGCTTGTACAGATGCTCGGCAAGCTTGTGCGAGATCTGCATAAGCTTGTCTGTAGCCGATTTTATCTCTGCAGGATCAGAACTCGCGTCCTTGACCTTCTTGCAGTGCTCAAGGGCCTCTTCGATCTCGCGCTTTTCATCGGCAGTGACCTTGTCCCCATAGTCGCTCAGGGATTTTTCGACCGTATAGCAGAGCGTATCGGCGTTGTTCCTGGCCTCTGCCATCTGCTTCTTCTTATGGTCCTCCTGCCCGTGATCGTCTGCGTCACGAACCATCTTTTTAATCTCGTCCTCAGAGAGGCCGCTTGATGCAGTGATCCTGATCGACTGCTCCTTATTCGTGCCGAGATCCTTTGCCGAGACATGGAGTATGCCGTTTGCATCGATGTCAAAGGAGACCTCGATCTGCGGTACGCCGCGCGGTGCAGGCGGAATACCGATGAGTTCGAAGTTGCCCAGCAGTTTGTTGTCTGCTGCCATTTCCCGTTCACCCTGGCAGATCTTGATCGTGACCGCAGGCTGGTTGTCCGTTGCGGTCGAAAATACCTGACTCTTTTTGGTAGGGATTGTCGTGTTCCTCTCGATGATCTTGGTGAATATACCGCCGAGGGTCTCGATGCCCAATGACAGAGGAGTAACGTCAAGGAGCAGGACCTCCTTCACATCACCCTTCAAAACCGCTGCCTGTATGGCTGCGCCTACGGCAACGACCTCGTCAGGGTTCACCGTCCTGTTCGGCTCCTTGCCAAAGAAGCCCTGCACTGTCTGCTGGACTCTCGGCGTCCGTGTCTGGCCGCCAACGAGCAGTACTTCATCAATGCTGCCGGAAGTAAGCCCGGCATCAGAAAGAGCGTTCTTGCAGGGGCCGATGGTGTTTTCGAACAGGTCAGCAGCCAACTGTTCGAACTCGGAGCGTTTGATCTTCAGGAGAAGGTGCTTTGGACCGGTTGCATCAGCAGTGACAAAGGGGAGGTTGATCTCGGTCTCTGTCGCGGTAGAGAGTTCGATCTTTGCCCGCTCAGCAGCTTCTTTCAGTCTCTGCAGGGCCATCTTGTCATTTTTCAGATCAATGCCCTGGTCTTTCCTGAATTCATCGATCATCCAGTCAATGATCCTGATGTCAAAGTCATCGCCACCGAGATAGGTGTCTCCGTTTGTTGACTTGACCTCAATGACCCCTTCGCCGATCTCAAGGATCGAGATGTCAAAGGTTCCGCCGCCAAGGTCGTACACGGCAACTTTCTCTTCCTTCTTCTTGTCCATGCCATAGGCAAGGGCTGCTGCTGTAGGTTCGTTGATGATCCTGAGCACGTTAAGACCGGCTATTCTGCCGGCATCCTTGGTTGCCTGCCTCTGGCTGTCATCAAAATATGCCGGTACGGTGATGACCGCTTCGGTCACTTTCTCGCCGAGATAATCTTCAGCAGCCTGTTTCAGCTTCTGAAGGATCATGGCAGAGATCTCGGGGGGTGAGTATTTCTTGCCGAAGATCTCGACATGGGCATCGTTGTTGGCTGCTTCCACGATCTTGTAGGGCAGCCTCTTCTTTGCGTGTTCGACCTCAGGTGCCGAGTATTTTCTGCCCATGAGCCTCTTGATCGAGAATATGGTATTTTCCGGGTTCGTAATGGCCTGCCGTTTTGCTATCTGACCGACGAGCCTCTCGCCCTTGTCAGTGATCGCCACGACCGACGGTGTTGTTCTTGTCCCTTCCTGGTTCGGTATGACAACGGTCTCTCCGCCCTGTACAACTGCAACGCAAGAGTTCGTGGTCCCGAGGTCAATTCCTATTGCTTTTCCCATCTTATTGTTCCTCCTCTATGGAATCCTGTTTATTAATTTCCGATGCCTCTGCATCTTCATTCTGCTGTTTCTGCGCTTTTACTGATACGGCTACCAGTGAAGGCCTGAGCACTTTGTCGCGATATTTGTATCCTGCCCTGAACTCCTCTGCTATCATCTTTTCGTCCATATCCGTCCGCTCGACCTGTGACATGGCATGATGCACTGCAGGGTCAAACGGCTTACCCATTGCCCCGATGCGGACCAGACCGAACTTCTCGAGTGTCCTTTGCAATTCCTTGAGGGTCACTTCTACGCCCTGGACCAGCCCGCTGTTCATTTCTCCCGAGGCGTGCTTCAGCGCAAGCTCAAGGTTGTCTATGGCCGGCAGGAGCTCATACAGCAGTGACTCATTGCTGTATCGCACAAGATCCTCCTTGTCCTTATTGACACGCTTGCGGTAATTCTCAAAGTCAGCATACAGCCGTAAATACTTGCTGTTCAGCTCGTCTGCTCCGGAACTGACAGCAGGTTTCTGCTGCTCTGTTTCTTCTCCAGGACTGTCAGTGACCAGCTCTATGTCATCTTCTCCGAAGTCTTCGTTCTCTCTGTCCAGATCGTTATCTCCCAAGATGCACCTTCCTATTTGTTGTATGTGAGTATTTCCGTTATGAATCTGGCTGTTGTGTCAACCAGTGTAATTGCGTGTGAGTAGTTCATTCTCGTCGGCCCGATGATGCCGATGGTGCCCATCGGTTTGTTACCCTCTTTGTATGTAGAGACCACAAGGCTGAACTGTTTCATCTCGTCCAGAGGGTTCTCCGAACCGATAAAGACCTGTGTGCCGTCAGTATCAGATATCTTGTCGAGAAGCCCCAGGATGATATGTTTGTCCTCAAGGGTCTTCAGAAGTCCCCGGATCCTGCCGATATCGCAGAAGTCAGGGAGATTGACCATCTCCGACAGACCTGAGATAAAAATATCACTGTCTGATATGGCCAGGACATCTCTGCAGATCCTCGTTGCCCTGCCGATGAGACTGTCGCAGAGCACGCGCTCGTTCGATATCTCCTCGATAATGCTTTTTCTTACTTCGTCAAGAGAGTATCCCGAAAACCGGTCGTTGATATAGTCGGAAAGGCGGTTCAGATCGCTCCGCGACATTTCCTGTTCTACGGCAACGATCTTGCTCCTGATGATCGCTTCGTCGGCAAAGAGAACAACAGCGATCTGGTTCTTCCGATAGGGCACCAGCTCTATCCTGCTCAGGATGGTCCTGTTCGCATTCGGCGATACGGAAATGCCTATATAATGAGAAAGTTCCGAAAGCATGCGTGATGCGTTGTCCAGGAAGGAATCGACATCATTTCTGAGCAGATCAAGCTTTCTGTTCATTTCAGAAACGAGCTCGGCATCAGAGTCGGCCCTTTCGGACGACAGGGTATCAACATAAAAACGGTATCCGACATCGGTCGGCACGCGTCCTGCCGAAGTGTGCGGCTGGCGCAGAAACCCCATCTCCTCAAGGTCGGACATGATGTTCCGTATGGTTGCCGATGAAAGACCGAGTGGAAATTTTTTGGTTACTGCCCGTGAACCGACAGGTCCGGGCGAGCTTATATAAAGCTGAATAACCGCCTGTAATATCTGTCCACTTCTTTCGTCCAGACTCATTAGCACTCTCCAAGTTAGAGTGCTAATAATCTAACAGGTAGGTACTGACGGTGTCAAGAAAAATTGAAATATTCATTAATTTCAATAAGTTTATCAGCCGAAAAAGGCCCGTCTGGCGTTCTGTCGAAAAGAGCCTTAATTTCAGATAAGAATCGTCTTTGGTATGGAAAAGCCATTAAATTCAGAGGCGTAGGAGATGGTATATGCGCCGCTTGAAAGGATCAGAATATAATTTCCGATGGCCGGTTCAGGCAGAAGAATATTCTTTTCTATTACATCGAAACTGTCACAGCTCGGGCCTGCGAGGGTCCATTTCTTGATCTCTTTTGAGCCCTCAACAACATAGCTGTATTTTATGCCCCCGATGCTCTCCATGAGGCCGTTGAAGACGCCGACATCAACAGAGAGCCATTTCTCATCTCCGCGGCTGGTCTTGCCGATCACCTTGGTCACGAATATGCCGGCATCGCCAACCACTGACCTTCCGGGTTCGATCAGGATACGGGTCTTTTTCGGGAACTTCTGCCAGATCGCCCTGTTGATATTCTTTTCGATGACAGAGATGCCGACGACATCTTTGGTATACCGTATCGGATATCCGCCGCCAATGTTCAGGAGAGAAAGTCTTATGCCTGCCTTTTCAGCCCTGTCCCAGAGGTCTTTTGCCTTGTCCAGTGCAGAATTCCAGTTGTACATGTTCGTGCACTGCGATCCCACATGGAAGGTGATGCCGACGGGGTTGAGCCCCTTCTTTTTTGCGAGTATAAGAAGTTCCTCCGCCTCTTCAACCTCCACGCCGAATTTCTTGCTGAGCGGCCATTCGCTGCCTTCATTGGGGACGGTAAGCCTTACATAGACATTTGCGCCGGGGGTGTATTCCCGCATCTTGAGGACTTCTGCCTCCGAGTCATACGAAAAATAGTCTACGCCGGATTCTGCAGCCATCCTGAGAAAGCGGAAGGTCTTGATAGGGTTGCTCGTGATCATCCGGTCACTCGTTACGCCGATGGACTCGAGTACGCTCATCTCTCCTTCCGAGGCGATCTCAAAGCCGATGCCAAGACTGTTGATCAGCTTCAGGGTCTCGATATCCGGATTTGCCTTGACCGCATAGTAGATCTCGGAATTTCGGATATTCTTGCCTATGGCATGGACCTTCTGGCGAACCTTTGCCTTGTCCATCAGAAGGTAGGGCGGTTCGAGATCGGTCTCCCGTATGAAGTCGATCGCCTTCTGGATGGTCGACTTCTGCGTAATGCTGGTATGCGCTTTTGTTATGCGAAAACGGTGGTTCATCTAATTAGATCCTCACGTATTTTTTTGTATTAAACGGTTTTCTCAAAAAAAACAATGAAACCTCACAGAGAAGTTTGCATCGCAGCTGTCGTACTAGAAGCGCAAAAGCCTATTTTATCACCCTGATGTAGTCCAAGCATAGCCCCATGAGAATGACAAGTATGAGCCAGACTATTTTATCCAAAAAGGCTATTGCAGGGCAATGGTGTACAATCCTAATATTCCCTGATAAGAGAAACGAAAAAGGCACCCGAGGGTTATAATGTCAATGTTTCCGCGAGAAACGACATATCACCCAGGAGGTGCCTTATGAATATTATACCAAGCAAGATCGAAATAGACTTCACGGATGAGAGGATAACAGCATCAGCTGGAGCAGTGTTTCTCTCAGGGGCAGCAAAGAAGACAGGACTGTGAAGAAGACAGGACTGTGAAGAAGACAGGACTGCTATCAATGATGATTATACAGAACATGCAGCATTCATCTATCATCGTCCCGGCAGATGGAAACAGGAACAGGCCTATGTAGTGGTGCGCTCGACGTATGAAGACAGGTGTTATTGCCTCGTTATACGTTTATCCTTCAGTAACACACCTCAGATATATCCAGGGGACTGGTACGCTTGAAAACCAAATGCTTCGGCTAAACTCTGCGGAAAAATCCCTTCTCATTGTTTCATTTATGACTTCACTACATCTTAAAACGTCCACTCAGTGCTCTGCTGCCATTTTTTACCCCAAGATCCCCCTGATCAAATCCTTATCAGGGAATCAGGGCTTATCTTAACGCTGCATGGAAATGAAGAGAGCATAATTGGTATGCTTACTGCCATGAGAAAAGAACTGCTCATTAATAAGAAACGGCTGGTCAGCACTTTCATCGACCTTATTAAGATCAACTCGCCTTCTTTTGAAGAAGACCTGCTTGGCAGGCATCTTGAAAAACTGTTTGAACATCTGGACTTCAGGGTCACGAGACAGCGCTATGACCGGTCATTCAATATCATTGCTCGCAAGAAGGGATCGTTGAAGAACGTCAGATCCCTTCTTCTGAGCGGTCATATGGACACTATCGAGCCGACAGAGGGCATCAGATATGCCGTTAAGGGCGGCATCATCAGGTCAACAGGTGAGACGGTGCTCGGCGCTGATGACAAGAGTGCGATTGCCCAGATCCTCGAAGCAATAACAGCGCTGAAGGAGCAGAATATTCCCCATGGTGATATAGAGGTAGTGATAACATCTGCTGAAGAAAAGGGGCTCTGCGGGGCCAAAAATCTCGATTACAAGAAGATAAAAAGCAGACATGCCCTTGTGCTCGATTCAGGCGGCCCGGTCGGCAGGATCGTTGTGGCTGCTCCGACGCATGTTACCTATGAGATGCGTGTCACCGGCAAGCCGGCGCATGCAGGAATAGAGCCGGAGAAGGGCATCAGCGCCATACGGGTCGCTTCAGAGATCATCGCTGCCGTCCCTGACGGAAGGATCGATGCAGTGACGACTGCCAATATCGGCATGATCAGAGGCGGCACTGCTACGAATGTGGTGCCAAGAGAGGTTGTGATCAATGGTGAGGTGAGAAGTCATGCGCCTGCTACGCTGAGAGCGGTCAGCAGGGAGATCTTTGACGCGGCCAGGGGCATTGCCAAAAAGAGAAACGCCAGGATCCATGTCAAGGCAGGCGAAGAATATCAGGCCTTCAGGATCAGCAGAAAGGAACCGTTTCTTGCATACATGGACGGTATATTTCTCAAGGCAGGGATCAGGCCGGAGCATACAGTGACCGGCGGCGGATCAGATGCCAATATCTTTAACCAGCACGGCATTGTTACGCTTAATCTTTCTTCGGGTATGCAGAAGGTCCATTCGCATGATGAATTCATCCAAATCGAGGACCTTGTTAACGGGGCTATTATTGTTGCCGCTTCTGTCAGGGATTTTGCAGAGTTCAAGTAACCGCATAGGTGGATAGTCTGAAGGTGTTCAGGCTAATAGTCTGGCAGACTATAGTCTAAGTACCTGATACACATACCACGAGGAGATAATTTTGATCAAGAAGAGCAATAAACAAGCACAAAGCAGGAATGTTGTCTGGAACCTGAAACATCTTTTTTTGAGCGACGAAGACCCGCGCATCGATAAACAGAAGAAACTGATCCAGGACAAGAGCTATGCATTCATCAATAAGTGGAAGCCGCGCAGGGATTACCTGAAAGATCCTGCAGTCCTCAGAGAGGCTCTTGATGAATATGAGATCTGGACGCGGAACTATGGCTCAGACGGCAATCCCGGTTACTATTTCTGGCTCAGAAATCAGATCGACAGAAATAATCCGGCACTCAAGGCCCAATTCAACAAGATCGAGGAATTCAGCAAGAAGATCGGCAATGATATCCAGTTTTTCCATCTCAGGATCGCAAAGATCCCGCGGTCCCTGCAGAAGAGATTTCTTGCCTATAAGGGTCTCCGGAAATATCAGCATTACCTTGACCGTATTTTTGCAGAGTCCCGGTACATGCTTTCCGAGCCGGAAGAGAAGATCATGAACCTCAAGGCAACGACATCCTATGGCAACTGGGTGAGGATGACGTCTGACTTTCTCTCCCGTGAGGAGCGCAGGGTCCAGCTTGAGGACGGCAGTTATGCCGTAAAACCCCTGCCTGATATCTCGAGCCTCACGAAGAGCAGGAACAGGAAGGTGCGTGACACTGCTGCCAAGGCATTCAATGACATCATGGACAAGAACGTAGATATTGCCGAGATCGAGATCAACTCTATTCTTGCCAATAAGAAGGTTGACGATGAACTGAGGGGCGTTGCCCGGCCTGATCTGCTGCGCCATATCAGCGATGATATGGAGAGTGAGACGGTTGATACCCTGATCCAGGCGGTTTCTGAGCGGTTCGATATCTCCCGGCGCTTTTATGAACTGAAGGCTGAACTCATGGGCGTAAAGGTCCTGAAATACCATGAGCGAAATGTCGAATACGGCTCGATTGATGCCAAATATCCCTACGGCAAATCCCTGACGCTTACCCGGAAGGTCTTTGCTGATCTGGACAGGGAGTTCGCTGATATTTTTACCGGGTTTGTCGGCAACGGGCAGTTCGATGTATATCCGAGAAAGGGCAAGGGCGGCGGCGCTTTTTGTGTGCATCATCTCATATCACAACCGACCTACATTCTTCTGAACCATACGGGCAAGCTTTCTGACGTGCTGACACTTGCGCATGAGCTCGGCCATGGCATCAACAATGAACTGATACGAAAGAAGCATCATGCCCTTAACTTCGGCACGCCCACATCTACTGCAGAGGTCGCCAGCACCTTTATGGAAGATTTCGTTCTGAAGGAGATACTGCGACGAGCTGATGACGAACTCAGACTGAGCATCATGATGATGAAGCTCAATGATGAGGTCTCTACCATCTGCAGGCAGGTTGCATGCTATCGGTTCGAGCAGGAGCTTCACCGCAGCTTCAGAGAGAAGGGCTATCTGTCCAAGGAAGATATCGGTGGGATATTTCAGAAGCATATGGCTGCTTATATGGGTGACGCTGTTGAACAGTCAGCGGGATCTGACAAGTGGTGGGTCTACTGGAGCCATATCCGCCAGTTCTTCTATGTCTATTCCTATGCGAGCGGACTGCTCATCTCCAAGTCTCTGCAGAACTCTGTGCATAAAGACCGGAAGTTCATTGAACAGGTGAAGGAATTCCTGTGCGCAGGCCTTTCGGACAGCCCGAAGAACATATTCATGAGGCTCGGTATTGATATCGCAGACCGCAGGTTCTGGGATAAAGGGCTTGACGAGATCGAGGCCCTTCTTCAGGAGACGAGAGAATTGGCAGTAAAACTGAAGAAGATCAGGAGATAGCTATTGAGCGCTATTTCAGGAGAATATGAAAGCCGATTATAGTGCGGAAATCCTTTGCCGTCTGTTTGGTCTGGTCCTGACGGCTTGGTGCACTGCAATCAACATAGGTGCTGAGACCGTCGCCGACAGGAACGCTGTATTCACGTGATGGGCTCCCTTCTTTTACTGTTCCATCTGCAGACAGGGTCTTTTTCATCATAAGCCCGGTTGCTTTAAGATCAATGGCTGAAACGAGATCTTTCTTTGGATCATAGGCCATGGCCGGGGAAGAAAAATACAGCGGGAACGACGCAAAGAACAAAAGGAATAAGCATGGAATAATCGTAAGCTTCTTCAAGATATTTTATATTATCACATGGCAAGCAAAAAACATCGTTAAGTTTTCTTCATTATTATCAGTGCACGAAAACTCTTTAATAATAAAGCAATAAGTGACAGGAGCGAAGAGATGTGTGAATTCTGCACGAAGCACGGCGAAGGCAAGATCTGGTATAAGAATGCGGCGAACTATGCAGAGGATCTTCTGTCTGATCTCAACAGGCGCAATTATATCGAGACCTTTTTAACCTCTGCCTTCAAAGAAGGATTTCAGACACTCGGCAGACTTGAAACTATCTATCAGAAAAAGGGTCGTCTGCCCGAAGGGGTACGATCAGCCCTGATCAAAAAGGCAGAGCAGGAGCATTTTGGCCAGGTGCTGCCGATCGAGGAGATACGGGAACTGGTTCGGCAGGCCAGGACCGTGGTCCGCATGCCCTGTGCCTGCCGCTGGGATATTGAGAAGAAGGAAGTCCGCTGCTGCTATGCAGTCAGCTACGGCCCTGAGCCCTGGTATAACGCCATAGACATGAGCTACTTTGGCACAGCATCCGATCAGGGCCTCGAATCCCTGAGTGCGGAGATCGCACTGCAGCAGATGGAGGAGATGGAAGAGCAGGGTGCGATCCATACCATCTGGACCATGATGACCCCTTTCATCGGCGCCATCTGCAACTGTTCTGCCGAGGGCTGCCTTGCCATGACAACTCTGTCAAGGATTCATGTCGAGACCATGGCTAGGGCTGAATATTCGGCGCGGGTCGACGAAGCGCTTTGTACTGGTTGCGGACTCTGCGACCAGATCTGCCATTTTAATGCAGTGGACAGCCTCACGGTAAGCGGAAGGTCAGTCAGCCGCATTGATCCGGTAAAATGTTTTGGCTGCGGCATCTGCAGAAAAGCATGCAGCGTTGACGCCATTTCATTGGTATCGAGGTAACGGAGAGCTGCCTGTCTATTGCCAGAACTGGGTCTTTTTCAGAATCTGAAAAAGATTATTGTAGTCATCTGTCCAGACGCGCATCCCGGGGTTTGATCTGAGCCTGGCTGAAGCCTTTGCGATATCAGGGTCTGTCAGGGGCTCTGAGGTCATCAAAACCCAGTCTGAAGAATAGATCTCCTCTGCCTCGTCTTCTGCATTGCTTATCAAAACTGCATATTTGCCCAGGGCAGCGCCCAGTTTATCGACAACAGGTTCAAGGTCAAGATGGGCATTGGAGATGTGGAGAGCAAGGATCCCGTCAGGCCTGAGATGACGGAAATAGAGCTCGATCGCCTGTGTAGTCAGCAGATGGGCCGGGATTGAGTCACCCGAGAAGGCATCGACCACGAGCAGGTCGTACTGCTGGTTTCTCTCCTGCTCAAGGGACAGACGCGCATCACCCAGAATGATCTCTGTACTGCCCTGGCAATCAGACAGGTAGGTAAACTCTTCTCGGGCGAGTTTTTCGACAAGGGGGTTGATCTCGTATATGCGGAACAGGTCACCCGTTCGTGCATAGGCTGCGAGGGAACCGGCGCCAAGTCCGATAACCCCGACCCGCATAGACGGTTTCCTGAGGTGCTCTATTGCCATGCCCACGCCGGAGACCGGGGCATAATAGGCTATCGGGTCTCTCCGCCACTCGGGGTCTACGAACTGAACGCCGTGAGTGATAGCCCCATGCACCAGTCTTCTCGTCTCGATCTCTTCGCCCTTGTTGTATTCATTGACACGCAGCATGCCGTAGAAATTCCTGGCCATGGCACGGGCTGTCTGTTGATAGGAGTAGATATAGTAAGCGCAGGACAGCATCACCCCGACGACAAGAAGGCTGCCAACTAAATTAAACCAGCGTCGCCGGATATGCACGATAAAGAGAAGCGCTGCAGAGATCGCAAGTGAGGCCGGCAGCTCATAATATCCGGAAAAGAGCGAAGGTGCGGCAAGACCGACGATAAGGCCGCCCAGCGCTCCGCCGGCAGACAGCATGATATAGAACGAAGTAAGAAAACGGGGATGCGGCTTGCGCTTTACCAGCTCCCCATGGCAGAACATGCAGCAGGCGAACAGGCCTGCTGAAAAAGAGATAATGACCAGCGTCAGGCTTGTGCGGGCAGTCCAGTTGACCAGGCCGTATGACATGACCCCGACTGCAAGGGCAACGATCCAGAGATACGCGTTTCTGCTGTACAGGTTCTCATAGTCAAAGCAGAGGATAAAACTGAGCAGATAAAGGCTTAACGGCAGTATCCAGAGGAACGGGATGGATGTGACGTTCTGCGTCAGGTGGTTGGTAACCGCAAGTAGCATGGTCGAGGCGCAGGCTGCAAAGAGCACCCAGAGCAATTTTTCCGTGAACGAGGGCTGCCGGCATTCCGGCAGATCCGCTGCTGCCTGTTCGCTGACCGGGCAGACCTCATCAACTGCTGCATTCCTGCTTATCCATGCGGTGATAATCGCGATCAGCACGAATACTGCGTACGCCGCGGACCAGCCGGTTGATTGCTGCCGGATCGTGATATTCGGCTCAATCAGAAACGGATAGGCAAGCAGGCCGAGAAGGGATGCAAGGTTTGACAGGGCGAAGAGGCGATAGGGCAGCGCTGTCTTATACTTTCTGCTGTACCATGCCTGCAGCAGCGGGCTTGTGGTCGAGAGCAGAAAATAGGGGAGTCCTACGGAAACGGCAAGCAGGCCGAGTATTTTCAGAATAGGAGCTTCGCTGCCCGAGGGTTTCCAGGAGGCCGCAGGCACAATGGGCAGGAGCAGCAGGCTTGCGCAGAGCAGGCCTGCGTGAGTTATGATCTGGATCCTTGGTTTGAGATAACGCACGACCAGATGGGCATAAATGTACCCGGCCAACAGCCAGGTCTGAAAAAAGAGCATACAGGTGATCCAGACTGCTGCAGACCCTCCGAACCAGGGGAGGATCATCTTTGCGATCATCGGCTGTATCTGGAAGAGCAGAAAAGCGCCGATGAATATTGTTCCGGCATAGATAAGCATGCCACCTATTTTATACGAAGTCTCTGACAAACACTAACAGCCCGGCTTCTGGCGCAGTTCCTCAGAAGTGGACGCGCGCTGCCTGAATTGCTTTTTTTCGGGCACGGCTTCCCTGTTGCCTGCCAAGGGAGTTGCCGCATAGTGCAATGGTCAGATGAGAGACTGGATGGAGAATTATCTGTCGAGGATATCCCGGACCTTTTTGAGCAGGTCGATCGGAGAGAGGGGCTTCATGACAAAGTCGAACTGTGCGTCAATCATGTCCTCCTTCCGGATCATGTCCTGCGCATATCCGCTTGCAAACAGCACTTTGATATCAGGACTGAGAGATCTGATGACATCGTAGGCTTCCATGCCGTTTTTTTTCGGCATTAACATATCCAAAATCACGAGCCGAATGGCATCTCTGTTGGCCTTAAATTTCTCTACGGCATCGTCGCCGTCTTCTGCAAGAATGACCGTGTAACCGAACTCGCTCAATACCGTAATGGCAAGTTTTCTGAGTGTTTCATCATCTTCAGCCACGAGTATCGTCTCGCTGCCGCCCTTCGGCAATTCATCCATTACTGTTAACTCTCTCCGTAGAACTGCTGATTTCCGATAGAGTCGGCTGCATTATCATCACCCGTGTCCTTTGCTTTCTGCATCATATCATAATCTCAGGGAAATTGATTATTGCATCAAAAAAAAAGGAACCCCCTGAATGAGCAGGGGGTTCCTTTTTACGGCGATGAGGCGAGAGGATGCTTAGAACAATCCGCTTACCTTTCCGGTGTCAGTATCCACGTCAATTCTCCTGAATGCGGGGTTGGATGCTGTTCCGGGCATCAGCGTGATGGTGCCGGCGCAGGGGCAGAGGAATTTGGCGCCTGAGTATATCAGGATATCCCTGATCGGCAGGGTCCAGCCCTTTGGAACTCCCTTGAGCGTCGGGTCGTGTGACAGGCTCAGGTGTGTCTTGACCATCATGGTGGCGTAGTCAGCATACTGGGGATCGTCTTCAAGCATCTTGGCCTTTGCTTCAGCCTCCGGCAGCCAGGAGACGCCGTCTGCGCCGTATACCTCTTTTGCTATAAGCGCCACGCGGTCGCGCAGCTTCATTTCGAGCGGATAGAGGAACCTGAAGTCATTGTCTTCCTTACAGGCGTCGATGACCGCATCTGCAAGCTCAAGAGCGCCATCTCCGCCTTTGAGCCAGTGCTGGGACTCTGCGCAACGGGCTCCGGCAGCCTCTGCAGCCCTCTTGACAGCGGCAACTTCAGCATCGGTGTCTGTATAAAAGCGGTTCACGCAGACAACCGGATTGATGCCCGATTTGCGGATAACGTTGATCATATGGACCATGTTGGAGCAGCCTTTTTCGACCAGACCGATATTTTCCTTTGTGTACTCATCCGGCAGGGCCTTGCCGGCGACCACCTTGGGACCGCCGCCATGCATCTTCAGGGCGCGAACTGTGGTCGTGAGCACCGAGACATTGGGCTTGAGACCTCCTATGCGTGCCTTGACGTTCCAGAACTTCTCAAAACCGATGTCAGCTGCAAAGCCTGACTCTGTTACGTGGTAATCGAACATCTTCAGCCCTACGCGGTCAGCAATGATCGAGGACTGGCCAACGGCTATGTTTGCAAAAGGACCGGCATGTACCAGACAGGGGTTGTATTCTGCCGTGCACATGAGCGTGGGGTTTATGGTATTGCGCATGAAAGCGGCCATGGCATTGCCGACTTCAAGATCTCCCGTGGTAACGGGTCTGCCGCTCTTGTCAAAGGCGACCGTGATATTATTCAGCCGCTTCTTCAGGTCTGCGAGATCGTTTGCTATCGCGAGGATGGCCATGCACTCGGAACCGACGGCGATGCCGAACTTGGACTGCATCATATAGCCGTCTGTCCTGCCGCCCATGCCGATTATGATATTGCGAAGGCTTTGAGCGCAGAAGTCCATGATCCATCCCATTTCCACCCGGGTAGGATCAATATCGAGCCTTCTCATTTTCGTAAGCCGCTGCAGCTGCTCATCGTTATAGTTACGCTCATGCTGCATGCGGGAGGTCATCGCCACCATGGCCAGGTTGTGGGCGTTCATGATGTCGTTGATATCGCCGGTGAGACCTAAAGAAAATTCGGTCATCGGGATCAGCAGTGAATTGCCGCCGCCTGCTGCCGTGCCCTTAACGTTCATGGTCGGTCCGCCGGACGGCTGACGCAGCGCGCCGCCGACGTTCATGCCCCTTTTTCCGAGACCTTCCATCAGGCCGCATGAGGTCGTGCTTTTACCCTCGCCCAGAGGGGTAGGGGTGATGGCAGTGACCTCTATGTACTTGCCGTCGGGATTGTTCTTGAGGCGATTGAAGACCTTGAGAAAATCGATCTTTGCGAGGCGTCCCATGGGCAGCAGCTCATCTTTCTGCAGTCCCAGTTTTTCGCGCCACTCCTCCGGGGAAGGCATATTCTTTTCGGCTTCCTCGGAAATCTGCCAGTCGGCTAACTTTGTTGCATCATACGGCATTGTAAACCTCCTCGTGATGATTTAATTGTTATTGAAATGAATACTTGTCTTGAGAAACAGGCTTTTAAAAAAGCACTTTTCTTCAATAGTTGCCTTCAGTTGCGAGATTATAGCAGTATTATCGGACAATCTTCAATATAAATAAAGCTCATAAGCTTATAAGAAAATAAACACATGGATTTTCCGAAAAAACATGGTATATAGTATCAATTCGGAGGTATTCATGATCTATAAAAAAATAGTGTATTGCCTGTTCTTTTTTTTCATGCTCTCGACGCGTTCGCAGGCAACATTTCTCCTTGACCGCGTTGTTGCTGTTGTAAACCAGGATGTCATTACCTGGAGTGAACTGTACCGCTCCATGGAGACTGATGCTACTGCAGCGGTGAAGAGTCTGCCCGAGGAGGAAAGAACGAAACTTTTCAAGGGAAATGAGGCCCTTTTTCTTGAGAACCTTATTGTCTTAAGGCTCCAGGTCCAGGAAGCAGTTAACAACAGAATAAAGGTCTCTGATGACGAAATAATGGCGACCATTGACGGGATAAAAAAGAAATATGCCATGACTGATGTCCAGTTTCAGGAATCACTCAAGACAGAGGGTTACACTATGGGGGAGTATAAAAAGCGGCTGACTGATCAGATCCTGCAGAGCAAGATCGTGAATCAGCAGATACGCAGCAAGATCCTCGTGACCGATGCTGATGTAGAAAAATTCATGCAGGAAAATAAGGATTTCAGAGGCAGCACAGGGGCTTTCCATATTCGCCAGATCTTTTTCAAAATACCGAAGGATCCGGCCGAAAAAAGCGGGATAGAGGAAAAGGCGCAGGCTGTCCACGCCAGGGCCAGACAGGGGGCTGACTTCGCTGAGCTGGCACGCCAGCATTCCGAGGATGCTACCAAAAGCGCAGGCGGAGATCTCGGGTTCATTGAAAAGGGAAATTTGGCAAAGGAGTTTAGTGCCGCACTGTCTGCGATGAAGCCGGGAGACGTAAGCAAACCCTTCTGGAGTGACAGAGGCCTTCATATACTCAGGCTTGAACAGATAGCTGCTCCCAAGACTGCGGCAGAACTTAAGGAAGAGGCAAGAATGGCTCTCCAGGAGATGCTCTTTAACGAGAAATACAAGGTCTGGCTCAAGTCTTTGCGCGAGAAGTCTTTTATTGATGTTCGGCTCTAATTTACTGAAGAGGATTTAACGCATGCATTATTTTATACCGGGGCGGACATGGAACTGCTGAATATCGGCGTTCTCGCATCAGGAAGAGGGTCGAATTTTCAGTCTATTATCGATGCCATTGAATCGGGCGGACTCAAGGCAAGGATCGTCCTGCTGATAACCGACAATCCCAATGCCTTTGCTATCGAGCGTGCCCGGAAGCACGGCATTGAACTTCTTATCATGGTGCCGCAGCAGTATGGGACGAGGAATAATTATTACACGGCTGTAGCCCGGGAACTGAGGATCAGGGAGGTCGGGCTGGTTGTGCTTGCCGGATTTATGAGGATCATCGGCAGACCGCTTATCGAGGCATACCGGGAAAGGATCATGAATATACATCCTGCACTTCTCCCGTCATTCCCCGGACTGCACGGGCAGAAGCAGGCCCAGGATTACGGCGTCAGAATATCAGGGTGCACCGTGCATTTTGTCGATGAGGGTATGGACACCGGTCCGGTTATTATTCAGGCTGCGGTCCCCGTTGCATTTGAAGACACAGAGGACTCCCTTTCTGAGCGAATACTGAGGCTGGAGCATAAGATATTCCCCGAGGCGATCAGACTCTTTTCCGAAGGCAGGCTTGAGGTCATAGGCAGAAAAGTGAAGATAGCAGGAGCTGCTCCGGATAAGAGTTTCCTCGTGTTCCCCCCGCTTGACTGACAGCAGTGAAGAGACCGATGTCCGCCTCATGGGGCTGATCAGGAAGGGCGACGCAAAGGCCTTTGAACTCCTTGTTGCCCGGCATCAGCGCTCTGTTTATAACCTTGCCCTGCGTTTTCTGAATGATTCTGATGAGGCTGAGGACGTGACCCAGGATGCCTTTATCCGCATCTATAAGGCAGCAGCAACCTATACCCCTGAAGCAAAGTTCACCACCTGGCTCTATACCATTGTCAGAAATCTCTGCTTCAATGTCCTCAGGGTCAGAAGACAGGCGGTTATCGTTTCTGTTGATGACGAGTCGCTGCCGGAGTTGCCTGCAAAGAACGAGGATCCTGTGGAGCGTATCAGCAGGGAACAGCTTAGGGAAAAGGTGACGCATGCCGTGAGCAGGCTTCCTGATAATATGCGTCTTGCCGTGATCCTGAGCAAGTATCACGGCCTCTCGTATGACGAGATTGCGGGCATCATGGGCTGCTCTGTCAATGCCATCAAGTTAAGGGTCCACAGGGCAAAATCTGTTCTTGCGGAAGAGCTTTCAGCTTTAAGAGATGAAACCAGGAGCAGTTAACTGTGTTCAATGAACAGGAGGTCAGGCATGGACTGCAGGGAAATTAAGGATAATCTGTCAGCGTATATGGATCACGAGCTTGCTCCGGCCGCCGGGGAGAGCATTCGTCAGCATCTTGGCGTTTGTGATCAGTGCGCTGCTAACTACGCAAAACTGCTCAAGGGGTGGCAGGTACTTGATGCATGGGAGGATAGTGCCCCTCCCGACGGAATGCGCAGGAATATCCTTCAGTCTGCGAAGCCCCGGAGGAATGCGGTCTCAGTGCGCGCGATTATGTCACTGGCTGCTGCCCTGATCCTTGTCGTGGGACTTGCGGTGTATTATACGGGACTAAAGGGCCGATCCATACAGGAGCTTGCCAGGAAGCAGTCTCCGATCCAGGCAGTCACCGCCGGCGATATCAGTGAGGATGAGATCATCGCAAATCTGCTCATTCTGCAGGAGGGTGACTTTTTTGAAGAGCTTGATGAGCTCGTCAAGATTGACGATCTGCCCTTTGCTGAAGAGCCGTCCAGGAGCATAAAGGAACCGGAAAGAAGCTCCCTGGAGCTGAGCCTTACATGACTAACATGTTATACATGGCTGCTGCGGCATTGCTTCTGGTGATGCAACTCGGTACAGCCTCTGCCGGCGATGACCACAATGAGAACAATAGAAAGCGCTGGCAATCCATGCCTCCTGATCAGAAGAAGCAGGTGATCGAGAATTACCGGGCATGGAAATCCCGGCCGCCGGAGAGCAGGAAACGGATACAGCGCAATTTTGAGACGTTCCGGGAGCTTAATCCGGAGGAAAGGCAGAAACTGAGAGAACGGTATCGGACATACCGAGATCTTGATCCGCATGGAAAGGAAAGACTGAGGGAAAGATTGCAGAGAGTTGCCCCCCAATCTGCCGGAAATAGTCAGGATATGACCCGAAGGATCAGGAGAATGCAGCATATTCCGCCTGAGGAGAGGATGAGAAGGCTTGAGCGCTCACAATTCTGGCATGAACTCAGCAATGAAGAACGGGAGATATATAAAAAGTTAATATTTCCAAATAATTAATGAATATTACATAAACATATGCTTTAAGTTGTCAAAGTTTCTTTTATCTCCCCGACGAACTGTTTTACTGTCACTATTACTCTTATAGCAGCTGTCCCGTATCGATCACCTGTACCATTTCGTCAGCAGCAGCCAGCAGCATCTTCGTCAGCATTGACCATCTCAAAGGAAAGAACTTTGGGGACGTAGATGCTAAACGCGTAATATAGTTGACAGACAGGCGAATGCCCGATAGGATAGTTCATGCCACGACAGGCCCGTTTGGATATATCAGGAGCCCTGCATCATATTATGGTGCGGGGCATCAACAAGGCAGACATATTCGACGATGACCAGGACAGGGCTCTTTTCCTGAAACGTCTGGAGAAGAATGTCACAGAGGGCAGTTCTACGATCTACGCATGGGTGCTCATGAGCAATCACGTGCACCTATTATTTAAGAGTGGCAGGGAGGGTCTTTCCTCTGTCATGAGAAAACTCCTGACGTGGTATGCCCAGTATTATAATCGTCGCCATCATCGAACCGGGCATCTGTTTGAAAACAGATATAAATCGATTCTCTGCGACGAAGATACATACCTTCTGGCGCTTCTCCGGTACATCCATCTGAATCCGCTTCGTGCGGGGATCGTAAAGACCATGGAAGAACTGGACAGCTATAAATGGAGCGGTCATCGTACCATTATCGGCAAGGACAGGAACACCTGGATGGATACTGATTATGTACTGGCCCAGTTTGGCATTACCCGGCGGGAAGCCCTTCATGGATACCGGAAGTATATGAACGAAGAAATTGGAGAAGACCACGTAAAGGAGCTAAGAGGAGGAGGGCTGATCAGGAGTCAGGGGGGATGGTCCCAGGTATTGTCCATGAGGAGAAGGGGGCAGAAAGAGGCCTTTGATGAGCGCATTTTAGGTGGTGGTGATTTTGTGAACAAGGTGCTTAACGATGCTGAAGGCCGGCAGTTGCGGCAACACAGGAATAAGCGTAGCGGTCTGACGATCGAGATGATAATTGAAGAGGAATGTCAACAGCATGGAATAAGTTCAGTGGAGCTTAGGGGTGGGAGCAAGCGGCGCAAGGTGAGCGGGGCGCGGGCACAGATTGCTCTGAAAGGCAGGGATGAGCTTGGACTGACGTCTGCAGAGATAGCCCGGCATGTGGGTGTAAATAGTTCGAGCATATCAAGAACTATCGCTAGGGCGGAAAAGCGAAGTGAGGATTAATGACACTATTAGAATCAACGTCCCCAAAGTATGTTCCTCTCTTAGCCCCCAAAAGGGCATATCGCCGTGCATTATTAAAGGCCCCGGTCATGTAATGGTTGATCTGAATTTAGATAGACAAGCAGCTGATAATGGAGATATGCAGGGTAAGTGCGAGAAGAAAAAATGCAAAAATACCCAAGCTCTTTTGAGCGCAGTCAAAGCTGATGCATCACTCGATGAAACAGAGGAACGTTATTGCCTAACTGGTTTTAATTGTCAAAAATGGGCAAAAAACAAACTTGGAGGATATTGCGAATGAAAAGAGCTATTATGCTTACGGTCATTATCATTATTGTCCTGATGGTCAGTTCATCCATAGCGATGGCTGCAGAGAAACGCCTTATATACTGCGGACAATTTAAGGGAATATGTTCAGGTAAGACCAATATTTTCTTATTACTACAAAATGAGGCTGGTCCAACTATTTCATTGAACTTCATGAATAAAAGATATCGTTTCAATATTTCTGTTGATGTTGCTAAAAAAGGAGAAAGAAGTAGACAGACTAAGACGATTGATCAAACATATCCCGTGTATGTATATAAAGAAAAAGGGAAGAGATACCTACAAATTATAGATTTCATAAGCTCATTAAACACAGACTACATTGTTGAGTTAAGCATAGCATCTGATGATAAAGATTTTCTAAGCATTGTGTCAGATACGATCATGATTGAGAAAGATTATGATCCTGCTGCTGTGCCATTTGAGGCACTTCTCCATTCTGGAAAAGTGCCTGACATACCGCGCAAGATGGTAGTTCTTTCACCTTGCCAAAAGAGCTTAAGACCTTAACATGCAAGGGACAATTAGCTGTAAAACAGCAATCAGGGCCATGCCCACGCCCTTCACAGGATACAATCTTGTGATGACCGTGGCGATGTAATTTGACGAAATGACAGATACAGGCAAACAAGACGATAATGGCAATTGACCATAGAAGACAACAGCGGCACCACCGGCAGATCATGCTGATGCAGGCTGCTGCTGCCTTCCTTAAAAGGCGCAAGGTTAAACGATAAATCGTGATTATGAAAGCCGTAGTAGTTATACCCGGATGCTCCAGAGATTGAATTTATAAGGCATCATTAAGAGCGATAACAACACTATAACGATACACCACTTGGGGGGAAATACATGAAAAAGATAGCAATCATGCTGCTGGTGATTATCCAGTTCATCTCTGCATCTGCAGCCCTTGCGCAGACGCCTGCGATCACACAGGGACTGAATTACCTCTTCTCCGTCCAGAACCCTGACGGCTCATGGGGCAACGAGATATCACAGCGAGACGTTCTCCCTGCCACCGTTGCTGTCATCGAAACCCTGCAGCGCTTCAGCTACCCATACACCGCCCAGTATCAATATGCCGATACCTGGCTCAGGTCACAGGGCCTTGAGACCAGCGATCACCTTTCCGAACGCGTACAGGCTCTTTCCATGGCAGGCACAGACAGCAACCTTCTTCTTTCTTATATCGACGAGCTGAGTTATGCCTGAGGAGGCCATGATGGGTATGAAGTGACCAACCTTGATACCGTCATGGCCCTGCAGGCCCTCAAGAAGATCAACTATGAGAGCTCGTGTGGGACGTTGCCAACTTAAACCATACAACATGAGCAAGGGTAGCAGTACGAAGAAAAACATGGCACCAATTGACCACATAAGACAAAGACAACAACAGATCATGCTTCTGAAGGCTGCAATCGCCTTTGTTGTCCTTAGGCGGCTTATTGCCTTAGCTTCGATATGCGACAGTGTAGAGCCTCTCTCTGCTGCTAACGGCGACCAGGAGACCTTTGCCACTGACAACTCCGGGAATGCGGTGATCGCCATGACCCTTGACGGCTTGACCCAGACAACGACCCTGCCGGTTACGCAGATCAGCACAGCCGGATATGCAGCCGGAAGCAGTCATACCGTAGTTGTCACGGCAACGGATGCCGGTTCCAATACCACCAGCAGCACAATGACCTTTGGTATCAGGAACCCTGCTGTTACGTCACAGCCCTCGGTCGAAATCACAAGCCCTTCAGATGGTACAAACGTCTCTGCCCCGGTGACGATCACCGGGACTGCCAACAGTCAGGGCCTCCTGTACTACCAGCTCTGGTATTCGCCTGTTGGAAAGAGCCAGTTCCTTGAGTTCAGTCGTGGTACCACATCAGTCACCAGCAGCCCGCTCGGCAGCCTCGATCCAACGCTTCTCAAGAACGGACTGTATGACATCCTCCTGACCGTAACAGACGTAAACGGTGCAACCCAGTCTTCCATGGTTACATACCAGATCAGCGGCGATATGAAGGTAGGCAACTTCACCGTATCGTTTACCGATGTAAACATCCCTGTTGCCGGCATACCGGTGACCGTCACCCGCACGTATGACAGCAGAGACAAGGCAAGCCGTGATTTCGGATATGGCTGGAGTATTGATATTCAGAACATCAAGATCGAGGAGAGCACGCTTCAGGGCGTAGGCTGGTATGAGATCGCCTACGGGACCGGATTATCAACCACATACTGTATCCAGAACGATTTCGGCCCGTATGTTGCCATAACCCTGCCTGACGGCAAGGTCGAGGAGTTCGACATGGCAGTCACTGCCACAGACACCTATCACCAGTCCGGCATCCCGGCCAACTGCCAATACCTTATGCCCTTTGAGAGTCTGACCCTTGCCATAGGGTATAATGCACGGCCCGGCACGACCTCGACCCTCAGGCCAAAAAACCTGGGCCAGCTCTATTTTACGAGTGGCCTGCTCCTTGACCTCGATACCCTTGAGCCCTACGACCCTAATGGTTATATCCTCACCACGGTTGAGGGCATGGTCTTTGACCTTGACCAGAGCTTCGGGGTAAAGGGTATCACAGACCCCAACGGCAACACAGTTACATATAACACAGCAGGCATAACCCACTCTGCAGGTAAAGGGGTGACCTTTGTCAGGGACAGCCAAAAACGCATAACAAAGATTACCGACCCGAACAACGGAGTGATCACCTATGAATACAACACAAAGGGAGACTTGGCCTCTGTCACCGACCAGCTTGGCAACAAGACCACATATACGTATAACAGCAACCATGGATTGACAGACATCAAAGACCCCAGGGGTATAACCCCGGTCAGAAACATCTATGACAAAACAGGCAGACTCACTGCCCATATAGATGCATATGGCAATAAGATCGAATACAGCCACGACATCGCAGGCAGACAGGAGATTGTCAAAGACAGAAACGGCAACCTGACGGTATTCATCTATGACAACAAAGGCAGGGTGCTCCAAAAGACAGACCCTGCAGGCAACAGCACAACCTTCACCTACGATGCGGTAGGAAACAAACTGTCGGAAACAGACCCTCTGGGCAACACAACCACATGGACCTACGATAGCAAGAAGAACAGGCTTTCAGAGACCCATTCGACAAGCTCAGGACAGGCAGTTATAACGAGCTGGACGTATAACGAACAGGGCAAGGTTCTTGCGGCTGGGCGGATCGATCCCTGCGGTTACATGGCCCTATGCGCTTGGCGACTATGATCATGACGGAATACCTGATCTGATGGTCAAGTGCAACCGCAATGCGGTGATCACCCTTCTGTCGAACGGGACGCATGTCCCGGTGCATGTGACCGGCAGGGTGGTGGCTACGACCTTTGAGGGTGTAGACTACATCAGGATCGTACACTAGAAGGCTGAGGTAATATATGCGCATTTCGGCAGGGGAATTTAAGGGAAGAAAGATCGGTTCAAAGAAACTCTTTGTCAAAAGGGCAGGGAAGGACGACCTCAGGCCAACGCCGGCAAAGGTCCGGGAGGCTGTTTACGATATCCTGCGAAATGAGATCGGGGGCGCATCTTTTCTTGACCTCTACGCAGGGACCGGCACAATGGGCATAGAGGCGCTGTCGCGCGGAGCAGAACATGTGGTTTTCATTGAATCCGTGCGTCCGAGGGCAAGGGCGATCAGTGAACTGATCGAAAAGCTCGATCTGGCGTCAAAGGCATCTGTTCATTGCGAGGAGGTTGAATCATTCCTGCAGAGAGCTTCTTTGACCGGAGAGACATATGACGTTATCTTTGCAGATCCGCCTTATAACTCGGATGAGATAGAGAAAATCCTTCCCTTGATCAGCAAATATGGTATTTTAGATGCACAGGGCGTGCTGCTTTGTGAGCATGGAGCAAAGGTGGTTGTACCCGATGCTGCAGGCCGCCTCAGGCTCATGAAGCAGTACCGGTACGGCGATACGAGACTTGCCCTCTACAGGAATGGACCATGAACAGAAAATTAGGCATTTATCCGGGTACGTTTGACCCATTCACCAATGGTCATCTTGACCTTGTGAAGAGGGGTCTGAGGATATTCGATCATCTTATTGTGGGTGTTGCTCCGAATCCGAAAAAGAACCCCTTGTTCAGCATCGAAGAACGACTGGACCTGATTCGCGAAACGCTGAAGAAATATAAACAGGTGAGGGTGGAGATGTTCGACGGCCTTCTGGTGGATTATGTGTCCGGGAGAAAAGGGGTTGCCATCATAAGGGGGCTTCGGGCAGTATCGGATTTTGAGTACGAACTGCAGATGGCTCTTATGAACAGACGACTTTCTTCTGACATTGAGACGGTCTTTATGATGCCGAGCGAGGAGTACTCGTATCTTACCGCCACGATCGTCAAGGAGATGGCATCCCTCGGCGGTTCAGTGCGAGGATTGGTCCCTCCCCATGTCGAAAAAGCCTTAAAAAAGAGATTCCGGAAACCGTAACGCCGCCTCATGGCCCAGTTCTACATCCTTCTTGCCATTGTTCTCTGGAGTTCCCTCGGTGTGATAGTCAGACTTTCTGACGTGCCGGTGCATATATTTCTGTTCTACTCACTGGTTATTGCTGTCACGGTGCAGTCGCTTATTGTATGGCATAAGGGCTACATCAAAGAAGTAGGGGGCAGGAAAAAGCTTGCAGCACCTGTTCTGTTAGGTCTTGTCAGCCTGGTGAACAGCCTTGCCTTTTTCTATGCATTTAAAATGACGACCATATCGAATGCCGTACTTACGCATTATTCCGCCCCTATTATTGTTGCTGTTCTCGCTGCCCTGTTTCTTAAGGAAAAGATCACGATGCTGCTGATCGGATCTATTGTCATTTCGTCCATAGGACTCTGGATCATGCTCGACGGGTTTTCGGTGCAACCGGGTCATTTGATAGGGATCCTGTCCGGACTTGCTTCCGGTGCCTCATATGCTGTAATCATTATTATCGCAAGGAGATATGCCGCACAATACCGACCCTTCATGATTGCCTACATCGTGAATATCACCATCCTTGTATGTCTTGCACCCTTTATCCGGGAGTTTCCCATGCATGCGCTCTGGAGCTTTCTTTTCACGGGCCTGGTTCATTCGATCATTGCCCCGGTCCTGTATTACCGCGGGCTCCGGGAAGTATCGGCAAGCAGGGCCGCAGTGCTCGGTTATCTGGAGCCGGTGTGTGCAATCCTGCTGAGCATGTTTTTTCTCCAGGAAGTGCCGGGCCAGAATTCTCTTCTCGGCGGAGCTCTTATACTCTTCTCAGGCTATATGACGATCAGATCAGGGACATAACGGAAATCCATGAAGGTCTGCGAACTGTTTACCAGCATTCAGGGCGAATCAACCTATGCAGGGACTCCCTGCACATTTATCCGTTTGAGCGGCTGTAATCTCAGGTGCGCGTACTGTGATACCTCCTATTCCTATGAGGGCGGGACCGAAATGACCGTTGCAGAGATCATCGAAAAAGTAAGAGTCGCCGGGCTGAACCTTGTGGAGATCACCGGCGGCGAACCGCTGCTGCAGCATGATGAGGTCGTGGAACTTACGAAGAGGCTGCTGGATGCAGGATACCGGGTGCTTATTGAGACGAACGGCAGCATGAACATCAGCGCTCTGGACAGGCGCGCGATCGTGATCATGGACATGAAGACACCTTCAAGCCGTATGAGCGGAAAAAACGATATTGCCAATCTTGAACACATAAAACCGGCAGACGAGATCAAGTTCGTTATCTGCGACAGGCACGATTATGAATGGTCAAGGAAGCTGGTAAGGGAACAGGGACTTGCGAACCTTTGCACGGTCCTTTTTTCTCCGGCAGCCGGCAGTATTGAGCCGCGGGAGCTTGCGGGCTGGATCCTTCAGGACAGGCTTGAGGTGAGGCTTAATATGCAGCTGCATAAGATTATATTCGACCCGAACGAACGGGGAGTGTAATGGGCAGAAGCATTATTTCAAAGGTAATTGCATAAGAAAGCGCGAGAACGTCCCGGGAGGATTGATGAGATCGACTGCGCTGTAAACAGAGCCGCCTGTCGGCTTCTGCGCAAGGCAGCGCAGGATCAGACGGAAAGCAGGGACTGGACTTTATCAGCGATACTGTGCAGAGAGAAGGGCTTCTGGATAAAGCCGTGCAGGCCCTGCTGAAGCGGAAAACCCGGATCTCCTGCAGTGGTATGTCCGGAGGCTATAAGGACCTTTACCTTTTCGTTGATTTCTCTGAGACGGTGGAATGCTTCCTCGCCGTTCATGACAGGCATGATAAGGTCCAGGATCACGAGGTCAATGTCTGCCTGCTGTTCGGCATATACCTCAAGAGCCTCTTTGCCGTTGACCGCAGAGATCACGCGGTATCCAAGTTTCTCAAGCATGGTCTGGAGTATGCTTCTGATGTAATCTTCATCGTCAACGATAAGGATCGTTCCTCTGCCGGAAGCAGGCGCCGGCTGCACTGCCTGTATGACACTGGCGACCGGATTTGAAGCCGGAAAGCTTACGGTGAATGTAGTGCCCTTTCCCTGAGAAGTTTCAACATTGATCGTGCCTGCATGATTCTTGACAACGCCATAAACCATGGCAAGACCCATGCCGGTTCCCTTGCCCAGTTCCTTTGTCGTAAAAAAAGGCTCGAATATATGCTCTTTAACTGATTCGGCAATGCCTGACCCTGTGTCAGTTATCTTTATGGTCACCTTTTGGGAAAACGTATCTCCGCGGCCGATGCTGTCCGGCGCATCGCTCCTTATGGCTGTCTCAATGCGGAGTGTCCCACCGCCCGGCATGGCGTCCCTGGCATTCAGGCAGAGGTTCAGAATAACCTGCTCGATCTGGCTTCGGTCGCCTTCAATGGTCATGCCTTCACTGCTGAGGTCGGTTTCTATTTCTATGTTCCTGTCAAAGGTCTTTGTAATGATCTTCAGAACAGCGTTGATAACTTCATTGACCGAAATGGGCTCTATAAGGTATTTCCCCTTTCTTGCAAAGCCAAGAAGCTGCCGGGTAAGCTGTGCAGCGCGGTCCGCAATATGTTCGATCGTATCCGCTGATTCATACAGGGATGTCCCCGGTTTGATCAGAGCCTTCAGCAGGGATGCATGTCCCAGAATGCCCTGGAGCATATTATTGAAATCATGCGCTATACCGCCCGCAAGGGTGCCGATAGCTTCCATTTTATGCGCCTGAAAAAGCTGCTCCCTGATGCTCTCCTTCTCTTTTTCCTCGTCGCTGCGTTCGAACTCTGCTGCAACGATCTGTCCTATGGTCTGAAGAACCTTGATGTCCGATTCTGTGATCTCCCGCCTCTCGCCAAAAGCGCCGATAATACCGATCGCCTCACTTTTACTGTTGAAGATCGCGAAGCCGATGAAAAAATCGGCATTGACCTCAGCAAAGGCCTTTACGTCAGGGAACTGCTGCCTCAGCCCAGCTTCGATGACAACAATATGTTTTTTCTCGATCACGCTTTCGTCCGGGGTACCCCTGAGGGGCATGCCGAAACCCTTGCGGATGGCGCCGTTTATATGCAGGGAAACGATCTGCTCGGTTTCTCCGTCAGGGTTAAGCTTAGACAGATAGGCGTGCAGGGAGAAGAGCCGCGAGATCGTCATCGCAACTTCGTCAAAATAATCCTTTCCCCGCTTCACTGCCGCAAGGTGATAAATATTGTTCAGCATGCGGGTCTCCCGGTCACGGAGTTCCATGGCACTTCTAATGCTGTTGCTCAAGTGCTCGAATTCAGTGATACCCCTATAGACAGGCATCTCCCCTCTGCTGATCGGGTCGAGGATGCTGCTGAGAGGATAACGGATATTCTTTCTGAGAGAATATATAAAGAGCAGGGTCACGGCGGTCAGCATAAAGCCGGTAATGCCATAAGCGAGCTTGACGCTGTGCAGCAGGGACGCGTAATCTGCAGCGTCCTTGATCAGCGTAATGTCCCATTCCCAGGGCTGAAATCTGATCTGGTAGGCGTAGTAGGTACGACTGCCGAGAGGAAAGGCCGTAACGGCATTGCTGTTGTTCAGCTTTGCGGCAGCGTCTGAAAGTTCTTTTGGGGTGCCTTCTGCAGCAAACAGCATCTTCCCCTGATGCATGACCATGCCTGCGAGCTTGTTCTGGCGCATGAAATCCCCGATCATGTCGAGCGCAAGTGTCTTTTTTATCCGTATGGTGCTTTCCTCATCAAACGTGCCGGTCTTATACAGTTCGTTCAGGCTCCGGTCACAGACCAGGTATACATCATGGGCCATTTCGACAAATGACTCGCGTATCCGATTGTCAGCGAATTGGGAGACTGAACGCAGGACAAAGATGTACAGGCTGATCCAGGCTATCAGCGCTATCGCTACAACAGGAGCGATCGTCCGGAATGCAAGGCTGCTGCGGAGGCGCCCGGCGGACAGCTTCATCGGAAACCGGGTCTTGTTCTCAAATCATACGCTCCGGGGAGGTGCAGCTCATTTCGGTTTTCGCATCTGTAGCAGCCGCTTCGTTGCACTCCGGATGACTTCAGGCACATTTTTATTTTTTTCGAGGATTATCAGGTCCTTGGTCTTGAGATCGCCTACCATACCGACCGAGATCCCGGGAGGTGTTTTGGGGTTTGTCACCAATGCATAAACCACAGCATAGCACTTGAGCCACTCCCTGTTCTTGGCGATCCTGCGCAGTGCTTCCTCGTTGACCGAACGGGAGCGGGCGATCAGTTCAATTTCCGTGTCAGTGATCTTCTGGTTGTCCAGCACACTGAGCATGACCTCTTTGTTGGTGTCCTTGATCAGGATCCCGCGGATCTCCCTGCTTCCTTTCATGGCAAGCTGGACCCTTTGGGAGACGGTCAGCGTCTGGATCTTCTGAAGGACATTCTGCACGCGGGCCTCTTTCGGCCTCTCCACCTTTGCAATCTCTGTTGCAGTTTTGGCAGGCAGATGAAGAGACCCTGAGATCAGGCTTCTGACATCAGCAGGCGTGTCCGGGTGTTCATGCAGCAATTCCAGGATTTCCGGTCTGTTCGTGTTCGTCCTCGCGATCTCCTGAAAGATCTCCGCGTCATCTGCCGCCTCGATCAGGATCTCTATGACTTCTTTGGACGCGACGGAGTAGTCGAGTCCTATCAGAATTTTCGGCTCATACATGATTCTTTCTCCTTAGGTGAATGAAATATTCCCTGTTGCCTTTCTGTCCGGGCAGGGGAGACTCGTAATCCCCCATGACCAGGAACCCGGCAGTTGCGGAAAATTCGCTTACTTTTTGTACTGCAGAGCGTCTTTTCTGCTCATCGCGTATGACGCCGCCTTTTTCGACCATTTCTCTGCCGACCTCGAACTGAGGTTTGACCATGGCCAGCACGTTGCCTTCGGGAGAGAGAAAATCGAGCGCTCTGGGCAGCACCTGGGTGAGGGAGATGAATGATACATCGATCACGACGAGATCGACCAGTTCAGGGATGCGGTCATGCTCCAGATGCCGGATGTTCGTCTTTTCGTGCAGGATGACGCGCGGGTCATTCCTCAGAGACCAGTCAAGCTGGCCATAACCGACGTCAATGGCATAGACGCGTGCTGCTCCGTGTTTTAATACGCAGTCGGTAAAACCGCCGGTGGAGCTTCCGATATCCATTATGGTCTTGCCGGCAGGATCGATCCTGAAAAAGGCCAGCGCTCCTTCGAGCTTGACGCCGCCTCTGCTCACAAACGGAATATCCTTTTCCGTGAGAGCTACAACAGCGTTGACATCAATGAGAGCGCCTGCCTTGGATTCCTGTCTTCCGTCAACGAGGACATTTCCTGCCATGATGAGCGCCTTTGCCCGGTCTCTGCTCTTCACCAGTTGTTTGTCAACCATGATCTTGTCCAATCTGTCTTTTTGTTTCATCGGTGGAGCTTATTAGGTTGCTTAGACCGTAGTCTGTCAGGTATGAACTTTTTGAGATCCCGGAACATTGTTTCCACGTATCCCCCTAAATACCTGCAGATTACCCACCTGTCTTCAGGGGTTCTTTCATGAAGGAGAGGGCGGCCTGATAGATGCCTTCTTCGTCAATGCCGCAGGCGGCTCTGAGACTGCTCATGCTGCCCTGTTCAATAAAATGATCCGGAATGCCGAGTCGTTTCACGGCTGTGTGTGATATCGCTGCTTCATTGAGG
This sequence comes from Nitrospirota bacterium, assembly GCA_016214855.1. Classification (NCBI taxonomy): domain Bacteria; kingdom Pseudomonadati; phylum Nitrospirota; species Nitrospirota bacterium. The sequence goes on along the minus strand of JACRMT010000004.1, from coordinate 259,604 downwards.
CACTCCATAACAGCACTGCCGAACCCTCCCTGAAGGGCATTCTCCTCTACGGTAAGGATTCTGGGTATGCGAGATGCCATGGACAGGATGATGTCGCGGTCAAGGGGCTTGATGAACCGGGCATTGATCACGGAAGCATGAATGCCTGCGGCTTCAAGACGAACTGCTGCCCGGAGAGCATCGATGGCAGTGTTGCCGATCGCCATGATGATCATGTCATTACCTTCATGGAGCAGTTCCGCCCGTCCCGGAGCCATGGGAGAAGCAGGAATACCGGACTGCGGCGCCCTGCCGCGCGGATAGCGAATCGCCACCGGGCCTGCATGGTCCAATGCCCAGGCAAGCATCAATCTCAGCTCCTCGGTATTCTTCGGTGCAAGGCAGGTGAGGTTTGGGATATGTCTGAGGAAGGATATATCAAAGATGCCATGGTGAGTGGGACCGTCTTCACCGACGAGACCGGCCCTGTCTATGGCAAATACGACCGGAAGGTTCTGGAGACAGACATCATGGATGATCTGGTCGTACGCGCGCTGCAGAAATGTAGAGTACACAGCAACCACGGGTTTGAGTCCTCCGGCAGCGAGGCCTGCAGCAAAGGTTACGGCATGCTGCTCTGCAATGCCGACATCATAAAAACGGTCAGGGAAACGTTCCGCAAAGCAGTCGAGCCCGGTCCCTTCCTTCATTGCCGCAGAGATGGCGATAACCTTCGGGTCTGATTCTGCCAGTTCAGCAAGACAGGTGCCGAAGGCAGCGCTGTAGCTGACCGAGCCGGTGCTGAGCGGCGAGCCTGTCTCGACTTCAAACGGGCCGATGCCGTGGAACACGCAGGGGTCTTTTTCGGAGAACTCATATCCCTTGCCTTTTTTTGTGATCACGTGGACAAGGGTGGGCGATGTCGAGGACTTTATCCTGTTCAATGTTTCGATCAGCAGTTCGGTGTTGTGGCCGTCAATAGGACCGATATAGTCAAAGCCGAGCTCTTCAAAGAGCAGGCCGGGAAGGATCATGCCTTTCAGGGTCTCTTCGGTCTTTCTCGCGATCTTTGCAACAGAGCCGCCGAGCTTTGGTATGCCCTCAAGAAAGGATATCGTATCCTTTTTGAATTTGCGATATCGCTCGTCGGTAAGGATCCTGTTCATATATGCTGAAAGGGCCCCGACATTGGGGGATATGGACATCTCATTGTCGTTCAGGATCACGATAAGGTCTTTCTTGCCGTGGCCGGCGTTGTTCATGCCTTCAAAGGCGATGCCTCCTGAGAGGGCGCCGTCACCGATCACCGCTATCACCTTGAACTGCTCATGATTTCTGTCCCGCGCCTCAAGCAGTCCGAGGGCGGCGGATATGGATGTTGAACTATGGCCTGTGCCGAAGGCGTCATGCGGACTTTCCGCTATTTTTGGAAAACCCGAAATACCCTTCTCTGTCCTGAGGGTCGTGAATGTCTCTTTTCGGCCGGTCAGAATTTTGTGGGCATAGGACTGATGGCCGACATCCCATACGATCTTGTCAACGGGCGAGTTGAAGACATGATGAAGTGCAATGGTCAGCTCGATGATGCCGAGGTTGGATGCCAGATGCCCTCCATTTACGGCAACGGTCTCTATGATCAGGGTCCTGAGCTCATCGGACAATGTTTTAAGCTCATCAGCACTGAGCGTTCTGAGGTCTTGCGGGGAAGATACTTTTTCGAGGATCATCAGTTCCTCCTTGTCAGGAGATAATCGGCAATTTCCCTGAGCGGATCAGCTTCAGATGAAAAGAGAGAGAGAGCAGTCTTTGCGTTGGTAATAAGGTTTTGGGCTATCTCTTTTGACCTCTGCAGGCCGTAAAAACGAGGGTAAGTCATCTTGTTGATCTTTTCATCAGAGCCTGCTGTTTTGCCCATTTCCTCGGTATCGCCCTCTATGTCAAGTATATCATCGATCACCTGGAACGCAAGGCCGATGTTGGTCCCATAGGTCGTCAGGGCATCAAGCACTTCCTGGCTGCTCCCGCAGAGAATAGGACCGATACGCACTGACGCGCGCAGCAAGGCCCCGGTCTTGTGCGAATGGATGAACTGAAGGGTTTCAGCATCAGGCTCCTGATTCTCGGAGAGCATATCCTGAACCTGCCCGGCCACCATGCCGTCAAGGCCTGAGGCGAGGGCTATTTCCCGCAGTGCTGCCATCTGGTGAGATACGGGAACCTTAGATGACAGGGAAGTATCCGAGAGGATACTGAATGCTTCGGTGAGAAGGGCGTCTCCCGCAAGGATAGCGACCGCCTCGCCATATACCTTGTGGTTCGTGGGTTTACCCCTCCTCAGATCATCATTGTCCATGGCAGGAAGATCATCATGGATCAGGGAATAGGTATGGATCAGCTCGAGTGTCGACGCATAGGGAACGATCTCGTTCGGATCGCCGCCGCAGGTTTCGTATGCTGCGAGCGCAAGGATAGGCCGTATTCGTTTTCCTCCGGCAAAAAGCGAATAGAGCATAGCTTCCTGCAGAATAGGGGGATGATGCTGTCTGCCGTACAATTCCCTGAAGAACGTATCTATCAGCGTCTGTTTATCTTTAAGATAAAATTTTATATCCATAATATTACGTGATAGGTGATGAGTGATGAGTGAAGGGTAACATCTTTCACCCGTTACTTATTACTTATTACTATTTCTACTCCCACTCGATCGTTCCGGGAGGCTTTGAGGTTACGTCAAGCACTACCCTGTTGACGCCTTTCACTTCATTGATGATCCGGTTCGATATCCTTCCCATCACCTCATAGGGGATCTTTGCCCAATCAGCGGTCATGCCGTCGACACTGGTGACCGCCCGAACAGCGACAACATTATCGTAGGTGCGTTCATCTCCCATGACCCCGACGCTTTTGATCGGCAGGATCACGGCAAAGGCCTGCCATATTTCGCGGTACAGACCTGCGGCCTTGATCTCATCAAGCACGATCGCATCAGCCTCTCTGAGGATATGCAGCTTTTCCCCGGTTATGTCACCGATGCAGCGTATGGCCAATCCGGGGCCGGGGAAGGGATGGCGCCAGCAGATCTCCTCAGGCAGGCCCAGCTCTTCGCCCAGTATGCGGACCTCATCCTTGAAGAGTTCCCTGAGCGGTTCCACGAGCTGCAGGTTCATCACCTCAGGCAGACCGCCGACATTATGGTGGCTCTTGATCACGGCTGAGGGCCCCTTGAAGGATACGCTTTCTATCACATCCGGGTAGAGCGTTCCCTGCGCAAGGAACTCGGCATCCGCTATCTTCTTAGCCTCTTCTTCGAAGAGGGCAATGAACTCGTTGCCGATAATCTTTCTCTTTTTCTCCGGATCAGTAATGCCGCTCAGCTTTTCCAGAAACCGCTTCCGTGCGTCGATATAGATGAGTCTGATATGAAAATGACCCTCAAAGGTCTTTTTCACTTTTTCAGCCTCTCCTTTGCGGAGAAGACCGTTGTCAACAAAGATGCAGGTGAGGCTGTCGGCGATCGCCTTATGAAGCAGGAGCGCAACGACCGATGAGTCCACGCCGCCGCTCAATGCGCAGATTACCTTTTTGCCTTCTGTCCTTGTCCGTATGTCCGCCACAGACCAGTCAATAAAGGATGACATCTCCCAGGTAGGTCTGCAGCCGCAGACCGTGTGCACAAAGTTCTGCAGTATGCGAGTGCCTTCGTCCGTATGGACCACCTCGGGATGGAACTGGACCGCATAAAAATGCCTGTTGACATCCGCCATGGCAGCAACCGGAGAATTGGCCGTATGGCCGATGACCGAGAAACCTTTGGGCAGCTGCTCTATCTTGTCTCCATGGCTCATCCAGACCTTGGACTCCTGCGAGATGCCCCAGAGAAAGTCCCTGTCATTATCGATGATAAGCTCAGCATGGCCGTATTCCCTCTTTGTTGACCGGGCGACCTTGCCGCCCAGATAATGGGCCATAACCTGCATGCCGTAGCAGATGCCTAACACGGGTATGCCCAGTCTTAATACTTCCAGATCAGGGGCAGGCGCACCTTCGTCGTACACGCTCGACGGCCCGCCCGACAGGATAATGCCTTTGGGGTTAAAGGCTCTGATTTTTTCGCTGGGGGCATTGAACGGGAATATCTCGGAATAGACCTTACCGTCGCGGATCCTTCGCGCAATGAGCTGAGTGTACTGTGAGCCGAAATCGAGGACTAATATCTTTTCTTCATGCATGGCTGTTCGTCTGTCTCCCTGTGTGCACGGTGAGCGTTCTACCACTCTGGCCGGTAATTGGGAGCCTCCTTGGTGATTATGACGTCATGCACGTGACTTTCCCTCAGTCCTGCATTGGTGATCTGAACAAAACGTGCCTTTTTGCGGAAATCAGCAAGATTTTTTGCCCCGCAGTAACCCATACCTGAACGAAGGCCGCCTAATAGCTGATGAGCGGTCTGGGCCAGAGAACCCTTGTGCGGCACTCTGCCTTCAACGCCTTCAGGGACCAGCTTCTGCGTTTCTACGCCTTCCTGCTGGTAACGGTCCTTTGCTCCCTGGGTCATGGCCCCGATCGAGCCCATGCCGCGGTATACCTTATAGCTTCTTCCCTGAAAGAGAACGACCTCGCCCGGTGATTCATCGGTGCCGGCGAACAGGCTGCCGATCATGACCGAACTCGCACCTGCGGCAAGAGCCTTGGCAATGTCACCAGAATATTTGATGCCGCCGTCTGCGATGATCGGGATCTTATTTCTGTTTGCCACAGCATAGCAGTCCATAATGGCAGTCAGCTGCGGAACACCCGCTCCTGCAACAATGCGCGTTGTGCAGATCGAGCCGGGACCGATGCCGATCTTTACTGCATCAGCGCCCGCCCTGATAAGGTCAAGCGTGCCTTCAGCCGTTGCAACATTTCCTGCAATGATCTCGATATCATATTTCTTTTTTATGGCTTTCAGCGTGGATATGACTGCATTGGAATGGCCATGTGCGGTATCAATGACAAGAACGTCAACACCTGCAGCGACCAGGAGTTCGACCCGCTTCATGGTATCCTGGCCTGTGCCTATGGCAGCGCCGACCATGAGTCTGCCCATTTTGTCCTTGCAGGAGTTCGGGTATTTTCTTCTCTTCTCTATGTCCTTTATCGTGATCAGGCCTTTGAGCCTGTAATCCTTGTCTACGATCGGAAGTTTCTCGATCTTGTACTTGTTGAGGAGGTCTTTTGCTTCATCAAGCGTCGTGCCGACCCCTGCGGTAACGAGTTTGGTTTTTGTCATGATCTCAGATACTTTTTTGCTGTAATGCTTCTCAAATCTGAGGTCCCTGTTCGTCAGGATGCCGACCAATTTTCCATTGACCGTGACCGGGACGCCTGAGATCTTATACCGTTCCATAAGGCCTGTGGCCTCTGAAACAGGTGAGTCAGGAGAGACCGTGATAGGGTCTATGATCATGCCGCTTTCAGATTTTTTTACCTTGTCGATCTCAAAGGCCTGCCGGTCCGGCGCCATGGCCCTGTGGACAATGCCAATGCCGCCCTCCCGGGCAATAGCTATCGCCATGGATGCCTCGGTTACCGTGTCCATGGCAGAGGTGAGCAGGGGAACATTCAGCCTGATCTTTGGCGTCAGATGGGTATGAATATTAACGTCCCTCGGCAGCACTTCTGACTTGGCAGGAAGCAACAGGACATCGTCAAAGGTTAATCCTGGTTTGATCTTGTCACGCATGAAATTCTCCTGGAAGTTTTCAGAAATATTACCACGGTGGTAATCGATAAAGCAAACCGCAGATTTTATACTTGACATACAGGATTACCTCTGAGATATACTTGCTGAGCTCTCTTTCCGAAACGGGAAACCGTGTTGACCGTATCGGGAATCTGCGTATATCCCACAAGGGGGGTGTATCAGCAGAAAGGTCCTTTTTTGTTTGCTATTTATACTCCCTTGTGGGGTATAATGCGCCTGGCATAGTTCTTGTAATCCTTGATCATTCAGGGAATAAAATTCAACAAAGGAAGGGGGTGAAGAGATGAAGAAGACAGTATTATTTGTAGCTCTGCTTGTTATTGTAGCATTCGTAGGCAGCGCGCTTGCAGTTCCTCCGGGAAAGAACGTTGAGTTCGCAGGCGGCAGCGCAGGAAAGGTCGTGTTTGATGGCAAGACCCACGCTGACAAGGGCCTGAAGTGCAACGACTGCCACACCAAGATCTTCCCGATGAAGAAGGGTGGCAAATACCTTATGGCTGACATGAACGCAGGCAAGAATTGCGGCGAGTGCCATAACGGCACCAAGGCATTCAAGACCAGCGACGCAGCGAACTGCGGAAAGTGCCACAAGAAATAAGCAGCCTCGATTAAATAAAAAAGCCCCCTGAACTTTCAGGGGGCTTTTTTATTTATGCATACAAAGCAGGTTAGGTTGATAGTCTGTAGGGTTAGGACTAAAAGCTGCAGGCTGAACAACCTGAACAGCTGTTGTCTGCCGATTAAATTCTCGTAAGCCAGGAATCGTATTTCCTGTTCTTGCCCTTGACGACATCAAAGAATACGGACTGCAGTTTTTTTGTGATCCTGCCGCGGCTTCCTGTGCCGATCTTCCTGTTGTCGATCTCCCTGATGGGCGTCACTTCAGCTGCAGTGCCGGTAAAAAATGCTTCGTCCGCTATGTAGATCTCGTCACGGGTGAACCGCTCCTCCACAACCGGGATCTTATTGTCCCGCGCTATCCTCATAATGCTGTCTCGTGTGATGCCCTCCAAAATGGTGGTAAGAGGCGTGGTCTTGATCTGTCCGTCGCGGACAATAAAGATATTCTCGCCGCTGCCTTCAGAGACATAGCCTTCAGGGTCAAGAAGCAGCGCCTCGTCAAACCCGCCGGCAATAGCCTCTTTCTTGGCGATCTGGGAATTCACGTAATAACCGCAGACCTTTGCCCGCGTCATGGAAGAATTCACATGGTGCCGTGTGAAAGAAGAGACCTGGATCCTGATACCCCTGTCGATGCCTTCATCGCCAAGGTATGCGCCCCACGGCCAGGCAGCTATGGCAACGCTGATCGGATTTCCCTTCGGATAGAGCCCCATGGCCCCGTACCCGATATACACGAGCGGTCTGATGTAACATTCTTTCAGCTTATTGACCTTGACGGTCTTGATGATCGCATCCCTGATCTCTTTTTTGGAAAAGGGTATCTCGATGTTAAAGATATGGGCTGATGCGAAGAGCCTGTCGACATGTTCGTCAAGTCTGAAGATCGCTGAGCCTTTGTCTGTCTTATAGCAGCGAATACCCTCGAACATGCCGAGGCCATAGTGCAGCGTATGCGTAAGTACGTGGACCTGTGCCTTGTCCCAGTCAACAAGTTTTCCGTCCATCCATATTTTGTCTGATTTCTTTATCATCGTGCGTTATTAAAACAGGATATTCAGGGCCCTGTCAACTCATGCGGGAGCAGTCAGGAGCGCCGAAAACCCTTTACATCTTTTCCGGCGCAGTAACGCCGAGGATGCCGAGTGCATCGCCGATGACGATCTTGATGCCTGCGCAGAGGGCGAGGCGGGCGCTGGTCAGACCGGGGTCATCGCCGACGACCCGGTGGTTATGGTAGTAGGTGTGGAACATGGCGGCTAATTCCTGGAGATAGAAGGTTATCCGGTGCGGCTCAAAGGAGCGTGCTGCGCCTTCGAGGACCATGGGGTAGGTCAGAAGTTTCTTGATAAGACCGACCTCTGCAGGCTCAGACAGGAAGGAGAGGTCTGCATCCGTTGCATCGATGCCCTTTTCCCGTGCATTGGCGATGATGCTGTTGATCCTGGCATTGGCATATTGCACATAAAAGACCGGATTCTCCGCAGTGGTCGCGGTCACGACGTCGAGGTCGAAATCGAGATGGCTGTCTGCCTTTCTGGTAAGAAAGATGAATTTGGTCGTGTCAGGACCGACAAGGTCCATTATGTCGCTCAGGGTTACAAAGGTGCCTGCCCGCTTTGACATCTGGAAAGGCTCTCCGTGCTTCAGGAGATTGACCATCTGCACAAGGATCACCTTGAACCGTGCAATGTCGTACCCATATGCCTGCATCACCGATTCGATCCTCGGGATGTACCCGTGATGGTCAGCGCCCCAGATGTCTATGATGATGTCAAAATGTCTGTCGAGCTTGTTCTTGTGGTACGCAATGTCAGAGGCAAAATACGTGTGCTGCCCGTCGCTTTTGATCACGACGCGGTCCTTGTCGTCACGAAAATCCGTGGAACGGAACCAGAGCGCATGGCCGCTTTCGTACAAAAAGCCCTTTTGCTGCAGGTCATCGATCGCCTGTTGGACCTCGCCTCTTTCGAAGATCTCTTTTTCACTGATCCAGGTATCAAAGTCCCTGATGCCGAAGCGGCCGAGGTCTCGCCTGATGAGTTCGATCATCCGCCTGTATGTCCATGTCGTAATTTCATTGCCGCAGGCCTCAAAGGGGAGGCCTTTGAATGCGTCGCTCCTCTCCGCATGGAGTGCTGTTGCTTCGTCATCAATATACTGACCCCGGTACCCGTCTTCAGGAAACGGAGCCTCAATGCCGAGAAGCTGCTGATATTTGGCATGCACAGACATGCCGAGGAGTTTCACCTGCCTGCCTGCATCATTGATGTAGTACTCGCGCTCGATATGGTACCCCGATTCCTCGAGCAGATTGCAGAGCGCATTGCCGACTGCTGCGCCCCTGGCATGGCCGATATGAAGCGGCCCGGTCGGGTTGGCGCTCACATATTCGATCAGCACCTTGCGGCCCTGTCCTACATTTTCGCGCAGGAATGATCTTTCCGCCTTCAGAAGTTCTTTGAACGATGCCGCGAGATATTCCCGGGTAAAGGTGAAGTTGATGAATCCGGGACCTGCGATCTCGATCTTCTCAAAGATCTGCCTTTCCCTGATCGCATTCACGATATCTTCTGCTATTTTTTTCGGGGCTTTCTTCAATGCCCTGGCGAGTCCCATGGCGAGCGGCGTTGAAAGATCGCCGAAGGATTCCTCGCGCGGCGTCTCGATCTCGATGACCGGCAGCGGGGAAACATTGAGCGTCTCAAGCGCTGTTGTCAAAACGGCAATAAGGTCTTTTTTCATAGGGATACAGTCTAAATTCCAATTTGGCGTAAAGTCAAATCCGCAATGAGATCCCACGCCGCCGGCTCTGCGTAGTTGGTCTTCTCCGATTTATTTGATAGAATGACAGTGAGGAACTGCATGTATGGAGCAATTACAGGAGCTCATTCGAAAATATGGTCTTGAGGAAGACCTTGAACATGTTATAATCCCTCTGGTTTCTGGGGACGGCAGATCGAGGCGCTGTTTTCTGCTGAAACGCAGGTTTCTGAGGATCGTGTTCCCTGATACCCATTTTCATGATTATCCTCTTGAGGAGATCATTGAAGCGACGGTCCTGTATCCGGACATGCCGCTGAGAGCATCAATACTGCTGGTTCACAAAGATCCTGACCGGGATGCAGATGAACCGGACAAAAAGAATACGGAACAACGAGGTGAAGGTGAAGAAAAGAATACTGATTAACGCTGCTCATTCCGAGGAGAAGCGCGTGGCTATTGTGGAAGGCGACGCCCTGATCGACTTCTATGTCGAGACCGCAGGCAAGGAGCATCTCAAAGGCAATATTTATAAGGCGAAAGTGGTGAGGGTGGAGCCGGGCCTGCAGGCTGCTTTTGTTGATTTCGGCCAGAAGAAGCACGGTTTCCTCCAGCTTCGCGAGATAAAACCCGAATTTTATCAGCACACGGTCGAAGGCAGCAAGAAGCCGAGGATGCAGGACGTCATAGCAAAGGGTCATGAGCTTATCGTACAGGTCGAGAAGGACGAACGGGACAACAAGGGCGCAAGTCTGACCACCTATCTCTCTATCCCCGGCAGGTACATCGTCATGATGCCCGGCCAGGAAAAGGTTGGCGTATCGAGGAAGATCGAGGACCGGGAGGACAGGGGCAGACTGAAGGAGATCTTCAATTCCCTGAAACTTCCGAAGAAGATGGGCTTTATCCTGCGGACCGCAGGCAGCGACAAGACAGAAGAGGACCTTGATAATGACCTGAAGTACCTGACCAAGCTCTGGGCAAAAATACAGGCAGAATCAAAGAAGGTGCATGCGCCGGCGCTTATCTATAAGGAACAGGATTTTGCAGTTAAGACCGTTCGTGATTATCTCACCTCGGATGTCGATGAGGTCCTGATCGATGATCCGGAGGCGTTCAAGAACACCAAGGAATTCCTTCGAAAGACCGTTCCCTGGCGCAAGATAAACATCAGGCAGTACAAGGACAAGAAACCAATCTTCGCATGCCATAACATCGAGGGACAGATCGCCAAGATCCATGAGCGCTTTGTGTACCTTCCTTCCCGCGGGTATATTGTGATCGACAAGACCGAGGCACTGACCGCAATTGATGTCAACTCTGGAAGGTCCCGCAAGGAGGAGCATATCGAGGCAACAGCGCTCAATACGAACCTTGAGGCTGCTGATGAGATAGCCCGGCAGCTCAGGTTTCGCGATCTGGGAGGACTTGTGGTGATTGATTTTATCGACATGGAATCCTCCAAGAACCGGCGTGAGGTCGAGCAGCGTCTGAAGGATGCGATGAGCCCGGACAAGGCTCATTTTGAGACGACCCCCATTTCGAAGTTCGGTATTGTCGAGATGACCCGGGAGCGTATGCGGCCTGCGTACCAGGAGTCGAGCCACCATAAGTGCGAGCTCTGCGGAGGCACCGGTGTTGTCAAGAGCGCCGAGATGGCAGCGGTCGCTGCACTCCGTGAGATGCATGTGCAGGCAACAAAGGAAGGTGCCAAAGAGATCACCTGCCGTCTCCCGGTCGAGAGCATGAACTATATGATCAATACCTGGCGGTCTGATATTGCGGCCACGGAAAAAGAATTCGGCATTACGGTCGCCCTGATCGCTGACCCGAAGCTCCTGACCGGCCAGTACAAAATCGAAACAGACAGACCTGAACCGCCGAAAGAGCATGTCCGGCCTGAACAGAAGCATGCCCAGCAGAAGCAGTCACAGCAGAAACAGATTCCCCAGAAACATGCGAAGGCGGCTGAACCTGCTCAGGCTGAGGAACCGACAGAACAGGCAGGCGCGGTGAACGAAGCTGTGCCTGCTCTGCCGCAGGAGCAGAAGAGACGCAGAAAGCGGAGACCCCGCAGAGGGAAAAAGCGTCCGGCAGGAGGCGAGGTTTCTTCTTCGGAGTCGTCGGCAGCTGCCTCTGAGGATACGGTCCATGACCCGATTCAGGAAGGCGTCTGACAATAACGCGCCGGCCTTCAGCACCCCCTCTTTACGATAGGAGCTGGGAGGGGATGAGGTTATTGGCGTTCTTCCGCCTGCCCTTGAACTTGTTGGCAATGTAAGCATATTATAGAGATAAGCGTTTCATATGGAGGAAACATGTTCGGACTCGGATTGCCTGAGATGATCGTTGTGTTGGTGATAGCGCTTGTATTCTTCGGCCCCAGCAAGCTGCCTTCTGCAGGGAAAAGCCTCGGTGAGGCGATCAGGAACTTCAAAAAGGGCATCGCTGAGGGAGTAATCGAGGACAAGACAAAGATAGAAGGCAAGTAGTGGACATGAGGATTTTTGTCATGCTTTCCATGACAGCCGGAGCATCGTAAAACTCTTCTGATGCGCATATACTTCCGCAATTTTTATGGTAGTCCCCGGCTTTCCTGATCCTGATTTTATACCATAGTAATAGCATATGCAGAGGCATTTATCCCGCTCCGGTCTTATGGTATGCATTTGTCATTCGTCCTTGCCATCGTACCGGTTCTTTAGTATGATGAAGCGTGCTTGATACACTTTTCTATCCAAAGTCAGTTGCTGTCATCGGCGCGTCGCAGGACTCCCAGAAGGTCGGCTTTGCGATCCTGAATAACCTCCAAAAGTTCGGGTATCAGGATAAGATCTTTCCGATCAATCCCAAGGCAGACCAGATCCTCGGCATCAAGACATACAAAAGCATCTTTGACGTTCCTGAAGAGATCGACCTAGCCGTTGTCTCGATCCCTGCTGCCATGGTACCGGACTGCATCAGGGACTGCATAAAAAGAGGAATCAGGTCAGCGGTCATCATCAGCGCCGGATTCAAGGAGGCTGGCTCTGCAGGCATACTGCTTGAGGAAGAGCTTAAAGCCCTCAGAAAGACCGGCGATATCCGGATACTCGGCCCGAACTGTCTTGGCATCATCAATACCACAAATGACCTGAATGCCACCTTTGCAGCAGGCATGCTCCCCAAAGGCAGACTTGCATTCTTCTCCCAGTCAGGGGCGCTCGGTATTGCGATACTCGACTGGGCCATCGGCAACAAGATCGGCTTTTCAAAGTTCATCAGTCTCGGCAACAAGGCTGACCTGAACGAGACGGACTTCATAGAATATTTTATGCAGGACCCTGAGACAGACATCATCCTTGGGTATATCGAGGATGTGGTCGAGGGCAGGAGGTTCCTTGAGATCGCCAAAAAAGCCACAAAGGTCAAACCTATCATCCTTGTCAAATCCGGCGGCACGCAGGCTGGAGCCCGCGCTGCATCGTCCCATACCGGTGCGCTTGCGGGCTCTGAAAATGCGTTTAACGCTGCGTTCAAACAGACCGGGGTGATCAGGGCAGAAGGCGTAGAAGACCTTTTTGAGTCAGCATTGGCATTTCATTTCGGCAAGCTGCCCAAAGGGAATAACCTGCTTATTATCACGAATGCGGGCGGCCCTGGCATTATCGCTGCAGATATGGCGGAAAAGCTCGGTATTAATCTGCCGCAGCTTTCCAGGGAAACGATCGAACAGCTTATGACCGCGCTTCCGAAGAACGCATCGCTCTATAACCCGGTTGACATCATCGGCGATGCGACATCTGAGCGGTACGCTGCGGCGATCGAGCGCACGCTGAATGACCCGAATGTGGACGGCATGCTGATCATTCTCACGCCGCAGGCTATGGTGAATGTTGAGGAGACTGCAAAGACCGTGATCGAGTCGTCGATGAAGACCGACAAGCCCCTGATCGCGAGCTTCATGGGAGAGGAAAGGGTGCGGTCGTCAGTGGCCATGCTCAAGGCTGCAGCGATAACGAATTTTTCCTATCCTGAGCCTGCAGTGAAGTCGTTCAGGAAACTCTACAACTACGCACTCTGGAAGAAGAAGGAAGAGGATCTGTCTTTCTGTCCTGAAGTGAACCGGGATGCTGTTGCAGAGATCATCAGAAAGGCACGTGTGAATGGGCAGATACAGTTTGCAGAGGACAGTGCGCGCGAGATCCTGATGCACTATGGGTTCAGGTTCCCGACGAAGCAGCTGACAAAGATACCGAATGAGGCTGCAAATGCTGCCGCTGCCATTGGGTTTCCGGTCGTCATGAAGATCTCATCGCCTGATATTCTCCACAAGACCGATATCGGCGGGGTGAAGCTCAATATCAATTCCAAAAAAGAGGCAAAGGATGCCTTTACCGCCATCACCCTGAATGCCAGGAAATTCATGCCCAAGGCGTTCATCAACGGCGTAACGGTGTATGAGACAGTGCCGAAGGGCAAAGAGGTGATTCTCGGCATCACCTTTGACAGGACCTTTGGCCATATGATCATGTTCGGCCTTGGCGGTATTTATGTTGAGGTATTAAAGGATGTTTCGTTCAGGATCGTGCCGGTCAGCCTTTCAGCGGCGAGTGAGATGATCCATGAGATCAGGACGATCCAGCTTCTTCAGGGTGTTCGCGGAGAGCAGCCTGCTGATCTTGATGCCATTGCCCGGAGCATTGTGAGGCTCTCGATGCTCGCAACGGATTTTCCGCTGATACATGAGCTTGATATCAATCCCCTTGTCGTTTTGAATAATGGGGCTGTAGCCCTTGACTCAAGGATCATCCTCAGTCATGAAGATAAAGGAGGTACGTAAATGCATTACCTGTATATAGCGTCCACTACAGGGTTCTCAGGCAAGAGCCTGATCACTCTGGGACTCGGCCTTATGTTGAAGGAAAAGGGTCTTTCGATCGGGTACATCAAACCATACGGCAAGATCCCCCTGCAGCAGGGCACAGGCATTGTTGACGCTGATGCCGATTTCCTGAGAAAAGCGCTCGATATCAGCGAGCCCGCAGAGATTGTCTCTCCCTTTGTCGTGACCTATGAGCTTCAGAATAACCTTCTGAAAGGCAGACCCTCGGATAAGTTCGATGATATTAACAGGGCGATTTCTTCTATTACGAACAAAGATCTGGTGCTGGTCAACGGTGCGGCTGATCTTTACGAAGGAGTTACCTTTGGTATTCATGGTCTGAAGCTGATCCGTCACCTTAAGGCAAGGACGCTGATCGTAGAGCCCTGGAATGGCGATAGTTCGATTGACGCAATTGTCGGCGCAAAGGAGTTGCTCGGTCAGGACTTTATGGGTGCCGTGATCAATAAGGTGCCCGATGCGGTCCATGAGCATATAAAACAATCTGTCCGTCCTTTCCTCGAAAAAAGGGGCATTGCGGTATTTGCTGCTCTCCAGAAGGATATGCTGCTTGATGCGATAACCGTGCGGCAGTTGAACGAGATCCTCGGCGGCAAGGTGCTCTGCTGCGAAGAGGGTCTGGATGCATTCGTTGAATCATTTTCGATCGGAGCCATGGATGTAGACAGTGCTTTGAAATATTTCAGGCGGACACCGAACAAGGCTGTCATTACCGGCGCACACCGCTCTGATATTCAGCTTGCAGCGCTTGAGACCTCGACCCGATGCATTATCCTGACCGGCGGGCTCTATACGAACGACGTGATCATCGGCAAGGCAAAATTGACCAACACGCCGATCATTTCAGTGCATGAGGACACGTTTGCAACGGTGCAGAAGATCGAATCAGTGATGGGCAAGATCAGTATCAGGGAGCAGAAGAAGGTGCAGAAGACAGAAGAGATCATGCAGAAAGAGTTTGATATTGCACGGCTGCTGAAAGAACTGAAAGTCAGATAAAGGAGATAGCTCATATGGAAGATCTTAAGACATCTGAAACATGGCGCGTATTCAGGATACAGTCAGAGCTCGTGGAAGGGTTCGAAACGCTCAATGATCTTGGCCCTGCGGTCACGATCTTCGGCAGCGCTCGGCTGAAACCGGGCAATAACTATTACGACGATGCCATGACCGTGGCAAGAAAACTTGCGGATGACGGATTTGCCATCATCACGGGCGGCGGCCCTGGCATCATGGAGGGAGCGAATAAGGGGGCAAAGAAAGGAAAGGCCCATTCAGTCGGTCTGAACATTGAGATACCGAGTGAGCAGATACCGAACAAATATCAGGATATCAGCCTTTCCTTCCGTTATTTTTTTATCAGGAAGCTGATGTTCGTAAAATATGCCATTGCGTACATTATTTTTCCGGGCGGGTTTGGCACAATGGATGAACTCTTCGAGGCACTTACCCTTGTCCAGACTAAGCGCATCAAGTCCTTCCCGATAATTCTCTATGGGTCGGCATACTGGGCGGGTCTGATCGACTGGATGAAAAAGACGCTTGTTGCAGAGGGTACTATCGAGAGAGAAGACTTTGCGCTCTTTTCTCTGGTTGATAAGCCGGAGGAAGTGAGATTTCTTATTAATGAACATTTCAGGGTCTTTGCTGATATCAGGCCGAAGATGAGGACAAAGAAGCGGTCTGGAAAGCGGCTCATCGGATGATCGCGTGATAAAGAACAGGATATTCATTACCTGCAGCCGCGGCATAGATCATTATATCGAGCAGGAAGCAGCGCAGCTCGGTTTCTCGATTTTTTTCAGAACACAGGCCGGCATAGAGACCGAGGGTACCATGATGGATGCCATGGACCTTAATCTGCGCCTGAGGACAGGGCTCAGGGTGCTTTTTCTTGTCGCCGAGTTTACGGCGGAAGATCCTGAAGCGCTGTACCGGAAGATCCATGATATTGCCTGGGAAGAAGTAATCCCCCTGAGCGGATATTTCAGCATCACCTCAACGGTTGATACTCCCACCATAGACAATACGCGGTACGCAAGCCAGAAGTGCAAGGATGCCATCGTTGATAGGTTCTTGAAGAAATTCAATAAGCGGCCTGACTCGGGTCCTGAACGCGACCGGGCAGTGCTTCATCTTCACTGGCAGGGCGAGGACTGCAGGATTTATATCGATACCTCGGGAGAACCGCTCTCCAAAAGGGGATACCGCAAGATTCCTTACAAGGCACCCATGCAGGAGACGCTTGCAGCTGCCCTTGTTAAGGCATCAGGGTGGAATGACAGCGGTTCTTTTATAAACCCCATGTGCGGAAGTGGCACGCTTGCCATCGAAGCTGCTCTTATCGCATTGAACAGGCCGGCAGGTATTCTGAGAAACAACTTTGGATTTATGCACCTCAAGGGTTACGATGCTCATGCCTGGGAAGAGCTGAGAAACGATGCAAAGACTGAAGTTAAGAAGGGTCTGCAGAGCAGGATCATTGCGACCGATATCAGTCCAGAAGCTGTCGAAGCGGCCATGAAAAATGCCCGCACTGCGGGCGTTGAACATCTGATCGAATTCAGTGTATCTGACTTTGCCGATACTGAGGTCCCTGAAGGCGGCGGCGTTGTAGTGATGAACCCTGAATACGGGGAGCGGCTGGGCAGGGCAGCAGAACTTGAGAAGGTATATGGAAGAATAGGGGATTTCCTGAAACAGAAATGTCGTGGATATACGGGGTATGTGCTGACCGGCAATCCTGATCTGGCAAAAATAATAGGCCTCAGAAGCAGCAAAAAGATGCTCTTTTTCAACGGACCGATCGAATGCCGCCTGCTTGCATATGAACTCTATAGCGGGAGCAGGAAGAGCAGAGCCGAATAGCAGGTTGAGCCGAATAATATAAAAGATAGGGCATGTTAAATACCAGGAAGTTCATTTTATAACTTTGGTAATCCGGCCAGACCGCAGTAGCCGCGTCTCAGCTCAGGCCGGTCGATCCATTCCGTATCGCTGCCATACCGGTGGAACTATTGACCTGGCAGATGTATCCCATCAGAACCGGTTACCAGCGCACCGGGCCAGGCACTGACACCGCCGCGCAGACATTTTGCGTCGAAGCCGCGGTTCTTCAGGAGGAATGCGGCAACCATACCCCGTGAGTCGTTGAGGCAGTAGGTAATGTAGCGCTTTGACCTGTCGAACTCAGTGCATTTCTGACGCAGTAGTTCAACGGGGATATTAATTGCCCCGTGAATGTGTTCTTCCTCATATTCTGACGGGATCCTTGCATCAATGAGCATGTAATCGTCAAGGTATGTATCCAGAGAGATCTCTTCAGGGAATATATTGTCAATAAAAGCAGATCTGACGATCTGATTGAAATCCTTCTTCTGGAGTACAAAAACGGTTGTGGCCTCTATTGCCCGGCACGTTGCGTTACGCGGGTCATCGCGTATAAGCGCCTCTTCCCCAAAGGCCTCTCCTTCACCTAATGCTGCTATCTGATGCAGTTCCTCATCCCCTTTTTTCTTTTTCAGAACAGCTACCCGGCCTGACCTGATTATGTAATAGGTATTGCCCCTGTCCCCCTGAACAATAATATTCTCACCCGGAGCATAACTCTCTTCTGTCATCGCTTCCATGACCGCGCACATCTTTTCCGGGTCAAGCAGTGCAAAGGGCTGAAGGGTTTTGATCTTCGTTATCTCTGACAGGTCATCAGCCCTTCTGTTCAGGCGCTCCTTAAATGCTGATTCATGCAGCAGGACTTCTTCGAAATCTTTTTTTTGCAGCTCGTACAGTGTGCAGTCAGTTATGGTATGAACAGAACTCGATCTGATGGAACAGGTCAGCAGGGCCATCTCGCCAAAACCCTGACCGCTTCGTACAACGGACAGTTGAGCCTCAGGACCGGAATTCGTCTTTTTCGTTACGATCAGTTCGCCCTTTTGTACGAAATAAAAGGCATCGCCAACAGAACCTTCCTCCACGATCACCGATCCAGCCGGGAAATCAACGGTCCTGATCCTGTCAGCAAGGACTTGCAATGAACTTTGAGAAAGGCCGGAAAAATAGGTGTACTTCCTGAGGTCTGCATGTGTCAGTTCCATCGTGTCCTCCCCGGTTGTGGTTCCGCTTCTCTTTCGGAAGCTCGTTAGTCTGTCAACCATTGTTTTCTGAACGATGTGAGGATGATCATACGAAAAAAGATATAGTTATTTTCACAATCATACCACGAGAGAGCGAAAAGAATGACAGGATATTCAGGGGGAACCGGTCCATAAGGCTACAGGCGGGGCAGCGGCATGATGCCAAAGTGATTGAAATTGAATTAAACTATCCTGTATCATATCCGCATTCTGCAGTCATTCTGGCGTTTGGAGGTAAGAGCACATTAACGTACGAGCAAGTGATGGAAGCGAGAGACATTTCAGCCAACTTTCCGATCTGGAAAAATATCTCGCAAAAGCAAGAGCCTTAGCGGTCAGGATCAACGGAAACCTTTCAGACCTCAGTTCCCTTAAGGAGATCAAGGATAGCGATACTGTCGAGGCAGTTACGTTTGACTCCGACGAGGGAAAAGACCTTTATCGTCACAGCACTTCCCATGTCATGGCCCACGCGGTCAAAAAACTCTTCCCGCAGGCAAAGGTAGCCATAGGGCCATCCATCCAGGACGGCTTTTACTATGACTTTGATATTGACCGGACCTTTACTCCTGAAGATCTGATTGCCATAGAGAAAGAGATGGAGTCGATCATAAAGAAGGACGCGCCCTTTGTGCGCAGGGAGCTGACAAAGGACGAGGCGATGAATCTGTTCGCCGAGAGCGGAGAGACCTACAAAGTGGAACTGCTTCAGGGCATTGATGCCGAGACCGTGACGGTCTATGATGAGGACGGCTTTATGGATCTCTGCAGAGGCCCCCACCTGTCTTCTGCCGGAAAGATCGCTGCAGTGAAGCTTCTGAGCATTGCCGGCGCTTACTGGCGGGGTGATGAAAAGAACAAGATGCTCCAGCGGATTTACGGCACAGCATTCAATAATCCGAAGGACCTGAAAAAATATCTCGATTTTCTTGAAGAGGTGAAGAAGCGTGACCATCGGCGCCTCGGCAAGGAACTGGATCTGTTCAGTATCAATGAAGAGGTAGGACCGGGCCTGATCCTCTGGCACCCCAACGGAGCCATGATCCGGAAAACGATCGAGGATTTCTGGCGTGATGAGCATCAGAAGGCAGGATACAAGCTCCTGTACAGTCCTCATATCGCACGTCTTGACGTATGGAAGACGAGCGGCCATCTCGATTTCTATCATGAGAACATGTTCGCGCCGATGGAAGTCGAGGGCGCGCCGTATGAGCTCAAGCCGATGAACTGTCCGTTCCATATTTATATCTACAAGAATTCGCTCAGGAGTTATCGTGAGTTCCCGATGCGGTATGCCGAACTCGGGACCGTGTACCGTTTTGAGCGGTCGGGCGTACTCCATGGGCTGCTCCGCGTCCGCGGCTTTACGCAGGACGACGCGCATATCTTTACCCGTGAGGATCAGATAGAGACCGAGATCCTGCAGGTCCTGGATTTTATCCTGTTCATCCTGCGCACCTTTGGATTCGAGCAGTTCGAAACCTATCTTTCGACGCGCCCTGAAAAGTATGTCGGCAGTGACGAGCATTGGCAGAAGTCCACGTCCGCTCTTGAGGATGCACTTAAGGCAAAGGGTCTCAGCTACAATATTGACCAGGGTGGCGGCGCCTTTTACGGGCCGAAGATCGACATAAAAGTGAAGGACTCGCTCGGCAGGGCATGGCAGTGCAGTACGATCCAGGTTGACTTCAATCTGCCGGAACGGTTTGATATGACGTACCGCGGTTCTGACGGAAAAGAGCATAGGCCGATCATGGTCCACCGGGCGCTTATGGGTTCTCTGGAACGTTTTTTTGGCGTGCTGGTCGAGCATTATGCCGGAGCCTTTCCTCTCTGGCTTGCGCCGGTGCAGGTATCCGTGCTCACGATATCAGAGAAGCACGGGGAATATGCCGAAAAGATCGCATCGGACCTCATCCGGAAAGGCATTCGTGCCGAGCTTGATGCAGACAGTGAAAAGATCGGCAACAAGATCAGGAAAAGCACGGTTAAGAAGATCCCGTATGCCGTTGTGATCGGCGATAAAGAGATGGAGCAGGGCTCAATAAGCTTAAGGAAGCGCAATGGGGAGAATGTCGGCCCGTTTGCGATCGATGAACTTATATCTTTTCTTTGTGAAGAGATCAACCTCAGGAGGTGAAAACATCAGTAACAGGGACATTGGCAAAAATATCAGGGTAAATGAGCAGATCAGGGCAAAAGAGCTCAGGGTCATTGACAGCGACGGCGGTCAGCTCGGCGTAATGACCGTGCGTGAAGCCCTTCATGTTGCCGAACAGAGGGAGCTTGACCTTGTTGAGGTGTCGCCTACGGCAGCACCTCCGGTATGCAAGATCCTTGATTTCGGCAAATACAAATATCAGCTCCATAAGAAGCATACGCAGAAGAAGACCATTGACCTCAAAGAGGTGAAGGTCAGGCCGCAGATCGACGAGCACGATCTTCAGCTCAAGATCAGGAATATCAACCGCTTCATTGAGGACGGCGACAAGGCAAAGGTCGTAATGTATTTCAGGGGGCGTGAGATCATCCGTCCGGAATTGGGCATGAAGGTCTTTGACAAGATCATCCAGAGCCTTACCGGTAAATTTCAGATCGAGACGAATCCCAGACTTGAGGGCAATCACATAACTATGGTTGTCGCGCCGAAATCATAGCAATTTCTGAGTGACAAAATAAATCCATTTGGGGTATACTACCCACTCTTGTTCAGGAGCAGGACAGGATTGTCTGCTCGGGACAGGAATATTTATTATTGGAGGAAACGATGCCAAAGATGAAGACGCACAAGGGTGCTGCCAAGCGGTTCAAGCTTACCGGTACTGGCAAGGTCAAGCGGAACAAGGGTTTTACGAGCCATCTGCTTACCAGCAAGCCGGCAAAGAGGAAACGCAGTCTGCGTCAGTCAACGGTTGTTGACAAGACTGACCAGAGAAACATCAAGACACTTTTACCGTACGGTTAAGACACGAGATCAGCGGGCGGTACTGTGTGCCCATCGCGAGTAATATAGAATCAGGAGGATAGGAAGATGCCCAGAGCAAAAAGTGGTACAAAGAATACAAGAAGGAGAAAGAAGCTCCTTTCGCAGGCCAAGGGATATTACGGGGCAAAGAGCCGTCTTTTTAAAGCGGCACGAGAGACCGTTGACAAGGCCCTTCAATACGCCTACCGTGACAGAAAAGCAAAGAAGCGTGAATTCAGGGCGCTTTGGATCATAAGGATAAGTGCGGCTGTGAGGACGCTCGGACTGAACTACAGTCAGTTCATGAATGGCCTTAAGAAGGCGGAGATAACTCTTGACAGAAAAGCTCTTGCCAATCTTGCTTACCATGATCCGAAGGCGTTTAGTGAGATCGCAGAGGCCGCCAAGGCAAAGCTTGCATCATAGTCTGCTGTGGGTGATCTGCTCTCCCTAAAGCAATCTTTTCTCTCCGAGATCGATACGGTTTCGGATATAGCAGAACTTCAGCAGCTCAAGGCAAGATATACAGGACGGAAAGGGCTGGTAACAGCCCAGATGAAGGCCCTTTCCACTGTCCCGCCTGAACAAAAACCCGCTTTTGGCAAGTCAGTCAATGAACTGAGAGACTTTGTCGATCAGGCCATCGAACAGAAAGAATTACTGTTCAGGGATGCCGAAAAACAAA
The DNA here is from genome assembly GCA_016214855.1 of Nitrospirota bacterium. Taxonomy (NCBI): domain Bacteria; kingdom Pseudomonadati; phylum Nitrospirota; species Nitrospirota bacterium. Next base: position 237,824 of record JACRMT010000004.1, on the reverse strand, counting down.
AACGACTGCTTTCCGAAAAGATCGATATCACGCTTCCCGGGAAACCCTGTCTCTTTGGCAAAACCCATCCTTTGAATAAGGTCCTTGATGAGATCAAGGACATCTTTGTCCCGATGGGCTTCAGCATTCATGAGGGGCCGGAAATAGAGCTCGACTATTATAATTTCGAGGCCCTTAATATCCCGAAACATCATCCAGCCCGTGATATGCAGGACACATTCTATGTTTCCGATGACGTAGTGCTCAGGACGCATACTTCTCCGGTGCAGGTCCGGGTCATGGAGAAGAAGAAACCGCCGCTGAAGATCATTGCTCCCGGCAAGGTCTATCGCTGTGATGCCGACATATCGCATACGCCCATGTTTCACCAGGTGGAAGGTCTTATGGTTGACACGGACATCTCTTTCTGCGACCTGAAAGGGGTGCTCGGGCTTTTTATCCATAGTTTCTTCGGCAAGGACACGCCGGTAAGGTTCAGGCCGAGCTACTTTCCCTTTACGGAACCGAGCGCAGAGGTCGATATCGGCTGTATTTTCTGTGCGGGCAAAGGCTGCAGGGTCTGCAAGACAACGGGATGGCTTGAGGTTATGGGATGCGGCATGGTGAACCCCCGCGTATTCGAAATGTCGGGCTATGCGCCGGATGAGTTTACCGGCTTTGCTTTTGGGATGGGGGTAGAGCGTCTCACCATGCTGAAATACGCGATCGACGACATTCGTCTTTTTTACGAGAACGACCTTCGGTTCCTGCGGCAATTTTGAGAGACAGGGGAGAGCATGCGCGTATCACTTGAGTGGATAAAGGAATTTGTGGATGTCACCGCATCTCCGGAGGATGTTGCTCATCAATTGACCATGGCAGGACTCGAGATCGAGGGCATGGAAAAGATCGGTGACGACGTTGTGATGGAGGTTAATGTTACACCCAACAGACCGGACTGTCTTAATGTCTTCGGGCTTGCACGCGAGGTTGCAGCCTTGTACCGGCTGCCTCTTAAATCACCGCGGACCGAAATGCCGCATGATCTTCTCCCTTCCGATATTCAGGTGACGATTGATGATCCTGACCTGTGTCCGCGTTATACGGGAAGATCGATAGTAGGCGCTGCGGTCAGCGATTCTCCTGCATGGCTGAAAAACAGACTGGAAAAATGCGGCATACGGTCGATCAACAATGTGGTCGATATCACAAACTATGTACTGCTCGAACTTGGACACCCGCTCCATGCCTTTGATGCCGGAAAGCTTTCCGGCCGGGAGATCCGCGTTGCAAGGGCAGGCAAAGACCGGGTTATGACTACGCTGGACACGATCGAAAGAATAATTCCCGAAGAGACGCTGCTCATCTGGGATGCCGCTTCACCCGTGGCAGTTGCTGGCATCATGGGCGGGGAAGGGTCGTCCGTTACGGACGATACTACGGATATTTTTCTCGAAAGCGCTTACTTTGCACCTGCATCGATCAGAAGATCGTCAAAGGCGCTCGGCCTCAGAAGCGAGTCATCCTACCGCTTTGAACGCGGCACTGACCGGGTATTTCTCGAAACGGCATTGAACAGGGCTGCGCTTCTGATCGCAGAGCTTGCAGGCGGACGTATCTGCGCCATGGTTGATAAGTATCCAGTAGTTTATGTCCCTGTTCAGATCACGGTTTCCTATCGCAAGATCAATGCGCTGATCGGCATATCGATCGGCAAGGAAGAAGTGCTTGCTCTTCTGAATGCGATCGGCATCAAAACAGAGGACAGAGGCGAGGAGTTGGTTGCATGGCCGCCTCCCTTCCGGGCAGATATCAGCGCTCCCGTGGATATCATTGAGGAGGTGGTGCGCTGCTACGGTTATGACCGTATCCCTGCGAGGCCCCCGCGTGCAACGGTCTCTGATGGCGTGCTGAACGCTGCCGAACGCACTCTTTTTGCGGTGCGTGAATCAATCCGGAAGAACGGCTTTACAGAGGTCGTCAATTTCAGCTTTATGAACCGTGCAGATCTCGACATCCTTTCGATCGAATTGCATGAACATGAGCAGAGACGGAAGCATGTGACGCTCAGAAACCCGCTGCGGCAGGAGGAGTGCCTTATGAGGACCACTCTAATGCCGGCCATAGTGAATAACTTTATCTATAACCTGTCCCGGGGAATCAGGGATATCAGGCTGTATGAGATCTCACGTGTCTTTATTGATTGGGGAAAGCCGCTTCCCTCAGAGGGATTGAGATTGGCAGGCCTTTTTTTCCAGGATATGATGCCTTCCCTGTGGAAAGAGGCGGTCCCGGTATTCTATCAGGTCAAGGGTGTTCTGGAAGCACTGTTCGAGGAAACAGGCCTTCGGCAGTACACCTTTGTTCCGTCCCGGGAGATATTCCTGCATAGCGGGAAGTCTGCTGACATATACGCGGGTGATCAAAAGATCGGGTATCTGGGCGAACTCGGACCACAGGTTATAGAGAAGCTGTCACTCAAGATCCAGAAGCCTCAGGTGATCGTATTTGAAATTGATCTGGAACAGATGCTGTTGCTTTTGGAACAGAAGATCGTCTATCATCCGATGCCGAGATACCCGTCTGTTGAACGTGACGTTGCCCTTATTATGGATGATCAGATCGCTTCAGCCGATATTATCGCCTTATTCAAGGCATATCCGGCCGATATTATTGAGCATGTTGAGCTGTTTGATCAGTATAAGGGAAAGAACCTGCCGCAGGGGACGAAGAGTCTCGGCATTCGTGTGACGTACAGAAGCAAAGATCATACGCTCGCTGAAGAAGATGTTGAACCTGTACACCTTGCGCTTGTTGAGCATGTTGCCGGAAAAGCAGGTGCAAGAATTCGGGGAGCTGATTGATCAGGCCCTGATCTTGTAGCCTGCCTTGATGATAGCCGCTTCAATATCCTGCCGGCTTATCTGAGATTCATCGTACTGCAGTTCTGCCTTGCCCACTTCGACATTTGCGCTGCTGATTCCGGCAAGGGCCTCAATGGCCTTCTTTACTCTCATGGCACAATGCATGCACGACATTCCATCGATCACTATTGTTGTTTCAGTCATAGACGGTCTCCTTACACAGGTATTGAGGTGCTAAACTTATTTACTTCATTCTATGTTATAAAAAGAGAAAAATCAAATAAACGTCAGTCTTCACGTAAGAAGAGCCTGGCGCCCTCAATAAGTACCCATAAAATCAGGAGAAAAAGCTGGCGAAAGCACGCCATACTTTGTTAAAATTAACACCGATTTTCAGGAGGTGTTATGGAACTTAAGGGACAGGTGGTAATGGTAACCGGCGGCGCTCGTGGCATAGGCAAGGCCATTGCTGAGAAGTTTGCCCTCATGGGAGCAGATCTCGTGATCGCTGACGTATCCCTCGAGAGCGCAGAAGAAACGGCAAAGGAACTGGCCCAAAAAGGCGTCCGGGCAAGGGCAGCAAGGCTGGATGTCTCGAAATCAGCCGAAGTTGCCAACGTATTCGAGGAAGTAATAAAGGATTTCGGCAGAGTGGACATACTGGTCAATAATGCGGGCGTCACCAGGGACGGCCTGTTATTGAGGATGAAGGAGGAAGACTGGGACCTTGTGCTCGGCATCAACCTCAAGGGTGTTTTCCTCTGTACGAAGGAAGCGGTAAAAGTGATGGTGAAGCAGCGCTATGGCAGGATCATCAATATTGCATCTGTTGTGGCGTTCATGGGCAATCCCGGACAGGCCAACTACAGCGCGTCGAAGGCGGGCATCATCGGCCTGACAAAGACAACGGCCCGGGAATATGCCAACAGGGGAATTACTGCAAATGCGGTTGCGCCGGGTTTTATCTCAACTGCCATGACTGATGGGCTGAGTGAAAATATACGGCAGGAAATGTTAAAATCTATCCCTATCGGCAAGTTCGGCTCTGTGGAGGATGTTGCCGGTGCAGTTGCCTTCTTTGCTGCGCCGGGAAACGGCTATGTCACCGGCCAGGTGATCCATGTGAACGGCGGCATGTACATGTAGTTTTCAAGCTCGGAAACAAAATAAGAAAATTATTATGGAGGAAGAAGAATGGTAGAGGAAAAAGTAAAAGAGATCATAGCGAAGCAGCTTGGGGTGAATGCTGCAGAGATCACGACAGAGTCTTCATTTGTGGAGGATCTGGGTGCCGATTCGCTCGACACGGTTGAACTGGTTATGGCGTTTGAAGAGGCGTTCAATGTAGAAATCCCTGACGAAGATGCAGAGAAGATCACGAAGGTCAAGGACGCCATCAGCTACATAAGCAAGAAACAGGCTTAATGAACAGAAGACGCGTAGTCGTAACCGGGCTCGGCCTTGTTACCCCTCTCGGCATCGGCGTCGAAAAGAGCTGGGCGGGACTCATGCAGGGAAGATCAGGGATCCGGAGAATAACGCATTTTGATGCATCGACCTTTCCCACGCAGATAGCGGGAGAGGTCGATGGTTTTAATCCCGAAGATTATATCGAGATCAAAGAGATCAAGAAGATGGACCGGTTCATCCAGTTCGGGATCGCTGCTGCTGCCATGGCGATGGAGGACTCGGGCCTGAAGATCAACGAAACGGAGGCTCCGCGCGTTGGCGTTTACGTGGGTGCCGGTATGGGCGGCCTTCCGGCAATTGAGCATTATCACAAGGTCCTCCTTGAAAAAGGACCGAGAAAGATAACACCCTTTTTTATTCCGATGCTTATCATTAATCTGGCTGCCGGGCAGATATCGATCAGGTTTGGCGCAAAAGGCCCCAATGCCGCTCCGGCGACTGCCTGTGCAACAGGGAGTCACGCCATCGGCGATGCCTTCAAGATCATTCAGCGCGGCGATGCTGATGCCATGATAGCAGGCGGCACCGAGTCAGTTATCACTGCCATGGGTATCGGCGGGTTCAATGCCATGAAGGCGCTTTCTACGCGAAACGATGAGCCTGAAAAGGCGAGCAGACCCTTTGACCGCGACCGCGACGGATTTATCATGGGCGAAGGGGCGGGTATCGTTATCCTTGAGGAGCTCGAGCATGCACGTAACCGTAATGCAAAGATCTATGCTGAACTCGTGGGATATGGACTGACCGGCGATGCTTATCACATCACGTCTCCTGCGCCGGGCGGGGAGGGCGCTGTTCGCTGCATGAACATGGCCCTTAAGGATGCTGCCGTACCGGCTTCCGAGGTCAACTATATCAATGCCCACGGCACCTCAACAAAGCACGGCGATGAGCTTGAAACGAATGCCATTAAGACTGTTTTTGGGGATCACGCATATACCCTTGCCGTGAGTTCTACAAAATCCATGACCGGTCATCTTCTGGGCGCTGCAGGCGGCGTTGAGGCCGTGTTCAGCGTGCTCAGTATTCATAACAGCATGCTGCCGCCGACGATAAATCTCGACAACCCTGACGAGGGGTGTGATCTTGACTATGTGGCTCACAAGGCAAGGCCTGCATCAGTGCGCTATGCACTTTCCAATTCCTTTGGATTTGGCGGCACCAACGCCTGCCTGCTCTTTAAAAAGTTCGAGAATTGATCCGGCTGAACAAAAAAGACCTTATTCAGGAAGCGGAAAAGAACCTTCAGTATTGCTTCAGCAACAAAGAACTCCTTCTCGAAGCACTCACCCATAAGTCCTATTATCACGAGAACAGGGAAAGAACCGACGTGCATAACGAGCGGCTCGAGTTCCTGGGCGACTCGGTCATAGGCCTTGTTATAGTGGAATTCCTTTTCCTTCATGAACAGACCTGCAGTGAAGCGGTCCTGGCGAAGATCAAGTCCTATATCGTGAGCGAACCGGTCTTTGCCGGGATTGCGCAGGAGCTTTCCCTCGGCAATTCTCTTTTGCTGGGGAAGGGCGAGAAATCAACAGGGGGCACAACAAAGAAGTCCATTCTTGCCAATACGCTTGAGGCGGTCATGGGTGCGATCTATCTTGACGGCGGCTTTGAGACCGTCAGAAAGATGATCCACAACCTGTTTCGCGAGCGTATTTTACGCGCATTGGAAAGCGGAGACTTTTTTGATTACAAGACGGAACTTCAGGAGAAAAGTCAGATGTTGTTCGGGAACCTGCCGCAGTACCATGTCATCAAACAGCAGGGTGAAGAGCACGAGCGAATATTTACGGTAGCCGTCTCGTTGAATGGAAAACAGCTCGGCATCGCCTCAGGGCGGAAAAAAAAGGAAGCTGAGTCCCTTGCTGCAAAAAAAGCGCTTGAAATAGTGTCAGGCTCAGCGGAAGTTAATGCAGTCGATATGGATCCCGAGGTCCTTTCCCCGTAACAGGGCTATCAGCGCCTGAAGGTCGTCGATCTTCTTGGCTTTTACTCTGACCTGGTCTTTTTGTATCTCTGCCTGGACCTTCATCTTCGTATCCTTGATGATCTTGACGATCTCTTTTGATTTCTCGACCGGAATACCCTGCTGAAGGGTCACTATCTGGCGCACACTATTGCCGGACGCCTGTTCGATCTTGCCGTAGTCGAGAGCCTTTAGCGATATGCCTCGTTTGACCAGTTTTGTCTGAAGAATATCGACAACCGTTTTCAGTTTAAGCTCGTCGTCAGAGATAAGGGTGATCTCGTGTTTTTCCTTGTTCAGCTCTATCGAGCTCTTGCTGCCCTTAAAGTCGAACCTCTGTGATATTTCTTTTGTGGCCTGCTGTTCAGCGTTCAGGACCTCCTGCAGGTCTATCTTGCTCGCAATGTCAAAAGAATGCTCATCTGCCATCTGTATCTCCTTTCGATCTTAAATTCATTCGTTCCCCTTTATCCTTCTCCCGGTCTTTCCTGGGTTCAGGTCTGCAGACCGGACAGAAAAGTTCCCCCAGATCCAGGGGGCAGACATGCCCTCATTCAGGGCAGCAGATGCACTTATCCGGCGGGCTATCGCATATCTGGCACCATTCCATCTGCTGAATTATACTCTTTCAAAATCGTCTTCTTCAATAAAAACAGGTTGCCCGTGATATAATAGCTCGCGCACAGGGGGAAGTGAATGTATGGTAAAGAACGACCGATGGATCATAGAGGCCGCAAAGAAGGGCATGATAGAGCCCTTTGAGCAGGCACAGGTGAGGAAAGGCGTCATTTCCTATGGCGTAAGTGCATACGGTTATGACATCAGGATTGCCGATGATTTCAAGGTCCCAAAACCTCAGACCGGCAGGGTGATCGATCCCAAGAATTTCGACGAAAACAATTTCGAGCACTTCAAGGGCGATGATTGCCTGATACCGGCAAACTCCTATGTCATCTGCCGCTCACTCGAATATCTGAGGATACCTCGTGACGTACTCGTGATCTGTTTTGGAAAATCTACCTATGCCCGGAGCGGTGTTGTCGTCAATATCACGCCTCTTGAGCCCGAGTGGGAGGGATATATAACCATTTCTGTTTCGAATACGTCGCCTTTTCCGGTACGACTCTATGCGAACGAAGGACTTGCGCAGCTGGTATTTCTGCGTGCGGATGAGGTCTGCGTGACATCGTATGCCGACAAAAAGGGTAAATACCAGGCGCAGAAAGATATTGTGCTGCCAAAGGTAGAGAAAATATGAGCCTAAACGAAAAACTCATTCTTGCCCTTGATGTCGATGATTACTCTTACGCAGTCGATCTGGTTGATAGATTTTCTCCGCATATAGAGATATTCAAGGTGGGACTTGAACTGCATACTATTGCCGGGTCGAGAATAATTGAGGCTATTCATAAAAGAGGCAGGAAGGTGTTTCTGGATCTCAAATTCCATGATATTCCCAATACTGTTGCAAAGGCCGGCATTTCAGCGGCACGGCTGGGCGTTTTCATGTTCAACGTCCATGCATCAGGCGGACTGGATATGATGCAGAAGTGCAGGGACGAAGTTGTGAACGTCTGTCTTGCTGAGAATATCGCGAGACCGAGGATCATAGCCGTTACGGTGCTGACCAGCATGTCGCAGGAAGTTCTGAAGAATGAGATCGGTATACAGCACAGCCTCAGAACACAGGTGAGACACCTCGCCGGACTTGCGCTTAAGGCAGGGATTGATGGTGTTGTTGCATCTGCCCTTGAGGCGGCCCTGATCAGGGGGCATTGCGGGAGGGGTTTTCTTATCGTGACGCCCGGGATCAGGCCTTCCTGGGCATCTGCAGACGATCAGCACAGGATGATGACGCCTAAAAAAGCTCTCCAGGAGGGATCTGACTACCTTGTCATGGGCAGAGCTATTCTGAATCATGCTGATCCTGAGAAGGCGATCAAACTTATACAGGAAGAGATGGCCAGGGCATAACGCCATCTCAAATGACCGATGTCCTCACCAAAAGATTCGACCGCATTTCGCTGTCAGCCTGTTTTCCGGGAGATCCCTTTTCAAAGCCCTTTTGACGCGTATAAGAAGGTGTGCACGGAAAACAGCCTGCTCATGGAGAGTCTGAAGGGTCCGGAGCAGATCTCCCGCTACTCATTCATCGGCATTGAACCCTATCTGATCTTCACGGTCAAGGATAGCCTCATCGAGATCAACGGTATGGGCAGAAGGACCGTTCTGCAGGGAAGACCGCTGCAGCATTTACGGGAACTTCTGGCCGCTGTCATTCAGGATCCCGTTGAAGGTCTGCCTCCTTTTCAGGGAGGTGCAGCCGGCATGCTCAGTTATGATTTTGTGCGGTATTTTGAGAGCCTGCCGAGCATCGCTGACGATGATCTCAATATTCCGGATGCGCACTTCCTTATGTTCGACCGTGTGATCGCATTTGACCTGATGCAGGAAAAGTGCTGGATCATCATAAGCCCCGGAGCACGCGACAGGGCAGCCGGCCGTTCAGATATCGTCAGGCCTCAGGAAGAGCTCGTTAGAGAAGCGGCTGAGCATATGGAGAGAATAGCTGCTCAGATCGATCGTGAGTCAGATATCACATCAGGGGACAGCGGTCAGGAGACCCCGGCCATATTTTCTGAGACGGATATGGAGCAGTATATGGCGATGGTTCGAAAGGCCAAGGATTATATAGCTGCGGGAGATATATTTCAGGCCAATCTTTCTCTCCGGCTCTCTGCGGATATCGGCGGCGTGCCCCCTCTGCACGTCTATGAGATCCTGCGCCGGATCAATCCGTCCCCTTTTGCAGCTTATCTCGATCTTGGTGATTATCAGATTGCCAGTTCCTCACCGGAAAGACTGGTTCGTGTCAAGGGCAGAGCTGTGGATACGCGGCCTATTGCCGGCACGCGGCCCAGAGGAAAGGATCTGCAGGGTGACGATGACATGAAGGCAGAGCTTCTGCTGAATGAAAAAGAGCGGGCAGAGCATATCATGCTCATCGATCTTGAGCGTAATGATATGGGCAAGGTCTGCGACTACGGGAGCGTACATGTGGATGAGCTCATGATCACCGAGCAGTACTCGCATGTTATCCATATCGTATCCAACGTCAGAGGCGTGCTCGCGGAAGGCATGGACTGTTTTGATGTGATCAGGGCAACGTTCCCGGGAGGCACTATTACGGGAGTGCCGAAAGTGCGCTGTATGGAGATCATCGATGAACTGGAGCCGAGAAGGCGGGGGCCATATACGGGTTCGATCGGCTATATCGGATACAACGGGAATATGGATCTCAATATTATCATCAGGACGTTCCTGCTGAAAGAGGGTAAGGCATATGTACAGGCCGGCGCCGGGATCGTTGCCGATTCCGAGCCTGAACGCGAATATTACGAGAGCTTAAAGAAGGCTGAAGCCCTGATTAGTACCCTGAAAATGCTTTAACCGGCTTTGATCATGGTCTGCTCGGGAGCTGCTTTCAAAAGGGTGATGAATTCAGTAAAATAGTGATGCCCGGCATAGAGGGAAATCATTAACTGGAGGATGTTATGATGAGAATATCGGCATTGAAGTTCTTGATAGTCTGTTTGTTGCTGGCATGTGTTTCTGGTTGTCAGGAGTATTCCCGTCCTTCTGGTGCTGTCGGACCTGCCCGCGATTCTTATCAGCCAGCCGGGGCAATAGGAGGGGCTGCCCCCTCATATTATGATGAGCGGCCTTCCGGTGCTGTCGGACCTGCCCGATGAACCGGCCGATTTTTTTCTCAGCTTTTGTCCATAAGCAGTTCGTTTATGTTCTTATGTGCATTATCAGTGTATTTTTGTTTGGCGCGCGTTGTATGGCCCAGGATACCACGGAGTTGACAACAGTGCAGGGCCTCGGGTACCCGCCTATCAGAGCTGAAAGTGTTGCTCAGGCCCATTTGATGGCGAAACGTGCAGCCGTTGTAGATGCATATCGAAATGCCCTTGCAAACAGGTCCGTTCAGGGACAGGGATCGGATATACACTATGATGAACTTTCAGGAATTGTGAGCGGCATGAAAATTATCAAAGAGGAATATCTGAAAGACGGGGGGATCAGAATCACGGCGACGGTGCCGAAAACTACGGTTTTGCTGTCGGCCGGTCCGGAAATAAGACGGTCAGATGTTCGGCGGGGCCCTCAATCTGTTACTCTGGATGAATGGTATTTGATAATCAGGGATCTGGTCAGGTATGAAAAAAATCAAAACGGAGGACTCCATGAAAAGAATCATTAAATGTTTCACGCTGGGCAGCCTGTACATGTTGAGCGCCCTGCTGATCACGGCAATATCCACACCGGCGGCAGAAGCCCAGGTAGGGCCGCAGCAGCGGTTAATGGCGAAACGTGCAGCCAAGGTGGATGCCTTAAGAAATCTTGGTGAGACGATTTACGGCGTTCAGATCAATTCCCAGACCAAGGTAAGGGATTTTATTACCGAGTCTGATACTATTCGCGCCAAGCTTGCTACGGTGATACAGGGCGCCCGCGAGGTGGACTATGTCGAGAGACCTGACGGCACTGCAGAGGTTACCGTTGAAATAACCCTGGGCCGTGTTGAGGACATCCTGGGCCGTCGCCTGCTCTATGACCAGCAGGTCTTTACTGCAGTGGGCTATGGAGCCCCGAACGGTGAGCCTGCGCGCGGCTATGCGCCTGCACCGGCAGCTCCTGTGAACGATGTTATCCGGGCAAAGGGGAATGGGGTTGAACCCAATGATCCTTCCATGTCGCCCCCAGAAAAAGCACTCATGGGTAAACGTGCGGCAAAGCTTGATGCATTGCGGAATCTTCTCGAGCAGGTCTATGGCGTTACGCTGAGGTCGAAGACGACGGTCAGGGATTTTGTGACCCAGAGCGATGACATGAAGGCCCGCGTGAATGCATTTGTCCGGGGTGCGAGGGTCGTTTCTGAACGCGCTCTCGGCGATGGCAGCTATGAGGTGGAGGTAGAGCTGGAGCTGGCTCCGCTCATGAGAATTTTTCCGGACAGATAATTCAGTTATTTTAACCTTAACAGGAGGCATTATGCATAGGAGAGTTTTGGCAGGGATATTGATGGTAATGATGTTTGCGTTGGCAGGATGTCAGACGTCTGAAGTGCGTGAAGGCCGGCCGCTCGGGGAAGTTGGTCCGGCGTACGACGCGCCTGTTCAAAGGGAGGAGTGGGTCCCCTTCAAGGTTACGGCAAAGGGTGGCGGCGCACCTCCTCCGAATGCGGTTAATCAGGCTCAGGCAAGGTTGATGGCCGAACGTGCTGCAAAGGTCGATGCAATGAGGAACCTGCTTGAACAGGCCTATGGCGTGACGATCAAATCCCGCACTACGGTCAAGGACTTTATCACCCAGAATGATACGATAAAGGCGAGAGTCGATGCGTACATCAAGGGTGCAAAGGTGATTGATACGCGGTATCTCAGTGACGGCAGCGTCGAGATAGAGATGGAGATCATCCTCGACTATCAGTTCAGGAGAATGTTCCCATGAACCGGAGTTTCAGCAGAACGCCGCGCATCCTTTTTGGCATTCTGGCCATTTCATTATGGATTATAGTATCCGCAGCCATGGCGGCAGAGATGATCACTGCTGACGGGTTTGCCGCAATGATTGGAGGGAACAAGGTCATTGCCAGGGACAAGGCCATTGATGACGCCTTGAGAAAGGCGGTCGAACAGGCGGTCGGCACTATGGTCTCTTCCGATTCCATGACCGAGAATTATAAGGTTATCCATGACAAGATCCTGGCCCGCACATCCGGATATGTCGAAAAGTACAAGATCCTCTCGGAAGGTCCGGAAGGCGATCTCTACCGCGTCAGGCTGCAGGCTGAGATAGGCAGGGCCGATCTCACGAGCGACCTGAGCGCACTCGGACTGCTGCATGTTATGGTCGAAAAGCCGAAGGTGATGGTGATCATCGATGAGAAGGTGGGCGGGTTATACGGAACGACCGGATCGGAGAGCGTCGGGCAGGCCGAATCGACTATTATCGAGAAACTGCTTGGTTCAGGCTTCAATGTGGTCGACGCAGATACGGTCAGGGCGAATATCACACGGGACAAGGCATTGCGAATCCTTGAGGGCGACAACAAGGCTGCAGCAGCAGAGGGTCTGAAATACGGAGCCCAGGTTGTTATCACCGGCAAGGCATTTTCGAAGAATGCGGGCGGCAAGCTGTACGGGACCAATATGCAGTCCATTCAGGCAACGCTTCAGGCCAGGGTTGTCAGGACTGACACCGGCAAGGTAATAGCGTCAAAGAGCGCCCAGGGGGCGCAGGTGCATATAGATGAAATGCAGGGAGGTGCCCTTGCGATCAAGGAGGCGAGCGAGAAACTTTCTGACGAACTTATCGAGATGATCGTAAAACAGTGGAGCGGCGAGGTCTATGGCCGTTCCCAGGAGATCACGGTTATGATAAATGGTCTGGTTTCCTACCGGCATCTTGCTGCGGTCAAGAAGATCCTTGAAAAAGAGACCCAGGGCGTAAAGGCCGTGCACCAGCGGAGCTTTACCGGAGGGGTTGCCGAACTGGCCCTTGATTACGGCGGCAAGTCATCCAATATCGCTGATGAGCTGGCAGCAAGAAAGTTTACCGGTTTCAGACTGGAGCCGACAAATGTCACACCCCACAGGATAGATGTAAAGGCGGTTTTGGAGAAGTAATATTCAGGCAATAGACCTGTAACAGCTGTCCAAAGGAAGGGGTATTTAATGAACAGAAAGAGCCGCGTTCACAGGCAAGCTCAAAGTCATGCCCTGATACTTCCCTGTCTGCTGGTTGTTCTCTGCTTTTCAGCAGCAGGTGCCTGGGCACAGGGCTCCCCTGCCGGCAAGCCTTCGCAGAGCCTCTGGGGGATTCCTGGAGATACTATATCACCATCGCCGGGCGTCAAGAGTGATACCCCGCAATTCGAATCACCGACCGGATTAGTTGCTGTCACACTTCAGCAGTACAAGGAGAAGTGTCTGCCGCTGCCTGACAACTTCGCAGAAGCCTCTTCGGGGGGTGCATACAGGGAGGGCACGTACGCAGAGGCTGCCGGAATTATCAGGTCTGCTCCCAACCCATGCGAAGCCTCAATTGAACTCAAGCTATTTCTTGAAAGTCAGAAGGGGGAATGGGTTATTAGCGACGAAAAGGTGAGTAGCTTTGGCGTAAAAGCAGCTATCAAGAGAGTCCTCGATAAATATGTGTTTGGCCCTGTTATCGGAACAACTATCACCGTTGTCTCATTGGGCAAACTTGTAGAGGATGAGCTGCAGCAGAGGAAGGCGAACAAACTCATCAGGGATGCACATGACATCTTTCTGAAAACACGGGGGATGAAGAAAGAGGGTGTGGATCAGGAGGAGGCGAGGCTTGGGACATTAATTATCTCCCATGAGAAAAAGCTGAACAGCCTAACTGTCAAATACGGTCAGAAACTTGAGCAATATCGGCCTCAGCAGCCATACAACAGGCTCAATCCGAGCACGGCGTGGCAGACTTTTTTTGATAAAGAGTCTGAATTTGCCCGTCAGGAGGCTGCAGAGCGGGCAGATATCCTCTACGAGATTGCATCGCTTGAGATTCAGCGGGGAGTGCTCAATCAGTACAGAAGACCTCTCCTTGAAAAATCCTGTGATGAGATGATGGCTTCCCTTGGCAGGGACTGCCCTCAGGCGAAGAAGACTGACAGCGTTCAAAAGCCGCCGGAACCTCCTGCCATCTCAAGCTCACTTATTAAGGCTGATCTGAACGTCCTTAACGGCTGTCTTTGCCGCTGCACTATTAACCCGACAATCGGCGTGGGTGCTACCTACGACCCAAAACCATGGAAAAATGCCTCTCCCAGCTGCGATGATGCGAGATATGGTCCTTGCGTCGGTTTTGGCCTCGGCTGCTGGAGAGAGCATATGAGAAGTGACGGGGAATGTTTTGAGCAGTGTGTTGCAGCGGCTGGCGCAAAGCCGCAGGAAGTCAAGACAGAGATTTATCAGACAAGATTTAAGGCATACAATGATTTTCTTGGCGAGGCCCGGAGTATCATTGAAGAATACCTTGCCTATAAGACCAGGTTCTCTCAGGGAAAGACCTACCCTGGAATTAACAGGCACTCTATACAATTGGCGGGAAATTTCCCCGACGATGCATCCCTGGCCCCAATTCTTTTTGCTGCAGTCTCTGCAGAAAATGCACCCTCTGCCTATGCAGAGATGGTCAGGGAGAAGAACAGGCGTGGCGACCCTGACAGGGCACTGGGGCTTGTCAGGTCTGCTGAGTCAGTAATGCCTGACAGAAAAGCTTCCGGTGAGACCACAAATATCCTTGCGGAATTTGCAATTATCATGTCCAAGGCAAGCCTTAACATAGCTACCGAATTTGAATTTGACGAGGGCCTCTATCTTTTGCGTAAGGCTGCGGAATTCTACAAGGCGGGCAAGTCTAATCCTCTCGGTGAAAACATACAGCGCTTGATCGGAAATTTCGAGAAATGGAAGGAAGACTGGCAGATCCTGAGAAGTCAGATACCGGTATGTCAGGCCCTTATCAAGGACAAAAGGGTATGTGCGTGCGACAAACTTAATAGTGAAAAGATTACCCCTGCTGCCAACTCCCTGACCATCTACGAATTTGCTTCCTCTGAAAAATGGTCAATCAGTACCGCTACAGGAACTCCACGCCCCTTGCCTGAAAAAGACAAGATTTATAATGAACTTAAGGACAGCCTGTCCAGGGCAAAGAATGCATGCGCCGATAATCCTGCAATGAACACAAAGGAGATGAAAGATCTGATTGATTATGAGACCACCAAGTTCCTTCGAAGGTCCCCCTATATCAATCAGGAGGAGCTGAAGAAAAATTCAGCGCCGGTCATCTGTGATACCCGCGCGGTCAGGAATGCCGAAAAGCTGCTTTCGAAGCCGGGGCTCTGCGATTGTCAGCAGGAGAAGATCAAAGGCATCCTTGATGGGGCAAAGAAGGATGAGAAGCCTCTTGTCCTTGAATTCAGTGCAGACAAAAAAGAAGTTGCAGTCGGCGGAAGGGTGATACTAAATTTGTCGATAAAGGGAGGCCAGCCGCCGTTTTCAGCTGACATGACGGGTGACTACTCCTATACCCAGCAGTCCGAGGCGAGGGGGTTCAACATCAACTATCAGACTGAAAAACCGGGAGGCAACAACTTTTACGTTACCGTAGTGGATTCATGCGGGGAGAGTGATTCAAGGAAAGTCTCACTTGATGTGCTACCGGTCAAGGAGAAGACTGTTGAGAATAAGCCTAAGGCCGAGTCGAAAATGACTGTGGCACTGAGGGCAGACAAGACCCAACTTAAATTGAATGAGAGGACATATGTTCATATTAATGTTCAAAATCATAAGCCTCCCTATATCTTACGGTGGGGTGGCCATGCGCAGGGGCTTGGTGATCAGGGTGGCAAGGTGCCTTTTGTGGGTGCATCCTCGCCAGGCGAGTATACGGTGACTGCAGATGTAACCGATGCAGGCGGAAGAAGGGCCACAGGAAGCATTGTGCTGACTGTTATCGGCGAGACGACATCAAAACCTCCGGTAAAAACCTCCGTCAGGATCGGGCAAAGCAAAATAATTGTAATCGGCACTAAACCGGAGACTTCTATCTCACCGCTTAAATTGAAATTACCACCGGGAGAGCAAAGCCAACCCTTGTTATTTACCTATGAACATAAAAATATGAATTCAGACAAGATGGAATATATTATTCAAGCGCCGTCTGCGACAACCTTCATGATAGAACCCTCAGACAGTGGCGCATCTTTAACACGCATCAGCAAACCTGAAAAATGGGGCAGGGAGAAGTTATTTGCGGTGAATATAAATAAAGATGTAATGCCCGGCAGGAAATTTACCGTGACCGCATATTACAGCGGTGTTTCTAATCCCCGGTGGATATACAGTAAATATATCGATACAGGCGAAGATACTGAGGAGTACTTAAAGAAAAATGTGAAACCTGCAACCGCAATTATAGAGGTAATTAAAGGTAGTGCTTCATATCAGAGCGATAAGGGATATAATCCACTGGATGATATAAACATTACAGAACCCGGCAATAAAATAGTCGACGTTGCTGCGGTAGACAAGATCGGCAATGAATTCCAAGGCGATCAAACGGGCGTCAAACAGAAAGAATCGCCTAAGGACAAACAGTCACCTCCGGTTGCACAATCTGAGACATATACGGGTAATACCAGAAAGCCGGATGACTCTTCCAGCAGTCAAAATACTTATTCGCCTCCTTATATTGATGACAATAGAACCCCCGGAAAAGATTGGACTGACTGGACAAAAAACCGTGGAGATCGTTGGGACAGAGGAGATCGGGGAGATCATGGCAATGGCAGCAGAGGGGACAGCAGCAGCTCTTCAAAAGTGAACTGCGACGCATCACAGAAGCAGGCTGCATACCAGGAAGGGGTTAAGTGCGGGCAGAAGGCAAAACAGAATAAGGGTACGATGAGCACTGAATGTAAAGCAGCTTCTCAGGGGCATATGAACAGGGACACACAGAAGGGATGGGGCTCATGTTTGTACAGCGGATTCGATGAAGGCTACAGGGCAGGGCTCGGAACGACTGCTGGCGGGACTGGTGAAGTTATAGCTGAGCTCGAAAACAGAGCTGGTGAGAATGTCCATATATTTGCTGATGGCCAGGATAATTTTGGTCCACAGAATAAGCTGCTCCCGGGGGAAAAGAAAAAGGTCAGCATCAAGGTTCCAAAAGGCGGAGGATATGTCAAATTCATAGCAGGCAGAAACGGGCAGAAGCTTGCGGAGTGTAAATGGGACTATACCCCGGATTCATGGAGCAGGGTTCCCGTAGTAAAATTCTCGGCGCCCAAGAGTCTGGCCTGTACAACAGGTCTGAGATGACGTTGATGATCACTGGACATTATGGCATGGATACTGCCGAGTATTGGGGTAGGGTTCTGAAAACGAGATTACTGCCTGCGTTTGTCATGGCCTTCTGTTTCATCCCCCCGTGTCTCGTTTATTGCGAAGCAGATACTCTGCACGAAAGGAATTCTGACAATATCGAAAAAGCAGACAGGCTTGGCGAGGACTTTCAGAATCAGGGGCCATGGTCCCGGCAGAGATCACCGGATGACAATTTTTACGCAATCCCTCAACCGAGAGAGTATCAGGCCACTCCTGGCAGTCAAATTCCTGAAGTTGAGCCCAAGTATGATATAACTCAATATCCTCTCTGCTATAATCCTTATGCAGGGGCATATGAATACTGTTATAGAGGGGGATCTTCTTTTTATCGTTCAGGATTCCGCTCTCCTTCTTTCGGGCTGAAATGGAGACGGGGAAGGTCCTGCCCTCCTGGGTATTACTTTGTGCCGGAGAAAGGTTGTTACAGAAATTGAATATGCATTTTTTGCGGTTTTTAAAAAAAAGTTTCAGTATCTTTGTGGTTGCCATCTTCATCGTGCCGCTGGCTCGTGGAGAAACGGCTGCTGCCTTGAAAGAGGTCGGCAATATCCGTGAACTGAGGGGGACGGCCTATATTCTGCGAGAAAAACAGAAAAATGAGGCGCAGAAAAATGAACCTGTTTTCGGATCAGACACGGTCAGGACTGCCGGAAAATCGAGGGCCAAGCTTCTTTTTATTGATGATTCGGTAGTCATGGTTGGTGAAAATACAAGCTTTGTTGTGACAGAGTATATCAGGGGCAGCAAAAATATATCGGTATTTAATCTGATCGATGGCGTGATGAACGTGATCGTTGGCAAGTCGAAGTTCGAGGTGAGGACTCCGTCTGCAGTAACCGCTGCACGCGGCACATCGTATCTCGTCTGGGTAGAAGGCACCAAAACCGGCCTTGCGGTCACTGAGGGCAGGGTCGATCTGAGTGAGATCAACGCTGCTCCTGATAAGAAGATCCTTGTTCCGGCCGGAAGAACAAGCTATGTTGAGATCGGAAAACCGCCGGTTATTGCGACCAGAACCAATCCTGATCTTATAAAGAGATTTTATGATGAGACGCTCGAGCCGGAAGAACGCTGGGGTCCTAAGTTGCTCAAGGCAACCGGAAGCGGCATACCACCGCCCGGCTCCGTGAATCCTGCACAGGCGCGGCTTATGGCATTGCGAGCGGCAAAAGTTGATGCCATGAGAAACCTTGCTGAGCAGGTCTCCGGTGTCACTATCGTTTCTGATACCAGTATCCGTGATTTTGTGACAAAACATGATACGATCAAGTCCCGTGTAGATTCCTTTATAAAGGGCGCCTGGATCTCTGAGGAGAGGGAACTTGCTGACGGCACAATGGAAGTTGATATGGAGCTTGCCCTGGGAATCGGGTTCAGAAGGATGTTTCTCGAACAGATTGAGAAGTAATAGCAGCCCTAATATTGACCGACCCTGTAATTTGTTTGGGTTGTCATGGTATGCAGGCATTTCAGTGTTATCATAAAGAGTCAGGAGGAAGGAAATGAGAAAACTTTTATTATTATCAATGGTTGTGGTTTTCATGTCAGGTTTTGCCCCTGTTTCATTTGCATATGATTCGACGGCAGGAGATCAGCAGGAGAGTGATTACAGTAAGCCGGCAAAAAAAGCGCCTGTTCAGAGCACTGGATCCGGGACTTATACCGGACCCAAAAAGCGTATTGCAGTTACCAAGTTCGAAAATAAGGTAAAGGGAACCTATGGAAGCTGGAACATTGGTGAGGGCATGGCTGATCAGTTGGCTACTGCGCTGATCAAAACCAACCGCTTTGTGGTCGTAGAACGCCAGGCGCTGCAGGAAGTCCTTGGCGAGCAGGAACTCGGGCAGACCGGCATTATCAAAAAAGAGACCCAGGCAAAGGTTGGTCAGGTGCTCGGTGCGCAGATCCTGATACGTGGTGTTGTTTCCGAATTCGAGCAGGCCGAATCAGGCGGTGGCGGGGGGATCGGGTACGGTGGCTTCAGGATTGGGGGTAAATCGTCCAACGCCCATGTCGGCATAGATATCCGCCTGATTGACGCTACAAGCGGCCAGGTTTTGACGTCACACAATTCAGTCGGCAAGGCTGAATCATCCGGAATAGCGGTTGGGGTTTCCCGCGGCATGGTCGACTTTGGTGCAGATTCCTTCAAGAATGCGCCGATAGGCCAGGCAACAAGACAGGCTATTGAGGAAGCGGTGAATTTTATTGTTAACACCATGGAAACCGTCCCGTTCACTGCAAAGGTTGTCAAAATAGATGGCAAGAAGATCTACATCAATATTGGCTCGAATATGAATATAAGGCCTGGCACGAAGATGTACGCCTATGCACTGGGAGAAGACCTTGTAGATCCTGAGACCGGCCTGAAACTTGGCGCTGATGAAAAACTCATAGGCACGGTTGAAGTGCGCGATGTGCAGGATAAGTTTTCTGTCGGATATATGAGTTCAGGCAATGGAACCCTTAAGCGCGGTGACGTCTTAAAGCTTCAATAGTTTTGCAGGCGGGACAGAAAGATCAATAGTCCCGGGACTCGGTGCAGGACGTCAATATAAGCAGGAACGCCTGATCAGTCAGGCGAGGCAGATACCAAAGGCAGTAATCTGATCTCCCTGTATCGGGGTTAAAGACGCCCTGAACGGATGATCGAGATGATAAGCCAGATACCAAGAAGAAGAGCAAAAAAGAAGGCGGACATGCCTAAGAGGGAAAAACCCATGACTGTGGGCCCTGCTCCGGTGGCATGCATGATTGCAGAACTGAGCAGAATGGCGCTGATGATCATGCCGAACGCTATGCGGTTGCTTGACCGGTCCATGTCGCGGATCAGTCGATCAAGGCCGATATGGGTCATCTTTACATGCAGGTCATCGCGCAGGGTCTTCTGAATGAGCTGCCGGATCTG
This sequence comes from Nitrospirota bacterium, assembly GCA_016214855.1. Taxonomy (NCBI): domain Bacteria; kingdom Pseudomonadati; phylum Nitrospirota; species Nitrospirota bacterium. Next base: position 217,643 of record JACRMT010000004.1, on the reverse strand, counting down.
TTTGGGGAATACAAGGGCAAACTCGCTCAGATCCATCACATTCTTGCGTGCCTTGTCGAAGATCTTGCCGGGCCTCATGCGTTCCTTGATGATCCTGGAGGCATAGGGTTCTGCGGCTGCAATGAAGTCAAAGTCAGGATCCAGTTCCCTGCCCAGGTTCTCAAGCGTAAGCATTGCCTTGTTGACCAGGAGCAGGTCAGACGGAATTTTCATCTTGTGCTTGATCGCAAGATGGGTCACCGTATCAAGATACTCGGCAAAATTGATCTCTTTGATCGACTTGCCGTAGAGCGGTTCGAGAAAATCTGAAAGGTCAGCCTTGAATTCTTTTCTGAAGGCATCCAGATCCACATGTTCAGGAATAACGCCGAGCTCGAGATAGTGGTCGATGAGTCCGTCAAAATCCTTGTTGATGAGCGCGAGAAATGTATTTGCCATGGTTTCACGGAGCTCAGGCGTCACTCTGCCTACCATGCCGAAGTCCATAAAGCCTATTGAGCCGGAGGGCATGGCAAAGATATTTCCGGGATGGGGATCTGCATGAAAAAATCCGTCCTCAAGGACCATCTTGAAGTATGAATCAACGCCGAGCTGGGCCAATCGTTTCCTGTCAAGGCCAAGCTGTGTGATGCCGGGAATATCATCGATGCGGACACCCCTGATGCGCTCCATGACCAGGACCTTTGATGTCGAGAAATCGGTATATATTGACGGGATACAGACATCCGGGTTTGCAGCAAAATTCTTGGCGAATCGCATACAGTTCCGGCCTTCCTCGACAAAATCCAGCTCTTTCCTGACCGTTCTTGAGAACTCCTCCACAATACCCGTCGGATTGAAGAACTTGCTTTCGGGTACATATTTTTCCAGAAGATTCGCTGCATAGGTCAGAATTCCTATGTCCGTCTCGAGCTGCTCAAGGATATTGGGACGCTGGATCTTTACAATAACCTCGCTTCCATCAAGGAGTTGTGCATTGTGGACCTGCGCAATAGATGCCGCGGCCACCGGTATCTTCTCGAACGACGTAAAAACCATATCGATCTGAAGGCCGATCTCGGACTCAACAATACGGATGGCTTCGTCAGAAGAGAAGGGCGGCACCCGGTCCTGAAGTTTTTTGAATTCATCGGCGTAGAGCGTGGTGATGAGGTCAGGCCGGGAGGAAAGGATCTGTGCAAGTTTTATGAAGCTCGGTCCGAGCTCGGCAAAAGCCATTCTGAGGCGTTCCGGAGCCCCGGGTCCCTTGACTCCTGGCCATTGTCCGAATTCCCTGATGCGCTTTCGGAAAGGAATGAACCGGCCAAGCTGGATCTGGTCTATGACCTTGCCGAATCCATATTTCAGGAAGACATTGACGATCTGCCGGATCCTGTTTGCGCTCCGGCGAAGCCTGAAGAAACTAAAAGGCATCAGAAAACCCTAACAGATCAATCCTTATGTTCCTCGAGCTTCTTTACCCTCTCCGTGAGCGCTGCGATCTGCTCATTCATTCTGTCAATATCTTCCTTTGACGGAAGCTTCATCTTATCGACCGTTTTCTTCAGGAGGTCATTCAGACTATTGGTTATGTCCTCAGTGTTCTTTTCGGCCTTGTCTGTCCATTCTTTGACCAGTTTTGCGCCCTGAGACTCGCTCAGCTCACCCTTTTTGACAACTTCATCAACGAACTCCTTAACTTTTTCCTGGACCCCAAACCCCAGGAGCATCGCATTTCTGATGATCTCGAAAATAGCCATAAAGCCTCCTTGTTATGTTCTTTTAAGAATATCGTATAATGATTCGAGCGCTTTGTCCAGCAGGACAACTTCTTTGGTCCCGCCCTGCGCCGTGTCAGGTTTCCCGCCGCCTTTACCGCCCGCAGCAGCAGCGATCTCTTTGAGAATAGCACCGGCGCTGAATTTCCCGGTAAGGTCGCCCGTTACCATGGCCACCATCGATGCCTGTCCGTCCCTGACCGATGCCAGCACCAGGATGCCGGAGCCGAGCCCATCCCTCACATTGTCAGCCAGGATACGGAGGTCTTTGGCATCCAGCCCGTCCACCCTGTATGCAACAGCCTTTACGCCATTGATCTCCCTGACTGCCTTCACAATATCTCCCGACTGTTCGGCTGCACTCCTGCCTTTCAGCGATTCAAGCTCCTTTTCGAGAGCCTTCATCTCGCCCAGAAGCTTTGAGATCCTGTCAGCAGGTTTCTCGGAAACTTTCAGGGTCTCACAAACACTCCTGAGCTCTGTCTCTTCGTCCCGGAAGAATGCGACTGCTGTTTTACCGGTCACGGCCTCAATTCGCCGTATGCCAGCTGCAACGCTGGCTTCGGAGATGATCTTGAAGAGCCCGATATCGCCGGTGGCATGTGCATGCGTGCCGCCGCAGAGCTCTGAACTTACCTCAGGCACCGAGATGACCCGAACCAGATCGCCATATTTTTCGCCGAAGAGCGCGGTAACACCGGCCTCCATAGCCTTCTTTGTCTCCATGGTCTTTATGTCGAGCGGGATGTTTCTGAGAATGCTCTCGTTCACCTCATCCTCGATAGCTTCGATCGTCCGCGCATCAAGAGACTGGAAATGCGTGAAGTCAAAGCGGAGCCTTTCGTCAGATACAAATGATCCTGCCTGCTTCACATGCTCTCCTGCGATATTCCTGAGGGAAGCGTGAAGCAGGTGAGTTGCCGTGTGGTTTCTCATGATCGACAAACGCTTCTGTTTTTCAACTGCGCCCATGACCTTCATGCCGGTCCTGAGCGTGCCCTCGACAACCTTTATTCTGTGCAGATGCATACCTTCAACGGGCTTCCTTGTGTCAAGAACAAGCACGCGGACATTGTCAGCAGTCAACTGTCCCTTGTCGCCGATCTGCCCTCCGGACTCGGCATAGAATGCTGTCCTGTCAAGGAGGGCTTCTCCCTCAATCCCTGCAGGCAGTTCATCCACTGATCTGCCGTCCCGGATAAGGGCCAGCACCTCTCCTTCTGCGTCGAAGGAATCGTAACCCGCAAACTCTGTAGCTTTGTGTTTTTGGAGAAGCTCTTTGTAAACGGACGCTGATGCTGACGTCTCCTCGCCAACCCATGAGGCGCGGGCTTTTGTCTTCTGCTGCTCCATCTCCCGGTGAAATCCCGGCTCATCAATAGGCAGGTCATGCTCAGATGCAACATCACGCGCAATATCGAGCGGAAATCCATAGGTATCATAAAGTCTGAAGAGTTCGGCTCCGGGAATACTGCTCAGGCCGCTCTTTCTGGTCTGTCTGATCACATCGTTCAGTATAAGCAGACCCTGTTCCAGGGTCTTCATAAAGCGTTCCTCTTCAAGCCTGAGCATCTTCTGCACCCGGGTCTTTTCCTCGTTGAGCTCGGGATAGACACTGCTCATGGTCTCTGCCACGGCATCGGAGATCTGATAGAGCACCGGCTCGCTGATATCAAGACTCTTCGCATAACGCGAAGCGCGTCTGATGATCCGTCTCAGTACATAGCCCCGGCCTTCATTTGAGGGTACGCAACCCTCGGAAAGGAGGAACGTAATGGACCGGATATGATCTGCAATGACCCGGATGGCAATATCGGTAAGCCTGTCGGTATTGTAGGTTTTGCCCGAGCGGGCGCAGATGTCAGCAATGATGGGGGAAAAAAGGTCTGTATCAAAATTATTGTATTTGCCCTGCAGCACGGCCGAAAGCCTCTCAAGACCCATGCCAGTGTCAATGCTCGGCTTGGGAAGGGGATTGAGTGTTCCGTCCTGCTGTCTGTCGAACTGCATGAAGACGAGGTTCCAGATCTCGAGGAAGCGGTCGCAGTCGCAGCCAACAGCGCAGTCCGGCCTCCTGCATCCGATATGCTCACCCTGGTCGATAAGGATCTCCGAGCAGGGGCCGCAGGGGCCGGTGTCGCCCATCTGCCAAAAATTATCTTTTGCACCGAGGCGGACGATCCTCTTTGCCGGGATACCGGTGTGATCCTTCCAGAGCTGCTCGGCTTCATCATCCTCCTCATATACTGTTGCCCAAAGCCTGTCCTTCGGCAGCTTATACTGTTCAGTCAGCAGTTCCCAGGCGAAGAGTATAGCGTCTTTCTTGAAGTAATCGCCAAAAGAAAAGTTGCCCAACATCTCAAAGAAGGTATGATGCCGGGCAGTGTGTCCGACGTTCTCCAGGTCGTTATGCTTGCCGCCGGCACGCATGCATTTCTGGCTTGTTGCAGCGCGGCGGTAAGGTCTCTTCTCCTCGCCCTGGAAAACTCCCTTGAACTGCACCATGCCTGCATTCGTGAACAGAAGGGTTGCGTCGTTGCCAGGGACAACAGACGAACTCCTCACGATCTCATGGCCCTTCGACCTGAAATATTCAAGAAAAATATTTCTTATCTCACTACTGTTCATCATTCTTCCGTTTCCTCGTCTCTGGCGGTATTTTTCAGGGCCTTTCTGATCAGAGCCAACGAATAGCCCTTTCGCATCAGAGACCCCATGAGGCTTTGTGTTCTTTTCGGTTCAGGATGTCTGCTAAAAATTCTCTGTTTCTTTTCTATGAGCGTCCTGATGTTCTGCAATTCATCATCTTCGCGATATTCAAGGACCTCGTCTATGATCTCCTTTGGGAGACCTCTCAACTGCATGAACCGCCGCGCTCCCTCAAATCCGAGAAGCTTATTGGCCATGGCCTGGCGTTTCAGGTTCTCTGCAAGAGCCCTGTCGTCAAGGAAGCCGGCATCCAGAAGATAGGCAACTGCAGTCTCTATCTCCTCTGACTGATATCCCTTCTTCCTGAGCCGTTGCCGCAGTTCTTTTTCGCTTCTTCCCCGGTATCTGAGCAGAAGCAGGGCATATCTGCGCGCATTACCTGCCGAAACGGTCAATCTTCATCTCATCCTTACCCATCTGCTGCTGCTGATCCTCAAGTGATGCGTCGCTTGTTGACTGAATGCCCTTTACCTTGAGTGCAAAGTCATCAGGATTTGTGGCTCTTCTCAGTGCCTCCTCATAGGATATCAGTCCTGATTTAAAGAGGTTGAAGAGCGACTGATCAAAGGTCTGCATGCCATAATGGATTGCGCCCTGGGCAATTACATCATTAATAGCTTTTGTCTTGTCAGCATCAAGGATGCAGTCTTTGATGGTTGCCGTGGCAATAAGCACCTCAACCGCAGGAACTCTGCCCTTGCCGTCTGATTTGGGGACAAGCCTCATCGAAATGATGCCCTTGAGCACTGATGCAAGCTGTATTCTCACCTGTTTGTGCTGATAGGGCGGGAATACCGAGATAATGCGGTTCACTGTTTCGGCCGCATCGCTCGTATGGAGCGTGCTGAGCACAAGATGTCCTGTTTCAGCAGCGGTCAATGCTGTCTGGATCGTTTCAAAATCACGCATTTCTCCGACAAGAATGACGTCAGGGTCCTGTCTCATTGCGGCCCGCATGGCCTTGCTGAAAGATTCGGTGTCACTGCCGATCTCTCTCTGATTGACAATGGACCGCTTGTCCCGGTGCAGGTATTCGATCGGGTCTTCTATGGTCATGATATGATCGGTCTTGTTTGTATTGATATGATCGATCATGGCAGCAAGGGTTGTTGACTTGCCGCTTCCCGTTGTCCCGGTAACGAGGATAAGTCCTCTCGACTCCATGGCGATCTTCTTGATGACGTCCGGAAGCAGGAGTTCCTCGGTCGTCGGTATTCTCATCGGAATGACCCTGAAAACAAGGCCGACCGTACCCCTCTGGATGAAGATGTTGCATCTGAAGCGGCCAAGACCGGGAACGCTGTACGCGAGATCAATGTCATTGCGTTTCTTGAATATCTCCCGCTGTCCCGGGCTCATGACGGCAAAGGCCATTTTGAGCGTATCTTCCTGGCTCAGGCGCTTCTCGGATGAAAGAGGGGCAAGCTCTCCGTTGATCCTGAGGATGGGATGCGTGCCCACCTTAAGATGAAGGTCCGATGCTCCCTGCCCATGTGCTTCCTTTAGTAACTCATTGACATCCATCTGTCATCTCCTGTTATTTCTTAAGGTGGATCGCCTCGATGATCTTTGCTTCGATCTCCTTGGCCATTTCAGGATTGTTCTTGAGAAATTCCTTTGAATTTTCTCTCCCCTGTCCTATCCTGTTGCCTGAGTAGCTGTACCATGCCCCGGCCTTCTCGATGATGTTCCTTTCAACGCCAAGGTCAACGATCTCGCCCATGCGCGAAACACCTTCGTTGAAGTAGATATCGAATTCGGCCTGCCGGAAGGGCGGGGCCATTTTGTTTTTGACGATCTTGACCCTTACCCGTCCGCCGATGATCTCCTGATTATCCTTCAGATTCTCGATCTTCCTGATATCGAGTCTCATGGATGCGTAGAACTTGAGCGCGTTTCCGCCGGTTGTTGTCTCCGGACTGCCGAACATGACACCGATCTTCATCCTGATCTGGTTGATGAAGACAACGGTCGTGTTAGATTTTGATATCGAAGCGGTAAGCTTCCGCAGTGCCTGGCTCATAAGCCGCGCCTGAAGGCCGGGAAGGGAATCCCCCATATCGCCCTCGATCTCTGCCTTGGGAACGAGCGCAGCAACTGAATCTACCACAATAATATCAAGGGCTCCGCTCCGCACGAGCGCTTCAGTAACTTCGAGTGCCTGCTCACCGGTATCAGGCTGGGAAACAAGGAGATCATCAACCTGCACGCCGATCTTCTTTGCATACGCGACATCCAGTGCATGCTCTGCATCAACGAATGCAGCAGAACCGCCTGCAGCCTGAGCCTGAGCGATTGCGTTCAGGGCGAGCGTTGTCTTGCCTGATGATTCAGGTCCGTAGATCTCGACGACCCTTCCCTTTGGCAGGCCGCCGATGCCGGTCGCTATATCAAGACCGAGCGAACCGGTAGGGATAGACTGTATCCCCTCCGGGACCACAACTTCACCAAGCCGCATGATAGATCCTTTGCCAAAATTCTTTTCGATCTGTGAAATGGCCATCTCAAGGGCCTTCAGCCTCTCTTTATTCGGTTCTTTGTTCGAATCCTTCGACATTGTTCCTCCCTGCACCCATTGGTATCTCAGCAATGCTCGTGTGCTCTGCGCCTGCTGGTTTAAGATCACTTTTCATGATATGAATACTTTTTACTTCAACTGCACCGAGATCAGTTCCCCTGTGTTCGGCGAAGCTCCTGAGCATTTCACCAATGCCCCTGAGAGACCTTACCCTACCGATCGTCAGATGAGGAGAAAAAGGTCTCTCCTCCGGTGCAAAACCAAGCTGTGCGAATTCAGCATCCATATCTTTCCTGATGCTGTTCAGCACAGCAGAATGTTCGATACCGACCCAGAACACTCTTGGACGCTTCTCCGATGGGAAGCATCCGACCCCGCCTATTTTAATATAAAAGGCATTGTAATGTGAGAGTTTTTTGCTAAGGCGCTCTGTTATCTCCGGGATCATTGCAGAGTCAGTGTTGCCAAGGAACTTGAGGGTAAGATGAATTCTCTCCGCCTGTACCCAGGCGACATCGGCACCGGTCTTTCTGAGCCCGGCGATCAGGTCGGCCAATGACCTCCTTATGCGATCAGGCAGGTTAACCGCAACAAAGCATCGAATGGTCATAATAATAAATTCATAGGTAAGCTGGCACCTTTCAAATAAAAAATCTCCCCTCAGCTGAAATCATAACTCCCCCATCCCCCTCTTATCTTAAGAGGGGGTGCCGAAGGCGGGGGCGTTGCCGTCAAATAAGTCTTACCCATATCTGCAAGACCGCATTTGCATATATTCCGGCAAGAATGTCATCTGCCATAACTCCCGTGCCGTTCTTTAAAGTTCTTTCTACCTTACGGATCATAAGTGGCTTGAATATATCAAAAAACCTGAACAATAAGAATGCTGCCAGAAGCAGTGCTGAAGTCTGCGGAAGAAAAAACATGGATACATAGAAACCGATAAACTCATCAATAATGATCTTTCCGCTATCTTTCTGTTCAAACTGTTTTTCAGCAGCTGTTGCAGATATCGAACCGATGACAGAGCCCATAATGATCAACAGGAAGTGCCATGGAAGGGACAGGGGAAAGGACCAAAGGCATATCAGTCCGGCCAGGCTGCCGAATGTTCCTGGTGCAAAAGGTATATACCCGATCGGACCAAGGGTAGCAATATGCTTTAACAGTGCCTGCATAACCGTGCGTATTGTAACACTATACATATTTGCAAATCTTGGTTAAAGTAATAACTGAACGATACTCAAATATAAGGAGAAATGGAATTTATGAGATGGTTATGCCTCATGCTCATATTTCCGGCCGTTGCATTCGCCGGCGAGGACTGCTCTCTGGTGGGCGGCACCTGCAGGGACGTCTGCGCTGCTCATGAGGAGATTGAGAAAGGTGCGTTCCTTGACTGTTCAGACAAACAGGAATGCTGTGTAAAGAAAGAAGCCAACGCGGGACAGGATAAAAAGATCCCCGTTGAAACCAAAGACCGTGAGCAGAGATCCAGGACCGGGAAGTAACGAAGCATGAAAGGCCCGGCTATCTTCTGATGAAAAAAAAGGAATTCTGGGTCTTTCTCTTTTTTCTTGGGGTCCTGCTTTTCAATTGGCCTTTCCTTGATATCTTCAGCCTGGTCTTGCCCTACTATTTATTCGGTGTCTGGAGCCTTTTCATCCTCGTGGTATCCATTGTTGCAACCCTGAGGGAAACAAAGGGCAGGGATACGGATGTTTAAAGGCTGGATCGTCTTTGGTCTGATACTCGGGTACCTCTGTCTTCTCTTCGCGATCGCCTATTTTGCCGAGAGGCGTGAGCGGATAGGGAAGAGTATCGTGTCGAACCCCTATGTGTATTCACTCTCTCTTGCGGTGTATTGCACATCCTGGACATTTTACGGCAGCGTGGGAAAGGCAGCTACGTCAGGTTTTTCTTTCCTGACCATCTATCTCGGTCCGACGCTGATGGCAGCGTTATGGATGGTTTTCCTGAAAAAGATCATTCGCATAGCAAAGGAAAACAGGATCACCACGATTGCGGACTTCATCGGCTCGCGTTACGGCAATTCGCTCTTTCTCTCTGCATTCGTTACCCTTGTGGCGGTCGTCGGCATTACGCCCTATCTCGGACTGCAGATCAAGGCCATCATCAATACTCTCACGATTCTTTCGGGCCAGACAAAGGGCATTGCTGCTGCCGGGTGGTATATAACTTTTCTCCTCGGCATCTTTGCGATCATCTTTGGCGCCCGCAGGCTTGATGCATCAGAGCGCCATGAAGGGCTGATCTTTGCGATAGCCTTCGAGTCCATCATAAAGCTTATCGCATTTCTGGTTGTAGGATTCTATGTCACCTATTTTCTCTTTGAAGGGATAGGGGACATCTTTGAAAGGATAAAAGGATCGGCATACGGAGATCTCCTCTATCTGGGAGGAGGCACCCAGGTAAGTTATATGGAATGGGCCTCGCTCCTTTTTCTGTCTATGACCGCCATTATGTTCCTGCCCCGGCAGTTTCATGTCGCTGTTGTGGAGAACTCTGACATGCGGCATCTGTCAAAGGCCATGTGGCTCTTCCCGCTCTATCTCCTTATTATCAATATATTTGTGATGCCGGTTGCTTTTGGCGGTCTCCTGCTTGGCGGAAGTCAGGCTGATGCCGATATGTTCATGCTGACCATACCGATGGGCCAGGGAAACTCCATGATAGCGCTCCTGACGTTTATCGGCGGCTTTTCTGCTGCGACCGGCATGATCATTGTCGAATCACTGGCGCTAAGCACGATGGTGATGAACAGTCTCGTGATGCCGGCAATCTTCCGTTTTAACGCGATGACGGGTTTTCCCCGGGTCATTCTGAATCTCAAGCGGATCGTAATCCTTGCCTGTGTTTTTTTGGGCTATATCTTTGCCGTTTCGATCGGAGAGTTCTATTCACTCGTTGATATAGGGCTGAAATCGTTTGAGGCTATGACGATATTCGCGCCATCGATTATTATGGGTCTGTACTGGAAGCGTGGGAACAGGATCGGCGCCCTTGCAGGGATCACCGCGGGTTTTATCGTCTGGTTCTACACGCTGCTTGTGCCGGCATTGCTCAAGGCCGGCATTATCGGGGATCAGGGGTTCTTCTCTATGGTATTCAATTCAACGATCCTGAACCCCCATGCCCTCTTCGGATTAAAGGGACTTGACCGGTGGAGCCATTCGCTCTTCTGGGGACTTTTTTTTAATCTTTTCTTCTATGTAAGTCTCTCTATTCTCACAAGGCAGTCTCCTGAGGAAGAGCGTCAGGCATTGATATTTGTCGAGTCCTATGCTCCGCAGGCCCTGCCGGGCCGGGCCGACTATTCATTGCAGGAGATCGAGGCAGTGCTTGAACAGTATTTAGGCCGGCGCGACGCAGCAGAGATTGTGGATGGTTTCCTTTTCAGAAATCAGGTGCAGCGTGAAAATCTGTCCCCTCTCGATCTCGGCAGGCTCCGTGATGAGGCTATGCGTATTCTGTCTGGCTCCCTCGGTTCTGCCATTGCAACGATCATCCTGGAGGACAAACTCCTTATCACAGAAAAAGAGAGAGGAGATCTTTCCCGTTCCATCAAAGAGATGACAGCCACGCTGAGGCTCTCGCGGCAGGAACTCCAGGAAGCCAACCGGAGCCTGGCTTACCTCAAAGAGTTCAGTGAAAATATCATCGAAAGCGCTCCTGCCGGCATTGTGACGATCGACGCGGCAAAGCGGGTGACCTACTGGAACAAAGAGATGGAAGCGATCACCGGCATCGGAAGGGCTGACGCGGCTAATAGAAGGATCACCACGCTGCTGCCCTGGATAAGTGTCAATACCTTTGAAAAGAGCGAGAAGCGGGAGGTTACTCTCCACACTCCTTCTCAGCAGTACTTCAAGATCGATATCAATCCTTTTACCGACCCTTCCGGAGGATTTGTTGTCATCTTTGAGGATATTACGGACAAGCGGAAGATGGAGGAGCAGCTCCTGCAGGCATTAAAGCTCGCCAGCATCGGTAAACTGACTGCCGGTATTTCCCATGAGATCGGCAATCCCCTCGCTTCGATATCGTCTCTGGTGCAGGAACTGCGATCCATTCCGGCAGAATCCCACAGCGAAGCAGCGTTCTTCAGCGACAGCCTCTCTACCATCAACAACCATATCGAACGGATAGCCAGGATCGTAAGAAGCCTCGGCGATTTTGCCCGTATCTCTACCAAGGAAAAAGTGCTCTGCAGCATCAGCGAGATCCTCGACAGGACGCTGAATCTTGTGCGTTATGATAACCGTTTCAGAGGCATAGAACTTTCCCTGGAGATCGGAGCAGCGCCGGCCATAAAGGTCAATCCTGACCAGATACAGCAGGTGTTGATGAATCTCATCATTAATGCCCTTGATGCAATGCCGGAAGGCGGCAGCCTCTGGATCGGGATGAATACAGAGGGGAAAAATATTGTTATTGTTATCCGGGATTCTGGGTATGGTATTGATGAGATGGTGATGGAAAAGATCTTTGATCCCTTCTTTTCGACAAAACCGCTCGGCAGGGGGACCGGACTTGGTCTCAGTATCTGCTATGGTATAATCAGGGAGCACAACGGAACGATAAACGTAAAAAGCAAAAAAGGTGAGGGCACGACCTTCACCATCTCGCTCCCTTTAGAACCATAATACAGATAAATCATTGCAAGGAGGGTAACGATGGAGTCTGCTGCGACAATTGAGGTAGCAAAAGCGACGCTTCTGTCAATCGGTATTATTCTTGCCGTAGGTGCGTTCTGCGCTTTTTTGGCACAAAAGATCAGGGTGCCGGATATTGTTGTTTTTCTGGTGGTCGGCATAGTCCTTGGCCCTGAAATGACCAATGCAATAGACATTAAGGCCGATTCAGTGCTGAATCAGATCATTCTGATCTTCGGCTCCTGTTACATCCTCTTTGACGGAGGTGCCTCGCTCAGGCTCAAGGTACTGAAAGAGGTCTGGATCACTATCGTTGTCATCGCGACCGTTGGCGTCGTTATTACCGGCGGTATAACCGCGGTGGCAGCGTATTATGCGTTTGGTGTGCCAATCATGGTTGCACTTCTTCTCGGCGCAACCATAGCCTCAACAGATCCTGCCACGCTCGTCCCGATCTTCAAGCAGGTCAGGATAAAAGACCGCGTAGCGCAGACCGTTATGTCAGAGTCTGCCTTTAATGACGCGATGGGAGCGATCATAACCTTTGCCGTACTGGCGGTAGCGATGGGGACCTCCGAATTCTCGATCCAGAGATCCCTGATCTCGCTCGTAAAGGAGTCTGTCCTCGGCATACTGACCGGGGGCGTGCTCGGTTATGCTGCAGCCTGGCTGATCGCCCATGAGAAATATGCATTTCTTGAAGAGTATGCGCCGGTCGTTACCCTGATGGCGGTCATCGGTTCCTATCTTGGGGCCGACGGGCTTCATGCAAGCGGTTTTATGGCTGTGTTTGTCTTTGGTATTGTTCTTGGGAACAAGGACGCCTTTGGTTTCAGAATAGAAGAGGGCGAGGACGAAAAACTGGAGGAGTACATCCTGACAACTGCATTCATTATGAGAATGTTCATCTTTATTCTTCTGGGGACCCAGGTTAACTTCAGCCTTATGAACAAGTATCTGGCCGGCGGGGCAATAGTAATTGCCGTATTCATGCTGATTGCAAGACCGGTAACCGTCTTTCTCTGCGCCATTCCTGACAGAAGGGCAAAATGGTCCCTGAATGAGATGCTCTTCATGTGCTGGACGCGCGAGACAGGTGTTATACCTGCCGCACTCGCAGGCATGCTGGTCGGCATGAAGGCTCCGGGTGCCGAAATGATAGCTTCAGTGACCTTCATCGCCATTATGATGACTATCCTGATACAGGCCTCAACGACCAAGCTTCTTGCAAAAAAACTTGGTCTTCTGGTCCAGCCCTGAGCCGGGTGATCAATAATGGCTGAGCGGCTTCTGCTTGTTGAGGATGAGGAAACGCTCAGAGAGTCCCTCAAGCGTGTTTTTATCCGGGAGGGTTATGATGTTGAGGCAGCAGCCGATGCTGAGACAGCCCTTGTATTTCTTCAGGAGCGATCCTATGATCTTATTATTACCGACATCATTCTGCCCGGCATCGACGGCATCGAACTGCTGAAGCGCTGCAGGGAGCAGAACCCCGAGCAGTTGATCATCGTCATGACCGCCTTTGCCTCTCTTGAAACGGCGGTTGAAGCCTTACGGGGCGGTGCATATGATTACATTATAAAGCCGATCATCCATGAAGAGATAAAGCGTATTGCAAAAAATGCTCTGCGGGAGCGGTCTCTCAGGGCTGAAAATGCGATCCTTAAGAAGCAGATCGGGGACCGGTATGATTTCGAGCATATTATCGGGCAGAGCAGGGCTGTCCTGTCTCTGATCGAAGAGGTCAAGAAGATCGCTGATTCAAAGAGCAATGTGCTTTTGTTGGGTGATACCGGAACCGGCAAGGAGCTGTTCGCCCGGTCGATCCATTACAGCAGTTCGCGGAAGGACAAGCAGTTTATCCCGATCAACTGCAGTGCCATTCCTGATAACCTTCTCGAGTCTGAACTGTTCGGATATATGAAGGGCGCATTTACCGGCGCTGTATCGAACAAACGCGGGCTCTTTGAAGAGGCTGACGGCGGCACGGTCTTTCTGGATGAGATCGGTGACCTTAGCCATCAACTCCAGGCAAAGCTGCTCAGGGTGATCGATGACCGGGAGATCAGGCCTCTAGGCAGCGTGCAGAGCAAAAGAGTGGATATCAGACTCATTACGGCAACGAACCGTGATCTGACAAAAAGCGTTGCTGACGGGTCGTTTCGGGAGGACCTTTTCTACAGGATCAATGTCATCAGGCTTGAACTCCCCCCGCTCAGGGAAAGAAAGGATGATATTATTGTCCTTGCCGATCATTTTTTGCGGAAATATGCTGATGAGATAGGCAAAGAGGTGCGCAGGATCGACAATGCGGCTGCAAAGATACTCCTTGATTACCATTGGCCCGGAAATGTCCGGGAACTGCAGAATATCATCGAAAGGGCTGTTCTGATCACAGACGGACCGGCTCTTCTTGCCGAGCACCTGCCTGAAAGTCTGAAAATGGGCAATCTTTTTCCTGCGATCGCCCTCGATAAGGCCCTCTCGATCGAAGACTACACAAAGGAGTTTATAACCGTGTATCAGAACAGGTTCAATGAGCAGGAGCTCTCTACTATGCTCGGCATAACCAGAAAATCTCTCTGGGAGAAAAGAAAGCGCTGGAATATAGCGCGCAAGTAGCAGGTCATCGTTTCTGTCTGGCTCCCCTTCTTCTGAATTTATTATTACCTATTCATCTAAAATCAGCATTATCAACGAGTCAATTCAGCATTATGAATAGCAAGTAAATTAGCATCCTAACTATTTAGTAATAATGATAAATTTGGGAATGTTACCGTTATGCATGCATGTTGTTACATATTGTAATTTAACTATGCCAGTCTAACTAATTGAATTAATAGGAGAATTAATAAAATTTAATAAATAGATACAATAAGTTACAATTTGACCTGTAATTTGCTCGTCATGATATCCAGCTTTTGCAAATTATCATTTAAAATCAATAGCATAAATGGCAACAAAATTGTCAGGCATATAAGTTGCACAGTTTTTGGCAGTGATACAGGAAGAGATAATAGAGTTTCTCGGTAAGGTGCCTCCTTTTCAATTTCTTGATGGGGCCGCGCTGAAGAGTATTGCGCAAAATGTTTCTATGGACTATTACCCAAAGGGTATGGTTATCATGAAGCAGAATGAGCCTGCCAGTGAGCACCTCAGAATTATCAAGAAGGGCGGGGTTAAGGTCTTTATAACCTCTGAGGATGGCGACGAGGTTGTGATCGATTATCGGGGCGAGGGCGATACCTTCGGCTTTCTCTCGCTCATCGGCAAGGACAAGGTCAGGGCAAACATTGTGGCCGTTGACGATACGATCTGCTATCTGCTTGATAAGGACAACGCCCAAAAGATCATGAACAGCCAGCCGGTATTTACGGAATATTTTCTCAAATCCCACCTCACTAAATATATAGACAGAACATACAGCGAGATGCATAACAAGAGCATGATGTATGGCGGCTCCGACCGCATCCTCTTCACATCCCAGGTCGGCGACATAGCCATCAGGGACGTTGTATCGGTAAAAGAGGATGCCACCATTCAGGAAGCTGCCCTGATCATGTGCCAGAACAAGGTGAGCTCTCTGGTTATTTACGATGAGAACGATTTCCCCAGAGGGGTAGTTACGGACCGTGATCTGAGGGAAAAGGTCGTTGCAAAGAACAGGTCTGTTGCAGATCAGGTAAAGAATATCATGAGTCTGCCTCTCATACGGGTCGATGCCACTGACTACTGTTTTGAGGCAGTCCTGAAGATGATCAAATACAATATCCATCATGTCCTGGTCGTCAGGGACGGCGTGCTCAAGGGAGTTATCACGAACCACGATCTCATGCTCCTTCAGGGCACCTCACCCCTCTCTTTTGCAAAGGACATCGAAAACCAGCATACGCTTGAAGGTCTTGAACCGCTTGCGACCAAACTGAACAAGATCATCGGCCTGCTCCTGAAAGAGGGAGCAAAGGCGAGCAATATCACCAAGATCATCAGCGAGCTGAACGACAGGCTGGTGAAGAAGGTCCTTGAGATAGCAGAGAAGAAGTTTGGTGCACCGCCGGTCTCATACTGCTGGGTTGCCTACGGAAGCGAGGGAAGGAAAGAGCAGACCTTCAAGACTGACCAGGACAATGCGATCATCTATGCTGACCCGAAGACGCCTGAACAGGAAGAGGCTGCAAAGAAATACTTTGCCGAATTTGCGGTCTTTGTCCGTGACGGACTCATAAAGTCCGGTTTTCCACCCTGCGAAGCGAATTACATGGCTTCCAATCCTCAGTGGTGTCAGCCGATCAGCGTATGGAAAAAATATTTTCTGGGCTGGATACAGCATCCGAATCCTGAGGCGCTGCTCCGTTCCGTGATATTTTTTGACTTCAGGGGACTGTACGGCAACCTCAGTCTTGCCGGAGAACTGCGGGAATATCTCATACGAAATCTTAAGGATCAGAATATTTTCTTCGCACGGATCGCCAGTCTTATACTGAAAAACAGGCCCCCTCTCGGCTTTTTCAGGTCTTTTACGGTCAACAAGGAAGGTGAACATAAGGACCAGCTGAATCTCAAGCTGAGCGGCATAGGGCCTTTGGTTGATCTCATTCGTCTGTTCGCCCTTGAGTCCGGCATTCATGAAACCTCAAGCATGGAGCGTCTTCATGCCATGAAAGAGTCACATCCCATTGCGATCGAACTGGGCGACGAGATAGAGCAGGCATTTGAATTCATCAATCTGCTGAGGATCCATCATCAGCTTGATCAGATGGAGAGAAAGGTGCCGCTGGACAACTTTATCAACCCGACGAAACTTTCGAATCTTGAGAAGAAGTCGCTGAAGGAATCCTTTCAGCTCATTCTCAGGATACAGGACGGCATAGCAGAGATTTACCGTGCAGGCATGGTGGGCGGCTGATGTTCAGTTTATTCAGGAAATCCAGCGGAGGTCTTCTTGCCGCATCCGGGATTGACATGTCCATGCCCCTGGATTCTGCTCCCTATGTGGTGATGGATACGGAACTGACCGGTCTGGACTTCCGTAAAGATTCTATTGTCTCTGTCGGGGCCTTGAGGATGACCGGCACCAGGATAGAACTGGGCAGGTCCTTCTATGAAGTAGTAAGGCCCAGCACCGAGCTCACCTCAAAAAGCATAGTGATCCATGAGATCACCCACTCTGAGACCGAACAGAAGCCAGGGATCGAGGGGATCATGGAGAGTTTTCTCAGGTTTTGCGAGGGAGCTGTGATCGTGGGCCATTTCATCTCTCTCGATCTGAGGTTTCTGGCAAAGGAGATGAAACGGATCGGGTACGGTTCCCTCAAGAACCCTGCTGTAGATACCTGCGTTCTTCATGAATGGATGAGCCAGAACAGGGGTGATCTCAGCAGTAAGTATTTTAACGATGCAGAGAGCAAGGACCTTTTTGCTCTTGCAAAGAAGTTCCAGGTTCCGGTACACGGTGCGCATAATGCGCTTATGGACGCATATGTTACTGCACAGCTTTTTCAGCGCTTTATCAACATGCTCATAACGCTTGGAGTCAGGACGCTCAGAGATCTTCTGAGGATCGGGAAACCTTAACAGTAAAGAGAAGGAGGTGGTGCAAGGGAAGGGTTTTAGGGATGTGCTTAGGGGAGAGTAAAACATTACGAAATTACAGAAGGAGGAACAATGGCAAAGGAATTAGCAGGATTAGACAAACAGAAGCTAAAAGATTACTGGAGTTACAACGTAAAACTTACCAGCATAACGATGATCATTTGGTTTGTGGTGACGTACGTAGCGATCTTCTTTGCACCTGAGCTGGACAAGATCGTGATTTTCGGTTTCCCGTTTGGGTACTACATGGGTGCTCAGGGTTCGCTGATCGTCTTCGTTATTCTTATCTTTAACTACTCGAATAAGATGAATAAAGCGGACGTAGACTACGGAGTACAAGAGGAGGAAGAATAAGATGGTCGGAGGAAAAGGATTTCTCGACAATTTAGCTAAAATTTATGCGATCTATACCGGCGGATTCATCATCTTCGTTATAGGTCTGGCTATTGCAGAACAGATGGGACTGTCGAACAAGGCGATCGGTTACACCTTTATGGGTCTGACCATTGCGCTGTATGCCTTTATCGGCATATCTTCAAGGACTGCCAAGGTCTCTGAGTATTATGTTGCAGGACGTTCTGTGCCTCCTCTCTTTAACGGCATGGCGACCGGTTCGGACTGGATGTCTGCTGCTTCATTCATCGGTATGGCAGGCACGATCTTCGGCCTCGGATATGACGGTCTTGCATACATCATGGGCTGGACAGGCGGGTACGTTCTGCTTGCTGTCTTCCTTGGACCGTACCTCAGAAAGTTCGGCCAGTACACGATCCCTGACTTTCTTGGCGCGCGGTTTGGCGGTCATGCTGCCCGGTCGATCGGTATTGTTGCAGCAATTACTGCTTCCTTTACCTATCTGATCGCACAGGTTACGGGCGTCGGTATCATCATGGGCCGGTTCCTCGGTCTTGATTTTGCAACTGGCGTATTCGTCGGTCTGGGCGGTATCCTGGTCTGCTCCATGCTCGGCGGTATGAAGGCAGTCACCTGGACCCAGGTTGCCCAGTACATCATTCTGATCATCGCGTATCTGATCCCTCCTATTACCATGTCGCAGAAGGTTACCGGCATTCCTATCCCTGAGATCATGTATGGACAGGTTCTCCAGAAGATCGATGCAAAGGAGAAGGTTATTAATGCAGATCAGAAGGAGAAGGATGTTCGTGCTCTCTGGAAGGCTGACTCAGAAAAGATAGCTGCCGATATCAAGGGACTGCCTGCATCTCTCGGCGCAAAGAAGGCAGATCTTGAGGCAAAGCTCGCAGCTCTCCCGCCTGAGGCAACTCCTGCTGACAAGGAGAAGATCTCAAAGGCCATAGCAGGACTCCCCAAGACTCCTGAAGAGGCAAAAGAAAAGTGGGAAGCAGCAAAGAAGAAGGCAGATACCCAGGCCAAGGAGATCAAGCCTTATCTTCAGCCGTTTGCAAGGCTTGATATGAAGAACATGCTG
Source organism: Nitrospirota bacterium (assembly GCA_016214855.1). Lineage (NCBI taxonomy): Bacteria > Pseudomonadati > Nitrospirota > Nitrospirota bacterium. The sequence goes on along the minus strand of JACRMT010000004.1, from coordinate 198,941 downwards.
GCCCTTACCTTCTGCCTCATGGTCGGAACAGCAGGACTTCCGCATATCCTGATGAGGTACTATACGACCCCGTCTGTTCAGGATGCGCGTAAATCGGTCGGCTGGTCTCTTTTCTTTATATTTCTGCTCTATTTTACAGCCCCGTCTGTTGCAGCCTTTGCAAGGAACGAGGTCTTAAACAGCGTCGTTGGACTACCAATTGCCAGTCTGCCTGCCTGGATGGCAAACTGGGGCAAGGTCGGTCTGGTATCGTTCAAGGATATCAATGGAGACGGCATCCTCCAGTTCTATGAGTTGACGATCGGTGCTGACGCCATCGTGCTTGCAATGCCTGAGATAGCAGGTCTTCCCTACACCATCTCAGGCCTGGTCGCAGCCGGCGGTCTTGCTGCAGCGCTTTCGACTGCTGACGGTCTGCTTCTGACCATCTCGAATGCACTGTCACATGACCTGTATTACAAAATAATTAATCCTAAGGCATCCATCAATATGAGATTGGCAGTATCGCGGACCCTGCTCGTTATCGTTGCCTTGATCTCTGCTTATGTTGCAACCTTCAAGCTGACGATCATTGTTGAGCTCGTTGCCTGGGCCTTCTCTATTGCTGCTGCTTCGTTCTTCCCTGCGCTTGTTATGGGCATCTGGGACAAGAGATCGAACAAGTGGGGCTGTCTCGCAGGTATGTACATCGGCTTCTTCTCCTGCGTCAGCTACATGATCGCAAGCCGTTTCTACGGTTTTGACATCTGGGGCATTAAGACCATTTCTTCTGGCCTCTTCGGTATCCCGATGGGCTTCATTGCTACCTTTGTAGTTTCGAGGATGACTGCTCCTCCTTCACAGGAACTGCAGGATTTTGTTGAGTCCGTCCGTATTCCGAGGGGCGCAGCAAAAGAACATGAAGAAGGAATGACCACAGGTCACTAAGAAAAGGAAGGCTCAAAAGTCAGCCCCCCTGTAACAGGGGGGCTGATGCCTATAAAAAATGGAAATACTAAAACAGATATATTATTACTTTGACTACACACTGCAGTTCTTCATGTGGCTGGTGATCGGCAGGGTTGCGGCTCAGCTGGTCATTCGGAACCCGAACAATGTGATTCGCACCATGTTCATACGCTTCACTGAGCCTTTGTACAACGCCGTAAAGAAGATATTCCCCTTTTCCCGCGTTTCAGAAGAAAAAAAACAGACCACGTGGGGAGTACTTGACGGTTTGGTCCCCATAATATTGATCCTCGGTATCTATGTTATCCTTCGTCCGCTGATACGGATCATCGTCAGTGTTATCATCGTGAACTACAAATAATCATGCCCATTACTTATGCTTATAAGCAATTATATATTGCTTATACCTATTGTTTATATTATACTTATTTGCCGTTATAGCACTGTATTCTGCAGTAAACCATATTCATAAAGGAGGAGTTATTGTATGTCAGATGCTAAGCAGATGGATGTTTTAATGGATGAGAAGAGGACCTTCCCTCCATCAAAGGAATTCAGCGCCAAGGCGCATGTGAAGAGCATGGCAGAGTATGACACACTCTACAAGCGCTCTGTAGAAGACCCTGAGGGCTTCTGGGCCGACATGGCAGCGCAGAACCTCACCTGGTTCAAGAAATGGGATAAGGTGCTTGACTACGATTTCCATAAACCGTATATCAAATGGTTCTCAGGCGGCAAGCTTAACGCAAGCTATAATTGTCTTGACCGGTTCATAAACACTCCGACCCGGAACAAGGCAGCTATCATATGGGAGGCTGACGACGGCTCATACAAGACCTATACGTATCAGCAGCTCTTCATGGAAGTTAACCGGTTTGCCAATGTGCTCAAGAAGCAGGGGATCAAAAAGGGCGACCGTGTGACCATCTATCTTCCGATGATCCCTGAACTTGCTATCTCGATGCTGGCATGCGCAAGGATCGGGGCCATTCACAGCATTGTATTCGGCGGCTTCAGCGCAACAGCGCTCCGTGATCGTATTCAGGACTGTCAGTCATCACTCGTTATCACCTCTGACAAAGGAGTGCGCGGCGGTAAATTCGTACCGCTCAAGACGAACAATGACGGAGCTGTTGAAGAATGCCCGACCGTGCAGAAGGTAATCGTTGTAAAACGCGGCGACGGTGAAGTGGCGATGAAGCCCGGCAGGGATATCTGGTGGCATGATGAAATGGCCTCTGCAGATATCAAGAACTACTGCGAGCCCGAGCAGATGGATGCAGAAGATCCGCTCTTTATTCTCTATACGTCAGGTTCGACCGGAAAACCGAAGGGCGTACTCCATACCACCGGCGGATACTGTCTTTACACGAACCTTACGTTCCGTTACATCTTCGATTATCATGAGGAGGATATCCACTTCTGCACTGCTGACATCGGATGGGTTACCGGCCATAGCTATATCGTGTATGGCCCTCTTTCCAATGGTGCGACCAGCCTTATGTTCGAAGGTGTTCCCACGTATCCCAACCCCGGCAGGTTCTGGAGCCTTGTCGAAAAGCATCGGGTAAATATTTTCTATACCGCACCTACTGCCATCAGGGCGCTTATGAGAGAAGGTGAGCAGTGGGTCTCAAGCCACGACCTTTCATCACTCAGAGTTCTGGGCTCTGTGGGAGAACCGATCAATCCCGAGGCATGGATGTGGTATCACAGGAATGTCGGCAAGGAAAAACTGCCTATTGTCGATACCTGGTGGCAGACAGAGACGGGCGGCATACTGATCACCCCGCTTCCAGGCGCCATGACCCTGAAACCGGGCTCTGCCTGCAGGCCATTTTTCGGTGTCGTCCCCAGAGTTCTTAAGGATGACGGCAGTCCTGCAGGAGCCAATGAAGGCGGAAAGCTTGTTATTGAAAAGCCCTGGCCAGGTATGCTGCGCGGAACCTATGGAGATCCTGAGAATAAGAGGATCAAGGAAGTCTATTTTTCGCAGTACGCCGGGAAATACTTTACCGGTGACGGCGCCAGGGTGGACGAAGACGGCGACTACTGGCTGATGGGCCGTATTGACGATGTCATCAACATTTCTGGCCACCGTCTCGGCACAGCAGAAGTTGAATCAGCGCTGGTGAGCCATGAGGCAGTTGCAGAGGCTGCGGTTGTCGGTTATCCCCATGATATTAAGGGTGAGGGCATCTATGTGTATGTAACCCTCAAGCAGGGCGTTGAACCGACTGATGCCCTCAAAAAGATCCTTGTGGGTCATGTCCGTACAATGATCGGCCCTATTGCCACGCCGGACAAGCTCCAGTTTGCTCCGGGCCTGCCAAAGACACGGTCAGGCAAGATCATGAGAAGGATACTTCGCAAGATCGCCCATAATCAGGTTGACGAGCTTGGAGATACCTCAACGCTTGCCGATCCTTCGGTTGTGGAGAATCTGGTCAAGGAAAGGCTGTAGATCGTGAGAGACAGGAGGGGATGAGTAGTTCCTCTCCCTGTCTCCTGCTCTTTGCTGTAGTTTGTATCCTGGCGTTTCAATGACATGACTTGCCAGAGTCAAAAAGGATTTCTTATAATAGAAGCACTTATATCATTTTAAATTTTAAGGAGAAGGAAGAATGAGAAGAAGTCAGGGTTTATTTTGTGTTGTTGTCATGGTATTGCTGGTTGCCTTTGGGATCTATGGGTGTGCTGCAAAACCTGCAGGGCCGAAGGATGAAGACGCGGTAAAGGTTATCCAGGCTTTCATTGAGAGCAGTCCCAATGGTCCATCTTTTAAGGCGCCGGTAGTCATATTGGAAAAGGGACAGAAGCTGCCAACTGGTGATTATCCGGTAAAGGTTGAATACACGCTTGCAAATCCGGATGGCACGACAAAGAAGGTGACTGCAAAATTTAATCTCACGCCGTCTGTTAATGACATGGGCGCAAATGTCTGGAATGCGTCAGAGGCAAAATAGTATCAGCCCTCGCAATCCGGCATTATTTTAAGAGTGTTGTACAGGAGCAGGTAAATCCTGCTCCTGTTTTTTTTGGATCATATCTCAGGGAGGACTATAGTGATTGAGCGCCTGAAAAAGTTGGTAGGAAGGGGTTCTGTCGTAAAGAAGGCAGATATCGCCCGGTTGGCCGCATTGCCATCTGATCAAAGAGAACAGGAACTCCGGTCATTGTTCTATGAGCTTGCCTTTAAGGATGCCGCTGCTTTTGTTTATGACAGCTTACGGAGATCTGAGTCGCCGTTCAGCGGGCTTGAAAGAAACGCTTTTTTTCATGAGATACTTATTATGAACTTCTGGATGATGCAGAAGGTATTTTCAAAATATATGAAGGACCTTGCTGAAAAAATGCATATGCACTACTTTGGATCTCTTTCGGATATAAGCGAGAGAAAAGCTGCCCTTACACCAAAGTTAAAGGCTTACAGCCTCTGCTGGGATGAGTTTACCGGGCACCACGACGAGTTCGGGCTGAAGGCGGGTGAGATCCTCTTTGGCAAGGGATCATCATATCCGGAAAAAAATGTTTCCTTCTGGATAATTACCTATGCTGACGACAGCATAAAAAAGTATAAGAAGGCAAGAAAACAGTGCCTTGAGGCCGGACTGCTTCATAAAGGAGATTGATCATGGACAAGTTCATGCTGAAAAAGGATGACTCGCTGCTGGTCATCGTTGACATCCAGGAGCGCCTTGCGGTTGCAATGACCGAGAAGGAGAGGGTGGTCGCCAATACGCTTCATCTGATCGAGTCTGCCAGGCTGCTTGGGGTGCCGCTTCTTATAACCGAGCAGTACCCCAGGGGGCTCGGGCCAACCGTGCCTGAGGTGAGAAATGCCGTACAGTCCTACGCGCCGATCGAAAAGATCACCTTCAGCTGCTGCGGAGAAAAGTTCTTTATGGAGGCTGTGCAGGAGACCGAAAAAAAACAGATCATCCTCGTCGGCATGGAAACTCATGTATGCGTATTACAGACCTGCATCGACCTGCTTCGGGAGGGGTATGATGTTCATGTTGTATCTGATGCCATATGCTCCCGGACAAAGCAGAATTACAAGACCGCTCTGGAGTACATGCGCGATGCCGGCGCTGTCATAACCTGCACGGAAACCGTTCTGTTCCAGCTCCTGGTAAAAGCCGGGACTGAAGAATTCAAGACACTATCAAAGAGAATAAAGTAGAACGCCGGGATTCTGCGCCATACCATAGCAGGCTTTTCCCGGAACATGTATTGATCTGTACACGATTATATGCCTGAATTGATCATCACTGTTCTCGGCGGTATTCTTGTCGTTGTTATCGGTCTTGCTGCGGAGCGCCTGTACCGTGAGGTCTTCTTCTTCGAGGGCATCAGATTAGGCGGGCGTCTGCACCGGTGGCTGTATGACCGATGGGCACTGACATACGATCGCGATAAAAAGAAGGTGCAGAACTATGATGATCGCAATCTTGCCGGACCCCTCATAGAGAGATTGACCTCGAACAGCGCAACGGGACCTGATATCCTTGTGCTTGATGTCGGAACAGGGACCGGCCGCTTCCCTGCAGTTCTTCTTGGTAATCCGCTGTTCACCGGTCGGATAATCGGCCTTGATATCTCTCCCAACATGCTGAAGCAGGCTTCTATAAAGCTCGCGAAATACGGGAGCAGGGCAGTTTCACTGAATCAGCCTGCTCTGGCGTTGCCCTTTCCGGAAGGCACCTTCGATGTGGTGAGCTGTCTCGAGACCATTGAGCTGTTGCCGGACAGGCATGCTCACTTGAGCGAGTTTTACCGGGTCATGAAGCCAGGCGGCATTTTGATGATATCGCGGAATACCGGAGAATGGGGAATTCAGGGCTCTGAATGCCGTCCTGAGATCTTTTCCGAACAGCTCTTGGCTGTTGGTTTCGAGAAGGTCGAAATAACGCCCTGGTGGAAGTGGTTTGACCTTGTCTGGGCCAGAAAGCCTGATGGGATCTAAGGCTGCAGCGCTTCGCGTTCAAAGGCCTTGCCAGGTCGTCGAGGGCACCGTGGGTCAGAATATGCGTACGATCAGCCTCATGATGTATATTATAAGAACTACTGTAAATATTTGCATTTACTCTTTTCATGGAAAGGTGAAGAATGCTTCTTTGGGTCAGCTTCCTTGTCTGCACCATCGCAATCGTCTATTCCGGCACAAGACTGTCGAAGTACGGCGATATAATAGCTGAAAAGACAGGGCTTGGCAGGGCCTGGATCGGCATTGTGCTCATGGCCTCTGTTACCTCTCTCCCGGAACTTGTTACAGGAATAGGCTCTGTGACGTATGCCGGAGTTCCTGATATTGCAGTGGGAGATGTGTTAGGCAGTTGTGTTTTTAATATGTTTATCCTTGCAATCCTGGACACCATGTATCGTCCCTCACCAATATCCACCAGGGCGCATCAGGGTCATGTGCTCTCAGCAGCTTTTGGACTTCTTCTCTTGAGCATAGTATGCGTCAGTATGTTTCTGAGAGAGCGGTTATCGCCCATCGGCTGGTTAGGCTCATACAGCTTCCTCTTTGTGATGATCTATTTTATCGCCATGAGACTGGTTTTCACTTACGAAAGACGAAAGATAGCGGAATTTTTGAAAGAAATAGCGGAGAAATTGCAGTACAAAGATATCAGTATAAAGACGGCTCTGCTGAACTACGGCATAAATGCACTCATTGTGATCATCGCAGCCATTTTTCTCCCGAAAATCGGCGAAGGTATAGCAGTGACAACCGGATTGGGCCAGACTTTTGTCGCCAATATCTTTATTGCTATTTCAACTTCTCTGCCTGAGGTCGTTGTCTCGATCGCAGCCGTCAGGATGGGGGCTATTGACCTCGCGATCGGTAATCTCTTCGGAAGCAATATGTTCAACATCTTCATTTTGGCTCTTGACGACATCTTTTTTCTCAAAGGCCCTCTGCTGACATATACAAATCCTAATCACATAATATCGGCATTGGCTGCTATTGCAATGACCACCATTGCGATTATCGGACTGACCTACCGTGCGGAAAAAAAGAGATTGTTTGTGGCATGGGATTCAATAGGAATTCTCATAGTCTACATAGTCAATTTGCTGTTGCTGTTTATGTCCAGATAAGGGAATTTATAGGTTTTTCGGAAAGAACATATTTGAACTAGTGAAGAAGCGTTGCCCGGACAGTAAACAAAAAAACATGTCCTATCCTGACAGCAGGATAGGACATGGCTATAACAAAGTCAATCAGCTACGGTGTGTACGATCTCGTCTATTTTCTTTGCCAGATCCTCGGAGGGAATGACTACCACTTTTTTCCCGGCGATGACTGTCTCAAATCGCGCAGCTGTCTCGCTCGCCGCGTAAGCCTCTCCCAGTCTTCCATAGATGCTCTGGACCTGCTTCTGCTTAAGGCCCTTGCTCGCCGTAAAGGTCTTGAAGTTGATCTCCTGGCCATTCTCGAACCAGGCGAGCCCGAACATGCCGGGCGGTTTGCCGATGTACACATAGACCGTTTTGGGTGATGGCACAAATTCCATCTTGTCATGGATCTTGCCCACAAAGGGCTCCAGAGAAGATTTGAATTCGTTCAGCCTGGCTGCCGCCTGACTCGACGGATCGAGCTGCGGAAGCTCTTCCTTTTTTCCGAAAAGATTACCGAATAAACCCATAAGCTACCCCCTTTAATATGAAAAGTTAGTAATAAGGAAGCTACTGCTGAATCTGATCCGTTTCATCCTTTCTGACAGTCTCCACCTGAGTTAATGCCGATAAAATCGGTCTGCAATAACAACTATCTCGATCTGCCTTTTTCCTGCTCCAGAAATGCAGCCAGTCTCTCAATTTCGCTCTGTTCAAGCTCTTTAAGCCAGATCGTCATGTCCTTTCGTGAACTGTCCTCACGAAGTGTCACGACGAGCCGCTTCGCATCAGGACGCGCTATGCTCACAATATTGCGGTAGCGGATAAGCTGCTTTGCACGGGACTGGTGCACCTCCAAAAAATCCTGGTGTACCGATATCTGAGGCTGCCTGCTCTTGACCAGGGTCATGATGAACATGCCTGCGCCAAAGATCACCATGAATCCGACTGAACCGGGCAGCGCCTCATTACGGGAAACCGATTGGGCGCTGAGAAGACCTCCGGCCACAGCAAGGATGGCATAGAGCACAAGGAACAGATACACGCGACTCTTTTTGGTATATAGCTTCGTTCCGACCATGGTCTCCCCGCAGCGATACGTTACAGCTTAAACCAGCTCTTTTTTTCTTTTATAGAGCCAAGTAGGTCTGAGACATCTCTGAGCAAGTCTGAGATCTCTTTCTGTTCACGCCTCAGTTCCCTGAATTCTTTTATCTGTATCAGATCAGGTTCCTGGGGCGGTTTTTCCCTGAAAAGTGCCATATCATTTTTTATCGAAGCGACCTCATCATTTAGTCCTGATACTGTCTTCTGAAGCAGGGTTACGGCATCAGAGACCCGGTTCAGTGTCCTTGAGACCCTTGCCAGTTCATCGGACAGGTCATCGATCTTTTCGATGGGGAAGGGCTGCAGTGCGGTTTCAGATCTCTCCTCCCTGCGCAGCAGCTCTTCTGTGATGGGCACCTTCCGGACAACCTCGGCTGATGGAGCGGCAGATACGGCAGGAGCAATCTCTTCTCTTGTCAGCGTCTCCGGAAGAATCTCGGTCCATGGCGCCACGGATGCGGCAGGGGCGGTCTCTTCAAATGCAGGCTGCGGAGCAGGTGCCTCAACTTCGGTTTCTTCCAGAGCAGCATGTCCGGAGCCGCTCATAAACTCAGGTTCATAGGCTGCCTCCAGAGGCTCAGCCTCTGCCAGCACTTCAATCGCATCAGCCTCGTAATCAGGAACAATTTCGAGTTCTTCTTCAGAGAACGCAGGCGCAGCGATCTCGAACACGGGCTCGATCGATGGAACAGGCGCTATCACTTCGATCTCTTCAGGTTCAGGCGCAATGTCAGGTTCACTCGGTTCAGACATGGTTTCGATCTGAGGTTTTAACGGAACAGGCGCTTTTACTTCGAACTCTTCAAGTTCAGCCACAATGGCCGGTTTACCCGGCACAGAGCCGGGTTGGAGAACAGGTTTTGATAAAACAGGCGCTTCTTTCACCTGCTCAACAGGCTTTATTTCGATTTTGTGCTTCTTTGAAATATCTTTGAGTACAAGCTTGGTGATCCTTTTAAATGTTTCTTCGACTCCCGTGCCGTCTATGGCAGCAGCTTCAAGGACTTCATGATTACTGCCCTGATTCAGGTCCTGATTGAGTTCATCAAGGGAAAGTATATTTCTGAGGTCCCTCTTATTGTATTGCAGTATGATCGGTATGGTATCAGCATTAATATTGTTCGATATGAGATTTTCCCGCATATTTTCGAAACTCTCGACATTCTGATCCCTCATGTCTTTCTGAGAATCCGCAACAAAAACGACCGCATCTGCGCCTTTCAGGACGACCTTTCGGGTCGCATTGTATCTAACCTGTCCCGGGACCGTATAGAGCTGAAAACGGATCGAGAATTCCCGAATCTTGCCGAGTTCGACCGGCAGGAAATCGAAAAAGAGGGTGCGGTCAGACTCGGTCGAAAGAGAGAGCAGCTTCCCTTTTGTCTCAGGGTTAAGGACTGCGTGAAGATGCTGAAGGTTGGTTGTTTTACCGCTTAATCCGGGGCCATAATAGACAATTTTGAGGGTAATTTCCTTGGTTGCATAATTGAACAGCGCCATTTTTATACTATAGCATAAACGCCATTTCTTGTCTGATTTTTCACCCTGTACATGGCGTCATCAGCGAGTTTCAGGAGCTCTTCTTTTGATTTTGCACTTTCAGGATAAGACGCTACGCCAAAACTTGCGGTCATCTTGAATGAATAACCGTCTCTTTTGAGAAAAACATTATGTTCGATCGTCTTTCGGATCCTCTCCGCTATCAGACTTGCATGCTTGGGTGCGGTCTGGGGAAGTACCATGACGAACTCATCTCCTCCATACCGGGCAACAATATCCACGGTCCTCAGGCATTTTAAGAGCAGTTGTCCCATCTCTACAAGGAGTTTGCTTCCGACCAGATGACCATAGCTGTCATTGATGAGTTTGAAGTGGTCAACATCCATGAATATCAGAGAAAGAGATGTATGGTGGCGTGTTGCCCTCGATATTTCAAGGTCAAGAGAGCGGTTGAGATAGCGCGTATTAAAGAGTTTCGTGAGGTCGTCAGTTATGGACATCTCTGTCATTTTCTGATAGAGCGCAGACCGTTCTATGGCAATAGCTGCATGGTCAACGATACGCAGCACAAGATCAAGGTCTTCTTTTGTGAAGGGGGCATTGGTTGTCTTGTTCACGATCTCCAGTACGCCGAGAATGACGCCCTTGTTCATGATAGGTACGCACATGATGGATTTCGTTCTATAGTCTGTTTCCTTGTCGATCCTGCCGCTGAAGCGCGGGTCCTTGGAGACATCGGGTACAACAACCGGTATCTTTTCGCGGGCGACCCAGCCGGCTATGCCTTCTCCGGGCTTAAGCCGTTCCTTCTTGATCTTCTTTCTGCTCTCTTTTTTCCCCGCTGTCTTCTCGAAGATAAGATCGCCGGTCTCTTCATCGAGAAGAAGGATGGACCAGGCCTCTGCCTTGATAAGGGTTTTGGCCTTTTTCATGATCGTGCCGAGCACTTCATTAAGCTCAACTGCTGAAGTGAGCGTCTTGCTTACCTCTTCAAAAAAATCAAGCTCTTTTTTGGTGATCGCAAGTCTCTGACTGAGCATGCGGTTTTCCGTTATCAGCTCTTTTTCATGCATTACCTTCTTAAGCGCAAATTCCAGCTGCTTTGCCGGTGGGGAGTACAAGGGGCATACAAATTCAGATTTCAGCCAGGCAGAGATGCCCGAAAAAGATGGATTGTCCGAAAGAACGATCTTAGGGGTCTCATGGAACTTCTTCAGAAACTCTTTAAATAAGGGTTCCCTGCTCTGCGCCTTCTCAATGATCAACAGGTCCGGACTGTCATCAGCACGATATCGCACTGTTCCTATCGAACGAAAACGGAACAGGACAACTCCACTGTCGAGAAGCAGTTCCTCGATCTCCCTGTTGATGCCGACTGAACCGATATAAAAGATCTTATTCATTTATGCCGCAGCATTTCTTGTACTTTTTGCCGCTGCCGCAGGGGCAGGAGTCATTGCGGCCGACCTTTCTGCCTTTTGCAACGGTCTGCGATGAGCTGCTTTCGCCGCGGTTGTAATTTAAGGCTGCTCTTTCATTGCGTGTTTTAATGCGCTCTTCCTGATTGCGCTGGACCCGAACCTTGAAAAGTCTCATGACAACGTCTGTCCCTATTCTGCCGGAAAGTTCCCCGAACATGGCAAAAGCCTCTTTTTTATATTCTACGAGAGGATCCCGCTGCGCATATCCCCTCAGTCCGATCCCTTCCTTCAGGTGGTCCATGGCCAGGAGGTGATCCTTCCACTGTGAGTCAACGACCTGAAGCAGTATCCATTTTTCCATGTACCGCATCATATCGCTGCCGATATCGGACTCTTTTCTGTCGTAGAAGTTCCTTGCCTCAGCAGACAGATCGTCCCTCAGCATATCCAGAGTGTCCGGAACATCCTGAATGGTAAAATCAAGCAGTCCGTAGATGGAGTCCTTTAATCCTTTGATGTCCCAATCTTCTTTGTGCTTGTCCTCAGGGCAGTGAATTGCGAGGATCTCGTCTATATTCTCGTCAACCATGCTGAAAACCCGTTCCTTCACATCAGGCTCCTGAAGGAGTTCACGCCTGAACGCATAGATCTCGGTTCTCTGCTTGTTCATAACATCATCGTATTCGAGCAGGTGCTTTCTGATATCAAAGTTCTGAGCCTCTACGCGCTTCTGGGCATTCTCAATTGCCTTTGATACCATCTTGTTCTCGATAGGCATGCTGTCATCCATGCCGAGCTTGCCCATAAGACCCGACACACGGTCAGAGTAGAATATCCGCATAAGATCATCTTCGAGTGAGAGATAGAAACGGGATGCACCGGGATCTCCCTGTCTGCCCGAGCGGCCTCTGAGCTGATTGTCTATTCTCCTTGCCTCATGTCTTTCCGTACCGAGGATGAAAAGGCCTCCCGCATCAAGCACCTTCTTTTTGTCCTCTTCACACCTCAGCTCAGCCTCGGCAAGGGCAGCGCTCCATTCTTCGTCCGTATGGTCAGGCTTCTCTCTGAGCATGTCCCGGGCTATTGCCACAGGGTTGCCGCCAAGGACTATGTCAGTGCCCCTGCCTGCCATATTCGTAGCAATGGTCACTGCGTGGCTCCTGCCTGCCTGGACAATGATCTCGGCTTCTTTGTCGTGATATTTGGCATTCAGGACAGAGTGCCTGATGCCGCGTTTCTTAAGAAGGGTGCCCAACAGTTCCGATCTCTCGATCGAGATCGTTCCAACCAGTACCGGCTGTCCCTTTTTATTGCATTCTTCTATCTGGTTTATCACCGCATCGAACTTGCCATTTTCCGTCTTATAGATCATGTCGGCGTGATCATTTCTGATCATGGGCCTGTTCGTAGGAATGACGGTCACATCAAGGTTATAGATCTTGGCAAACTCCTCAGCTTCGGTTAATGCCGTTCCTGTCATGCCGGAAAGTTTGGTGTACATCCTGAAATAATTCTGAAAGGTGACCGTAGCAAGGGTCTGGTTCTCGTTTTCGATCTTGACGCCTTCTTTGGCTTCAACTGCCTGATGCAGGCCGTCAGACCAGCGCCTGCCCGGCATCAGTCTCCCGGTGAACTCATCAACAATGATGACCTCTCCGTCGGTCACCACGTAATCGACATCGCGCTTAAAAAGATTGTGCCCCTTGAGGGCCTGCAGGATATGATGGACCAGATCGATGTTTGCGGGGTCATAGAGATTTCCTGCTCCGAGGAGTTTCTCTGCCTTGATATTGCCTTCCTCTGTCAGAATTACGGTTCGGGCCTTCTCATCGATCGTATAATCAATATCCTTCTGAAGCCTCGGTATTATCTTGTCTATCTTGTAATACTTGTCCGTAGACTCTTCTGAAGGTCCGGATATGATAAGCGGCGTTCTCGCCTCATCAATAAGAATGCTGTCGACTTCGTCAACGATCGCAAAGTTGAGCGGTCTCTGCACGAACTGGGCGCTGTCATATTTCATATTGTCTCTGAGATAATCAAAGCCGAACTCATTGTTCGTGCCGTACGTGATGTCTGCGCCGTATGATTCCTGGCGCTGTTCGTCAGTAAGGCCATGGACAATGATGCCGGTGCTCAGGCCCAGAAAATTATAGAGCGGGTTCATCCATTGCGCATCCCTGCGCGCCAGATAATCGTTCACCGTTACGACATGGACGCCTTTCCCTTCAAGTGCGTTGAGATATACGGGCAGGGTGGCAACCAGCGTCTTTCCCTCGCCGGTCTTCATTTCAGCGATGGCTCCTTCATGCAGAACTATTCCCCCGAGAAGCTGAACATCAAAATGGCGCATCTTGAGAACACGTCTTGAGGCTTCTCTGCAGACCGCAAAGGCTTCGGGAAGAAGGTCATCAAGGGTTTCTCCTTCGCTGATCCGCTGTCGGAACTCTACGGTCTTGGTCTGCAGTTGGGCATCGGTGAGAGGTGTTATGCTCTGTTCGATGGCATTTATCTTACCCACCCTTGCGGAAATTCTGTTGATCTCGCGATCATTTTTTGTGCCGATGATTTTTTTCAATATTCCAAACATATGACATATTAAATGAACAGGGCCAATATTTCAAGAAGAGAGTCTCACTAAGCATTTGAAAATCAAGGAAATTTGATGTGAACGACTATGCCGTGGTAAATTTTAGGATGAAGAAATTCGTTTATATCTACACCTATGGCTGTCAGATGAACCTGCATGATTCCGAGAAGATGCTCGGCACCCTTGCGCAGGACGGATACTCTGTTGCAGAAGCGCCGGAAAAAGCAGATCTGATCATTTTTAATACCTGTGCCATCCGGGAAAAAGCAGAGCATAAATTTTACAGCCAGCTCGGCAGGATAAAGCATCTCAAACAGAGCAATCCGTTATTGAAAATTGCAGTTGCAGGATGCGTTGCCCAGGATTCCCGGCAGAAGGTCATGAAAAGGGCCCCTCATGTTGACTATGTTCTTGGCCCACAGAATCTGCACCTGCTTGCCAGTCTTCAGGATTCGAAGACCAGACTTTTTACCGACGAAAATCCTGATATCGCATATCAGGATTACGAGATGAACAGAGGATCCGCAACGCGGGCATGGGTCTCCATTATGTACGGCTGTAATAATTATTGCAGCTACTGCATAGTCCCGTATACGCGGGGAAGGGAGGTGTCCCGGCCGAGCTCAGGCATTCTGACCGAGATCAGGGGGCTTAAGGAGAAGGGATACAAGGAGGTCACTCTGCTTGGCCAGAACGTAAACTCATACCGCAGTGATCTGGACTTTGTCAGACTTCTCCGCCAGATCGACACCATAGGCGTCGAACGTGTGCGTTTTGTGACATCGCATCCGAGAGACCTTTCTTCTTCCCTGATCGATGCGTTGCCTGAACTGCCGAGTCTCTGCAATAATCTTCATCTGCCGCTGCAATCAGCCTCTGATAGTGTTCTTCAGGCCATGAACAGGAGATATTCCTATGCAGAATATTGCGAAAAGATCCGGCTGATACGCAGTAAGGTGCCGTTGGTCACGGTATCTACGGATATTATCGTCGGTTTTCCCGGTGAGACTGAGCGCGACTTTGAGCAGACAGCAAGGGCCATAGAAGAAATGGAATTTGACGGCATGTTCGCATTTAAATACTCGAAGAGAAAAGGCACCAGGGCTTATGATATGCCTGATCAGGTTGCGGAGGCTGTCAAGGCAGAGAGACTTGACAGGCTGCTTCATCTGCAGGAGGACATTGCACTGAAAAAGAACAGGGCACTTGAAGGTTCTGTTCAGGAGATACTTGTTGAGGGGCCTTCGGCAACAGATCCCTTGATGCTTATGGGGCGGACCAGGTCTAACAAGATCGTTACCTTTTGCAGTAACGGAGCGCATGAAGGAACTGTCTTTAACGTTCGTATTCAGAAAGCCCGGCACCATTCCCTGCACGGGGAAATACTCTCGTAGCTCAGATATGCAGGAACTGAAGAAGAAGGTTGCTGTATTGACCCTGGGATGCAGGGTCAATCAATCCGAGAGCTCTGTTATAGAGGGAACACTAAAAAAGCATGGTGTCTCAATAGTTACCCTGGACGAGCATCCTGATATCTGCATTGTTAATACCTGCACGGTCACAGGAAAAAGCGATGCCAGCTCCAGATACCTTATTCGCAGGGCAACGAGAACAGGAGCACAGGTTGTGGTGACAGGATGCTTCTCACAGCTGGAAAAGAGCAAAGTCTGCGAACTTCAGGGTGTTTGCGCAGTGGTTCCATCCAGTGACAAGGAAAAAATCATATCACGTGTGCTGGGCTACGACGTTGATCCTGTATATTCATTGCACGATCGTGCGCGACCCTATCTCAAGGTCCAGGACGGGTGTAATTTCAGCTGTACCTACTGTGCCGTGCCCCTGGCAAGGGGGAGGTCCAGGAGCCTGGCATTAAATGATGCGGTCAGTCGAGCAGTTGATATCGAGTTGAAGGGGTATCATGAGATTGTGCTGACCGGCATCCATCTCGGCAGCTATGGGCAGGACCTGACCCCTAAAACAAGCCTTGCATGTCTCATTAGGTCAATTCTATCAGGGACATCTCGTCTCAGGATCAGGCTTAGTTCGATCGAGATCAACGAGATTGACGATGCACTTATTGAACTTTTGGGGGATGCCAGAGTCTGCAGACATCTTCATCTGCCTATTCAGAGCGGCAACGATCAGATACTCAGACTCATGAACAGAAATTATACAGTAAGTGCTTTTCAGAAGAAGCTTCTCCGCCTGTCGGACATATCTGCTGACATGGCACTTGGTACAGACGTCATTGTCGGATTTCCGGGTGAGGGGCATAGGGAATTCATGGTTACCTATGAACTTTTAAGAGAGCTCCCGTTCTCCTATATTCATGCCTTTCCCTATTCAGCAAGAAAGGGTACTTTGGCGGCAAAGTTAAAACCTCATGTAGCAGGTGATATAATTGCTGATCGGGCGAAGGCCATGAAAGAGCTTGCTGCAGCCAAGAAGACTGCATTCGCTTCTGCACAGACAGATAAAATCCTTGATGCTATTGCGGAAGAACATGATGCCAGGGGACATACGACCGCAACAACGAGTAATTACCTGAAGATCGCGATGAAAGGCAGCAGACTCCGCAGGGGGAGTGCGGTATTTGTTAGGTCTATAGCGGTTATCGATGACAGACTGATTGGAGTTATGATTAGTTAGCTGCAACTTATTGAATTTTAAGGCATAATTTGCTGCCTAATACATAGACAACATAGCCGCAGGGCGTATCATCAACGCTAAGGCATCCTTTTCCACGGTGATATTAACAACATATGAACAGAAACTGTTTATATGTAATGTCCGATAAGATATATTATGTTAAATAACATGAGCAGATTCGTAATGATAGAACGGTCTTATTGCTTTGGGTTGTTCTCAGGACAGATTGCACGTATGCCGACCCTCCCTAGTGTTG
Source organism: Nitrospirota bacterium (assembly GCA_016214855.1). Classification (NCBI taxonomy): domain Bacteria; kingdom Pseudomonadati; phylum Nitrospirota; species Nitrospirota bacterium. The sequence continues at coordinate 182,341 of JACRMT010000004.1, read as the reverse complement.
CAATGCCATGCATATAGGTCAAGTCTTAAAGTTTAATATTAAATGTATTTCATGGGAGTTTGTAATAATATAAAGATATACTTTAAGCTCTCATCTTAATTTACGGATATTAATTAATATTTATGCTATATTTCCGGACTGCCGAGCGACAAGTAATAGGCAGGATTGACTATGAACATCTGTTTTGTAGATCCAGGGAAAAAGCTGAAGTAAACAGGCTTTCTTGACATTTGAGTACCTGCTGATTTATAAAATACGCACGCGGGCGTAACTCAGTGGTAGAGTGTCAGCTTCCCAAGCTGAAGGTCGTGGGTTCGAATCCCATCGCCCGCTCCAGAATCCCCATCGATGAGTAAAGAATGTCACATGGCCGAAAAAGGACTGATTCACATATACACAGGCGAAGGCAAGGGAAAAACCACCTCAGCCATCGGTCTTGCGCTTAGAGCAAGAAGCCGGGGCAATAAGATCCTTTTTGCCCAGTTCTTTAAGGAAAAAGATGACCTGAGCGAACTCTCCCTTTTGGAGCAGCTCGGAGTTGACGTTGTGGTTTTTGATGCGATCAAATCCCCGTTCTTTCATCCTTCTATCGGGAGAGCTCACCTGAGAGAAGAGACTGAAAAAGCCGTTAAAACACTGCAGAAGGTCATTTCCACTCATGCTCTTGATCTGGTCATATTGGATGAGTTCATATGTCTGGTCTCTGAGGATGTTATCTCGGAGAGCGAAGCTATAGCCTTTATGCGTCAGAAACCGGAGCCGCTCGAGCTTGTTCTTACCGGAAGGGGCGCAACAGAAGGAATAATGGCAGAGGCAGACTACGTGACCTACATGAAACACATTAAGCATCCCTATGACAGGGGAATAAAAGCACGAAGGGGTATTGAGATCTAACGTGTCTTCCTGAACTGCTTCATTGCGTAGAGAATTCTTTGCAGAACAGTGAGATGGGTAAGACCGGCAAGCAGCCACAGCATCGGAACCATGTACCCGCTAACCGCTCCAATAAAGAGCACTATTAAGCGTTCCGGTCGTTCCATGAGACCATGATTGCATGACACCCCGAGCCCTTCTGCTCTCGCTCTTGCGTAACTGATGATCAGAGAACCAACCAGCGTAATAAGGGCGAGAATAACCCCTGTCAATTGTCCGTTACTTCCCAGGTTCCACGCAATTGCCAGTAAAATTGCAGCGTCAGAATACCTGTCGAGCACTGAATCCAGGAAGGCTCCGAACGCTGAACTTTCCCCCCTGTTTCTCGCAACGATACCGTCAAGCATGTCAAGAAGTCCAGCCGGCAGCAGGCAGAACGCTCCCATCGTCAGGTCATGGGCCAGCAAAATGCTTGAGGCCATCGTAAGGGTAAAGCCGGTGATCGTTATGGTATTTGGGCTGACAGGAATTTTTCTGGCAAGTGCCTCCAGCGGCTTGTCCAGGGAATGACCTAATTTTTCGCTCAACATTGAAGAGAAGATCAGCTGATGCGTTCAGCCCTGATGAACTCTTCGACCATGTCCCTTGCGGCGTCATCTGAGTACTGTTTGGGAGGGTGTTTCATGAAATAGGCAGACGGAGAAATAAGCGGACCCCCGGCTTTTCTGTCCCTTGCAAGACGGCAGCACCGAATTGCGTCTATCACAACACCTGAACTGTTTGGCGAGTCCTCGACCGAAAGTCTCATCTCAAGATGAAGGTGCATATTGCCGAAGCCCCGCCCTTCTATTCTCAGGAAGCAGACCTTGTTATCGTTGAGCCAGGGGATATAATCCGACGGGCCGATGTGGATATCTTCATGAAAAAGCGGCGACTGCATCTGAGACTGAACAGCCTCGGTCTTGGATATTTTTTTCATGGCAAGGCGCTGAGGGTTCAGCATGTTAAGAAAGTCCGTGTTGCCTCCGACATTCAATTGGTACGTATGGTCTATGGTAACGCCGCGATCCTCGAATAGTTTCGTAAGGCTGCGATGTATGATCGTTGCGCCGATCTGGCTTTTGATGTCGTCCCCAATAATGGGAATGCCTTTTTCCTCGAATCTGCGGGCCCACGACTTCTGTGACGCTATAAAAACCGGTATGCAATTAATAAAGCTGACTCCTGCCTTCAGACATGCTTCTGCATAAAATGCCGTGGCTTTTTCAGACCCCACCGGAAGATAGTTCAGCAGGATCTCCGCTCCTGTTGTCTTCAGGACTTTCACGATATCAGCGGGCTTCCTGTCCGAAGGGATGAATCGGTTGTCATCCGGGTACTGTCCCATATGGCCGGCAACACCGTCCAGGATATTTCCCATGCTTACGATCACCCTGGATCGCGAGTTCATCTGCTGAAAAGATTTCGTACAATTCGGCCTTGCAAAAATGGCTTGATGAAGCGGCTTGCCGACTTTGCGTTTGTCGATGTCAAACGCAGCGACAACCGTAATGTGCTCAGGCAGGTATCCGCCCAGATCATAATGCATTAATCCGGAAGAAGAAGCGTTCTTTTTGCTTTTTTTGTAAAACTCAATGCCCTGTACAAGCGAACTCGCGCAGTTGCCTACGCCTGCAATCGCAATACGGATTTCTTTCATAGTAACGAGGGCTCCCCTTTAGAGTTATCTTTAATCGTTAACAAAATTTTATATATTAAAGATTCATATGAAGTCAAGAAGTTAATCTCAAACACTTTCTCCTTGCCATTCTTAATTTCTATCCACTATACTATTTCTCCTATGAAAACAAAGATATCTGTCATCGGAGCAGGAAACGTCGGAGCAACCACCGCAGAGCTCATTGCAAGGGATGGACTTGCTGATGTTGTCCTCTTTGATATTCAGGAGGGCATTGCTAAAGGCAAAGCGCTTGACATAACAGAAGCCTGTCCAGTCTGGGGCTCGCCGTCTCTTGTTACCGGCACCGGCAATTTTGAGGAGACCGCTGGATCCGATATCGTGGTCATAACGGCAGGTTTCCCCCGAAAACCTGGCATGAGCAGGGATGATCTGCTTATTGCCAATGCAGATGTCATTAAAGCGGTAACAGAAGGCACCGTGAAATATTCGCCGGACAGCATCATCGTTGTGGTGACCAACCCGATGGACGTTATGGCATATACTGCCATGAAGGTGTCCGGTTTTAGCCGTGAACGCGTCATAGGCATGGGAGGCGTGCTGGACTCAGCCCGGTTCAGGACCTTTGTTGCCATGGAGGCCGGCGTATCCGCTGCTGACGTAGAAGCACTTGTGCTGGGCGGACATGGCGATCAGATGGTCCCCCTGCCCCGCTTTACGACCGTAAAAGGCATACCTATCCCTGAACTGATGGGAAAGGAAACGATCGAACATCTGATCGGGAGGACTCGGACCGGCGGCGCTGAGATCGTCAGTCTCCTGAAAAGCGGCAGCGCTTTTTTTGCGCCGGCAGCGTCCACCGTACAGATGGTACGGTCAATACTGTTCGATGAAAAAAGAATTCTTCCGTGTTCAGCATATCTTCAGGGCGAATACGGATTTTCCGATGTCTTTGCCGGTGTTCCTGTCGTCCTAGGCAGGCGCGGGATCGAGAAGATCGTTGTCATATCCCTCCTGCAGGAAGAGACCGCCATGTTCAGCAGCTCAGCTGCAGCAGTCAAGGCGATGATCGGTACACTGAATCTCTCTTAGGCTCTGCAGGATGCCGATGTCCGGATCATGGTGAGAACACCCCGTTGTTGTAGGTAATTAACAGGTAATTAATCAGTATGACAGAATTCTTCTGTCATGTTATGGAGGATCAGATGGAACAAAAAGAAGAAATGGATCAGACCCTGGTACTTATTAAGCCGGATGCCCTTAAAAATTCATTGACTGGGTACGTGCTCTCCCTGCTTTCAGAATTTCACACGGGACTTCGTTTTGCCGGAGCAAAGATCGTGTATGTCAGCGACCTGCTTGCTGAAGAACATTACGCAGAACATCGTGGCAAAATATTTTTTCCTTCGCTTCTGGAGTATATAAAAGGCGAACTGCATTACCCGAATGAGCCATGGAAAAGGCGCGTGATCGCGCTGGTGTATCAGGGCAATGATGCGGTGCAGAAGATCAGGGATATATGCGGCCCTACGAACCCGCACGTTGCCCGGGAAAAAAGTCCGGGGTGCATCAGGGCGCTTGGCGCTCTCGTTCCGCTTAAGGATGCCGATGGAACCGTTATCGGCGAGCGCATGGACAACCTTATTCATGCTTCTGCCGTGCCGGCTGATGCAGAGCGGGAGATCAAGCTTTGGTTTATTCCTGCAGATATCCCGCCTTTCATGCGCACCTACCCTACTGAGGTAAATGAGGCATTCTACTATTATAAGGACGGCAGGATTTTTCTCGATCATGAGCCCGGCAGCGTTTGCCTTCTCGCTCCAGGGGATATTGCATGGAAGACCGATCTTGATGCGCTTCGCTCACTTCAGCAAGGAGCATCTTCAGCCACCTCCCTGGGATCGGTAGCTGCAAAATATCTTATCAATACTGAAAAAATATAAACGAATCTCGCTCTGCCGGCATATTCCCGGCAGTTGTCTTATGGCGTGAAGCATGATGGATGCTCACGCCTTTTTGTTCGTCCTTCGTGCCTCAGGTCTGCCGGCAAACGTGCTGACCTTTCATGAGATGGGTTTTGCGATCTATTCATAACTCATTGCAAAAAAAGCATTTATTGACTTTCTACAGGAAATCGCTGTAAAATTAAAACAGGAAGAATAGGGATCTATATAAGGAGACCTGAATGTTTGAGAAATTTACAGAGCGTGGAAGAAAGGTCATTATCTTTGCCAAGGAAGAGGCGGAGAAAAGACAGAATGATTACCTCGGAACAGAGCATCTTCTCCTGGCAATACTGAGAGAAGAAGATGGATTGCCCGTTGCCATACTGAAGAAGATGGGCTTGACCATAGAGGAACTGCGGATGGAGATTGAAAGGAATCTTCCTGCAGGCATGAATCTCCTCAGCTTCGGTGATATCCCCTTTACGCCCAGGGCTAAAAAGGTGCTGGAGCTCGCTGTTGAAGAAGCACGGTTGCTCGGCCACAACTACATAGGAAGTGAGCATCTGCTCCTCGGGCTCATTCGTGAAGATGAGGGTATTGCAGGAAAAATTCTTCGCAACCTGGGAGCAAATCTTCTTGGAGCGCGCCAGCTTACGATCAATCTCTCGATGAAGTCATATGTTCAGGCACGGGAAAAGAAGAGCAGCACCCCTGCCCTTGATGAATTCGGCAGGGATCTCACCATGCTCGCTAAAGAGAACCGGCTGGATCCGGTGATCGGCAGAGAAGATGAGATCGAGCGTCTGCTTCAGGTGCTCGGCAGAAGGATCAAGAATAACCCGGTAGTTATAGGCGAACCCGGCGTCGGAAAGACTGCAATTGTTGAAGGGCTTTGCCAGCGTATCGTGTCCGGCGATATCCCGGAAACGCTGCTCGGCAAGAGGATCATTTCTCTTGATCTCGGCGCCCTCATCGCGGGCACAAAATATCGCGGGCAGTTTGAAGAAAGACTAAAGATAGTCATGAAGGAGATCGTTCAGGCTGACAATATCATTCTCTTTATTGACGAGCTTCATACTCTGATAGGCGCCGGTGCGGCCGAGGGATCAATAGATGCCTCCAGCATGCTGAAGCCTGCCCTGTCCCGCGGTGAGATTCAGTGCATCGGAGCCACAACGCCTGACGAGTACAGGAAGTATATCCAGAAAGACAGGGCACTCGAGAGAAGGTTCCAGCCCATACAGGTTCAGCCGCCTGATGTGAATACAACCGTAGATATTCTTACCGGTCTCAAATCACGGTATGAGTCTCACCACAAGGTAAAGATTGCTCCTGAGGCGCTGAGCTCTTCTGCCAAGCTTTCTGACCGTTATATTCAGGACAGGTTTCTCCCGGACAAAGCGATCGATGTGATCGATGAGACGGGGGCTCGCATAAAATTGAAGCGCTTAACGCCTCCTTTTGAACTTAAGGATCTTGAATATAAGCTGAACAGGCTCTCAAAGGAAAAGAATCTGTATATAAAACTGCACGATCTGGAAAAGGCATCCGCAGTTCGTATCGATGAAGAGAAGCTCAAAAAGCTCTTTGAACAGATGCAGATTTCATGGAAAGAGCGTCTGAGCAGAGAAATACCGGTCATGAATGAAGATGACGTTGCCTATACCATCGCCAAGATGACCGGTATCCCTATTGTCAAGATAGAAGAACGCGAATCTGACAAGCTTATCAGGATGGAAGAGCAGCTTCACCATCGCATCATTGCGCAGGAAGAGGCTATCAGAGCGGTTTCGCGGGCTATCCGCCGGTCCAGAGCAGGACTGAAGAGCGTCAGGCGCCCGATTGGCTCCTTCTTCTTTCTCGGGCCGACAGGCGTCGGCAAGACCGAACTTGCAAAGGCCCTTGCGGAATTCATGTTCAACGATGAAAGCGCTCTCATTAAAATTGACATGTCCGAGTACATGGAGCGCTTCAATGTTTCGAAATTGACTGGTGCGCCTCCCGGCTATGTCGGATATGACGAAGGAGGCATGCTCACTGAACAGGTAAGAAAAAAACCGTATGCGGTCATTCTGTTCGATGAGATCGAGAAGGCGCATCCTGATGTCTTTAATATGCTGCTGCAGGTTCTTGACGAAGGAGTTCTGACCGATAATTTTGGAAGAAAGGTCGACTTCAGGAACACCCTTATAATCATGACCTCAAACCTCGGCGCGAGAATTATTGAAAAGGCTACGCCTTTGGGATTCCAGCGCCATGAATCAGGTGAGATTTACGAGAACATCAAGGAAAATGTTCTGAGCGAATTGAAAAAAACCTTTAACCCCGAGTTTCTGAACCGCGTTGACGAGATCGTAGTATTCCATCCCCTTGACAAGAATCATCTTCTCTCAGTTATTGATCTGCTCGTTGAAGAGATGAACAAGGAACTTATCGATCAGGAACTTGTTGTCGAGTTGTCTCATGAAGTCAAAGAATGGCTGCTGGATAAACACTTCAAGCCGGCTTATGGCGCCCGGCCGATGAGACGGGCTATTCAGAGGGAAATCGAGGATACCCTTTCTGAAGAAATCCTCAAGGGCAATTTTAAAGGTGGACATAAGATCAAGGTCCTGCTTGAGTCAGGAACGCCGATATTCGTTATTGCTGACGAAGCGTCCGTTCTCTCCGGGGTAAATTAGAATGGTGTGTCCCGTCAGATGAGGCGGCTTCTGAGTGCGGCATCCGTGCCGGTTGTTTTAGTCATGATAATCCTTTTTGCGTCCTGCGCTGAAAAGAAGACAGAGGTGGCAGAGGGAACTCGCGCCCCGAAGCTCGATGTCGTCGATGTGCGGTCTGGTCAGACCGTGGACATCTCTCAGCTCAAAGGCAAGGTCATTTTTGTTAATTTCTGGGCAACATGGTGCCCACCCTGCAGAGAGGAGATGCCTTCGATAGAAGCACTGCACAGAGATCTGCAGAAAAATGGGGCATTTCTTATGGTTACAATCCTCTATAAAGACGATGCAAAGACAGCCCTGGACTATATGGGTGCAAACGGCTATACCTTCCCTTTGTTCACTGATCATGGCGGCGCATCGGCAAAACGTTACGGAGTAACAGGTGTGCCGGAGACCTATCTGATCGACAAAAAAGGAGCACTGAGAAAACGGGTGATCGGCCCTGCTGACTGGAATTCGGCAGAGGCCAAGGCTCTTATCAATTCACTCCTGTCTGAATAATGGGAACCCCCCACCCGCCCGAAAAAGCACTTCTTTTTTTGGCACTTCTGTTCGCCGCCAGAGAGGCCTTTGATTTAGCTCTGCCGATTCTGAGAGAGCGTTTCGGTGCTGTTCTGTTCGAAAGTCCTGAGTCTGACTGGAGCCACTCGCATTATTACGATAGGGAGCTTGGAATACCTGTGCTCAGACGCTTCATATTCTTCAGGGGTCTTTTTGACGCCTCGACACTGCCTGAGATCAAGCTTGATACCAACTGCCTGGAAGGCGTATTCTCTCAGGACGGCAAAAGAAGGATCAATATTGATCCTGGTTATATCACGTCTTCAAAGGTGGTTCTGGCATCGGCCAAGGACTATTCACACAGACTCTATCTGGGGAGGGGGATCTATGGGGAGGTGGCACTCTATTTTCAGGGGAACAGATTTCACCCCATGCCCTACACGTATCAGGATTACCGGGAACCGCGCGGCCTGGACATATTCGAAAAAGCGAGAAAAGAATTGAAGAAGCTGACAAGGAACCTCAGACAAGCACCAGATTATCCCGGTGTATCACCTCATCAGAATATTTAAAACCCAGGATCTCCTCGATCTCACCCGTTTTTCTTCCCATGATTTTTTTCAGATCAGTTGACGAATAATTGATCAGGCCTTTGGCGATCCTCTTACCCCTGGCAGTAAGACAATAGACCGAATCGCCGATCTCAAAGGTCCCTTCGACTGAGACAATACCGGAGGGAAGAAGGCTCTTGCCGGCGTCCCTGACAGCGCTGACCGCTCCTTCATCAAGGATAACGCTCCCCTTCGAGCGGCTGCTGTACGCGATCCAGCCTTTTCTCTGCGACATCCTGTCCTCACCGGGTCTGAAACAAGTGCCGTAATGCTGACCCGTAACCGCAGGGATAAGCAATCCCGCCTTCTTTCCGTTGATAATATTCACTGCTATCCCGTGTGATGTAGCCTTTTTTGCTGCAAGCACTTTGGAATACATTCCTCCGGTTCCGACGCTGCTTCCTGCGTCGCCTGCCAGCTGTTCTATGTCAGGCGTGATCTCATCAACATAAGAGATGATCTTTGCCTGCGGATTGGTTCGCGGATCGTTCTCAAACAGACCGTCAACATCGGAAAGAATGAAAAGATGATCTGCCTCTATCATGATCGCAACAAGGGCTGCAAGATTATCATTATCGCCGAATTTTATCTCGTCTGTTGTAACCGTGTCATTTTCATTGATAACCGGGATGACGTCATAGGAGAGCAGCGTGAGGAGCGTATTTTTTGCATTGATATATTTCTTTCTTTCCGCAAAGTCCTCTCGTGTAAGAAGCACCTGCGCGACCTTTTTCCCCTTATCGGCAAAGGCCTTTTCATATGCCCACATCAGACTGCTCTGTCCAACTGCTGCTGCAGCCTGCTTAAACCTGATGTCGGTCGGCTTTGTCTTCATGCCGAGTTTTTTCATGCCGGCCGCGACAGCTCCTGAGGAAACGATAACCACATCATTGCCTTCAGATGCGATAATCGATATGTCGCCGGAGATGCGGTCGATCATATTCGTATCAAGGCCTTCACGGGCAGAAGCAATGATATTGCTTCCAATTTTAACGACAATGCGTCTCATCCTTATTCCCGCTCCCTGATGAGGGTATCCCCAAGATACCTGAGCATTTTTCTTATTCCCTTTCGTGTTGCTGAAGAGATGGCAAAAAAATCAATAGCGTTAGTTTTACAATATTCGCTGATCAAGTCAAGCCTTCCTGAATCAGAGGCTGCATCAATTTTTGATGCAACAACAGCGTGTTTCTTTGAGATGAGGTCATCGCGGTAAAGGTTCAGTTCCTGTCTGATCTTCTCATACTGTTCCACCGGGTCTGTTTCAGACATGTCAGATACGTCGACAAGATGAAGGAATATTCTGGTCCGCTCAATGTGGCGCAGGAACTGAAAACCGAGCCCTGCCCCCCTGTGTGCCCCCTCTATGAGCCCCGGGATATCAGCGACAACAAAGCTTGCATAGTCGCCGAACTTTACAACGCCAAGATTAGGGACAAGCGTTGTAAAAGGATAATCAGCTATTTTTGGACGGGCTGATGAAATGACCGATATCAGTGTCGACTTACCGGCATTGGGCAGACCGACCAGTCCGACGTCAGCGAGAAGTTTCAGCTCAAGGAGAAGATGCTTCTCTTCGCCTTCTTCGCCGGGCTGTGCAAAACGCGGAACCTGCCGCGTGGCAGTTGCAAAATGCTGATTCCCCTGGCCGCCTCTTCCGCCCCGCGCAGAAATGAACTCCTGGGCATTTTCAACAAGATCGGCGACAACAGCACCAGATTCCTTGTCCCTGATCACCGTGCCTAAAGGGACAGGAATCACAAGATCCACACCGTCTCTTCCGTGCATTCTCTGGCCCATGCCATGCTGCCCGCCAGGTGCCTTGTATTCCCTGCGGTATCTGAAATCCAGAAGCGTATTCAGGTCCCGTGCAGCACGAAAGATGATGTGGCCGCCCCTGCCGCCATCGCCGCCGTCAGGGCCTCCCCTGGGAACGTATTTCTCTCGCCGAAAGCTGACGCATCCGCGCCCTCCTCTTCCCGCTTGTACAAATATCTCTGCATAATCAACGAATTTCATTAAAAAATAAAAAAGGCAGATGTAACTCTGCCTTTTTGCTCCTCCTGCAAGCTGGACTTATTGCTGAGCTGCGGGATAAACGCTTATCTTAAGCCTTATATTGTCTTTTCTCTCGAACTGAACGACCCCGTCGATCAATGCGAAAAGAGTATCATCAGAACCCTTCCCTACGTTATTGCCGGGATGAAATTTTGTTCCCCTCTGCCTGACAAGGATATTCCCTGCCTTTACGATCTGCCCGCCAAACCGTTTGACCCCGAGCCGCTGTGACTGACTATCACGCCCGTTCCTTGAACTGCCAACTCCTTTTTTGTGTGCCATGCTATCCTCCGACTACAATGTCCTGAATTTTTACGAGAGAGTACGGCTGACGGTGCCCTCTCAGCTTTTTATGTCCCTTGCGGGGCTTCTTCTTGAAAATCATAACCTTCCGCGCCTTATCGTCCTTCAGAATTTCGGCTTTTACCGACGCGTTCTTAATATAAGGACTGCCGATCATGCTCGATTCGTCAGATGATACGAAGAGAACCTTGTCAAAGGTGACATTCGCACTATCACCCACAGTAGTTATTTTCTGGACCCTTATGGTATCTCCAGGTGCAACCTTAATCTGAAATCCTGCTGCCTCAATAATCGCATACATAGTTAACTCACCTCCGATCGTATATTAAAAACGATAAGGGTTTAAAAAGTCAATATTTTTAAGGAGAAACCAGAAGAATCGCACTTTGTTACAGGAGATATTCAGCGAGGTTTATCTTGTATTTATTGGGATCCATGGTTTTGCTGATCGAACGCAAAAAAACTTCCCGTTCGTTCTTTTCGGTCAGGTCGACCGTTGTTCCCCTGATCCTGTTGCCTTTGCTGTCAACAATGATCATGACGCGGGGACGCACCGGGAATATCTGATTGCTCTCACAGACCAGGCCGAGTTCTTTTGTGTCGAGCATGACAAGAGTTCCGATAGGATAAACGCCGACCATATTGGTAAAGAATTTGAACAGCAAAGGATCGAGCTGTGTGCCTGCACGCTCCATCATAATACTGAGCGCCTTGTCAGGGGACATGGGAGTTCGTGAATAGACCCGCGCTGAGGTCATCGCATCATACTGGTCCGCAAGACTTACGATGCGACTGTGCAGTTCAAGCTCAAGAGGTTTGCGTATTTTGGGATATCCCGAAAGGTCGAAGTTCATATGATGCTCAAACGCAACAATAGCGGATTTTATGGTAAGGTCATCAAATTTCTTGAGTTTCAGTACAGCCTTGAGGCCCCAGACAGGATGTTTTCTGATGATCTTCCATTCATCATCAGTGAAATTGGTCGGTTTATTCAGGACTTCATTAGGAATCTCCATTTTTCCTACGTCATGAAACAATGCAACCATGCCAAGTTCAGTCAGCATTTTCCTATTGAGCCCCAGTCTCTGGCCAAGCGCTACCGACAATATGCTCACATTAACGGAATGATGATAGGTATATTCATCATAATCCTTTATTGCCGTCATGCCAAGAAGCATCTGTTCTTCTTCAAGGATTTGATCCACCATGGATTCAACCACTCTTTTTGCCTTCTTTACATTGACCTTTTCTCCGGACTTCATCTTATTCATGATGCCGTGGGTAAATGAAACCGCATTAAAATAGGTCTTTTTTACCATCTTCCGGACATCATATGAGTCCTCTTCAACAACTTTTTGCAACCGCCCTATACCGATGGACCTGACATCAGCCAACTTTTCTTCGAGTACCGAAAAGGGTTCTTGCGAGAAACTCGCTGCGATGAAGGCCCGTATGAAGATCTTAATATCTTCCGATTTTATCTGATCCTTAAAGACAACGCTGCCAAGTTCCCGCTTCTTGAATTCCCTGACCAAAAAGTCAAAGTTGAGCAGATACTCCATTGAATAGCGAATACGATATTCATTGATATAAAAGAATTCGCCGCGCAGTTCCAGCGTAATAATCCGTTCCTGTTCAATGAAGGTATTGAGCATTGCAACAATCCTGCTGATCGAGGATACCAGGGCAACGTTATTGGCATCATGTATCTGGGAGGTGCGCAGCACAACAGAGAGCTGGTTGATCAATTCTTTGGAGTGTTTGTGCAGCTCGCGCTCCTGCTTACTGTCCATGTTCAAGCCTCTTGATAGCAGTATAGGAGAACTCTCTGATCAGTTTGCTGTTCTCTCCCTTGAATTTCTGCAGCAGAGAAATTGCTTCCTTGTTCCCGAGCAGGCCGAGACCATATGCAGCACATGCCCTGGCTTCGTCACTTCTGGCGCTTCCAAAGAAAAACGATTTTTTCTTAAGGGTTTCTGAGAGAAAAGAAAATACTTCCTTGTCTTTCCAGTGGGAAAGGACCTCAAAATATTCTTTTTTCTCTTCGAAATCCTTGTCCTTGAAGGTCTTGTCATTGATGCGGTCCATAACGATCCTCTTCGCTGCCTCAGACGTAATAGTGCCCAGTGCCCTGACCGCTGCCGATCGCACCTGGATCTCCGGGTCATCGAGACACTCCCTCAGTGTCTGAAAGACGCCTCCGCCGCCAAGTTCTCCCAATGCCCTGATCACTTCCTTTCTGACCCTGATGTCGGTATGGCGCACGGTCTTCAGCAGAAATTCTACCGCGCGCTTGTCAGATATTTTCCTGAGTATGTAGATGATATTCCTTACTACATACCAGCGGGAATCGTTCAGCCCCTTGGACAGGGTCATGATATCCTTTGGCCCGATAAAGATGAGTGCGTCGATCACAACCTTTCTGGCATGGATACTTTTCAGTTCACCCAAAATGTTCATTAATGGTGATACCGAATTCTTGTCCAGATGCTTAACAAGGTCCTCGATGATCTTATCCTCCAACTCCTGTCCGGAATCCAGAATTTCGCCGAGAAGCTTTATGATGGCATCACTTCCGGTATATGCAATGATCTTTCTCAGATACTTCTTGATCTCCTGGTCAACGTTCGCGTCATCCATGACATTCTGCAGGCGCGACAGGATGCTGGTAACCATTGGTATATCGCCCTGCGTCATCGCAAACTCAACGGCACTCATGAAATAGACCGAGAGGTCGTCAAAGTCATTGCGTGATTCAGCCAGATACATGAGTTCAAAGAGTATGTCAACCAGTTTTTTTGTCTTGTCCATAGCGTCCCTCTCCAGCTCCTGCATCAGATGCTGCAGGTCTTTGTCTGTAAGCGGAACAATATCCACGTCCTTAAGGACCTCATCCTCCTTAAATGCATCTTGGTAAGCCTTCATTACATTGTCAGGGTCATTGGCAGCTTCCGCGATTTGCTCGACGGCATTCACCTCGTAATTCTCCTCATCAGCAAGGATCACATCGTCAGCAACATGCTGTATGTTCTGAAAATCCTTTTCCCACAAGAGCGTGACAATGTCGTCGTCCAGGACATCACGCTCAAAATCTGTTGCCGTGATCTTCAGGAACTCTTCCATCTCTTCGGCAGTCAGTCCCTTCTTGAACGTCAGCTCTCTCAGACCATCCTTGAACAGGAAGAGAGCGAGATTGTCCTCTTTCTCTGCACTGGAATAAACCTGTTCGTTCTCCCACATGATGTCGTTCTGCCGTATCTTCAGGAGCAGGACCTCATGGTAGTCAAAGAAATCTCCGAAACGGGCATAGGTGTCCTCAAGGGTCTTGACATAAATAGGATTGTTCGACGGATACATGCGTATCATCTTCTTTGATTTAAGGATCGCCTGTATTACTTCTTTCGAAGCTTTTATATCGTCTTGCTGTTCCATCAGTTAATTACTTATCATAGGCATAACCGGTTGTCAATAACAGCTAAATCAGCGTGATCCGGCGCTCGCGTGCAAAAGTCCTTATTACAACGGTCGCCAGATACAGCCGCTGGAGTTTAAGATTCCTCATCCTTATCGCCTCAATATCATTTGCCGGAAATTTCTGCGAGCGGATAAATTTTTGGGTCTTGTCGATTTCGTGATAGAACTCTTTCAGCGCCTCGGGCTCAAAGGGTTTCAAAAAAATCGGATTTACTGCGACATACCCTTCGGCTACGTCCATGGTGAGTGCTTTATTGCTCTTCCCCCGTACATTACCCATGGGATGCCTTCCTGAACATGATCCTTGAGAGAAGTATGCCGATCTCATAGAGAAGAATGATGGGGACTGCCATGAGGGTCTGATTAAAGGCATCCGGTGTTGGTGTAAGAGCTGCAGCAAGAATAAAGGCTGCAAGAACAGCATACTTTCTGTTGCGTGCAAGCGCGGACGGCGTGACTATGCCGAATCTGGTGAGAAAGATGATCACCAGCGGCAGTTCGAATATCGCACCAAAGGCAAGAATGAACTTCAGGCAAAAATCGATATAGCTGCCGACCGACAGCATCGGCGTCATCTGCGCAGTCTTGTATCCGAGCAGAAAGGTCATGGCAAAAGGAAGTATGATGACAAAACAGAAAACGGCACCCACGGTAAATAAAAGAACAGCAAAGAACAGGAACGGCAGGAAATACTTCTTCTCTTTCGGCAAGAGTCCGGGTGAAATGAATTGCCAGAATTGCAGGAAGATAACCGGGAGCGACGCGACAACGGCTGCCATGAACGCGACCTTGAAATGCATCCAAAAGGCCTCTGCAGGGGCAAGGAAAACCAGCGGCGTAGGCGGTTTTTCTGTAAGCTGCACATACGGAGATGTCATGGACAATTTCATCTCTGCCTTCAGGGGAAGCGTAAGTGCGCCGAATATTTCCCCGGAAAAATTAAAGGAAACAAGAAAAATGAGAAGAACGGAACCAAGGGAAATGAATATCCTTTTCCTGAGCTCAGTGAGGTGTTCTGTGAGGGGCATCTTATCCTCTTCCAAGTTACCCCTTATCCTCTTTCCCCGTGACCTCAGCCCCGGCAGAAGGACGTTCTTCTTTCTCTTCATCCTTCGGCAGGCTATTGATAATATCTGCATCCGGCAACTTGTAGTCGACATTAAGCTCATTCTCGATCTGGCTCTTGGCGATATAGACACCCCTTTTGATTTCCGCCATCCACTTGCCCATGGTTTTGGCCAGTTCCGGCAGTTTCTTGGGCCCGAAGACAAGAAGCGCAACAACAAAGATGATTATCAGCTCCTGGAAGCCTATGTCAAACATGATTACCTCAGACCTTCTTACTCTTCTTCATAGATTTTCCTGATCTTCTTGTCCCCTTTGGCGTTCGTGAAACTTATCGACAACATAAGTCTGAATTCCGGCGACCTGGCCTTGAAATCAGCGCCAACTCCAATTGTTGTATAAATGAAATCAGAGGTCTTGAGACGATAGCCGAAGCGAGCTTCCAATTGATCATATTCTTTGGAAAAATGTATTTTTCTTGCAAGGAACTCAGCAAGGATATCCGAATCATGTTTTGCAGAGAACTCAACTCCCGAAGCAAACAGAAGCTCTTGCTGAAGGCTGCCCTTGCCGGGCTTTTCATAAAAGATATTAAAGTTTCCGCGAAATGGCCCAAGTCTTTTGCTCAGGATAAGGCCGATACCAGTGCGGCCTCCGCTCGTAAGCCAATCATTCCCCGTAGGCAGAGACGCCGTAACAATATAGGCAAGCGAAGGACCGTATTTGCCCTCGTCATAAAAGCGGTGTTTGAACCCGAGAGCAACATCCTCAATTCCGTTGACTGACCCAAGATAGTCGGATACATAGGGGACAGTGAACAAGACTTCAAGGTGATCGCTGAGGCCATAGGCCCCCCTAAGCTGAAATCTATAGAAATTCGGCTCCTTCGACTGTTCCATGGCCAACTCTACGGATGCCTTGTTCTTAGGAAGACTTTCCGCGCTGAATGTTGAAAAAACGCCGTCAGGTGCAACAGGTTGCAGCCCCGAAATATCAAAAGCGAAAACCTCGGCAGAAAGGAGAAAAAAAGCAATAATAATAAGGAGTTCTTTCACTCCTTGAAACATACCAGATACCGGCAATAACTGTCAATGTGGTATTGTTATCCCCCTGTCTTCTCAGTGCTTTTAAGATGCTTCGTTGACAAAAAAATAGCACCGGCAATATAATACAAAATTCTAAGGAGGAGGTCAGTCATGTCTGAAAATGTATTTGAGGCAACATCAGCAGCATGGGATAAAGAGGTATTGGGTCACAACGGCGTGGTTATGGTAGATTTTTGGGCAGTCTGGTGCGGTCCTTGCCGCATGATAGCCCCGACGGTTGAGGAACTTGCAAAGGAATATGCTGAAAAAATAAAAGTGATGAAGCTTAATACAGACGAAAATCCGGAAATAGCAAGCAGATACAAGATCATGGGAATCCCCAGCATTATTTTCTTCAAGAATGGACAGGAGGCGGACCGCATTGTCGGCGCTGTTCCTAAACCTCAGCTTAAGGCAAAGATTGACAGCCTGCTCGCCTGAGCCTGAATTTCTGACACGCTGACTCACGGAATTTATATGATAAAGAACTATTTCTTTTTTCTTTTTTTTGCGCTCGGTCTGGTTTTCGCAGCCTGCACCAAAACAGACAGCAAGTCCCCTGCCGGGTCAGCCGCAGCGCTTAATACAGCTGCTCCTGATTTTACGCTCAAGGATCTCGCCGGCCGGAATATTTCGCTTTCCGATTATAAGGGAAAAGTGGTGCTTCTCGAATTCTGGGCTACGTGGTGTCCGCCGTGCAAGGCATCAGTGCCCGCATTGGTTGAACTCAACAAAAAATACGGGCAGAAGAATTTTATGCTAATTGGGGTGTCCATAGACACTGATTCTGATGCGTCGGAAAAAATCAGGCAGTTCGCAGCTTCACATAACATTAACTACACCGTTCTTCTTGCAGATGAAGCTACTCCTAAAACATATAACATCACCAGTATACCTACCACCGTCCTTATCGGGAAAGATGGCAATATTGTCGATATCTACAAGGGATATTCTGAAGAACTCGATAATAAACTGTCCGCTCACATAGAGAAGCTGTTGTAATGTTCGAAAGCATAAGCGACAAACTTGATTCGATTTTCAAGAAGCTTAAAGGCAGAGGTCTCATTAACGAGGCTGACATAGATGCAGCGCTGAAAGAAGTAAGGCTGGCCCTCCTTGAGGCTGACGTGAATTTCAAGGTAGTGAAAGATTTTGTCCAGAGAATAAAAGAAAAAGCTCTGGGCAAGGAAGTTCTTGAAAGTCTCACGCCCGGGCAGCAGGTCGTTAAGGTAGTCCATGAGGAGCTCTGCGCTCTTCTGGGAAGTGCCAATGTCAAGATCATGCTTTCCCCGAACCCGCCGACTATTATTATGATGGTCGGCCTGCAGGGCTCCGGCAAAACCACATCTGCAGCAAAGCTTGCCAAGCATTTCAAGAAGGAAGGGAGGCGTCCTCTTCTTGTTGCCTGTGACCTGCAACGGCCTGCAGCTATCGATCAGCTCCTGGCTCTGGGAGCACAGGTGGGCGTTCCTGTCTTTTCTTCACGAGATACCAGAGACCCGGTAGCGGTTTCCCTTGAGGCCCTCAGGAAGGCCCGGTCGGAGGCCTATGACATTCTCATCATCGACACGGCGGGCCGGCTGCATGTAGATGAATCGCTCATGGCTGAGCTCAGGAACGTCAAGAATAGCATTGAACCCGGAGAGACCCTCTTTGTCGCGGATGCCATGACCGGACAGGATGCAGTGAACATAGCGAAACAGTTTAACGATCAGATTGGCATAGACGGTATTATCCTGACAAAAATGGACGGCGATGCCCGGGGCGGAGCAGCTCTTTCTGTGCGCGAGATTACTCAGAAGCCCATCAAGTTTATTGGTGTAGGCGAAAAGATCGATATGCTCGAACCATTTCATCCTGATCGAATCGCCTCCCGCATTCTCGGGATGGGTGATGTCCTCAGTCTTATCGAGCATGCGCAACGCTCCTTTGACCAGAAGGAGGCAGAAACACTTCAGAAAAGAATACAGGATGATTCCTTTACGTTTGACGATCTGAGGGAACAGCTTAAGAAGATACGGGGCATGGGACCACTGGAAAGCATTCTGGGTATGATCCCTGGCATGAGCAAGGTAAAGGACATGCAGGTTGACGAACGCGAATTTGTAAAGATCGAGGCGATCATCAGTTCTATGGCAAAAAAAGAGCGTTCAAACCATACTATCCTCAACGGAAGCAGGAGAAAAAGAATTGCCCTGGGAAGCGGAACGACCGTAGCTGATGTCAACAGAGTGGTCAAGCAATATGTGGAGCTGAAAAAGATGCTTAAGATGTTCAAGGGCAAGAAAAACATAAAGCTGCCTCGATTTTTTTGTCTCTGATTTCCTTTACTTTTATCAGTAATTTATATTAAAATTTTAGATCATAACAGGAGGTGTTTTTTTTGGTAAAAATCAGACTTGCAAGATTAGGGTCACATAAGAAGCCGTTCTACAGGATGCTCGTAACTGATTCACGCACGCGCAGAAATGGTCCTTTTATCGAGATTTTGGGCACGTATGATCCTTTGAAGGAGCCATCAGAGATCAAGATTGATGTGGCGAGAGCAAAGCACTGGATCGAAAAGGGAGCTCAGCCTACGGATACGGCAAAAAAACTCATAGAGAAAGCCGGCGCGTAAGCACATTGTCCGCTCATCGGCAGACGATGATGAAGGGATTGATTTTAGCATGGCAAGATCCCTTGGGGCCGCGTTCATGAAATCATCGTGCAAGGAGATCCTGCCTTAAATCACATTGCCGTAGCACGCATTATAAAGGAACGGGGGATCAAAGGAGAAGTAAAGGCCTTCCCCCTTTCCGAAGCAGCCCAATCACTTCCCCCTTTGACTGAAGCGTATGTAGTCATGCCTGCGGGAACCGTCCAGAAAAAAACAATTCATTCCATCAGGACTGACCGAGAGTTCCTCATCATCTCATTTCATGGCATATCCGATCGGCAAGAGGCATCGAGGCTCAGGAATGCCATGATCGAGGTGGATGCATCCATGCTGCCGGGATTGGCGAAAAACGAGTACTATTATCATCAGATAATAGGTCTTTCCGTCGTAACGGCCGATGGAACAATGATAGGAAGGGTTACGGGAATCATGGAAACTCCGGGAAATGAACTGTATGTTGTTCAGGGCAAGGACAAAGAACATCTGATCCCTGCAGTAAAACAGATCGTTGCCGATATTGATCTCAACACGGGCACAATAACCATAACGCCGATCGATGGACTTCTGGATTGATCTGGTCAAGACCGATATTGACATGAACAGGACCGTGTTCTGTGCATAAGCGCTTCAACATCGTAACAATCTTTCCGGAGATGGTAAACTCCTATCTGGGATGCAGTATATTGAAGCGTGCTATTGACAGGCGGCTTGTCAGTGTAGCGGTACATAATCTTCGTGATTACAGCACTGACAAACACCACACGGTCGATGATTATTCATATGGCGGCGGCCCCGGTATGGTTATGAAGCCTGAAACGTTTTTCCGGATCGTTGAGGAGCAGTGGCCGGAAAAGGAAAAACGCAGAGTTATCATGCTTTCCCCCGGCGGCAGGGTCTTCGCTCAGAGCGTTGCCCGAGAGTTAGCCGATGAGACAAAAGAATTGATTTTTCTCTGCGGCAGATACGAAGCAATTGATGAGAGGGTGCGTGATCATCTTGTTGATGATGAAATTTCGATCGGAGATTACGTTTTGACTGGCGGAGAACTGCCTGCTTTGGTTATAATAGATGCCGTTTCACGACTTTTACCGGATGTGCTTGGCGATAGCCAGTCGGCAGAAGCTGATTCGTTCAGTCATGGATTGCTTGATTATCCGCACTACACGCGGCCTGAGCAGTTCAGGGATATGAGTGTTCCTCAGGTGCTGCTTTCGGGCAACCATGAGGATATCCGGAAATGGAGATTAAAACAGTCGTTGAAGGCCACGATTCAAAAGAGGCCGGATCTGCTGAAGTCATACAGTCTCTCGGTTGAAGAGAAATTACTTTTGGAACAGATAAAGGAGGAAGCATCATGAATGTCATCAATGCAATCGAAGAAGGGTTCAAGAGAGATCTTGGAGTCTTTAATGTCGGAGATACCGTTAAGGTCTTTGTAAAAGTAGTCGAGGGAGACAAGGAAAGAATACAGCCTTTCCAGGGTCTTGTCATCGGCAGGAAGGGCTGCGGCACCCGCGAGTCCTTCACAGTCAGAAAGATCTCCTTTGGTGTCGGGGTGGAAAGGATCTTCCCTGTCTGCTCTCCCACGGTTGACAGGGTCGAGATCATCAAGCAGGGAAAAGTTAAAAGGGCAAAGCTGTATTACATCAGGGAGAAGAAGGGCAAGGCCGCAAAGATCAAAGAGAAAGATTTCGCAGCAAAGTAGCGCTCTATGGACATTTACCGGCATGACGATTCTTTCAGAGATGAAGGTTTCCCGGTCATAGCCGGTATAGATGAAGCAGGACGGGGTCCCCTGGCGGGCCCCGTTGTAGCCGCCGCAGTTATTCTCCCCCGGCAGATAAGAATATATGGCCTCCGTGATTCAAAAAAGGTCCCCGAAAAAGAGCGCTCCCGCTTATTCTGGGAGGTTATGGTATCTGCGGCTGCCGTAGGCGTGGGCGTTGTAGATAACCTGGAAATAGACAGGACAAATATTCTCAAGGCAACGAAATCAGCAATGAAGCAGGCAGTACAGGATCTTGCCTCCTCCCCGGACGCCCTGCTTGTTGATGCGGTAACCATTCCCGGCCTGGAGGTCAGACAGTTTCCGATCATCAGGGCCGATGCCAAAAGCGCCTCGGTAGCTGCTGCATCAATTATTGCAAAATATGTCAGAGATGGGCTTATGCATCACTATGACGGCCTTTATCCCGCTTACCGGTTCAAGAAGCATAAAGGATACGGCACGAAAGATCACCTGGACATGATCGCACAGTGGGGACCCTGCCCTATCCACAGGAGAACATTCAGACGGGTCATGACGGGAGGCCTTCCTCTCGCATTGTCATAAAATCTTTCTATAGCATATAATTATTCATGGCCATTATTGCTGATCAGGAACGCATCGACGAGGCACTGGAACTGCTTTGGGTCCTCGGTGAGGATAACCATGGGGGCATGAACCATTTCAAATTAAGTTCAGATGACGCTGATACGGATACCCTCATTGAAACCCTGCTTCATCACGGCCTCGCTTCTGTTGCCGGCGATGATATCGCTCTTACGGAGCGGGGACAGACAGCAGCGCGTGGTCTTATACGCAGGCAGCGGCTTGCCGAGCGGCTCTTCACCGATGTGTTCGAAATGTCTGATGACACGGTCGTGAGCGATGCCTGCAAGATGGAGCACATTCTAAGCGAAGAATTGACCGAAAGCGTCTGCACTTTCCTTGGCCATCCTCCAACCTGCCCCCACGGCAAGGCTATTCCGCGCGGTGAATGCTGCAGGAAATTCAAGATTGACGTGACTCCCGTAGTTATGCGCCTTTCCGAATTCGAAGTTGGCGCAAAGGGCAGGATAACCTTCATAGTGCCTTCTGACCCGTCAAGGATAAGCAAGTTGAACTCGCTTGGCATTGCTGCCGGAAGTGTGATCAAACTGATCCAGAAGACTCCGTCCTTTGTCTTGAGCATTGACGAAACCACGGTTGCGTTGGATCCTGATATCGCCAAAGAGATCTATATCCGAAGGGCCATAACCTGATCCCTTGGGATCACTACCCTTGCGTCTATAGGCTATGATGTCACTGGAACAGAGACTCGATCGGGCATATACCGCTCAGGATGAGGAACTCTGGTTACTGGTTCGCGATGCGCATCCCCAGGTCATTCTGAATGTAACACTGAACAGAAGCCTTAATGAGGAGATGGCCGTCTTTCTTGCGAAAGCACGGAGCACGCCTGCCGAGGCTTTGGGCTTTCTTGCCGGTGATGTCCGGTTTAAGCACTGCTATAAGCTTCAACTCGCCCTCTGCAGGAACCCCCGAACACCGCTGAGAGTGGTTTTTTCTCTTTTGAAATTTATTCGCCTCTTTGATCTCGGTGACCTGACAAAAAATCAGGCAGTCCCTGTGACCGTGCGCCAGAAGATCGAACTGATGCTTGCAGAGAAAATACCCTCCATGCCCTCAGGAGTTTGTATAGCACTAGCGAAAAGGTCAAGCAGCACCATCGTCATTGCAATTATGGGCCGGGGAGACGGCAGCGTTGTCAATGCCTGCTTGGACAGTACGGTTATTACCGAAACACATCTCTGCGAGATAATCAATAAGCGTTCCGTAAAGCCCATGGTAGTTCGTATGATAGCCGAACATCCGAAATGGTCGTTACGATATGCCGTTAAATACAGTCTGATCAGGAACTTCCATACGCCCATGACTCACGTGGCACGATTCATACCTGACATGAAAACAAATGATCTCAGGGAACTGTACTCCTATGAGAGTCTTCCAAAATCGACCCGACCGTTTCTTTTTTCAGAGTTGAGAGATCGTTGTGAGACCGTTGAAATGCCCGAAGAGCTGACGTATGAAATATCTGAGGACGATGACCTGGACAATAGCGATGCTATCTCCTTTCATGAAGCATGATAGAGAGGCTGCGCGCGCAGCTTCTCATCCCTGCTCTTTATCTTCTTCTGCTCGTTCTGGTATCTTCTATCTATGCTCTTAAAAAGACTGTTCTTCATAAGTGTCGCCCTTCTGTTTGTGTTCTCTTCAGGGGTCTGCGGATATATGCTTATCGAACACTGGCCTCTGCTTGATTCACTCTATATGACCGTCATTACCATTGCTTCTGTCGGATTCATGGAAGTACATCCGCTTTCAGAACAGGGCAGGATATTTACGATATTCCTCATATTAGGGGGTACAGGCGTTCTTGTGTACGGCGTTTCGTCAATAATTGCCTTTATCGTTGAGGGAGAGCTGACAGATACGCTCAGGAGGAGAAAAATGCAGAGAAAAATTGCTGACATGAAAGGTCATGTTATCGTTTGCGGCGTTGGACAGACCGGTAAACATGTCCTTGAAGAAATGGTCAGAACGCGCAATGATGTTGTTGCCATAGACAGAGATCCGGTAACGGTTAAGCTGCTTGATGAGCAGGGCATATGTTATGTTCAGGGTGATGCGACCCATAATACCGTGCTTCAGACCGCCGGCATAGAAAGAGCCCGGGGAATTGTGTCGGCACTTCAGTCAGACGCTGAGAATCTTCTTGTGGTCTTTACCGCTAAAAGACTTAATCCTGCTCTCAGGGTCATATCCAAGGCAGTTGAGGAGGAGTCTGAGCAGAAGATACGAATGGCTGGGGCTGACAGCGTAGTAATGCCGAACTTTATCGGTGGCCTCAGGATGGCATCGGAACTGATCAGGCCGTCGGTCGTGTCATTCCTCGACCTCATGCTCAGATCACAGGAGAAGACCATCAGGGTGGATGAACTTGCCATTGATGATCGATCTCCTTACAGGAATAAGACACTTCAGACAGCGGGAATATCGTCCAGGAAGGATGTGACCGTTGTTGCGCTCAGCAGACAGTCAGAGAACTCATATGAATTTAACCCTCCTGACAATGCGATACTAAAATCAGGCGATGTGGTCATCCTCATGGGTGATATTAATGCCATTAACAGCATTAAGGATGCAGTGGGATAATTCTGCTCTGGTGAGATGCCTTTTTTGATCAGAGTCTGATTTGACTAATCGGGACGAACTGCTGAAAAATGGATACCCTAATAATTTATCGTATTCCTTTCTCTCTGCTGATATCATAGAATTCTTTAAGAGAATCCCCTAAAAGATTAAAACTGATCGCAGTGACTGCGATCATGATGCCGGGAAAGAAGACCATCCAGGGCGCTGAATTGATGAAGACCCTGCTTGCACTGATCATCGAGCCCCAGGTTGCGGTAGGCGGCTGAGCGCCAAGGCCGAGGAAACTGAGGCCGGCCTCGGTCAGAATATATCCCCCTGCTTTCAGTCCTGCCATCACAAAGGCAAGAGGAATGCACTGAGGCAGAAGATGAACCATGATCACCCGTGCGTGGCTGCAGCCTAATGCGCGAGCGGCTTCAACAAATGCGGATTCCTTCAGAGACAAGACATGCCCTCTGACGAGCCGTGCAAAAGATGTCCATCCGACCGCAGAGATCGCGATCATAACCGTGTAAATACCCTCACCCAGAACAAGTGATACCCCTATGGCAAGCAGGAATGCAGGAAAAGAGAGAATGAGGTCTACCAGGGCCATCAAGGCGGTGTCAGTCTTGCCGCCTGCATATCCGGAAACCAGGCCGACCGCCATGCCAATAGTCATGCTCACGAGCGCTGCAAGCATTGAAATACCGACAGAGATCTTTCCGCCGTGCAATAACCTGGCAAGAATGTCCCTGCCCTTGTTGTCAGTGCCGAGGACATGCCTGAATGAGGGCGGCTGTTTGAGACTGTCAAGATCGATAGCGTCCGGGTCATAGGGAACCAGAAGAAAAGAACAGACCGAGAGCAAGAAAATGAGGACGAGTATGACGGCTGATATTTTACCGGTCAGTCCCATGCATCCTCACCCGCGGGTCCACAGAGTGATATACGATATCAACAATAAGATTCACGAGCACAAAAACGATCGTACCTATGAGAAGACATCCCATAATAACAGGATAATCGCGTTTGATAATACCTTCCATGGCAAATCGTCCCATGCCGTCCCACCCGAAGATGGTCTCGGTAAGAACCGCGCCGTTAAGATAGCTGCCAAACTCAAGACCGATGACGGTAATAACCGGTATCAGGGCATTTTTCATGATATGGATCCTGTTAATGGAAGTTTCTGTTAAACCCTTTGCCTTCGCTGTTCTGATGAACTGCAGATCCATGACGTCAACGACCGTGATACGGGTAACTCTCACAAGGGCAGCAAGAGCTGGAAGAGAAAGGGTTATTGCCGGCAGAACAAGATATTGCAGACCATCAGTTCCCGAAGGGGGAAGTATTTTCAGCCTGAGACTGAACAGAAGCATGAGCAGCAGGCCGCTCCAGAACACCGGCGTGCTGACGCCGGTGACAGACAACATGGTAATGATCTTGTCAGCAGCCCTTCCCCTCTGCAATGCTGCCATGAATCCGAGAAGCACACCGAACGGTACTGCAATACCCATCGCAGCAAACGCGAGAAGCAGGGTATTGGGGAACTTGAGAGCAATTTCGTCAGCTACGTTTCTGTTTGTATAGTAGGATCGTCCAAGTTCTCCTTGTGAAAGGAGAGTGATATACCCGGCATACTGCCTTATGACGCTTTTATCAGCGCCGATCTCCTTTCGTATCTTCTCTATGGTCTCGGGGCTGGAACGTTCACCCACAATGCTGAAGACCGGATCGCCCGGCAGTGCCTTGGTCAGCGAAAACGTGATAAAGGTTATGCCCACTAGAAGCGGTATCATGAGCCCTATCCTTCGAAGGATGAACGCTCTCAAAAAAATACCTCCATTCCTTTGTCAATGCTGTAGATAGGAAATATGCGGTAATTTCTGAGCGTGGTCTGTCTAACCGTGATATCTTTCTTGTGCCAGAAAAAAACCCAGGGAACGTCTTCAACGATTGCCCTTTCCGCCAATCGGTAATAACGATCGCGGGTCACCCTTGAAGAGCTTTTCTGCCCTGCCTCTATCAGGGCATCAACCGCCCTGTTCGTATACCGCGTTCTGTTGCCGCCTGGCCCATGATTCGAGGAATGAAAGAGCGGAAAGAGAAAGTTATCAGGATCAGGGTAGTCGGCCCACCAGCTGATCCAGAACATGTCCGCCTCGCCATTGTTAATGGCGGCCTTGTATGAACTCCATTCAAGCTGTTTTATGGTGACCGAGAGACCTGCGCTCCGGAGATAGGATTGAATGATCTCGGCAATATCAACAACCTCAGGGTCAGCGGTTATATAGAACTGGATTTTTCTTTCCTTCAGACCTGCTGCATCGGCTAATTTTCTTGCACCCGCAGGATCGTAGTCAGGCAAAACAGGCGCATCCCAGTGTCTCAGAATATCAGGGATCGGGCCATGAGCCAGCCGGCCTCTGCCCTCGTAGAATGTTTCGAGGATTCTCTTCCTGTCAATAGCGAGGGAAACAGCCCTTCTTGCCCTGATATCGTCAAAGGGAGGACGGGAGCAGTTAAATCCGAGATAATAGGTATTAATGCCCTCCACGGATGAGACAAGGTTTTTATCTGCGGTATTAATGATCCTGCGATATTCGGATGCCGGAACAGAGATGACATCAAGATTGCCTAACTCGAATTCTGTTATTGCGGTGAGGTCCTCAGGAATGATCCTGTACCGAAGACCCTTGCTCATTGCCCTGCCCCCGAAATAGTCTTCATTTCTGTCTAACAGGAGATGACTGTTATGTTTCCACTGCGTCAGACGAAAGGGGCCGGTACCGACCGGATGGGCAGTAAAGTCATCTCCCCATTTCCTGACCTCCTCTTGCGGCACTACATAGGCCGCTGTCATGGTGAGGAGATTAAGAAACGGGGAAAAAGGCTTTTCGAGGATTATCTGGATGGTATGAGGTCCCGAAAGCTTTATGCCCGCCACCTCAGAGTTCTTGCCTTTCATAAACGCCTTTGCGCCTGATATGCTGTCAAGTATCCAGGTATTGGGGGATTTGCCCCTGGGATCAAGAATGCGCTCAAAGGAGTATTTGACGTCAGCCGCAGATAGCGCTCGACCATTCGAAAACCTTGCATCTTTTCTCAGATGAAACGTATATATCGTTCCGTTAGAACTGATATTCCATGATTCTGCGAGGTCAGGACTGACCTCCAGGTTTTCATCAAGTCTGACGAGACCGTTAAAAAGTTTGGCCGCGATCAATCCTCCGGTGACATCAACGATCAGCGCAGGATCAAGGGTCGTGGGGTTGTAATTGATCCTGTAATGAACATATCCGGCGATCCGGTCACTTGCCGTGCAGGCAATAAGAGATAGCGCAAGAAAAAAAGAAATCGCCGGGGAAAAAGTTCTTATCTCAGCTCTGCCGGCCGGTCCCAATGTCCTCTTCCTTGTCGTCCTCTATATGGCGGAATATTTCGAAGACAGAGATAAAGGCTGCCATGATGAGAGGCCCCATCACAAAACCGATCATGCCAAATTGCTTAATGCCGCCAAGGACGCTGAATAAAATCAGTACCGTGGGCATTTTGGTGCGGGACCCGATGATCAGCGGCCTCAGGATGTTGTCGACCATGCTGATGACAAAAACGCCGAACAGGAGGAGGCCTATGCCCTTTATATAGCTTCCGGTGAGAAGCAAAAAAATCGATCCCGGCCCCCAGATAGAAAATGTACCGAGGAGCGGGACAAAGGACATGACAGCCATGGCAACCCCCCACATTACCGGAGATTCCATGCCGATCACATAATAGGCAAGGCCGCCCAGGATGCCCTGAATAAGCGCAACCGTCGCGCCACCATATACGGTTGAAACGATCATGTCCTTGATCTGTGTTGCCAGCCTGTCCTTATGTCTTTCGCTAAAAGGCATAAAGTCACGTGCCTTCGAGAGGAATCCGGGGCCGTCCTTGAGAAAGAAGAAGATAGTAAAGATCATAAAGAGGAAGTTTGCCATGATCGCCAGCACATTCGTTATCTGAAGAGACATGTTCTGAAGAATTGTCCCTCCGACCTTTCTCATACCTTCCAGAATAACTTTTTCTGAGGGAAGCTCTCCCGTGTACGAACTTATTTTCTGGTATAGCAAAGAGGAACGCAGGTGACTATAAAACTTCTGTATCGACTCAAACCGGTCTTGATCGATGCTGGCCAGAAATGCCTGTGTTTCACTGACCAGAAGCGAAGTGAGATACGAGATCGGTCCGATAATTATAATAAGAATAAGAACTATGGTGATCAATGACGCAACAGATTTGAATCTCACATATCTGCAGATAAAGGCATACACGGGATAAAAAACGATCGCAAAAACCATTGCCCAGGCTGTGGCAGTAAGAAAAGGGCTTATGATCTGATAAGAAAGATAGCCCAGTACGGCAATGATAAAAAGAAGCATGGGAGTTGAGAATCTATTTGAGCTCATGACACTCCTTCATAAAGGAACTAAAAATTGCTTCTGATAGTGAATTTTCCATTCTCTCGGGGTGCCACTGAATGCCCAGGAGAAAAGGATAGTCGCTGAGATAAATACCCTCAACAATGCCATCATCCGAATATGCGAAAGGTATGAGGCCCTTTCCTATCGACTTTACGGCCTGGTGATGACTGCTGTTCACCTCAAAAACTCCGTTTGCCAGAAAAGGATTTGGATGCACGGCAAGTGCATGCGTGCCCTTTCGGTGATCGAGAGAATCCTTTATCTGCAACTCAATATCCTGATACAGGGAACCTTTAAAAAACAGATTGATGACCTGCATGCCGTAACAGATGCCAAAGACAGGCTTCTTTCTTTTTGTCGCTCCTCTTAGGAGAAAAAGCTCAAAGTCAGTCCTCTTCTGCTCCTCGTGCCTGATCTCATAGCTCTGTTTTTCATTATACCGCAACGGATCGATATCTTTACCCCCGGGGATCAGAAACCCGTCAAAATGATCAATCAGGTCTTTTTTCCCTGATCCGGCATAGACGAACTCGGCCATACCTCCAGCCCTCTGAATTGCCTGCATATACAGGTGCGGCTTGTTCAGGAAATTATCCCGGCTGCCTGTGGTAACAGCAATAAGCGGTAATGAGCTCATTGTCTTACTCTGTCAGCATTCGGCCTGATGCATTTCGCGTGCGTTCACCTTCCCAGACAGCAGTTACGCCATTGACCAGCACATACGGGATGCCTATGGGCTTTTGAAATGGGTCTTCGAACGTAGCCCTGTCAGATATCGTATCAGGGTCAAAGATAACGATGTCTGCAGAGAAGCCTTCTTTGATCTGCCCCTTGCCCTTCAGGCCGAATATCCCTGCAGGAAGCATTGTCGCCCTTCGAACGGCTTCAGTCAGGGGCATAAGCTTCTCATCCCTAACATACTGGCCGAAAAATCTCGGAAATGTTCCGAACGTCCGCGGATGGGGCTTCCCGAGACGGGTAGGACCGTCAAAGCAGCGGGCAGAACTGTCAGATCCTATGACACAGAAAGGCAGGGAAAGAAATTTCCTGAGATTGTCCTCGCTCATCGAGAGGAATATGGCCCCGACCCGCAGTTTTTCTCCCAGAAGTATCTTGAAGACAGCCTCCATCTCATCGCAGCCAAGACGTTCGCTTATCCGGGCTATGGTCTTTCCCTCCATCCATTTATTGTCGGAGGAAACAACTGAAGAGATGATGACCCGATCCCAGTACACCCTGTTCCTGACCTGTTCAAGAAGTTCATGCCGCATCTTTATGCGCATTTCTTCTGAGTTCAGCCGCTGCAACTCTTCTTCATTGCCGCCTTCAAATGCCCAGGCAGGCAGCAGGGAATCAAGATCCGTACTCGATGCAATATAAGGATAGCGGTCGCAGCTTATCTGCAATCCCTGCTCTCTTGCCGCCATAATCGAAGCTATGGCAGCATCAGACTTATGCCAGTTCTGCTCTCCTGCAGTCTTGATATGAGAAATATGTGTCCTGATACCGGCTCCACGACCGATCGCAATCACCTCCTGAATTGATTCAAGAAGCTCTGTGCCCTCACTCCTCATATGGCTTGTATAGACCATATTGTAAGGCTTTAATACCTTTGCCAGCTCAGTAAGTTCATCGGTTCTGCTGTACATGCCGGGGGGATAGATAAGCCCGGTCGAAAGCCCTCTGCCGCCCTCCCGGATCGAGGTATCAAGAAGATGCTTCATGGATACCAGCTCCTCTGCGGAAGGCTTCCTGTTGTCATACCCGACGATGGCGCCTCTGATATTGCCGTGACCGATCAGCATCGCGCAGTTTAAGGACGGGCCAATCTTTTCCATGAGCGCGCAATAGTCACTTACCGAATTCCAGCGTTCACGTATGCCGAGCTCTTTGAGGTCCTCCTCACGCCGTTCAGCCGCCTTCCCATAAAGAGGCGCGGCTGACATGCCGCAGTTGCCATTTATCTCGGTAGTTATGCCCTGAAATAATTTCCCTTCAGCGCGACTGTCTGCAATAAGGGTGAAGTCAGAATGGGCATGACTGTCTATAAATCCAGGGGCTACTGCCAGCCCCTTTGCCTGAATTACCGTTTCACCACCTATCTCACTGAATGTCCCGATACCAACAATGCGTCCATCTCTCACTGCAATATCAGAGATGAGAGGCTCGCCACCCCTGCCGTCAAAGACAAGACCACTTTTTATGATGAGATCAAAGCTTTTTTTCATGCTGATCAGCTTCCGGAAAAAGAAGTTCCGGAGATTGTATGCTTTCCACGAACAGCGGCAGTATAAACTGCGCCATGAGTCCCGCCTTGGCTATAATGCCTTGCGCAACTCCCTTTTGCACATGTTCGGTGTAGTGACGTGCAATAGCATCTTTCAGGATCGGAAAGCATTTCAAGGTAAGGCCCACGGTATGAAAATAATCTTTGACCGGCAGGCCTGCCCTCTCAAAAGGCCTGAGCAGATTTGCCAACGCATTGACGAGAGGTTCAGTTCCTGTTTTTGCCATGAGAAACTTTACGCTGCCTATCATGAGAAGGACTCTCATGGTTCTTAATGCGGCGAGGTGCAGGCCTTCCTGCGTAATCAGTATCGGGCCGGCGGAAAATACAATCCTGCCGGAATGATATAAGGCATTACTGGCAAACGTAAAGGTCAGGAACATAGCTATCGGCATCCATCCTGCCTTCAGTGTTCGGAACGGCACGGTTATCAAGCAGAGGCTCAATAGTGCAAAAATGCCTGCATACAATCTGAGATCCGGCAGGAGAAAAAGGACGAAAATAAATAGCAGATACGAAAAAATGCGAAACTCAGCGGACAACGGTCCTGCCGCGCTGTGCTATGGTCTGGCCCTCAGGTGCCCCACTCATGTATTTGTTGATCCCGGATGCAATCGATTTCGCAAGTTCTGAACGGTAACCGTCCTTTGAGAGAAGCTTCTCTTCAAGAGGGTTGCTGATAAAGGACACCTCAACCAGCACGGAAGGCATCTGCGCCCCGAAAAGCACATAGAAAAGGGCCTGCTTCACGCCGTGATCTACGATATGGCTGTAGCTCTTGTTCAGGCTGCTCACCATGTTCTGCTGGACAAAGTTTGCGAGTTTCAGGGACTCATCGCGTTTATTGTCCCTCCTGAGATCGCTCAGCATCACCTCGAGCACATCCCTTCCTTCATTCAGCTTTTTCATTTTTTTGAGGGATATGGCATTTTCGCGCGCAGCGACCCTGTTTGCTTCTTCATCGTTAGTCCAATTGAGAAAATAAGTCTCAATCCCTCTCGCATCTCTTCGAGGGCTCGCATTGGCATGGATTGAAAGAAAAAGGTCAGCGTTCTTGCTGATCGCAATCGCGGGCCGCTGCTCAACGGGAATAAACACATCCGTTTCTCTTGTAAGGAATATCTCAAGATTCGGATCGTTCGCCAGGATCTTCTTCAGTTTTAATGCGATGTCGAGTACAACATCTTTTTCGTATAAATTCTTCGGACCGACCGCTCCCGGGTCATGACCTCCATGGCCGGGATCGAGCACGATCCTTTTCTTGACCGACGCGGCCGGCTTTTCGCCATAGATGTCTATAATAAGACGAATAGGATCTTCCATGGTCAAGACCTTGTACTTGGTCACTTTATCAAGATCAAGCACAACGCGCACGGTGCTCTCATTGAACTGCCCTGCCCGCACGGTCTTGAGCATGCCATTACCAACGGATATGGTCTTCTGAAGATCCTGCTTCAGACGGCTGTTTCTGATGTCAAAATACAGTCTGTCCGGATTTGAAAGTTTGTTCCCGGCATAATCAGGACTATTGGTCAGGCTTATGACAACGCGCGTATAATCCGGATATGACCAGTAACGAATATCGGTGACGTCTATGTTATCAACAGCGGAAGAGAAAGAAGGGAATACTGATGATATCGCGAGGAAAAAGAGTGCACCCACGACAGAAAAAAATCTTTTTGTAATAAGCCGCCCTATTGTATTCTCCATAGCATAGATACTTCAGACTGCCTGTACAGCCTTTATTTCCGGGATCTCATTCTTTATGCTCGTTTCAACAAGGCTCTTCATGGTGAGAGTTGACATGGGACACGTTCCACATGCACCTGTAAGCTTCACATACACAATATCATTTCTGACATCCAGAAGCTCAATATCTCCGCCCTCTGCCTTGAGGCTCACCCTGACCTTATCCAAAACCCGCTCGATCTTATCCTTCAGCATTGCGGCTCCTTTTCCTGTAATAGTATTAGTAAAAAACACTAAATTATTCAAGTGATTTCTCTCCTTGAACGCTGTTTCCTCTTAGAGTTAAAGGAATAATGCAGTTCAGATCCTTGTATAATTCACCCCTTTTTCATCCCCTTCAATCCTGAATAGGTCATCACCGGAAATGCAATCTCTTAACCAGGCCTGATCCGTCTGGTTGTAAAATATCGGGAGTATCATATCCTTGTCATCTCGACTGCCAAGGATATGGGCCTTAAGCGTTTCGTCTCTCTCAATGATCTTTGTTATCATTAAGGGTCTGTACAAACGAATGAATGTATTGATAGTTACCCTGTCGGGCTGCAGCCTCCGGAAGAAGTCGAGACACCATGTTAGCAGATCGGTCTCTTCATACGGGAAACCGGTCAGAAAATCCACAGCAATGCGTATCCCGTTCGATTGTGCATTGAAGATGATCTTTTCCGCATCATGCCAATAAAGAGGGCACTTTTTGAACGAATCGACCGTGAGAGTGATAAGATTGACGCCTGTCTCCTTCATAAGCCGGAAAAGCCTCTGATTGTAATTTGCCGGCTTCATATAGAGGGCCCATTGCATCTGCATATTTTCCCGCTTCAACGTAGAACAGAATTCAATGGAGTGGTCAAGATCTTCATTGAACTCGGCATCGCAAAGATGGAAATGACTGAACCCTCGCTCAACAAACTCTCTGATCTCCCTGATCACATCCTCTGGCCGCTTGAAGGCAACAATAGATTGTGCCTCAATGCAGTAAATACAGGAAGAACTGCATCCCTTATGCGTTTCAAATCCTGCCACTCCACCAGAGTTGTAATACTTCTGATAATCCGTGTCAGTGGTAATTCTTGAGCAGGACGAATAGGGCCGGAAGGATCCTCTCCACACCTTCTTTACCCCTGTTCCCCTGCTGAAGGCATCAAGGAGGTCATGGATAACGTTTTCAGCCGGACCGGCAACAGCGCAGTCAGCACCGAGATATTCAAGGACGGCTTCCGGATTAACCACTACACCTGCCCCGCCAATGACAACCGTTTGACCATGCTTGACCTTCAGTCTATGAACGACGTCACGCACAGAATCCAGATAAAACTCGTTATCACTGAACAGGACACTGTCAATGTTTCGCACCGTCACTCCGGCGAGCTCAGGCCTGAACCCGGAGATTGTATCGTCTATAAGATTGTCAGCATGCCCATGAAAGGTAAGATCAAGGATTTTTATTTCATGCCCTTCGTGAACAAGACTGGCCGCAAGATATTCCAGGCCAATAGGAGGTACCGGGGGGAGCACATTGCGGTTCGGATTAATCAGCAATATTTTCATTCGCAACCTGACGGACTCACGTTTGTTCCTCTGAAGCGGGCCGGTAAAAAAAAGCCTGCAGATGATATCCGCAGGCTTTTTGGGTCCTTGTTCTGTTCAGTATCAGGGATTTGAAAATGTTACAACAAGCGTG
Organism: Nitrospirota bacterium; assembly: GCA_016214855.1. NCBI lineage: Bacteria > Pseudomonadati > Nitrospirota > Nitrospirota bacterium. The sequence goes on along the minus strand of JACRMT010000004.1, from coordinate 148,231 downwards.
TTCTTTATACGGGCAATATCATATGTGACGCCGGAAGGAAGGAGTTCGATAAAGACATTAATAAGATTTTGACCGCCGGCCTTATCTTCTTCGATAAGCATTTCACCTACATACGCTGACTTAAACTTAAACGCTTTCTCTGTGCTGTTAATAGCAGGTCTTATTCGCAGCTTGAGCCACTCTTTGCCGTATTTGGATTCGATCTCATCTCCGTAGTCAAGGTTGCCATTAGGATTGGTGATATTGATAACAAGCATCGCCTTGTTCTTTGCCTCAATGATAGAAACCTTGCTTATGTTATACAGAGCTTTTTCGGTCTTTTTTTCTTCTTTCTTTGGTGCCTCCGTAATGGCTTTTTTTGCTTCATCGGCAGCAGGCTTCTCTATTTTCTTTTCAACAGGCCTTGCAGGAGGGACTTCCTTCTTTGCAACGATCTGCTGCGGCTCTGCTGACTTCTTTGCAGCCTCTCTGCTCACGGCCTTAGGGGCTTCTTTCTTTCCAGTTTCCTGTTTTTGTTCCGCTTTTTCCGAAGCTTCTTTTTTGGGTTCAGGCTTTTTTACCTCTTTGGCTGCCTTGACCGGTGCCTTCTTCGCTTCCTGCTTTGTTTGCTGCTTTTTCTGAACAGGAAGATGCTTTTCCTGCTTTGTCTTCTGTAAATCTATTATTTCTTTCTTCTTTGATATCTTGGCCGTAGTTTCAGCCGGGCTCCTGAGTTCTTTTGTTTCGGCGTTCGCAGGTGCATGAGGCACTTCGCGTTTTACCTCGCGGTCGCTGACCGAAATTCTTCCGGCCGATCTGTCAGATGCCATCCTGGCAGAGATCTGGAAGGATTCTGCCCTGTCGTAAGTGACATCGGCAACTGCAATACCGTTCGCGAAATCGGGAGCCGGGACCTTCGTTGGGCTCAAAGAACCATTGCCTGACGTGCTGAGCATAACGTCAGCACCGATAAGGTTAAAATTCCTAACAATATTATTGAACCTGTCGTATGCCTCAACCTTGATTTTGAACTTCTGACCTGATACGCCGGTATCAGGAGTTACTACCACAAAGTGATCCGGGGATGCATTCGCAACAAGAATATCAGAAGTCTTGCCGGACTGCTCGCTATTTAATTCTCTTGCCACGATCTGGATCTCTTCAGCCTTCTCATACGCAACCTTCACGAGAGCCTGTCCGTTCCTGAATTCAGAAGGATTAACCGCAGAGGGATCGATCTTCGATGTGCCTGTTGTCGATAACCTGATACCGCTTCCGGTTGAAGCGTAGTTGGTGACCATATTATCGTACGTATCGTATGCTGAGAGTAGCAGTTCAAAGGCTTCGCCTGCAACCGCTGCCTTTGGCGCCTGCAGCTTGAAATAAGCAAGGTTAGCCGGGCTTACCTGAATATTTTGGGTCTTTCCCATACTGCCGGAAGTCAGTTCCTGCAGTTCAATGATCACATCTCCGACCTTTTCAGAAACAAAGACTGCCGCGGCCTGGCCATTTTTGAAGTCAATTGCTTCACTTCCGTGCAGTTTGACGGAAGACGTTCCTGTGGTGGTCAGTTTGATATTCTTGCCGATATCAAAGTCCTGAACGGTGTTTTCAAATATATCCTTTGCAACTACCTTAACATCAAAGTTTTTTCCTGCTGTGACAGATACCGGCGACTGAACAATAAAATGATCAAGGCGGTTGGGTATAACCAGGATCTCGCGGCTGATCACCGGCACAGAACCGCCGGCCTCTCTGATGGAAAAGGTTGTTTTTTCCGCTTTTTTGTTATTGACCACAATGCTGGCAATGCCGCCTGTAAAGGCGGATGCACCCAATACCGCAGGCTGAGTGGTTGCTGCGCCGCTGACATCGACCTTGAACTCCTTGCCTGTTTCAGAAAAATTGGTTATGAGGTTCTTGCTTGCATCATACACAGAAACTTTAACAACGAAGTTCTCTCCGGCAACTGCTTTTTCCGGCATCTGCACGGTAAAATGGTCGAATTGACCGGGCTTTATGACGACAGTCCCGGCAAAGACCATACTGTACAGGCAGAGCACGACGACAAATGCAATGAGAAGTACAGAATACTTTTCTGATGCTTTTTTCCCTGGAACCATCCCTTATTCCTCTATGAATTTATTAAGGTATATAAAATCATATTTTGATGCTCTATGTCAAAGAAAAATAACAAAAAATCAAAAAGTGACCAACGATATGCCCTCGCCCATGATGTTCTTCTGCAGTTCCGCGTCTATATTGGCATCCGTGAAGAAAAATACTCCCTTCAGAGACTTAACGACAAAACCGGGAACCAAAAGGCGATAGCGGGTATTCCTCGGCGAAAGGACCGAGGAATTCTTTCTGGACGAGTTCGTATAGTTAAGAGACAGGAGAGTCATAACTTTCCTGATCACATCATTTTTCGACTCCCATGGTTCAATCTGCACTATATCCAGCCCTGACTTTTGCACATACTTCAGCTCCTGCTCAGTGATGCCTGAAAATTCAATGATCTTCTTCCTGTATCCCATATCAATAAGCAGGTCAGCCCGCATGTTGAAGGTTATCTCCTTCTTCGGTGACATATTGATATTCTGGCCACGCGAAAAAGGATAACCCATGAGCGTAAGCACGCCTTCTACAAATACGTTTCTCCGGGGATTCCCCTGCATATCGAGAGCCGATCCAGGACTTCTGTTTATATATTTTCTGTCCTGCTCCGCGAGCTCGATGATCCGTATATCCCGGTCATTAAACCATGAAGTGATCTCCTGCGGCGTCCGGTATTCGCTGCTGTCAAGAACACTGACCAGCGAAATATCGCTCTCCATAGGCTTACCATTTTTCCCATGAACAAGAAAATCCGCATAATACTCGACCTGAGCTGCTCCGCCCGAAATCATCTTGCTGTTTTCCTGGAAAAGGTATCCTGACTCATGCAGCAGGATAGGAACAATCCCCCGGAGGTCTACTTTGCCCCGCGGACTGACCACCCGATATTCGGGCCAGGAGACCTCAAGCATGTTTTTCACGTCTTCGGGAAACGTATCTGTGTGGTCAACGATGAGGATGAGATCACTGCGCAGCTCCAAAATCGGGAACCGGCCGGTATCAAAAGAAAGGTCGCTTTTTTCGCCCAGGGAGAAATACTTAAACCCTTCCTTCACTAAAGATACGTCCTCTCCCAGTTCAGAAAAGAGCCTCTGTATGTTCTTCAACAACACGGATCTGTCAATGCGCAGAACTTCCTGAGCGGGAAGGAGAAGCGGAGTTCTCCTTTTTGAAACCCGATAGCGCGGGCTGCCGCGTTCGGCTTTTTCCCGGGAACGTGCCGAACCTTCCTCCGACCTCTTCAGATGCTTGATCGGCAGCCGCACCAAAGTTCCCTTCTTCAGCAGACTGACACTTTTGATAGACGGGTTAAGCCCGATGAAATCGGTAAGGAACAGGACGACAGCCTCGTCGCTGATGCCGTATCCCGAGGTCTTGATCAGATCATTCAGAGAAATATTTTTTTGTATTTTTAAGGCAAGGAGCCTGCTGTCAGGCTTCTTTTCAGGCAGCGCAGACGCTAACGGCGCATAGAGTGACACGATCAGCATAGTAGCAGCTGTCAAGACCATGAACCGCATGATCCGCATGACTCTTATCGCAGATCCCATGTGATTGTGAGCGGCCCGGTATTCTGAAGTCCGTCCAGGGCCAGTCCGGAATAAAGGATATGTCGGTCAACAGGGACGATCATCCTTACAAAAACTATTGCATTGTCTCTGCCGCAAACATTCATTTTTGATATTGATCTGGAAGTCTTCAGCAGTCCGTCCACTGGTTTAATGCGCGTAGCCCCGCCTTTCCTGTCTCGTAACGATATCATGTTGTAGGGGGCTGTTGCAAATGCGTCCGGAATACAATTGCTAAGACTGCTGACGGCAAGCACAAGGAAATCGTTATCGCGCAGATCCTGCGCAGTGATAAGGCCAGTCACCTCTGTCTGGTCAGCAAGCCTGGAAACAGTTATCTCATAACCATTAAGACGGCTCGACACCGGCAGAGATGCAACCGGCTTTGCCCGTGTCCCAAAGGAATAGTATAAAACTCCTGAAGCAAAAACAAGCAATACGAGAATGATGCCGCCAAGAAGATACTGCCGACGGGAGATTCCGCTCAACACCCCCTCAGCAGGAGGAGGCTCCTCAAGGGGAATTTCTTCAAGCGAGGCCACAATCAGTTTCTCCTCCTCGATAGCTTCGGCAGGGCCGGATACCGATAAATCCGGCAGAGACTGCTCTCCCGGCTGGCTCACATTGTTTTCGTCTTCATTTATTGCTGCCTCCTGCCTTCGACTATCCTTGCCGTATCCGATTATCTGCTCGTGGGCTTCGCGGTGGAAAAATGTGCCGTCCGGCATGACATGGGGATCAAGTTCCCTGATCTTGTCGAGAAGCTCGATAGCTTTTGCCGAGTCACCTCTGTTCTCATGAAGCTGTGCGAGCATATGCAGGTATTTCTTCTCCTCCATCACAAGCCCCATCTTTGAGAGGATCTCAATAATGCCGATGTAGGCCTTTTCCGAGACCGGCGAGATCTTCAGGATCTTCTTGTAAATGGCGATCTTCTTTTCTTTTTGTGCGAAGTGAAGTTTGTCAGCCGCCTCAAAAAAATATGCAACAGCCCGCTGCTTATCATCTTTCTTCAGATACAGGTCGCCGATATAGTTGAGGTTCTCTGCCGTGAGCGGCTTTTTCTTTGCAATCTCTATCTGTCTGTCAATGTCTACCATATTATCTCAGGAACTCTATCTCTTTTTTCTGAGCGTTTAACCAATCCTCAAGGGACTGCCTCCGGCCTGAATGCTCAGCCGACAGTTTCTTCTCGACCTCTTTTTTGACCTCTTCAAAGGGGCGATATCCCGGTTTTGAGGGTAAAGCCTGAATGATCATAAACTCGTTGTCTGTTGAAATAATACTGCTGATCTCTCCCTCCCTAAGGCTGGCAAGCCTCACGCGAACCCATTCTGGCAGCTTCGAAAGAGACATTTCTTTCATCGAAGCGACAGCCGGGCGTTTTCTCGCAATCGCATCAAAGGGTCTTCCCTCAAGAGCCTCTCCGTGGATTTCAACAGCAATAACGCTCTTTTCAAGTTCATCAGACTTTCCGTATTTTATGCTGAGAACCCTGATCCGGCTTTCGCGCCCATGAAGATATTGCTCGCGGTGTTTATTATAGTATTCCCTGGCGTCCGTCTCTGTTGGGGCAGGAATTGCATCCTTACTTCTGAACAGTCCGTCGATGGCCAGATATCGGTCAAGATACGCGCCCTCTTCTTCGTTCAGTGCATATTGTTTCACCAGCGACCCCTTCAGCTTTGGATCAATCGTGAATGCCTCTTCCCGAGCCCTGCGAGCGAGTATCTGCTCGGCTATAAAGTCATCAACGATATTCCCTGTCCTCCAGGGAACGGTCTTTACCCTGATCTTATCAGCAACGCTGCCTGCGATCGTACCTTCGCGAATCACCGTGGCAAGAGTAAAACGTTCCTGTCCTATCCGGAGAAAAGGCTTATCAGTATCGCGTGCCTGCATTCTCAGTGCAGCCAGTTCGCCGGACAGTGCTTTATTTGCGGTCAGATGCTCTTTATCTATTTTTTTCAGTTCCGATAATTCTGCCTGCATCTGCTTTTGCTCTGTCTTCATCCTATCAGCCTCGCGCTGGAGATGGTCGCGGGATTCCCTGAGCGCCTTTACAGCGGCAATATCCTGTCTCCCCTCTTTAAGCTCTTTTTCCATGGCACCCTTCTCGACCATAAGCCTTGAGATGGATGCCTGTTGTTCCTTAAGCTTCCTTTCCTGCTCGTCAAGGCGTGCAGCGAGATCTTTTCGTTCACGTTCAAGAGCAGTGTCTTTGTCACGTTGCGAGGCAAGGACTGCAATTTTCTCCTCGCTGTCTCTCAGTCTGATCTCCAACTGCTTCTTTTCATCCAGCAGGATCTGGTTATCCTGTGCCATTTTCTCCGCCTGACCACTCTTCATTATTGCATCAGCATGTAAACGCTTCGTCTCATCAAGTCTCGCCGCAAGCCCCTCTTTTTCCTTTCTCAACGCTTCCAGGCCCCCGAGCTGTTTTTTGAGTTCATCGCGCTCTGATCCGATCTTCTGCGTTTCAGTATCAAACCTGGCGCGCTCTTTCGTCAGTTTCTGCTCCAGATCGAGTTTTTCTGCTGCCGTACGTTCATCCCGCTGTTTAATACCGGATAAGGTCTTGACCCCTTCCTCAACCACCCTGAGCTTGTCTTCCAGCCCTGCCTTTTCCGCCCTGAGCCTTGTAATCTCTTTGTCGTTCAGCGCAGCAATCTTTACCAGTTCTTCCTGCTTCTTGAGACTCTCTTCGAGCTGTGATAACGCATCCCTGGTCTTTATTGCCCGCATATCAAGGTCCTGCAGCTGCCTTGCCTTCTCCTGCTCTGATCCCTTCAGGGTCTTCTCCAGCAATGTTATTGACTCCTGTGACTTAGTGAGCCTGTTCTGCTGATCCTTTAGCTGGGCCTCTCTGACCTGTTTCTCCTCTGATATCCTGATGAGAGCAAGATCCGTTTCATCCTGTCTCTTGACGGCGTCCTTGAGTCTCGATTCCAATTCTCCCTTTTCGGTCCTGAGCTTTGTGATCTCTTTGTCGTTCAGCGCAGCAATCTTTGCCAGCTCTTCCTGCTTCTTGCGGCTTTCATCGAGTTGTGATAACACATCCCTGACCTTTGTTGCCTGCGCGCCAAGTTCCTCGAACTGTCTTCGTATACTGTCCCGCTCCGCCTCCAGTTTCAGCTTTTCGTCCCGACGGTCGCCTTTTTCCGATGCAAGCCTTGCCTCAAGCTCCTGCCGGGAACCCTGCAGAGCTTTCACCTCATCTATCAGGGCAGCCTCCCTTTCTGTTACCCTGCCTGAGAACTCCGCAACTCTTTTTCTCTCCCTGGCCAGCTCATCCTGCAGCGTTTTCTTCTCTATGTCTGCAGTCCTGCTCCGCTCAACAAGTTCCTGTATCTGCTTTGCCTTCTCCTGTTCTGCGCCCTTCAGTGTCCGCTCCAGCAGAGCTATTGCTTCCTGTGACCTTGCAAGACCCTGATCACGATCCTTGAGAACAGCATCCATCTTCTGCCGGTCATCGAGAAGCTGCCTGACCTGCGCTGCTGCATCATGCAGTTTCCTTTCCAGTTCGCGGGATTCCGCAACGAGTGCTTTCTTTTCTTTCTCTTCCTCTTTATCCCTGCTGAGCGCGCTTAGTCTCGATTTTTCCTGATCCTCGGCTATCCGGGTCTCGAGGACTTTCCTGTCTTCAAGGAGCGCTCTATTTTCCTTCTTTATTCTATCAAGCTCTGCGGTGCTGGAAATTACCTCTTCGCGCAGCTTTTTGATATCTCCGGCCTGTGACGCAAGATCGTTCTTTTCCCTTAAACGCGCCTCGAGTGTTCTGACCGACGACTGCAAGTCGTCCCTTTCGCCTTGCATCCTTGCAAGTTCTGCGACGCCGTGCTTTAACCTCTCCTCAGCAGCAGATTCAGAAGCTTTGCGTTTTGTCTCATCAGACAGGAGCTTCTTCACTTCCCCATCTTTCGCCTGCAGCCTGGCCAGGAGATCATCGGCCTTCTTCTTTTCAGCGGCAGCCTCTTCTGCAAGCAGGACCTTTTCAGCTGACAATCTCGCGACAGACTGATTCAGGCTCTCAACATCACGCTGTTTCGCAGACTGAAAATCTGCCATGCTCTTTTTCATGCTCGCCATGCTCTGCTGCGCGTCTGAGAGGGCACTGTCCTTCTCTTTTAGTGAAGTTTCGATGGCCATATTCCGGGTCTTAAGCTCTTTTGACAGCAGATCGAGCTGTTCCCAGTCCTTCTGACCCTGCTGAATTTTGCCGGTGAGTTCACCGCTTATGGCCGCAATCTTCTCCTCAGTCCGCTTAAGATCAGCGGAAAGCTTGCCAATCTTTTCCTCTCCAGCTTTCAGTCTGGATTCGAGAACTCTCTTTTCTTCGGCTAATCTTGATGTCTCCGTGCTTCCCTTTTCCAGGACTGCTCCCTTTTGCACAAGGTCATCCCTGCTTTTTTTCACTTCATCAAGTTGTGATTCGAGGGCATTCTTGTCATCAAGTGCCTTAGACAGGCCTTTCTCTGTGAGCTGTCTTTTTCTTTCCGCATCGGACAGCTGCTTTTCCAGGTCAGCCTTTTCAGCTTCAAGCTTTCTTATGCGGTTCTCATAACCCTCAATTTTGGCGTCGGAGATCTTCGCTGTCTTTTCCCTGACAATATCAGTTCTATCTGTCCTCTGCGGCAGATTCTTAAGTGCATCGAGCTCCTTTTCAGCAAATATGGAGTAAGAACTTTCAGGAAAGGTCTCTCTTAATTTGCGGAGTCCCCGGGCAGCTTCGTCGATCCTTTTCATCTGCATAAGCGCCTTGGCACGCCAAAAAAGGACGGAATCAAGGGCAGAACTGTCGGGAAATTGCTTGAGAAACTGATCAAAGGTCTCAATCGACTTCTCAGGGTTTAGGGCAAGATAATATTCATAGGCCTTTTCAAAAAGATCAGCCTCCTGCACAGCGCCGCCGGAACTGCCGCCAGAGCAGAGCAGAGCAATGAGCAGACAGATTATTGCTGCAGTATTTTTACAGAAGACCTTTCCCATATCTTTTTCATCCATGCGTTAAATGTTTCCTCTCGCTTCTCTTCGTATGCCTTGGCATACAGCTCATCCTTCACCTTTTCGAAGGCAGTATACACTGCCTGAGTCCTCTTTGCTATCTTGAGAATATATACACCATCTTTTGTCCAGATCGGCTCGCTGACCTCACCTTCCTTCATCGAAAAGATCTTTTCATCGAGAACAGATATCATCGCACCCCTCTCGAATTCTCCCAGTTTGCCGCCAAGGCTTTTCACGGACTCATCAGCATACTTGTACACCTGCCGTTCAAAAGATTCTCCGTTTCTGATCTCTGAGTAGACCTTCAGCGACCTGATCTTAAGATCAGTGATCTCGGTCAGGCTCGGGGTTGCGCTCAGCTTCATAACGATTGCCATGACAAGGACCTTTTCCGGGCTTTCCATAAAACGGGCACGCTGCTTTTCATAATAGCGCGAAAGGTCGCTGCTGCTTACGATCACCTTTGCATTGACCTCTTTTTCAATGCATTTCAGGGATATGATATTTTCCCTGAGCAAGGAACGGTAATCCGACATGCTGAGATTTTCCAGGGCAATCTTTTTTTCAAAATCCTTTTCCTGCATGCCTGCCTGCTCAAGAAAACCGGCAATGCTTTGGCTGACCTCTTCTTCAGTCGCATCATAACCTTTGCGTTTTGCCTCCTGAAGGATAAGCTTTTCCTCGATCAGCGTCCTCAAATACTGCTCGCCGACCTTTTCCCTGTCAGCTTTCTGATCCATCCTCGCTACGAACCGGCCATAATCAGAAAGGGTAACAACCTCGCCATTGACAACAGCAAGAGCTCTGTCAACCGTAAGTCCAAAACATACGCTGCTGAAAAAAAACAGGACAAGAACAGGGACCGATACCGCAGTGTACCGTATCACCCTTTGCAACTGCCTGCCCTCTCGGCGCCCCGTCTCTTAAAGATTTCGAAAAGAGAATCATACGTTCTCAGCAGGTGGTCAGGGATGACCCTGACCTCGCCGACAACAGTCATAAAACTTGCGTCCCCTGCCCATCGCGGCACAATGTGCAGATGCAGGTGATCGGCAAGTCCTGCACCTGCAACCTTCCCAAGATTGATGCCCGCATTGAAACCCTCGGGGCTCATTGCCTCACGAAGGGAATCAATGCAGAGCTGCGCGGTTCTCATCAAGTCAAGAAGCTCCTCATCCTCAAGTCCTTCCATGCCAGGTGCATGCTTTCCGGGAAGGACCATCAGGTGACCATTGTTATACGGAAAGGGGTTCATCAGGACAAATGTATGACTGCTCCGGTACAGCAGAAGATTGTCCCGGTCTCTGGTGTCAAGCATTTTTTCACAGAACACGCACCCTTCTGTCCTTGGTGACGACTTGATGTATTCCATTCTCCAGGGTGCCCATAAAACATCCATGCTCTCCCCTTTCATCGCTCTTCACCGACTGAAAGTTCGATCCTGGCCAGGACTTTTTGGGCATCTGACCAGGTAAGCATCTTATCCTGAGGATTTCTGAGCAGGTAAGCAGGATGAAATGTCGGCATAACGGGGATGCCCTCATAATCGAGAAAATGTCCGCGCGCTGATGTAATCTTCAGCCTGGGAGAGTTCATAAGGGCCTGCAAGGCTATTCTTCCGAGTGTCATGATAACCGCTGGCCTGATTATCGAGATCTGCTTTTCAATGAATTCCCTGCAGACAGCCACCTCATCCTCTTCAGGATCACGATTCATAGGTGGTCTGCACTTGATAATGTTCGCAATATACACCTCATCTCGCTTCATGCCCATCTTTTCGATCAGACGCGTCAGCAGCATGCCGGCATCACCCACAAAGGGAAGTCCCTGCAGATCTTCTTCCTTCCCCGGAGCCTCACCGATAAACATAAGCCTTGCCCCTGGATCACCGGAACCAAAAACAATGCTCTTCCTTTGTCTCGAGAGTTTACATCTTTGGCAATCACCAATATGCTCTCTTAATTCTCCGAGCTGCTTTTCCTTATCGCCCGTCTTCGGTGCAGGTAGCATCCGCGCGGTCCTTCCGGGCGCACTCACGGTGATCGGCAGATTTTCGAAGCCAAGCGCCTGATAGAACGCCAGGAGGCTCGCTATATCTTCAACAGCAAGGCCCATATCCTTAGCGTTCCCCCCATTTCAGCTTTTGGCGAAGCACGTCAAAATGTCCTGCTTCCCCGGCCACGAGAAGTTTTGCCTTATAATCTGCCTTGACGACCTCGATGACATCCTCGGTTTTGAGGGCGCATCCCACCTGCCCGTCGAGCGTGAGAAAGACATCTTCGCTGGTGGACATCAGCCGGATCGCGATCCGCACGCTGTCAGAAAGTACGATCGGCCTGTTCGTAAGCGTATGGGAGCAGATGGGAGTCAATACAATATTCTCGATCGTAGGGTAAAGGATAGGACCGCCGGCAGACAGGGAATAGGCTGTCGAACCTGTTGGCGTGGAGATGATAAGACCGTCAGCCTTGTACGTCGTTACGTAGGACTGGTCAATGCTCACCTCAAGGTCGATGATCCTTGCAAGGGCTCCCTTGTTAATGACAACGTCGTTTAAAACCGTGAACTGATCAACGACATTTCCGTTTCGCCGCAAGACCGCCTTGAGCATCAGGCGCTCTTCTATCGCGCAGCCGCCTGAGAGCATCTTTTCGACTGCAGCGTAGATCTGCTCTTTATTCACCTCGGTCAGGAAGCCGAGACTGCCGAGATTAATACCGAGCACAGGTATGCCGGCCTGAGCCACAAGACGATTGACGCTCAGCATTGTCCCGTCTCCGCCAAGAACAAGCACTGCCTCGACCAGAGAGGGGATTTCTTTTCGATCATATCCCTTAACGTTCAGGCGTGCGGCTGTGTCCTCGTCAACAAAGACCTCGCAGTCTCTCTGTCCGAGCCATGGCAAAAGCTCCTTCAGTATATCCTGGGGCTCTTTTCTGCTAAGTTTGCAAATTATGCCAATCTTTTTCATCAATACCCTCTATCTCAATCTCTCTGTCATCAGGTCCATGGTGCAATATCCTTACCGACACCGCATCTTTCGGCAGCTCGTCTTCAGCATGTTCCGGCCACTCAACAACAGCAACAGCATCATCCCCTATGCAATCCCATATCCCGGTGCTTTCCAGATCCCTGCTTCCCGCAATGCGGTAAAGGTCCAGATGAAAAAACCGGGGCGAACTCCTGTATTCCGTAATTATTGTGAAGCTCGGGCTGATGACATCATCTTTGTCAATACCGAATGCACGGGCAATGCCCTTGACCATGGTCGTCTTTCCCGCTCCGAGTTCGCCATACAGTTTTACCAGCATTCCGGCCCTGAGCAGCCTGCCGAGCCTAAAGCCAGCAGTCTCTGTTTCAGCCGGGCTTCTGCTGAGAAGCTTCACTGGTCATGCCTCTGATGATGTCGATCTTGCCGATAATACCGACAATCCTTCCTGCCTCAAGCACAGGCACAAGATGCACGCCCTTTTCGGACATGATCGATGAAACATCCTGTATGCTTGCATCAGGCGACACCGATAAAACCTCTTTCGTGCAGATCTCCCCGACCGTAGAAGCAGAGATCCGCCTGATCTCCTCCTCAACGCTGTCCGGCCTTCCCAACGGGATGATCGCATCAAAGATCCGCAGCACTGTCGGAATATGAAGGCGTGCGTTCTTCCGTATAAGATCGTTCTCCGTAACAATACCGATGAGAGCCCCTTTCGAATCTTCAACCGGAGCGCCACTGATCTTCTTTTCAATAAATAGTCTTCCTAACTCGTCAACACTCATTCCGTCGCTTACAATGATGACGTCACGGGTCATTACATCCTTTGCCTTGAGCATAGTTCACCCTCTATTTTTTCAATAATACTAGCATGTTAGGGGCTAATTGTGAAAGTAATTCTGAGGATGGACGCAACCGCTTCAGAAGATGCCGATGAAACCACCCTGCCTGCCGGCTGATCCCTTGCCGAAACGATATGAGTAGAACTTTTGAGGATTGCAGAATGTGCAGTCGCCGGCTACCCAAACATTGTCTGCAGTCACGCCGGTTGTCAATGCCTGGATCTGATTTGCAGCGGCGAGATCAAGAAGAAACTTATCACCCCTGGCGATATAATAATCGCCGTTCCCTGTTGCACGGGAAACCGCCCTGATCACATCGCCGTCCACCTCATAGCAGCATTGCCTGATAGAAGGGCCGATAGCCATAAGGATATCGGCAGGATCGCTGAAAAACTTGTCTGAAAAAGTCTGCAGGGTCTTTTTCAGGATCGCCTGTGCCGTGCCTCGCCAACCGGCATGAACAGCACCCACAACCTGCCTTTTCGGATCGCAGAGCAGTATCGGCACACAGTCAGCCACCTGCACACCGATCAGAAGACCCTTTTCTTTTGTTATTACAGCGTCAGCCACTGCCGATTCATGCGCAGGTCCAATGATCATGACCTTGTCCGTATGTCTCTGGATCGGCAGATATATCCGACTCCTTGCTATCCTGTAATGCTCCGCTATGCGATCCACTTCTACTCCAGGATTCTTGCCGGTAAAACAGGCAGAGGCTACCGCCTTCATATTGTCAGGGATGACGATGGTATGCACGGAGAGAAAGGAATGCGAGGGGAATTGCCTCAATAATATCCGATGCAATGAGGGAATGCATGCCCCGAGCTTCTGCAGCCGTATCACCTGCCAGCCCGTGCAATAAGACCGCAAGGCGGCACGCATCAACCGGATGCATGTCCTGTCCGAGCAGGCCGGCCAGCATGCCGGTCAGGACATCGCCCGACCCTGCAGTTGCCATGCCGGGGTTGCCCGTAGTATTGATAAATATCCTGCCCTCAGGGTCTGCAACAATGGTCGGGGACCCCTTCAATACGAAATATGCGCCGGTTTCCACTGCTGTCGCCCGGGTCAGATCTATCCTGTTACGTTCTATCTCGCCTCTCAGTTCCTTATTGTCTCTGTCCTTAGCGGATCTGCCGGCCACAGATGTCAGAAGTCGTGCCATTTCACCAGCATGGGGAGTGAGAATGACCGGTGCCTTTACTTTCCTGAGAAGATCTTTCCTGCCTGCAAGCACATTTATGGCATCAGCGTCAAGAACCATCGGCACGGTCACGGTTTCGAGAACTCTCTTTACAAGATCTGCAGCATCCTTATCAGCAGTGAGCCCCGGACCTATAGCCAGGACATCCGCACGGGTATCAAGGAAATCACGTATCTGATCATATGCCTTTGCAGAAAATGCTCCTTTTCCCGTGTCAGGAAGCGGCAGCAGCATCTCCTCAGTCACCCGAGACTGAAAAACATGTAGAAGCGTTTCCGGAATGCCAATCGTTACCAGCCCTGCGCCTGCCCGAAGACAGGCCCTGGCAGTCATAAGTGCAGCGCCTGTCTTTCCCGGCGATCCTGCTATCACCAGGACATGCCCATAGTCGCCTTTATGGGAATATCCCGGCCGTTCAGGGATCAGGAGAGCCGCCGACTCTTTTTCAATCGTCTCGAAAGCAAGTGTCTCTGCCGAGAGGAGCGTTTCCGGAAAACCGATATCCTCAACATGGAGTTTACCGGAATAATGCGCCCCGGGGTGCAGGAAATGTCCTGTCTTCGGCAAACCAAAGGTGATTGTATGATCTGCCAACACCGCAGTTCCCATGACCTGGCCGCTGTCAGATGAAATGCCGGAAGGGATATCAACAGCTACGACCCTCACGTCTGCTGTGTTCAGGAATCTGATCACGTCAGCCATAAAAGAGGCGACATCCCTGTTAAGCCCTGTGCCGAGAAGCGCATCGATCACAAGGGAGCCATGAAGGTCCTTTTCCGTAACCGCTTTCCTGAACTCGATGGCAACGCCTGAATGCTTTGCCATACGGTATTGGGCAAGACAGTCAGGGCTCAATTTGTTTTCCCTGAGCATCAGAAGCACCCTTACATGCCATCCCCAGTTATGCAGGTTCCTGGCAGCAGCAATGCCATCGCCGCCATTGTTGCCGCCTCCGGCAAGAACGATCACCTTCTTTTTATCAAAAAACGCTCTGATCTTTTCTGCGACAGCCAGCCCGGCCCTCTCCATCAGCACGGTGCCGGGGATACCGTATTTCCCGATCGTAGCACGGTCAATGTTACGCATCTCCTCCGCAGTAACAACCTTCATCCCAGCGCCTCGATCACGACAGACGCAACGCCATAGTCCTTTTCATGGCTGAGGCTCAGATGAATTGCCTGTATCTCCTTCGTCATCAAAAACTCGCCTGTTCTGCCGTGCAGTTCGAGCATGGGTCTGCCGTTGTCCTTATTACGCACTTCAACATCAATCAGGGGAATATTCTGATCATGCGAAAGAGCTTTAATAAATGCTTCCTTGGCAGCAAAGCGGACCGACAAAGACAAAAAAGGATCCTTTTGATTATACGCGTAGCCTATTTCGTCCTTCGTAAAAACACGCTCAAGGAACTTTTCTCCCCAGCGTTCTACGGCGTCACGTATCCGCTGCGTCTTCACAATATCTATACCCGTGCCATAGATCATGTCAGAACACCCGGGTCACTGCACTGGGCAGGCCATCATAACCAGCTCTTTCATATCCCTGACCGCTCTTTCCAGGCCTGTCAGCACTGCCCGGGATATGATGCTGTGGCCGATATACAGTCCCCTGAGCCCCTCCATTTCCGCAATTCTGGTAACATTCTGATAATTCAGGCCGTGTCCCGCATTCGCCCTGAGCCCGATCTCTGCAGCATGGGTGATCGATCTGGCAACCTTTACAAGTTCGCGCTCCTGGTCATCACCCCTGGCGTTGGCATAGGTGCCGGTATGGATCTCGACCATGTCAGCGCCGAGATCCTTTGACAGGTCAATATCCGCTATCGATGGATTGATAAAAAGGCTCGTCATGATGCCCTTGTCCTTCAGGATCCTGACCGCCTTCTTAAGAGCGCTCTGCCCGGCCTTCAGGTTCAGTCCTCCTTCGGTCGTGAGCTCCTGTCTCTTTTCCGGAACAAGGGTCACAAGGTCAGGAAGTTTCTTTGAAGCAATGCGGACCATCTCATCCGTAGCAGCCATCTCCAGGTTAAGTTCCACCGTGACAAAACCCCTGAGCATGTCCAGATCGCGGTCATTGACATGGCGGCGGTCTTCACGCAGATGAAGCGTAATGCCGTCGGCGCCGCCGAGCACGGCAAGGGTCACTGCCATCACGGGATCCGGTTCTACACCCATGCGGGCCTGGCGCAGCGTTGCAATATGGTCAATATTTATGCCGAGTATCATCGTGCCTCTTACTCCTCCCCTTACGGGACAACGGTCAGATCCTTTACTGCATGGACAAAGATAAATACCCTGATATTATTCGATCCCTCATCCGCAGGAAGCAGAAAAAATCCCTTGAGATTGTTGATGGTATGATGGCTGAGAAAAAAACCCTTATCCCATGGCATCTCGCTCTCCAGAAAACCGACCAGGTCTTCTCCATCAATAAATTTGATGAACGTCCTGTGCCCATGCGGCTTCCGAATGCCATAGGTCTTCTTTTCACTATACTGGCGGTTGCCTTCAAAGCTCTTCACAAAGAAGATCGCCTTCAGGAGATCGCTCTTGACCGTACGGACTGCATTGGCGTCGGGCTCCTGCAGTTTCAGCTCATCTGACTTCTCGGAAAAATCTCTGAGATAGCCTTTGATAATTGTTCCATCCAGAAATTTTAATACAACCTGTTCTTCATCCATAACCAGTCCTGCTCACGACCTATTTCAGATTTATAACGATCTTTGCGCTCTTTCGTTTCTGTTCAAGCCACTGCGTATATGCCTCGCCCCGCTTCTGCTGCAGAAGCGTCGCACGGATCGATTCCTTCACTTCAGCGAACGGAGCTATGCTCTCGTGCTGAACGCCCTTTACCCTCACGAGATAAAATGCGGTCTTTCCCTTATAAGGGCCGCCCTGCTGACCTTCTTTAAGCATCTTGACAGATGACGCCATTGAAGGCGAAAAAAAGTCCGGAGATACCCAGCCATAATCCGTTACAGAAGCTTTCTTTTCAGCATCAAGCTTTTTTGCATACTCGTCAAAGTCCGCTTTTGTCCTCTTTATTTCAGCAGCAGCAGCAATTGCTGAATCCTCAGTCTGAAATTCGACAATCTTCATATTGACCTGAGCAGGCTTCAGGAATGGCTTCGGACTGTTCTTATAGACATCCAGCAGTTCCTGTTCGCTGACATCTTCCGGCTTCACAAAAGTTTCTAAAAAACGAGTAAAGGTGATCCGCTCCCTGAGCCTGCTGCGGTAAGATTCAGGGGTAAGACCCCTGTCCTTAAGGGCTTTTTGATATTGCTCCTCACCCATATTTTTGCGGAGCTGTTCGAGTTCTTTATCAATCTCAGCATCGGCAATGATAATGCCTTTCACGGCAGCTTCATTCAGCACAAGCTGTTCGCCGATCAGTTCCTGCAGAATGGCGGCCCTCATCTTTTTTTCGTCAACTGCCGCATTCTGAAGTTTATGCTCCTTCAGCCGGTCCTTCATATGAAGGTCAATCTTTTCCCTGCTGATACCTTTGCCGTCAACAGTAGCGGCCGGTCTGGCGCATCCCCCCATAACCAGTGCCGCAGATACTATTGCAACCATAAGACCAAAACGAATAACCATACATCCTCCTTTAACATATCCTCGGCAATTGTTCGCCGGTAATCATATCAATAATTCTGGTACCGCCTATCTTTGTCCTGAGAAGAACCATCAGCTTCGGCTGCTCAGCCACCTCACCGATCACCGCTGTTTCTGAGCCTTCCCTTGTCCTTTTCATCACACTGACAAGCTCATCAGCCGCCTGTGGAGCAACAACAGCGATAAGAATCCCCTCATTGGCCACGTACAGCGGATCAAGGCCGAGCAGGTCGCAGGCACCCTGCACGCCCGGCCGAACCTGTAACGCCTCTTCATCTATTATCATACACTTTGACGAATCAGTCGCAAACTCCTTGAGCGTTGTGGCAATACCCCCTCGGGTCGGATCCCGCAGTACGCGAATTTCTCCGGTCGTTGCGAGCATGGACCGGACCAGGGAACTGAGAGCACGGACATCGCTCAGGATAGGGGGTTCAAAACTGATGCCGTTCCTCTCTGCCATGACTGCCATGCCGTGGTTGCCGATCGAGCCGCTCAGAATGATCTTATCTCCGGCTCTGATCCTATGAGGGGAAAGGTCTATGCCTTCATCGACAATACCGACGCCTGCAGTGTTGATATAGATGCCGTCTCCCTTGCCCTTCTCAACAACCTTGGTGTCTCCTGCCACGATCTTTACGCCGACCTCGTCCGCAACAGTCTTCATGGATGCGAGGATCTTCTTCAAATCTTCTATGGGCATGCCCTCTTCAAGAATGAATCCGGTCGTGAGATAGAGAGGCCGCGCCCCTGCCATTGAAAGGTCATTTACCGTTCCGCAGACAGACAGCAGGCCAATGTCGCCGCCGGGGAAGAAATACGGAGATATGACATAAGAGTCCGTTGTAAGGGCTATTTTCCCGGCAGGCATTCCCTCAACAACAGCTGAATCGTTCAGTGTCTGAAGATGAAAAGAGGGGACAAAGTAATCTCTCACCAGCTGATGCATCAGCCGTCCTCCCCCTCCATGGCTCAACTGGATCCTTTCCACCCTAATCTCCCTTTTTCAGATCTGCAGCCGGCTGAAGCGCCGTGCCAATATATTTATAGTATGCTGCGCAGCTTCCCTCGGTGCTGACCATGCATGCCCCAACCGGCTTGTCAGGCGTGCAGGCCTTTCCGAAAAGAGCGCAGTCAGTCGGGATCTTTATGCCCTTCAGCACATCGCCGCACGAACAGGCCTTTGGTTCCTGTCCTTCAGGGACAATGATCGTATACTTTTTCATGACGTCGCGATGACGGTATCTCTCCTTCAGTCTGAGACCGCTGCCGGGCAGCACGCCGATACCTCTCCAATATGCGTCTTCAGGCTCAAAGAACTCATGCAGCAGAGAAACAGCCCGGGGATTTCCCTCCTCTTTTACGACCTTGGCATATTCATTCTCAACAGCTGCCCTGTTTCCGGCTATCTGCTGAAGCAGCATCAGAACGCCGTTCAGGATATCTGCAGCGTCGAACCCGGTCACAACCGACGGTTTGTGATAATCAGCAGCAAGAAATGCATACGGTTTCAGTCCGATGATCGTGCTGACATGACCCGGAAGGATAAAACCGTCGATCTGCACATCAGGCGCGTTAAGCAGCGCATTCAGGGCGGGCGGAACGGTCTTATGCACAGAGTAGATAAAAAAATTCAGGATCCCTCTTGCCTCGGCCTCGGCAAGAGTCCCGGCTACGAGGGGCGATGTCGTCTCAAATCCTGTTGCAAAAAATACAACCGTCCTGGACGGATTCTTTTCGGCAAGCTTCAGTGCATCGAGAGGCGAATATACGATCCTGATATCCCCCCCCTCCGCCTTTGCCTGGGAAAGGGTCTGCCGGTCCCCGGGTACACGCATCATATCGCCGAAGGTGGTAACGATCACATCATACTGTTTGGCGATCTCTATTGCCGTATCAACATCCCTGATCGAAGTAACGCAGACAGGGCATCCCGGCCCGCTCAGAAGCCTGATCTCCTTCGGCAGCAGATCCCGAATCCCATGCCTGAATATGGCGACCGTGTGTGTACCGCAGACTTCCATCAGCTTTACCGGCCTGCCGATAGAAATCATAAGTTCCTTTATCGCCTGTATGGTCCTATTCATGAGCTTCCTTCTGCTTTCATCATTTCTCTTGCCAGAAATACCTGGCCCAGTGAGATCCCTGCATCATTGCAGGGAACTTTCTCATTTACGTATAACATCAGCGCTTCTGTGCGCAGACTGTCTCTGACCTTCTCAAGCAGATACCGATTCTGAAAAACGCCGCCGCTCAGGGCTACGGTCTTTATATTATTCATCAAAGAAAGCTTTAAGACAACCCTGATGATCGCCATGGCTACCGTATTATGAAATTTCGCCGCGATGATCCCTCTGTCGACTTTTTTACCCAGGTCATCGACAATGGCGATAATGGTGTACCCAAAATCGACCTCTATGAGGTCATCAAGGTGAATGTCCACAGGGTAGTCCTCGTCAACGCCGTTCACAGCAAGGGATTCGAGCGCCATGGAAGCTTCTCCCTCAAAGGTGTTCAGATCACAAATTCCGATCAGCGCTGATACGGCATCAAAAAGCCTTCCGGCTCCTGACGAAAGCGGCGAGAAATTCCTTTTGTCGGCGATCTGAAGAATGTCCGATATCTTTTTCCTGCCGTACTTTTCGATAAATCCGGTCGGCCCGAGGAATGGCATAAGATCGCTGCCAAAGGCGTCCTTCAGATAGCTCACTGCAACGCGCCAGGGTTCCCTGACTGCCTGCTCACCCCCGGGAAGCGCAACCTGCTTCAGGTGACCGGCGCGCCTGAAACCCCTGGTGTCAGCAACAAGGAACTCGCCGCCCCAAAGCGTGCCGTCCGCCCCATACCCGCTGCCGTCAAAGGCAACACCGATGATCTTTCTGCTGAGACCGTGCTCTGCCATGACAGAGCCGATATGGGCATAGTGATGCTGGATCGCGATCGTTCTCAGATTCTGCTTTTTCCCATAAGAAAGGGCCCAGTTCGCAGAAAAATAACCGGGATGGAGATCATGAACAATTGCAGTCGGCTCTGCCCGGTAAACGGTTTTCAGGTTTTCGAGGGTCTCTTCAAAGAACCGGACCGTTTCATAATTCTCCATGTCACCCATATGCTGACTTACAATCGCATACTTACCCCTGAGGAGCGTAAAGGTGTTTTTCATATCAGCACCGCATCCCAACAGATCAGGGCCGTCAGTCATAAGAGGTATTGGCTCAGGGGCATAACCGCGCGCACGACGAAGAAAGCATGGCAACAGATCAGGGCTGAAGGATAGCGGGTGAGCATCTTCGACATTACCGTTCCCCGGTAAACGACCGGCCTCCGCTGTCTCATTCCCTACTCTCATCACAGAATCATCAACGCGCATAAAAATATCCCTGTTATGCACAAGGAAGGCATCGGCAATGACTGAGAGCCTTTCGACTGCCTCGTTATTGGATATGATGATCGGCTCCTCGCTGATATTGCCGCTTGTCATGACAAGCGCTCTGAAGTGCGGATAAGCGGGAAGCTCCTGTCCCTCCAGAGGATAATAGAACAGCAGATAGTGCAGAGGCGTATAGGGCAGCATGAACCCCAGACGGGCGTTCCCGGGTGAAACAGCAGACGGCAGAGCAGTCCCTTCCTTCTTCCTCAGAAGCACAACCGGCCGTTGAAATCCAGTGAGGAGCTCTTCTTCGGCTGCCGATGCAACACACTGCATCCTGATCGATTCCCTATCAGGAGCCATAAGCGCAAAGGGCTTATTATTCTTTCTCTTCTCTGTCCGCAGGCGTTCTACAGCTTCGGCATTCAGAGCATCGCAGACAATATGAAATCCTCCGAGGCCCTTCACCGCAATGATCTTTCCCTGCTTCAGCAGACCAATGGCCTTCCTGATCGGATCCGCAGCTGCCATCTCTTTTCCGGTGCTGTCGAGAAGTGACACCTCAGGCCCGCATGCAGCGCAGGCATTCGGCTGGGCATGGAACCTTCTGTCACGCGGGTCGTGGTATTCAGAAGAGCACTGTTCGCAAAGTATGAATTCCTGCATGGTCGTATTCTTCCGGTCATAGGGAACAGACTTTGTGATCGAATACCGGGGTCCGCAGTTCGTGCAGTTGATGAACGGATAAAGATATCTTCTGTCGTTGCGGTCAAACAGCTCTCTGAAGCAGGCATCGCAGACAGCGATGTCCGGGGATATGAGCGTAAAACTGCCTGCCTCAGAACTGCCCGTGATCAGGAATTCGGTAAAGCCGCCCGCTTCTGCAGGGATAATGTCCATCTTCATGATCCGTGCAAGAGGAGGCGCCTCCTGCCTTATTCTCTCGATAAAGAGGGTGAGATCCTCACCCTCTGCCGTGATAACAACACCTTCTGAGGTATTCGAGACAAAACCGTTGATCCTTAATTCAGTGGCAAGCTTATACACAAAGGGTCTGAAGCCGACGCCCTGAACGATCCCCTGAATGGCTATGGTAATGCAATCTTTCCGGTCAGGCATAGACGGCCTGCTGATCAGCTTCTCAGCGCCTTCTCCTTAAGCCAGTCGGTCCATGCAGAAAGGCCCTCACCGGTCTTGCAGGAGATCTCGAAAATTTTCAGGCCCGGATTAAGGGACAATGCGTCTTTTTTGATCTTGTTGATATCAACATCAAGATAAGGAGCAAGGTCGATCTTGTTCAGAAGCAGGGCAGATGATTCCTGGAACATCAGAGGATACTTGAGCGGCTTGTCGTGGCCCTCTGCAATGCTTAAGACCATGACCTTGATATCCTCGCCGACCTTGAATTCAGCAGGGCAGACAAGGTTCCCGACATTCTCTATGAAGAGCAGGTCAAGATCCTGGAGCGGGAGGTCCTGAAGCACCTCATGGATCATGTTGGCGTCGAGATGGCAGGCGCCTCCGGTATTGATCTGGACAACCGGAGCCCCGTGCTTTTCAATGCGCTCTGCATCGTCGCTGCCTGCAATGTCGCCCTCAATAACGCCGATCCTCAGTCCGGTCTTTAGGGTCAGGGTCTTTTCAAGGATGGAAGTCTTGCCTGCCCCCGGGCCACTCATGAGGTTGATCACAAACAGGGCGGCATTATCAAAAAGCCTGCGGTTTTCGCGTGCTATACGTTCATTTGCTTCAAGTATTTTGGTTACGACCTTGACCTTCACGTTTACGAGACCTCCATATCTATAATATCCAGCTCCCTGCCTGATCTGATCTGAAAGGAGCTGCCTTTGCAGGCCGGGCAGTTCAAAATGTATTCCTCCTGAACGATAAAGCTGTGAGAGCAATCATTGCAAAGGCCTGTCACCGGGATTTCTTCAATATTCAGCACAGCATCCCGGGCGATCGAGTCTGACTTGATCGCGTCAAAAGCAAAAATGAGGGCGTCAGGCATGATCCCTGACGCCCTGCCTATCCGGAGATTAACCGAATCTATTTTTGTGTGCCCGCTCCTGGTGCATTGTTCAGAAACGATCTCGAGCACGTTCTGAGCGATCGAAAGCTCATGCATCTTAACCCTTTGCGAACTTCTCTTTTTCCTTTTCGTAAGCCTCTTTGCCTGCATCGATGGCAGCCTTGATCAGGGACTTCTTCTCGTCATAGAATCCTTTGCCTTCATCAGTGACAGAACCGACTTTTTCCCTGGCCTCATTGATATAGTCATTCGTCCTGTCCTTGATATCATCGGCCAGTTCCTTTATCTTCCTGCGGGTCGCTTCTCCGGACTGGGGTGCAACGAGCAATGCCAGGCCGGCACCTACAACGCCTCCCAGAAGAAATGATAATAATAGTGATCCTGATCCAAAACCTTCGTCTTTCATGATCTCTCTCCTTTTCTGCGTAAATTGGCAATAAAAAATGATACAGCTGCCCTGACGCCTGCGTTCAGGCTTAGAGTCCGTATGGTCATTGATGAGGTGATGCTGTCCACGATTGCATTTGCCGCGTTGATCTTGCTGCCGATCTGCTGGATGGCGCCGGAGAACTGCTTAACGTCATAGGTTATAACATTCACATTATCCGTTATCTGCCGCACGCTCTTCAGCGTCTCCTGGAGTTCCTGAAGCGCAGGGTTCAGGTTCTGCTCGGTTGTCTGGCGCAACGCAGCTACGGTGCGTCTGATTTCAAGGAGCAGAGGGATCATTACCGCAGCGAGAATGGTCACAACACCGGTTAAGACAGTTAAAATAATCGTATTCATTGGTCCTCCGGTAAAATTATATCATAATTACGGGACATTTCTTCAGTTCTTTTCTGCGCCCCTCAATCCGTCCCAACCTGTTATCTAAAAAGAAATTTATGCTAAGCTAAAAAATATGACAGATGAAGCGTATATCAGGCGGACACTCGTGCTTGCCCGACGAGCAGAAGGCATGACAAGCCCTAATCCGATGGTCGGCGCGCTGCTGGTCAGGCGCGGCAGGATCATCGCCGAGGGCTATCACAAAAAGGCAGGCACAGCGCATGCCGAGGTGATTGCGATCGAAAAGGCCGGTCTGGATGCATCGGATTCAACGCTCTATGTCAGCCTTGAACCGTGCTGCCATAAGGACAAGCGAACACCTCCCTGCACCGAGAAGATCAGGACAGCAGGCATAAAAAAAGTCGTTGTGGCAATGAAAGATCCAAATCCCAAGGTGGCGGGCAAGGGTATCGATGAACTCAGAAGAGCCGGTATCGAGGTCATTTCAGGCATTCTCGAAGAAAAGGCCCGACAACTTAATGAATTCTATATCAGCCATATTACGACGCATCGCCCTTTCGTAATCCTCAAGGTCGCCATGACCCTTGACGGGAAGATCGCGACCCCGGAGGGAGAATCAAAATGGATCACCGGCGATAAAGCCCGAAAAGAAGTACACATGCTGAGGGGAAAGGTCGATGCTCTTCTGACAGCCATTGGCACCATAAAGGCTGATGACCCCCTGCTCACCTGCAGAACCGGCAGGATGAAGAGCCCGATACGGATTATCCTTGACCCGCATCTGGAGATCAAATCCGATGCAAACGTGCTGAACTGTCCGCCCGGGACAATCATCGTTGCGAGTGATGGATCATCAAAGAAAAAGCTGAAGATGCTGCAGACAAGAGGCATTTCGATTATGGAACATGTTGGCAGCAGAGTTGACCTGCAATGGCTCATGAAACAGCTTGGAACTGAGGGGATCGTTTCAGTGCTCGTCGAAGGGGGCTCATCCCTCGCATCCTCCTGTCTTGAGGCAGGGATCGTTGATAAGGTCATTTTCTATATTGCGCCGAAGATCATCGGGGGAGAAAGATCATTTCCGGCAGTCGGGGGAAAGGCCTTCAGACGCCTTCAGGACGCTCATGTGCTGACAAGAACATCAGTCCGTCGCCTCGGAGATGATATTGTTATCGAAGGTTACGTTCATAAGCAATGATAACCATATGGCTATCTTATTCTAATTTTTTGATACAATGAAGACATGACAGACAAGACGAAAATCAAAATCACCTCAAAGACCTCTCACGAGTTCAGCAGCAACATATCAGTGGACAATGTGACCTATCATGTCCAGACCGAGGACATGGGCAGAAAATCCTGCAAGATTATTACGAATGTCTTTCTGAAGGGGGAGATTATTGCCTCAAAGAAATCTGATTATGCCCATCTGCTCAAAATAAAAGATCTTGATGCGCGGATAGCTGACCTTATGGAGAAGCATCACAAGAACGTTATCGCCAGTTTTATCGCGGATCAATCAAAGAAACAGAAACTCAAGGCGGAATACTTCTCGGAAGTGCAGCAGCTGTTAAGACGTGGCAAGGGCAGGCAGGCCCTCGATACGCTTCGGGAGGGACTTGAGAACTATCCCACAGATGCCTTTCTTCTCTCATACTACGGCTGTCTCATCGCCCTCGTCGAGAATAACACCAAGGATGGCATTGCCATCTGCGAAAACGCCATTAAAGCACTGGATATCTCTATGCCCTTTGGCAGTGAATTCTTTTATCCTGTTTTTTATCTGAACCTCGGAAGGGCGTATCTGAAGGCAGGCCGCAAGGCTGAAGCGATCAAGACACTGCAGCAGGGTCTGAAGAACGACCCTGAAAACAGCGACATTCAGTGGGAGATGAGAAAGCTCGGCTCACGAAAAAAACCGCCTGTACCATTTCTGAAGAGGAGTAATCCGATCAATAAATACATCGGCCTGCTCCTTGGCAAGCCTGCAAAGTAGCACTGCTCTCTTGTAAAGTTCTTTAGCTGTTCGGGTTGAAAGGACTTTCCTGATCAAAATCAGGCAGATAATGGTCACGGCTATTGAGTTCCTGTACAAAGGCATTCCTAAGGCCCAGCCCAAGTGCATAGTCCGTAATCTCGTCATATTCATCTTCTGTCAGTGACCGGTTGATCCGGGGATAAGCGCCTGCCTTATATTGTGGAGAATACTGCGACATGATGCTGACATGAATATCCGGCGACAAGTCTGCCAGGAAACGGAGGCAGTTCCGGCTGTTGTCCAATTGCCCGGGCAATACCAGATGCCGGACCTGCAACCCGCGCATGGCTATGCCTGCGTTATCCATTTTCAGGCTGCCTGTCTGATCCAGCATTTCCCTGAGAGCATCGGGAACAATATCTGCATAGTCGTCTACCAAAGAAAACTTTTTTCCGGGCCTGTTGTCCAGATATTTGATATCCGGAAGATAAATATCAACAAGACCCCGAATCTGCCGGAGTGCTTCCACGGAATCATAACCGTTCGAATTGTACACAACAGGAATAACCAGTCCCTTTTGCCTGGCACTCCTGATCGCATCAGCCATCTGAAAGATCATATGAGACGGCGAGACAAAGTTGATATTATGTGCACCGGCATCCTGAAGCCGCAGCATTTCAGATACCAGATCATCTTCTGAGAGAATCCGGGTATATCCCTTCTTAAATTCCTGGCTTATCTGAAAATTCTGGCAGAACACGCAGCGAAGATTGCAGCCGCTGAAAAAAATGGTGCCTGAACCTCCTGTTCCGGAGATGGGCGGTTCTTCCCCAAAATGCAGACCTGCATGGGAAATTAAAATGTCTGAACTCACCCCGCAAAAACCGGTCTTCCCGTTAAGCCGGTCCACCCCGCATCTGCGCGGGCAACATTTACAATGGGACAGGTGATCTGTTAACGCTTTATTCATAATTGTATTATCATTCCTGCTGGCCTGCCAATAGATTCCTTGCTAATGAGAGTAGCCCTTCAGTTACAGGCTTGTTGGATAATAATCCCCTCCTTACCAAGGAGGGGTATGGGGAGGTTTTAATAATATTATCAATACCCCTCCCTCCCATATGGTCTCCTTGCCCTGTTCTCTTGTGATGTCAATACGCAACCTGCCAATCAGTAATACCACTTGCAGAGTTTTGGCTCTCGTTCATGGGAAAAGAGCTCTTTGGTCTCTTCTGAGCTGCGCAAGGCTTTCTTTCACTATCGGGAACCTGCCATGAAAGATCTTGTTCATCACTGCAACAAGCTGCCGGAACTTATACGCATCATGATGAGAGTCTCCCTTCAGCTCGGAAGCGCGCCAGCTCTGTTCGTCTGATATGCGCAGCTCCACCCCCAGCGTATGCTGCTGGGTCTTCTTGCTGACCTGGCCGCGAAAGGCATAGGCAGGAGTGCCGGGTATCATGATCTCGTTCGTTTCGGCAGTATGGTGGATCGGCACGGAGAATGCGAGCTTACACTGGAACTTCCTATGCCCGACCGATGAGTGCAGGTTCTTTGCAGCGTTCACGCTCAAGGCCTCGTAGAACGTCCTGGCATTGGCAAGCAGATCGCCCTCGGACGGCAGTTCATAGCTCCCGCCGCTCTGCGCAAGACTGACCATCAGCCGCCTCACCGCTTCCCGCATGCTCTCAGGACTATCAAAAAGGGTCTGGGTGATCGACTGAGAGACCGTATTTTCCTGCAGGATGACTCCCCTCTTCTGCAGGGAATGGAAGAGCTTTAACGTGTCGTCCATGCTCCTGAGGATAAAGGTTATTGCCAGGATGTCCAGGATATCATACGCCTCAGCCTCCAGGTCCTTGCCAAGCTTGGTGAACATGCTCTCAGGGCTCTTGAGCCTTGCCTTGATCTCAACGATAGGGACGGATACACCATCTCCGCTGTTAAAGACAAGACAGCCCTCGTTCGCATCGAACGCAAGCGATTCCTTCAATTTGTGGAAGAAGGTCGAGACCTTCACAAATGCCCTCTGCGCAGGCTCATTGTCAGGGATATGCTTCGGATTGTCCCAGTCATAGTGGTACAGGTCGTCAAGGCTCTGGCCCTGGGCCTCCAGAAAGAAGCCGAGCCGGGCATAGTCATTGATATCCTGGCTGTCTTCTTCCACTGACTTGATAAGATGTGCCATCTTGAGCATTGAACAGGCCATTTGCTGCCATGCCTCTGGAACGTCGCGGTCCCTGTTCGCATGACCGTAAAAAACATGCGGATATCTGCGCGACGAGGCGAGGAGGAAAAGATGCCGCGGGTCCTGGCCCACGATCCGCCTGAATTCCGTGTCCAACAGGACCGCCTCGATCTCTGCCAGGGCATTCTGGCATTGACTGTAGAGAGCGGCGTTAGGGGACTGCAGTCGAGCGAGTCCTTCCATCTGACTTCTCACAAAGGGGAAGAGCCAGTAGAGGAAATACCGGTACACACGTTCGATGTACCCGTCTGCCCGTTCCTTCTCACTCTCCTGAAGTTCGGTGTTGTTGATGATGTCGAAGCCGCGGTTGGCCATGATCCTGGCAGCCTGCGTGAGTGCTGACGCATAACCTGTTGCCGGGAGCAGGAGAAAGGGCGTCATCTCGGTCCGGTCAAGGATCGAACCGAAGATCTCGTGGTGAAGTTCGCTGCCGGATCGCGTATCGTTATTCTGCATTATTCGGGTCAGTTCTGGTCATGACATCAGGACAGCCCTGCCCATTGCATCTTCACCTGGACATCAGTTGGGCGGGCTTGCCGTCAGTCTTCTCTTTTTTTGCCAGTCTTTTTTCTTTCAGGCTGTGCTGCGCTTTTTTCTTTGCATTCGGTTTCTGTTTGTTCTTTTCCTTGCTCATGGTATCCTCCTTGATAAGTCTTAGTTTCATTCTACAGCATCCCCCGGCATAATCAACGGAAACCTTTATCAGAAGCCCCATTGCCTCTGCATGGTATAATAAAGGTGTAGATAAAGGAGGCATAACAAATGCCCATATTAGACAGCTTATATAATACTCTTACCAGAAAGGTCCAGACAGCCAACAAGGATATAACCCGGGAAATAGTTGAAGATTGGGTGGGGAATACCGGTTCTGTTGACCGGCAGATAGCCTTTATGACCGGCGCCCTGACTGCTCTGTACAGCGGACAATATACCCCTGATAGGATGGTTGAGGATATACTTCACTCAGGTCACCTGGATAACTGATGAAAAGCGGTCAATGACGACCGTAATATTGATCGGTCTTCCGAGTTTCTACTTCTTCTCCATTGCCGCGAACATGGCTTTGGCGCCTTCCTGGATTTCCTGATCTGTCAGGTCCCTGGTATGCGTGGCAAGGCTCCAATTGTACCCGAAGGGGTCATTCAGTGAGCCGAAGCGGTCCCCCCAGAACATCTCCTGCACAGGCATCCGCATTACGCAGCCGGCATCCAGTGCGACCTGAAAGGCCTTATCCACGTCTTCAAGGTAGATGTAGAAACTGACCGGTGAGCCGCCCGCGGTTTCCGCACTCTTGCAAGGCTCGTTCGGACTTTCTTCTCCCATCATGAGGATCGAATCGCCGATCAGGATCTCGGCATGCATCACTCCCTTGTTGTCCGGCCCGGGCATAACATACCGTTCCACAGCTCCAAACGCCTTTTTGTAGAACTCAATCGCCTTACGTACATCCTTC
Source organism: Nitrospirota bacterium (assembly GCA_016214855.1). Taxonomy (NCBI): domain Bacteria; kingdom Pseudomonadati; phylum Nitrospirota; species Nitrospirota bacterium. The sequence continues at coordinate 119,034 of JACRMT010000004.1, read as the reverse complement.
AACACAAGCATCGGTGTAACGCTCTGATACCCTTCCGGTCTTGCCTTTGTCATAATTATGCCTCCATATTCGGGAATGGATCTGTTGCTTACCGTGCAGTAAAGGTTACCTGCATACCTTAGTCTATCAGATAATTATCTTCGGTCAAGCAAATGGAGAAGCCGCGCGGCTATGCTCCGGCGTAATCCAGCGTTGCCCTTACCTTTCTCAAAAGGTCAAAGGGAGAGATCGGTTTGAAGATCAACGGGGCCTCATCATCAAGCAGCACCTTCTGCCGGACAATTTCAGGCGAGTACCCGCTGGCAAAGATGACCTTTATATCAGGATTTATCTTCCGTATCTCATCATAGGCTTCGCTGCCGTTCATCCTGGGCATGATGATGTCAAGCAGGAGGAGACTGATCCTGTCTTTATTCGCCCTGAACTTGTTAACAGCATCCACGCCGTCAAAAGCATCGATGACCGTGTACCCATATTGCTCAAGTACGCTGTGGTTAAGCTTCCGCAGCGCTTCCTCGTCCTCGGCCATCAGAATCGTTTCCGTGCCTCCTGCAACAGGCAGCTCCTGCGCTATAGCTGCTCTGTCTTCTGTCTGTTCAGAGGCCATGAGCGGAAGATATATCCGGAATGTTGTACCCGTCCCCTTTTCACTGTACACATTGATATATCCGTCATGCTGCTTGATGATGCCGTACACAACGGCAAGACCGAGCCCTGTGCCTTTGCCAACCTCTTTTGTCGTAAAGAAGGGCTCGAAGATCTTCTGCCGGGTTTCCCTGTCCATACCAAGGCCTGTATCTGAAATGTTGATCAGGGCATACATGCCCGGCATACTGAGCCCCCGGCTGGAGGTAAACTCTTCATCCAGGGCAACCACTTCAGTGCTGATCGTGAAGGTGCCGCCTTTTGGCATGGCATCCCGGGCGTTCGTCGCCAGGTTCACAAGGACCTAGATATGCAGCAGTGAATGGAGAGAGGTATAGAGGAAATAGAACGCGGTAAGGATAAGCAGAAGGCCGAAGAAGATATTGATCCTCCTGAGTGTCCTGCCTGAGATGAACTTCTTGGCCCAGTAGATGAACAGGGAGAGTCCGATCAGATACGCAGCAAGGCCAAGGCTGCCTACTGCAAGGAATGACAGCGCGATCACGGTATTGAGCTCCCTGATCAGGCCGATATCCTGAAAAACACGTGCACCAGAAAGCCACCAAAGCGCCATCACCGGGTTTGTGGCCGAAAGCGTCAACCCTGACAGAAGTGCCCACCGCTTTCTCTTCAGATGTGCAGGATGCGGGACGTTCTCCTGCTCCCTTGTTCCATGCAGCAGACTGAGTATGCCGAGCAGTCCCAGGATCAGTCCGCCGATCAGCCAGAATAACGCCATGACCTTCTCATTCTTCAGAAAAGGCGCGATCCCGAAAAAAGCGATAAAACCGTAGACCAGATCAACAAGAAAAGCCCCGAGCACAACCATAAAAGAGGCCTTCAGGTTGCCGTTTATCGACCGCCGCAAGACCTCGATCTGGACAGGTCCGGCAGGCACTGCTGCCAGGCATCCCAGAAAGAACGCTGATATAAGAAAAAGAGTGTAGTGCATGATAAAAACTATGGTTATTATAACCTAACTGTTCAGGTGGAAATCTCCATGCGGAATTACAAAAAGGGGCCTGTCAGCCTTCGAAATAGCGTTGAATGGGCTTCTTGCGGCCAGTTGTGCGCTGATACACTTCGTCGGAGTATCCGAGGGCGATAACTGCATGGATCGCTTCTTCAGCCGGCATATTGAGGGACTGCTGGATCGAGGGATCTTTCCTCATTGCTGCTACGGCAAATCCGATAAGACAGGAACTGAGGCCCATGCTGTGTGCAGCAAGCAGGATATTTTGCGCAGCGAGCAGGGCGTCCTCAGCAGGACAGCTTGCCCCGGGTCTGGAGCCGATAACTATAGCCGCTGTGCTTCCGTGAAAGAGATGTTCCCTGCCGGCATCATGCCATTGTTCAAGCGCCCTCTTCACCTTCTGATAATAGCCATGGAAATAGGCGTCAAGCTCTCCTTTGCCTATCAGCTTCAGGAAGAGACGAAGCAGGGTCTTTTCTGCAGTACTGTTCAATTTCCCGAAGTAGGATGCGACATGACCTGCAAGGGAAATCACCGCTCTCCTTGTCGGCAGAATGGTAAAGGTCCAGGCCTGACTGTTGGTTCCGGACGGTGCAGTGATGCCGATCTTTACGAGGTCTTCAAGAATGTCCCGGTCTACGGACTTGTCATTAAAGCTTCGGCAGGACCTCCGGGAGGCCATAAGCTGCACCAGGCCGGACGTGCTGTATGTTCCGGGAGGAAGCCAGTCTTTCTTTGCATTAAAGGTTGTATAGTCCGACATCGCTTCATCGATAGCAGGGACACGGATTGCAGCCTGCGGACAGACTGCCTCGCAATGGCCGCAGGAGATCGAATCCCCTTCCGTGACAGCAGCCTTTCCGTCCACGAGCGAGAGGGTGCCTGTGGGGCATACGCTGATGCATAAACCGCAGCCGGTGCAAAGATCGCTGTCTATTTCTATTCGGTTTTCCGCCATTATGGACCTCACTTTATTGATAGGTATCTGCCGTGGTTATGATAGCACTCCCGAGAGTCAATTATAGCATTCTTCTCTCTGATACTGTGCCTCGTAACAGGCTCTGACCTTCGCGCCTTCGTCGCTGTACCTGTTGAAATAATAATACGATTTTTTTGCTTCCTTTTTTGAACCGGTCATTTATAATAAGTATCGAAACTTATAATTAACGAAGGAGAAATGATGAGCCCACAGAGCAAAAGCCATTTACGGTCAACCGTAGGATTAGATATGCTGGTAAAGGATGTGATGACCACCAACGTCATTACCGTGCAGAAGTTCGAGAGTGTCCTTGCCGTAGCCGACATCCTCGCCTCACGCAATATCAGCGGGATCCCGGTTGTGGACAAACAGGGAAAGGTGGTCGGCATTATAACGCAGGCTGATATTCTGTCTGTGGTAGGAATCCGAAAAGACCGGACATTCAAGGACCTTCTGAAACATATGCTGGGCGAGCCTCTTCCGGAGCGGAAGATGGGAGATATTGTGGGAGATGTTATGACATCCCCTGCGCTGACCACAACACCCGATACGAATATCGCGGAAATCGTACAAATCATGGACGAGAAGAAGATTCGCAGGCTCCTGGTGGTGGATGAGCAGAATATGCTGGTAGGGATCATTTCAAGGGCCGACATACTCAAGGCAGTTCTCAGACATTTGAAGTGACCTGCAGATACCGGCTTTTCTGAAGATCAGAAACAGGGCCGGTAATTCCTTACGGCCTGCAGTTATCGGGAAAAGAGATTGACAGCCAGGCAGGAGACAGCGGCAACCGCTGCCGAACAGGGGATCGTTATTATCCATGCCCAGACAATGGTTCCTGCCACACCCCAGCGAACCGCACTGAGCCTCTTAATTGAACCTACCCCCATAATTGATCCGGTGATGGTATGCGTGGTGCTTATCGGGACACCCAAAGCAGAAGAGACGAAGAGTACAGTTGCAGCCCCTGTTTCCGCACAGAACCCGTCAACAGGCGTCAATTTTGCCACTTTCTGACCCATGGTCTTGACGATACGCCAGCCGCCCATCATCGTACCAAGCGCAATAGCGCTATGACAGGTGATCACAACCCAGAATGGAACATAAAACTTCTCCCCAAGAAGACCGGCGCTGAAAAGCAGGCTTGCAATAATACCCATAGTCTTCTGCGCATCATTGCCGCCGTGGCCAAGACTATACATTGCAGCCGAGACCAGTTGGCCCTTCCTGAAGAAACCGTCAACCAGCGTTCTGGGGCTGCTTCTGAAAATTCGGTAAATAAGGAGGCCGAAGCCGAGGCCCAGCAAAAGCCCGACAGTCGGCGATATAACAATGAAGACGACGGTTTTGATAATACCCTTCCAGACAAGAGCTGACGTGCCTGCCTTCACCAGTGCAGCGCCGATCATACCGCCGATCAATGCGTGAGATGAGCTGGTCGGAAGACCGAAATACCAGGTGATAAGGTTCCAGCTGCAGGCTCCCATCAGAGCCCCGAATATGACTGTTTTGTCCACAATCGCGATGTCGATGATGCCTTTGCCGATCGTATTGGCAACATGCAGCCCGAAAAAGAGGAATGCTATGAAATTGAAGAAGGCCGCCCAGAGCACAGCTGCCCTTGGCGAAAGAACGCGGGTCGAAACCACGGTTGCAATGGAATTGGCAGAATCGTGAAACCCGTTCAGAAAGTCGAATGCAAGGGCGAGCAGAATAAGCAGGATTACGGTTAATTCCATGCCTCAATCCTGCAGACTGCAAAGAAGATGCAGCAGTGGCGGCCAATAAGCAGAAATCAATGAATGAAGCGCATCATGCATACTTCAGAACAATAGCTTCAAGGACATTCGCCACGTCCTCGCACTTATCCGATGCATCTTCAAGATGCTCATAGATCTCTTTCCACTTGATAATGAGAATCGGGTCTTTTACTTCTTCGAAGAGCCTGCCGAGCGCATCGCGGAACATGCGGTCGATCTTATTCTCGAGCCGGTTGATCTCGATACAGTAGTCCTGGACATGGCCGTACTGCTTTTCTTTGAGCTTGTGTATCGCCTTATGGATAACTTCGGTTGTTGTCTGGAGTTCCTTTGACATGTCTATTGCTTCGTACGTGGCCTCGGTGATCTTGAAAACGACCATCCTGTCGACAGCACCCCAAATCAGGTCGAGAATGTCATCAAGACTTGCGGCAAGTTCATGGAGGTCTTCCCGGTCGATCGGTGTAATGAACGTTGTATTGAGCTTCTTCATGATTTCGTGAGTAAGCACATCGCCTTCCTGCTCCACCTCATAGATCTCCTTGGCCCGCTCTTCAAGCCGCTCAAAGTTTTCCATAAGTGCAACAAGCATGACACTGGCCTTCGTAATATTGAGGGCGTCCCTGTCAAGGATCTCGAAAAAATCTGTTTCTTTAGGAAAAAGTCCCATACAATTTTGTACCTCCGGGTAGTGATTAATAATATAGAAAGAGCACCGGGCTGTCAATGGAATGAAACGGGTCTTCGGCAGGTATCATGACACAAAAATGATCACTTTGGTCCCCTTTCCCTGGACACTCTCAACCCGCATGGACCAGCCATGGGCCTTTACCAGGTGCTTGACAATAGCAAGGCCGAGACCGGTGCCGCCCATGGTACGCGAGCGGCCGGGATCAACCCTGAAAAAACGTTCGCCCAGCCTCGATACGAATTTCGCAGGAACTCCTATGCCCGTGTCCTCAACAAAGAGATACAGCCGGCCATCTTCCCTGTCAGCGCCAAGAGTGATACCGCCTTTTTCCGTGAACTTTATTGCATTGTCGACCAGGTTGGTCAGGATCTGGATCAGGCGGTCCCTGTCGGCTGAGACCTGAAGCAGTTCAGGGCTCCCGACAACCTCAAGGAAGAGCCCCTTTGCCAAGGCCCTGTCCCTGAATATCTCCGCCACGCTCTCGAATACATCTCCGATATCGATCAGGGACTTCTCAACGCTGATCACACCCAGTTCGATCCTGGAAATCGTCATGAGATCGTCAACAAGACTGTTGATGCGTTCGCTGTTTGACCTGATGGTCTGAATAAACCTCAGGGCATTCTCCCGATCATCCATTGCTCCATCAAGGAGCGTGTCGGAAAATCCTTTGATCGCCGTGATCGGCGTCTTCAGTTCATGGGATACATTGGCCACAAAGTCCTTCCTTACCTGTTCGAGCTTCTCCATCTGCGTTATATCGTGAAAGATCGCAACAAAACCGGAAAGTTCATGTTCATGATAGAAAAGCGGCGACACCCGGACGCTCAGATACTTTTCAGCAGGATGGTCTATCCTGAACGCGGTCATGCCGGGCGAAAGACTCCTGCGCACTTCATCCATGATGTCCGCAAATTCATGGTTTCTCACAACCTCCGCGAACAACAGCCCTCTCATCGGCATATCGCCGAAGAATTCACGCGCAGAAGCGCTCGAAAGCGTTATGATCCCTTTGGCATCGATGATCAGAAGGGCATCGGGCACACTCCTGAAAATAACCTTAAGACGGTTCTTCTCCTCTTCGCTCTCTGCTATTGTCCCCTGCAGCCTGATCGACATGGACGTAAGATTGTCTGCGATCTCATTGAACTCACCGGCGTTCTTCAGGAAAAGCCGCTTGTCGATTTCACCCCTCGAGAGCGACTTCGAAAAATCCGTGATCTGCGTGAGCATCCGGCGCAAGTGGTCAGTCTGCCAGATCGAGAAGATCCAGGTTGCCAGCAGGACAGCCACGACCGTAAGGATGATCTTCATCCTGAGAAGGTTCACCGCCTTGTCCACATCCCTGAGCGGCACTGCCAGCCGTATGAAACCTTCCCCCTGTCCCTGCGAAACCTTTCTGGCGAGATACAGAAAGTCGTAGTTAATGGTGTCACTGTGCCTGATAGCCATGCCGGTCCCGAATAAAAGCGCCTGCTCGATCTCTGTTCGGTGAAGGTGATTGTCCATGAGAGATGAGTCCGTATCCGAATCTCCTGCGACACGGCCGTCCAGATTGATGATCGTGACCCTCGCATTGATATCCTTCTTCAGCCCTTTGCAAAGACTGTCGAGATTGGTCTGGCTGAATGAGACACTCCTGGCAATAAGATTTATCTGGGAGGCGAGATTGGTTCTGAGGATCTCCCGGTAATTGTCCCTGACCGCCGAGGTTATGAAGATCTCGACAAAGGCAACAGCCAGAACGATCACCACGGCATAGAGGATAAAGATGCGTCTGAAGAGACCTCTGTTCACAGGTCAGCGTCCATGTAGTATCCTATTCCCCTTCTCGTCTTTATATAGCGGGGATCAGAAGGATCATCCTCAATCTGCGTGCGAAGACGCCTGATATGCACATCCACGGTCCGGGGTTCCACGAACGCCTCGTCCTTCCATGCTGCATCAAGAAGCTGGTCCCTGCTGAAGATCCTGCCTTTTCTTTCCGCAAGGTAGAGCAGGAGCCTGAATTCTGTAGAGCTGAGTGCGATCGGCAGATCCTTTTTTGTGACCGAATAGGTCTCCCTGTTGATCACCAGTTCACCTGCGCGGATCGTTCTGTCTTCAGCAGCCCTTTCGCCTGCCCTGCGCAAAACAGCCCTGACGCGGGCTACGAGCTCCCTTGGACTGAACGGCTTGGTCATGTAGTCGTCAGCGCCAGTTTCGAGGCCGACGATCCGGTCGATCTCATCTCCTTTTGCCGTGAGCATGATCACCGGGATATGCCGGGAAGCAGGATTATTTCTCAGAACACGGCAGAGCTCCATGCCCTGGACACCCGGCAGCATCAGGTCAAGGATCAGAAAATCGAAATCAGCTTTTTTGATCAGGCCAACGGCTTCATTGCCGTCCAAAGCAGAGGCGACCTCAAACCCTTCTTTCTTCAGGTTATAGGAGAGCAGCTCAACAATGTCGGGTTCGTCATCTACAATAAGGATCTTCTTCGCTCCCATAGCTCTATCTTACCCGCCGTCTGCCTGTCATGCAAGCGTTGCAATACCCTGCGAAAATAAGGCGTATATCGATAAAACAGCGGGCAAACCACTCAGGTGACAGGAGGTTGAACCGAATTACTGCAGAGAACGTTATCGTTTCGGCTTTCCGTATGCTGCCTTTATCTTCTGATACAGCTCCTCTGGATTAAAGACCGCGCCGCCGGGCCGGCCGTAGAAAAGCACTTCTGATCTTCCGTTCACCGCAAGCCTCACATCATCAACCATCTGGCCTGCATTCATCTCGGTAACGATAAAACGCCTTCCCTTTTCGGAAAGCGCTGCAAGCTGTTCTTCAGGGAACGGAAACAGGGTTATTGGTCTAAACAGGCCGATCTTCTTTCCTTCACGCCGAAGCTCCTTGACAGCGGAAAGCGCTATTCGTGCAGCAATGCCAAAGGCAACGACAACGAGCCTGGCGTCCTTTGTATCATACGCATCGAACATGACCTCTTTCCGCTTCATACGGTCGTACTTTTTCTGGAGGCTGATGTTCCTCTGCTCAAGCTCTCCCTGTCCCATGTAGAGCGTACGGATAACGCGGGGCTTCCTTCCCTTTGCGCCGTCAAGCACCCAGTTCTTTTTCGGCAGTTTCGGATTCTTATAGGCAGTCGGACGAAACGGCTCCATCATCTGGCCGACAACGCCGTCGCCGAGGATTATAACAGGGGTACGATACTCATCAGCCTTATCAAAAGCACGCAGGGTGAGGTCCCACATCTCCTGCAGGCTGAACGGCGAATAGACCAGACACCGGTAGTCGCCATGACCGCCGCCCTTCACCGCCTGAAAATAGTCAGCCTGGCTCGCAGCAATATTGCCGAGGCCCGGCCCGCCCCTCTGGATGTTGACGATAACAGCCGGAAGCTCAGCGCCTGCAAGGAACGAGATCGCCTCCTGCTTAAGACTCATACCCGGGCTGCTCGACGAGGTCATGGCCCGTGCCCCGGCCGCTGAAGCGCCGTATACCATGTTAACGGCAGCGATCTCCGACTCGGCCTGGATAAAGGTTCCGCCGACCTCCGGCATTCTCCTGGACAGGTATTCAGGGATCTCGTTCTGGGGCGTTATAGGATAGCCGGCATAGAACCTGCAACCCGCCCTCAGCGCAGCCTCGGCCAACGCCTCATTCCCTTTCATCAGGAGCATACTTTTCTTCATCATCCACCCTTATTATTGCCAAATATCCTGGATTATACCATACGCCAATACGCCCATGAACGCATTCCCCTTTTCAAAAAACGATCTGCCGGGGGGGGCTGCCGAGACCGGCGATCAATCAACGACAAGAAAGGCGCATTTGAGATATTCGGTCTCGGGCATGGAAAGCAGCACGGGATGATCAGGGGCCTGAGAACGGAACTCGATCAGCCGCAGGCTGCGGCGGGCATTTTTTGCCGCAGCATTCAGCGTATCAACGAAGAGCTCTCTGCTCATATGATAGGAGCAGGAGGATGAGGCGAGTATCCCGCCGCGCTTAAGGAGCCTCATGCATAGCTCATTGATCTCACGATAGGCCTTTGCTGCTTCCTTCAGCTTGCCTGCACTCTTTACAAAGGCAGGGGGATCAAGGACGATAAAATCGTATCTTCCCTCCCCGTTTCGGAGCTCCTTATCAAGAAAGGCAAAGACATCCTCAACCGCATAATCGATCCTGCTGCCCAGGTCATTCAGGTCAGCGTTTCGTCTGGCCTGAGCAATAGCCCTGTCGGACGAATCCACGCAGGTGATCTCTGCTCCGGCCGATGCAAGGTGCATTGACCACGCGCCGATATAGGAGAAGAGGTCCAATCCCTTTCCGTGCTGTATGTATCGCTTAAGAGAGACCCTGTTCTCTCTCTGGTCAAGGAAAAACCCGGTCTTCTGGCCCTCATAGGGATCGATCTCGAAAAAAAGTCCGTCTTCCCTGATCATCGGCAGACTCTCAAGGCTGCCTTTCACGATCTCTTTGTACTGCGGCAATCCCTCAAGGGTTCTCACCCTGCTCTCGTTCCTCAGGACAATGATCTCCGGCCTGAGGATCTCGTCGAACAGTTCGATCACCATATCCTTCATGGCGTCCATACCAAAAGTAAGGAACTGAAGGACAACACATGCGCCGTACGTGTCTGCAATGAGACCCGGAAGGTAATCCCCTTCGCTGTATATGACCCTGAAAGCCTCCCTGTCGCCGATAAGTCTTTTTCTCAGGGTGATCGCAGCATTGATCCGCTGAGCTATAAATTCACGGTCAATGCTGTGCCGTTCACGGGTAAGAAGCCGAACCGCTATGAGGCTGTTAGGATTAATATACCCGATACCGATGAACTCATCGTGCATGTCATAGACTTCGACAAGGGAACCCGGTTCATAGTTTTTCAGACCCTCATGCAGTTCGTTGGAAAATACCCAAAGATGTCCGCCATGCAACCGTTTCGTTCTTTTAAGATGGACCTTCTGCATGCAGTTTATTTTATGAAGAGGAGGAAACCGTTGGCAAAATAGAACAGTCCCACAACACCGGCGCCGAGACTCACCAGCCAGAGAGGTTTCTTCTTCAGCAGCGCCGAAACAGAAGACAGCAGGATCGCTATCTGAAGAAAGATGACTGCAACGCCAAATGCCTGCTGGTGCTTCTGTGCCCTGTCCCTCTTCTGCTCATAGGACTTGGCGTCAGCCTGTATCTTCTCCTTCTCTCCTTCATATTTTTTTATCTTCTCTTCGTATGCAGCGATCTTTTTCGCAAACTCATCCTTCATCAGCCGGGACACTCTTGAACCCTGAGACTTCAGCTCCAGATCCAGTTCCTCCTTCTGGAGCTCATACAGATAGCCTTTAATGCTCTTTGACTGGTAATAGGCCCACTGGTCCGACGCCATGGTCTGGCTTAGCACAGCCTTTGTGGAATGGCCGCCTCCCTTGAATGTCGAGAGCGTGGCGCAGACCGCAAATATCACGGTAGTGAGCGCAAGATAATTAAGCCAGCGTTCTTTCTTTTCTTCTGTCATGGATACCCCCAAGCGTGTTCATGTGCCAAGGCCTTCAATTATATAGCGGTCATTTTGGTTAAGGCAATTGTATTGTGAACTAGTTCTCATAAGGAGTTCATCTCAATTTCATTTTCAACGGCAAGAATACGACCGCATCACACCATGGAACTAAATCCTTACCCGTGGAGGCAGCGAATGAGAGCAGCAGCTGATGGATGGACACGGCACATTGTTTTTTGTCTGATCTTTCTGACGCTCCTTCTTTTGTCTGTTGTCGTTTACAGTGAAGCAGCTCAACAGGCCATTGACCAGTATCATACGGATTGCGTCATGTGCCACCGGACATCGACGCCTGCCTATGACGAGGCATCCGCAGTTGCGCCGGATCTGGACATGTCCTCCGTCTGCATGGATTGCCACCACTATAGCGAAACCCATCACCCGGTAAACTTTACTCCTGACAGGGACATAGACAGCAGATTTCCCCTATTGGACGGCGAGATGCAATGCCTTACCTGTCATGAGGCGCACGGGACGAACAGGCTCTCCAATCCCGGGCTGCTCCGCGGCGCACCTTATGCAGACCGAAGGGAGATATGTTCGCGATGCCATACCTTAGATCTGGACCTGAGCTTTAATCCTCATGTCATGACAGAACCTGACGGGACCATTCGGGTGGTAAACAACGGACCGATCTGCCTCGTCTGTCACGCTGCCGTTCCTGACCAGCGGGCCACCCGTATACAGGTCATATTCAGGGCTGATGTAGCATTCATCTGCTGGAGGTGTCACCCTCCAATGCCTGCCAGCTTCTTTAATGCACATTTTCAGATAAAGCCACGCCGTCAGACACTGGCATTCATGAAGCAGCATGCCAAAGAACAGGGCGTGCTGCTGCCGCTTCTGAACAGGGGCAGGATCACCTGCTCAACCTGTCATAATCCCCATCAGGCAGGCATCATCGTGAAAAGCGCAGCGGCTGTAGGTGCTGACTCATACAAGAAACTGCGGCTCACCAAAGGGCGTATCTGCACAGGCTGCCATCAAAACAAATAACGATACAGGGAGAAGAGCATGAAACAAAAACCTGCAATGATCCTCCTCTGGCTGATGCTGCTGGCGTCACTATCGGTTATTCCGGCCTTTTCAGCCGTACCCGAAGGATGGAAAGCGCTTAGGGACGATCTGCATATCAATGAAAAGACCCTCACCCGCCTCGACAACAGTGCGGTCAGCGCCTGGATCTATCTGTTTCCGCAAAAAGGTTCCGACGTTTTTCTTGCAGCGGGGCAGCAGTTGAAGGCTATGAAGAAAAACAGCAGCGATCTCGAATATATCGGTTACCTCTCCGAGATAGACTGCAGGAAAACCCATTACAGGAACACAACAACGATCTATTTCAGAGACGACAGCAATATCATCGCTTCACGTCACCGGTCAAACGCAGACTGGAAGCAAATTGAAGACAACAGCATATTTCATGATCTGTATCTATCGGTCTGTGGAAAAGAAAAGAGAGAAACTGCGCTCTGAAACGGAAAAGGGCCATGGCTCCCTGAACTGAACGCGGCCGGGCAAAACAGTTAAGGGGCAGTTCTTTCATTCAGTAAGGAAACTAGCATGTCCCTGATCTTTTTTTCCTGAAAATCCTGAGAACCGACGAGGATCTCCCGTATAACGCCCTTTCTGTCCAGAACGATCGTTGTCGGAAGACCGATCACCGCATATTTTCTGATAAAGACCTCGCCCCTCGCATCAACGAGTATCGGAAAGGCAATACGGGCTTTCTTTGCCGCAGCGCGCGCATCTTCAGTGATTCTGTCAACGGTCACGCCGAGCACCGCAAGCCCCCTGTCGCTGAACTGCGTATGTACCGTGTTCAGCGACGGCATCTCGGTAATGCATTCTCCGCACCAGCTTGCCCAGAAGTTGATCAAGACAACCTTGCCGGTATAATCGGAAAGTGTGTGCTTCATGCCCTGAAGATCGGAAAGCGCAAATGCAGGAGCTGCTTCTCCCCGGGTGACGGAAAAGGCCCTGACAGGGAAACACAAAACCGGGCAGATGAGAAGAAGGAGGACAGAGCAGAACCTCGGCATTGTTATCTCGGGCCTTTCCTCGTCTTCTCGACAGCATGCCTGATCTCGTCAGGCTCATAGCCCCTGATGACGATCCCCTCTATATCGATGACCGGAACCATGGTCGAGCCGCCGGTCAGCTTCTTCATTTCCTTTTTCTTTGTTTCATCTTTTTCAATATCGTATTCAACCAGCTGTACACCAAGTCTCTTAAGGTCCTCACGGGCCTTTCTGCAGTAGGGTCACCAGCTTGTCATGTACATGACGACCCGGACATCCGCTGCCTGCCGTTCGGCAAGGACAACAGACCCGGACGCGCTTCTCTCCCCTGCATAAGCAGACGCGCAGAACAGAAGTAATACTGAGAACAGGATAACAATACGCCGCATGGTCGTCTCCCTTTTCTTCTTATTTAGTTACAGTCTTATACCCTTTTGCAGTCCACTCGGGATAACCGGCCTGAAAGATCTGTATGTCTGTGTATCCCGCCTTTTCGGCTGCGACCGCAGCCTGCTTTGAAAGACCTCAGCCAACGCCCCTGCAATAGAAAACAACAGGCCTGTTCTTGGCCTTCGGGAGAAGATCTCCGATGTTATTCACCTTTTCAGGCGGGATATTCACTGCCTTTGGCAGGTGACCCTGCCTGAATTCTTCCTCTGTGCGGGTGTCCACAACAGTGATCTGTTTTCCGCTGTCGATCATCTTTTTCAGCTCGTCCGCTGTTACTGTTTTGAAGGTCTCGGCAGCTGCAGCCGAAGAGACAAGCATCAGCAGTCCCAACAAAAATAGTGATATGGTCCTCATGTCCGTTATCCTCCCTTATCGTTTCACTCTAACGTAATTATTATAGTAGCAAATACATATACTATTTTGCGTCAGAAATACGGATCAGTATACCACCTGCCCGGCCATCACGACCCGGGTTACCGACAGACCATCAAGGACCAGAAAATCCGCTGAGGCATTCACCTGCAGAGCAGTCATGGAAGCAGCCCGAATGAGATTTGGATACGGGATGCCAGCCTTCTCAAGGAGGCCAAGCTCCGCCAGATACGAACTGCCGTAGGGTAAAAAACTGGGGCCGGCATCGCTTCCCGGCAGGATCCTCACGCCAAGTTCATAGGCCTTGCTGACTGCAGACAGATGCCCGTTGACCGACCTCTCTATGTTCTGCCTTGCGGTATCGGACCTGGCAATGGCATGCAGGCCATGAAATGCATGCACGGTAGGTATGAATGCTACGTTGTTGGCAGCCATGGCTGACAGCGTTGCATCGCTTACGCGCAGGCCATGGATAACAGCGGTTACGCCTGCGTCAACCGCCTCCTTAACCTCCTTGTCACCATTCACATGACAATAGACATCAAGGCCTCTCTTCCTTGCATGGTCCACAATGCGCCCCAGCTCTGCCGTACCAAAGCCGCCAGCCGTGATCAGGTCTGACTCAGGCTCGTAAATACCGGAATGAATGATCTTTATATAATCAACTGACAGGGACTGAAGCTCGTCGATCCTTCTTAAAGCGTCCTCCGCATCTTCAACACCCTGCCCGATGGCAGTGCCGTACCCTCCCTTCCTGAATAGCGCATAGCCGGCTGCCCTTATCTGCAGTCTGCCCTTCAGTGCATCTCTGACCGTCAGCCCTCGGCCGGCCTTATCACCTCCTTCAAATACTCTCCCTATGCCATGGCAGAGAATCCGGCGTCCTGCGTCATCGGCCTTTAACGCGGAATTTCCGGGAAAATGAAGGTGATGATCGCAAAAAAGCGGTGCTATTACGAGCTGCCCGAGATCAACGATCTCCTGCTCCGGATCGTTCGGGCTCTGGCTGGAAAGGGACCGGATTATGCCATGTTCAATGCCAAGGAACTGCGGCAGCACAAGATCATTTTCAGCACTTCCTATGATCTGTGCCCGATACGTCATTTTCTTTTTTTCATTATGCATTGCGCAACATTTTACCATACACCTCCCCGCAGGACTCACATCAGATAGAAGACCAGCCGGTTTTCGGTGAGCAGAGGCGGACAGCCTATCATCAAATTAGAATAATCATATGTTCTTATGTATTTAGTTAAGAATCTTATTGACTTTGCACCTATGCTATGGCAAAGTACTCTTGATGAAAGCGGATTCACAAGGAGAATGCGTATCTGTTGCAGCAGATGATCATATTCCGGTTATTGTTTCTTCATTCCATCACTTCCCTTTCCCAGAGCGCTGCAGAACAGACAACCATTCATTTCTTATTAACAAATCGCTTGTAGAATGCCCGTCGGGCAGGAGGTCTGCATGAATGTCACTGTTCTCAGAATCGCGTCTGCAGCTGTCACGTCGTTATGCATGGTTATCGGCATCTCGCATGCTGCGGACCACGCGCAGTATCTGAAAGGTCCCTTCAAATCAGGCGAAGATGTTACAAAGACCTGCCTCCAGTGTCATGACAAGCAGGCAGAGGATTTCATGAAGACACCTCACTGGAAATGGAAAGGGCTGCCCAGGACGATCAAGGGCATGGAGAACAGCAAGGAAGAATACGGCAAGCTGAACATGATCAACAACTTCTGCATCTCGATCCAGGGAGGTGAGAAGTGCGCAAACGAGGAGTTCTGTGCCAAGTGTCACCCAAGCTATGGCTGGGTGGACAATACCTTCACCTTCACGGACAAGACCAAGATAGATTGCCTGATATGCCACGCAAAGGAAGGGAATTACCGTAAGGGTCTTGCCGGAGAGCCGGACCGCAAGCTCATGGAACAGGGCAAGATGAATCTCACAAAGGCTGCCCAGAGCGTCGCATCACCCAATCGCGATAACTGCGGCGTCTGCCACTTCTATGGCGGAGGGGGCGATGCGGTCAAGCACGGCGACCTTGATTCGACCATGGCAAAACCGACGCGCGACCATGACGTTCATATGGGAGGCGTTACTGACATGTCCTGCCAGGGCTGTCACACGGTCAAGGACCACAGGATCGCAGGCGCATCAACCTTCCTTGCGACTAATGACGGCAGAGTGAGCTGCGAGGACTGCCATAGGGACCCGCATAAGGACTCGGCATCCAGGAAAGTTCTCGGACAGCATATGCAGTCGGTTGCATGCCAGACCTGTCATGTACCGGCGTTCGCCAGGGGTCAGGCCACAAAGATGCGATGGGACTGGTCCACGCTCGGCAAAGATATTGAGCCCGAGGAGCAGTTCGGCAAGGAAACCTATGCAAAACACAAAGGTAACTTTGTATGGGAAATGAACGTTATCCCGACCTATGCCTGGTATGACGGAAAGATCGAGCGGTACATGAAGGGCGACAAGATTAAGGACCCCTCAAAGACCGTCTATATCTCAAAGCCGACAGGAAGCATAAAGGACCGCGGCGCAAAGATCTATCCCTTTAAGGTGCATACCGGCAGACAGCCCATGGACAGCGCATTCCAATACCTTCTCATTCCTCAGACCTATAAAGGCGTCTGGGAGCATTTTGACTGGGAAAAAGGGCTCATTGACGGGGCCAAAGGCTCTGGACTTCCCTATAGTGGCAGACATCAATTCGTCGAAACAGCCTTCTATGGCAGCATTAACCATGAGGTTGCTCCAAAGGATCAGTCGCTAAAATGCAAGGACTGTCACATGGAAGGCAAACGACTCGATTGGAAAGCCCTTGGCTATGCAGGCGATCCCATGAGAGTCGGCACAAGAACACTGAGCGAACAGCCTGGCAGGTCCGAGAAAAGGACAGCAGCAAAAAAATAACGATAATTCAGGGGGGTGCCCTGTTGACACCCTCTCCCGTCAGGGAAAAGGAGAACAGATGAAAGCGAAAAGGATGATCATGGTGGCGGTAATGGCAGCATTCTGCATTGCTCTGCTCGCAGGGTTTTCTCTTGCAGAGGAAAAATTGAGTATTAAGGGCAAGATCAAAGACTATGACCTTGAGGCCAAAACGCTCGTCATCAGGACTGATGACGGCAAGGAGATGACCTTTGTCATTAAGAATGAGAAGGCGCTGATAAAGCTGGACGACCGGCTCTTCAAGGACGACGAGGTTAAGATCAGATACTCTGTCAGGGACGGCAAGAACGTCATTGACGGAGCGAACGACTTGAAAGGCACAAAGCCCGGCTGTTAGGCAACAGACCGGGCACCGTCCCGCATGGCGGGATCGGGCAATATCCCATATGGAGGTGTAGTATGCGGTTATTTTTGGCAGCAATGATAGCTCTGTCTATCATATTTCCTCTTCCTGCTCTTGCCGTTGACCAGGCAGATCTCGTCAAGAAGATCGAGGATCTGACCAGGGAACTGGACAAGGTGAAGCAGCAGATGCAGGAGATCCAGAAAAAGGACGAAGTAAAAGAACAGAGGATCACGAAAGTCGAGAAGAAGGCAGACGATGCAAAGAAACCTTCCTGGCTTGAGATCGGCGGCGATTACCGCTTCAGGCTCGATTCATTGAGGGGCGACGTGCACGATTATATGCAGTATGATCCGACGACCCAGTATGGACCCCTGCCCTCTCCCATCCCAGGTGTCAACATGTACACCTATACAAGGCCGACCAGCAGCTACGATCCGAAGAACGACACTCTTATGACAAACCGTCTCGGGCTGAATCTCAGGGCACGGGCAACCGAGGATATTACGGTCAAGGCCAGACTGCTTATGTACAAGACATTTGGCGGAAGTGACTCAAGCGCTGTATCTGACCAGTTCTTCTCCCCCGAGAAGTCGGGTGTATTTGACGGCAACGTAAGTCACATCCCTCAGGACAGCGTGCTGCGGGTTGACCAGGCCTTTGCTACCTGGAGCAACATCGCCAACCAGCCGGTCTGGTTCTCTGTAGGCAGAAGACCTTCCACCGGCGGCGTCCCTTCCAATCTGCGCCAGAACAGGGAATATAGCGGAAACTCCGGAGTTCCGGCTCTCCTTGTCGACTATGCCTTTGACGGTATGACCCTCGGCGTTGCTCCGGACATTGATATCCTTCCTGGCGCCTATGCCAAGCTCTGCTACGGCAGGGGCTTTGACAGCGGCATGAGACCATTGAACAACGGACTGAAGGATACGGACCTGATCGGCCTGAACATTGTTCCATACGACACGGAAAATCTCCGCGTTGAGCTGCAGTGGAACAGAGCCTTTAACATGATGAGCAACCCGCCGATACCAGCCTGGGGAGATGTGCAGGCAAACGTCGGAGATATCGATCAGCTGGGCAGTCTCGTGATGGGCAAGATCAACAATGTCGGACCCGGCGACCTGAACCTTTTCGCATCGGCAGCCATGAGCAGGTCCCATCCGAGCGGCAGGACGTATTCTCTTCCTTTCGGCTTTATGGATATGAACGGCAACGGCAGCTTCGATACCGGCGATATGCAGTTTACCGGCGACTATGGCCTTCTTAACGATGGAACGTCGAGAGAAAACCATACCGGTTCAGCGGTCTATCTCGGCGCTCGGTACGATGTCAAGGCCACCGGCACGAAGATCGGGCTGGAATACAACCACGGCTCCAAATACTGGATAGCCTTTGCCCCGGCAGCAGATGATATGTGGGCAAGCAAACTCGGCACAAGGGGCGATGTGTATGAGGCCTACCTGATCCAGGAGATCAGGAGCAAGCCGATCTCAAAACTGGGCAAGGCCTTTGTGAGACTGGGATTTCAGCACTATAACTTCAACTATACCGGCAGCAACGGATGGCTTGGAGAACCGAAAAAGATCAGCGACCTGAATACCTTTAATCCGATGGATGCTCAAATGTATCCGCCTCTCAGAAAAGCGAATAATATCTATCTTACCTTTGACGTAGAATTCTAAAATATGGGGAGGGGCCGGAAGGCCCCTCCTCTTTCACCCGCAGTAAACAGGACTTTTTTCACCTTTCCGATCGTCTTTATCCTTGACATGATAAATTACTTTGTAATATAAATAAGTTAGCACTCGTCACCGGCGAGTGCTAATAAATATCACAGAAAGAGGTTAGAAAAGATGACAGCCGAAAAATTCGAATTCAAGACCGAGGTCAACCAGCTCCTCGATCTTATGATCCACTCGTTGTACTCCCATAAGGAAATAAGCATCAGGGAACTCCTCTCAAATGCTTCAGATGCCATTGACAAGGCGCGATACGAGTCCCTTACCGATCCTGATATCCTCGAACAGAAAGGCGAGTGGAAGATCAGGATATCTGCTGACAAGGATGCCGCAACATTAACGATCAGCGACAACGGCATAGGAATGACCAGAGACGAGGCGATCAGGGCACTGGGGACCATAGCCCACTCAGGTACCAGGGAATTCCTTACGACACTGAAAGAAAAGGCGGTAAAGGACAGTCCTGACCTTATCGGACAGTTCGGCGTCGGCTTCTACTCCTCGTACATGATAAGCGACCGGGTCACGCTGCTTTCACGCAGGGCAGGATCAAAGGACAAGACCGGGATCAGGTGGGAATCAACAGCTGACGGCACGTTCACCATCGAGGATTATACAAAAGAGACACCGGGCACAGATGTCATCCTGCATATCAAACAGGAGGAAAGAGCATATCTGGACGAATGGCAGATCAGGGATGTTGTGCGGAAGTACTCTGATTACATCGAATACCCGATCATGCTTGAGATCGAACGGGAAGAAGAGTCAGCGCTCGACAAGACCTTAAAGGTTAAAATAAAGAAAGATGAGCAGATCAATACCGGGAAGGCCATCTGGCTCAGGGATAAAGCAGAGATCACTGACAGCGAACACAGTGAATTCTACAAACACCTGTCCCACGACTTCTCCGATCCTCTCAAGGTCATCCACTACAAGGCCGAAGGCACGTCAGAGTTCACCTGCCTTCTCTATCTGCCGTCCCATGCCCCGCTCGACATCTTTTACAAGGAGTTTAAGATGGGCCCTGCCCTTTATGTCAGGAAGGTGCAGATCATGGACCATTGCGAGGAGCTTATTCCGGCCTATCTCAGGTTCGTAAAAGGCGTAGTTGATTCCTCAGACCTGCCGCTTAACGTGTCGCGCGAGATACTCCAGAACAACCGGCAGATCACGGTAATAAAGAACAATATCACGAAAAAAGTATTGGATACCCTTGCTGAAATGAAGCAGGAACACTATGACACCTTCCTTCAGTTCTACCGCGAGTTCGGCAGGATCCTCAAGGAAGGCCTGCACCTCGATTTTGCAAGGAAAGAGACTATCGCCGACCTTCTCCTGTTCAGTTCTACGAAGGCCGAAGGAGACAAGCTCAGGACGCTTGATGACTATGTATCCGGCATGCAGGACGGACAGAACGAGATCTACTTCATAACCAGCCCTTCCCTGCAGGAGATGAAGGCATCTCCGTACCTCGAGGTCTTTGCGGAAAAGGGTTATGAGGTGCTCTTCATGGCAGATGACATCGATGACTTCATCTTCAGCGGCTTCGAATACAAGGGCAAGAAGTTCAAATCCGTACTTAAGGGCGACATAAGCCTTGACAGGACAGCCGACCATGAAGAGGAAAAGAAACAGTTGGGCAAGCTCATGGATTATATCAAGTCACAAATAAAGGATGACGTGAAAGATGTGCGCCTCTCCGGCCGCCTCAAGGACTCTCCCTGCTGTCTCGTCGGTGACGAAGGCGACCTTGATCCGCGCATGGAAAAAATGCTGAAGGCCATGGGGCAGGAGGTTCCTGAACACAAGCAGGTTCTCGAGATCAATCCCGCTCATCCGATCTTTGCCGCCATGAACCGCATATTCGAAAAGGACAGCAGCGCACCGGTCCTTGCACAGTATACTGCGCTTCTCCTTGACCAGGCACTTCTGCTTTCCGGGCAGAAACCAAAGGACCCTGCTCTTTTCGCAAAGAATATCTCCCGTCTCATGGTTGACGGAGCAGATCACTATTAGGGTAAATTGCGCTTGATTTCTCTAATTTTTCTGTGCAATACTTTATAACAGGTTTCGGATTTTTTTTCGGGGCCCAAAAATTATTTCAGGAGGAAAGAGCAGCATGCAGAAAGGAAAAGTTAAGTGGTTCAACGAGTCCAAGGGTTTCGGGTTCATCACAGGCGAGAATGGCGTGGATGTTTTTGTGCATTTTTCGGAGATCCAGTCCAACGGCTTTAAAACCCTTGCAGAGGGACAGGAAGTAAATTTTGAGGTGGCTGACGGTCCGAAGGGCCCCAAAGCAGTCAATGTGACAGCAGCCTAACGTTCGTCTCTATAAACGAAAACGAAAGCCCCTTCATTACCTGAAGGGGCTTTCGTTTTTTATCCATACAGCGTACGCAGTTATTACTTGATCATTGCCTTCATCAGCCTCTCGTATTTCTCCGCCCCAACGCATTCCTTTGCCGCCGGACACCAGGCAATGCAGGAGGGCTTCATATCGCGGGCTATCTGCTTGCCGCAATTCTTGCAGTGCATCTCGGACTCGTCGCTCCAGATCTCATTCCTGGCATCACACCAGAAACAGATGATCTCTTCAGGAGAGGGGCTCCGTATCTCTGCGCTTCCTGGGCATCCTTCCTTGAACATGTTTCTATTTTACCAGACCGGAGAAAAAAGACTATGAGATAAATCATAAAGACAATAATATGCCGTAAGAAAAGCACTTAAGAAGGACGAGGTATTCAATTATAAAATCCCCCCTATCCTCCCTTTGCCAAAGGGAGGTATCATGCCCCTCTTTGCCAAAGAGGGGTGTGGGGAGATTTGTTGCGAATGATATATAACCAATACGCTTAGTATTATAAGCCGCCTAACTCCAGCGTTTATAAATATTGTGGTCAATGCCCATGGCATGTCTGTCAAATTCAATGTCCTGAAGCGCATAGAGTACATCAAACCCCGCAAGCCAGAATATCACTGCAGCGGCAAGAGGAATGACCGCAGGATCAAAGGTCCCTGTAACAGCTATCCAGGAGCCAAGCGGCGCCGCAGAGCCTGCTACTTTACGCGCTTCCTCCGATAAGTTCCGAAGATCGGCCAGGCGTTTATAGGTTTCATAATAAGATAAAGAGGGTAATCCTTTGCTATACTGAAGGAGACTATATTTTGTGAAATCCCTCCTAACCTCCCTTTGCCAAAGGGAGGAATATCCCCTTTCTGACAAAGAGGGGCGAGGGGAGATTTTCACGCATCAGGAGGCTTATGATGGACGCTATGCAGGCCTTATTTTCACGCAGAAGCATACGTAAATATACAACAGATCAGGTCTCTGAACAGACCATTCAGGAGATTCTTGAGGCTGCCATGAGCGCACCTTCTGCAGGCAACCAACAGCCCTGGCATTTTGTGGTTATTGATGACAGGAAACTGCTTGACCGCGTGCCTGATCTTCATCCCCACGCACTCATGTGCAGAGAGGCCCAAACTGCGATCCTGGTATGCGGAGATCCTTCCCTTGAAAAGCATGTAGGGTACTGGGTGCAGGACTGCGCTGCCGCTACGGAGAACCTTCTTCTGTCAGTCCATGCGCTTGGACTCGGAGGCGTATGGCTCGGTATTTACCCGCGAAGTGAGCGTGTCATAGGGGTCCGCAAACTTTTTGCTGTCCCTGAGCACGTAATACCCTTTGCCTTGATACCCTTCGGTCATCCTGCAGAACAGAAACCAGCCCGGCCCGACCGGTACAATGAGACGAGAATACATAGAAATACGTGGTAAAAAAGCAGAAACCTAAGGAACCCTTTGTCCCTGCTGAACGGCACGAGACGATCAGAAAGGATATTTTGTCTCTGCTGCTGGAGCGCACACTCTCGGCAAAGGAGATATCGGCAGAGGTTCATATCTCAGAGAAGGACGTGTACGAACACCTTGAACATATCGGGCGTTCAACACATAAAACCGGCCATCACCTTACAGTCATACCGGCTGAATGCAGCAAGTGCGGCTTTGTTTTTATCAAACGGGAGCGGCTCAAGAAACCGGGCAGATGCCCCATCTGTCACGGAGAGAAGATACAGGAGCCGTTGTTTGTAATAAGAGAGGCTGAAATTTGACAGACAGTTTCAGGTACAATATCCCTCTCCTTATACAGCGCCTCTGAATGTGGGAATTAATAAACTGGATCCGACTGGAGGATCGCCCCGTAACTACCAACGGCTACGAATGTACCGTTGCCATAGGTCACGCCGGAGAGAGAATAAATAGTTCCTGAAGTTCTTGAAGTCCAGGTTATACCGTCAGCAGATGTCAGGATCGTCCCACCGCCAACGGCTACGAATATACCATTGCAATAGGTCACTCCATAGAGATAATTATAATTACCTGAAGTCCTTAAAGTCCAGGCTATACCGTCAGCAGATGTCAGGATCGTCCCAAACTCACCAACGGCTACGAATATACCATTGCCATAGGTCACTCCAAGGGGATCAGCATTTATCCCTGGGCGATACCGTCAGCAGATGTCAGAATCGTCCCATTAGAACCAACGGCCACGAATATGCCATTGCCATAGGTCACTCCATAGAGATACGTAGAAGTGCCTGAAGTCCTTAAAGTCCAGGTTATACCGTCAGCAGATGTCAGGATTTCGGATACGAATGTCGAGTTTAGTCCATCAAAAGATCTACCAACGGCTACGAATATGCCGTTGCCATAGGTCACTCCATAGAGCTGCGTAGAAGTGCCTGAAGTCCTTAAAGTCCAGGCGATACCGTCAGCAGATGTCAGAATCGTCCCATTAGAACCAACGGCCACGAATATGCCATTGCCATAGGTCACGTCAAGGAGAGTGTTAGTAGTGACTGAAGTTCCTAAAGCCCAGGTTATTCCATCAGCAGATGTCAGGATCCACCCATAATCACCAACGGCTACGAATATGCCATTGCCATAGATCACTCCATGGAGATAATTATCAGCGCCGGCGATACCGTCAGCAGATGTCAGAATCGTCCCATTAGAACCAACGGCCACGAATATGCCATTGCCATAGGTCACTCCATAGAGATACGTAGAAGTGCCTGAAGTCCTTAAAGTCCAGGTTATACCGTCAGCAGATGTCAGAATCCTGCCAACCATATCAGTAACACCAACGGCTACAAATATGCCATTGCCATAGGTCACTCCATAGAGCGCGTCAGGGACAGAGATAGTAGTGGCGGCAGTTACAGAAGGCTTTGAAGTCCAGACTATACCATCAACAGATGTCAGGATCGTCCCATTAGAACCAACGGCTACGAATATGCCATTGCCATAGGTCACTCCTCTGAGATAATCAGTAGTTCCTGAAGTCCTTGAACTCCAGGTTTTCCCGTCAGCTGATGTCAGGATCCACCCATAATCACCAACGGCTACGAATATGCCATTGCCATAGGTCACTCCATAGAGCCAATTATCAGTGCCTGAAGTTCCTGAATTCCAGGTTATTCCGTCAGCTGATGTCAGGATCGTCCCATTAGCGCCAACGGCTACGAATATGCCATTGCCATAGGTCACTCCTCTGAGATAATCAGTAGTTCCTGAAGTCCTTGAACTCCAGGTTTTCCCGTCAGCAGATGTCACAATCGTCCCACTACCACCAACGGCGACGAATATGCCGTTGCCATAGGCCAATCCCGAGAGCGGATTACCTTGAGGCAAAGGGTTTCTCCAGTGCCAGGTATCGAGTGCATCAGTACGGGAAACTGGAGGTTGCTCAGAAATAGGAGGCTGTTCAGAAACCGGCGATTGTTCAGGTGTATCGGATCCTCCGCCGCAGCCGGTGAAAAGAAATAAAGAAATGAATAGCGCTATAATCGACAGCAGCTTAATAGGTTTCCAGATTCGCATTTTCCCCTCCAATTCCGCCCATATGAGATCTGATTGCCTCATCTTAATTTAGATGACAAGTCGTGTCAATAATTATGTTCTGCATTTGTGAGCATTAGTCCTGTATGAGTTATTGCAGTTCTCTTACATCGCAGTTCTGATCAATGCGTTATGCCTGTATAGATCTGCCAAGCTCCCTGTCGTGGAGCCTGCTGAGGACTACTTGTGCAGTTATGGCCCCTATCAATGCAAGAAACATATCCCACTGCGTGTCCCAGGCATCTCCCTGCGTGCCGAGAAAGGCGTCAGCCCCCTGCCCCAGTATCAAGGCCGACCACCATTCGATCAGCTCATAAAGAGCGCTGAAAGAAAGACAGATGCATACAACAAGAAAAAAGAGCCACTTCCCCGGCCTGAGCGGCGATCTTCTGATCAGGACCTCACGGGCCAGGATCGCCGGCACAAAGCCCTGCATAAAGTGTCCTATTCTGTCGTAGTGATTCCTGCTGAAATGAAAGAGATCCTGCATCCAGAACCCCAGAGGAACGTTTGCATAGGTATAATGGCCGCCGAGCATAAGGACCAGACTATGGAGAAAAATGAGCCGGTAGAGCAGCGGCGTCAGCGGAAACTGCCCGAATGTCCTGACCGCGAGCGGGATACCGATCAGGACAGGGGCAACTTCGAGAACCCATGTCATTCTGTCCGCAGGATTCAGGCCGGTGATGAAAAGCCCGCCAACTGCAATGGCAAGGAGCACGAGAGGTTCTCTGCTGTCTGTCTGCTTCACTCCTGAGCAGCCTGCCCTGCAGAACCCTGCTTCTTACGGCTGAAGAGATCGTCCTTTGTCCAGAGGTGGAAGAGGCTTCTGAGGCTCTTGAGAGCGATCATGAGCTCATGAGGATTTCTCAATTCAAGCAGTCTCTTAAATAGAAATGAGGGGCGGGAATAAAATCGCTTGAATGCAAGCTGGCGGAGCTTCAGGATCTCTTCCCGGGACATGGTGAAAGGGATGAATGCAGCCCCCTGATAGGTAAAGTCGGAAAGTTCGTCTGACATAGCACCGTATTGTTCGAGATTGTCATAGAGCTCTGTGCCGGGAAAAGGTGTTATAGCATGAAAGTTTGCAATGTCAGGATTCAGATCAAGAGCAAATTCAATGGTCTGAAGACCCTCTTCAAAGGTTTCTCCCGGAATGCCGAACATGAAAGGCGTGCTCACCCTGATGCCAACTTCCTGTGCCGCCTTCACTGCCTTGCGTATCTGATCAAGGGTCGTGCCCTTCCTGATGGTATTCAGGTTCTTCTGGACCCCGCTCTCTGCGCCAAAAAGAATGGCCCAGCAGCCTGCATCCCTGAATGCCTGAAGCAGCGGCTTATCCACCTGGTTCACGCAGGCAGAGGCGAACCAGGTAAAATCAAGCCCTCGTCTTTTTATCTCACGCGCGATCTGCATGGCCCTGTCATAGTCAGCAGCAAGCGTGTCATCAATAAACTTGATCTCTCTATATCCCATGGCAAGGCAATGCTCGATCTCTTTCAGCACATTGTCAACACTGCGAAAGCGGATGCCGTGCTCCCGATGGCGGTCTATCTGAAAGCAGTAGATGCATTTCCGGTTGCAGCCGCGCGAGGTCATAAGCACTGCTACCGGCTTTCTCTTATACGTGGCCGGCGGAGGGATGTAGAGCATTGAATCACCGAGGAGATCACGCGCCGGGAACGGCAGCCCATCAAGATCCTCCATAAGCGGCCGGGGAGGATTCTTAACGATCACTCCTTTTTCACGATATACGACGCCGGCAACACCTTGAAGTCCCATGCCAGATTCAAGCCGCTGCATTATCTCAAGACAGGTCAGCTCTCCCTCGCCAGTAACGATAGCGTCAAAGAGATCGCCCGCATCGTCAAGGCACTTCTCCTGCAGTGCTATCGGGTAAGGCCCGCCGGCGCAGATAAAGACATCACCAAATCCCCCCTTCCCCCCTTTACTAAAGGGGGGCGAGGGGGGATTATTCTTGCCATTTGAGTTTACTTGTCTATTTGAAAGTTCCAGAATTCGCCGTATATCTTCCGCTGTCCTCTTTGCCTTATTCCAGCCAAAGGTAGTGGAATAGATGCCTACAAATGCGGGATTGAAAGAGCTGATCTCGGCCAGAAGCTGCTCATGCTTCGTAAATGCACCGTTAACAAAGATAACCTCATGGCCTGCTTCTCTCAGCACAGCGGCAACATAAAGAGTTCCGAGAGGCTGCCAGTAGTTGATCTGGGATGCCGCAGTCTTTGAGGAAAAGATCTCTTCCGGAATCCAGGACGGGATGACCAGAGCGCATCTCATCCTTCGCAGCCCGCCAACAGAACATCATCTTCTGCGGCCACTCCTGAAGCCATTCCCCTGTTGATAAGCGTCTCTGCAGCTCTGATACCTGACTCAATGGCATGGTCCATGTTGTAATAGCGGAACATGCCTGACCTCCCTGCAATATGAAGATTTTTGAACTGTCCGAGATATGCATACAGCTCTTCGCAGAGCTCTCGGTACCCCACTTCAAAAAGCGGATATGCCTTTGGAACGCGAACGACCACGCTGTCACAGACATCACTGCTTTTCAGGAAACCGAGCGTTTCAAGATGATCGAGCGTCACCTCCACAAGGTGCTCATCCGTATCACTCCATATCCTGTCGCCTTTAAAACTGAAATATTCGATCACCAGCAGGGTCTTTCCCTCAGGCGCCATCATATCAGACCAGTTCGTCGGCTCGTGAATTCTGCCAAAGGGGATCTTCTCTTCCGGTATATAGATCCACGTCTGATCCGTAACCCGTTTCTTGTCCACCATAAGCGCAACAACAACAAGATCCCGAAACCTGAGCCTGGCTGCGGCGTCAAGGATATGCTGCGGCGGCGCGGGGCAGAGCATATTGATGACCTGTGTCAGGGGCAGACTCGATATGAACTGCCTGCCGGTTATGACATCAGTATGCTCCTGATGCCTCACAACAATGCCGCTGATCTCGTTTTGGTCGTGGTGGATAGCCTCGACCCTGGTATCAAGAAGAACGCTATTGACGACTTCGATCTCATCTTTAAGTCTTTCAGATATCCTGCCGATACCGAGCTTCGGATAGAAGAACTCATCAACAAGGGTCGGGATCTTCTTTCCGCTGACCCTGAAGAAGGCATTTTTCAGGGCCTTCGCAAGAGAAAGACCGTTTATCCGGCGGTCAACCCATTCAGCGCTGATCCTGCTGCAATCGATACCCCAGACCTTTTCGCTGTACACCTTAAAATAAATATCGAACATGGTGCGGCCGAAGTTTCTTATCACCCAATCCTCAAGGGAAACGCATTTATTCTGACTGATCAGTCCCCTGCATTTTTCAAGACCGAAATCAGCGAGGATCCTGAGACTGGTCAATATGCCGAGACCGAAAAAAGCGTTTGCGGGTCTGAGGGGATAGTCAAGAAACTTGTCCCGCATGAAGATCTTGCTCGAACGCGAGACCGTGATCAGTTCGTCCTGCATAAGGTCACGGACAAAACGATTCAACCCTTCATCGGTCGTAAAGAACCGGTGCCCCCCAAGGTCAAACCTGTACCCGTTGTGCTGTATGGTCCTTGAAAGGCCGCCTACAGCAGCATCGGCCTCGACCACCTTAACGCCGTACCCGGCACGGGCAAGAACAGAGCCGGCCGACAGACCCGTAAGGCCTGCGCCCAGGACCACAACACACTCATTCTTCTGCAGCGGAGCGCTCATTGATCTACCCGTGGCACCCGCATGACGCGCCGATAACAGTAATCCTGTAATAGCCGTCCTCATGATAGAGTGCTGTCTTGAAGCCGGTCATGGAAGCAAAGGCCCTTATCTCGCCGGCATCCTTCTTGTCACGGACCAGAATCTCAAGAGGGTCTGTCTCATTATCATGAGAAGAAAAAAGCTCTTTCAGCTGCTTCAGGGCGTCAGCCAAGTCTTTTGCTCTTGCATCGATGATCATAATCATATTTTACCGTTTGTCCGGAACGTAATACCAGAAATCCTCCTGCATGTTCAGCGCCGCCATCCTGACTCATCAGTTCATGGGCCATGCCGTGCGCAGCTTCTTGTTGTTTCTTTCAGGCTCACGGTAGAATATGAAATCAGCATTATCTCTATCGCAAAGGGGTCACTAATGACAGATAGCATGAAACCATCGCTCAGCTACACAATCGTCTGCGACGATGTCAGGCAGGAACAGGGGGGCAAGATCAGCCTGATGGGACTTTTTGAAAACATCTATGCAATCAGTTTTCCGGTCCTGCACCCCAGACTTGCCCTGATGTCAGAATGGACTGACGGCAGAGGGGAATTCGAAGTAATGACAAGACTCCTGTCCCCTGACAGGAAGACCACGCTCAGGGAAACCGTCTCCCGCATTACGATGAGCGATGCCCATCACAAACACCGCGATATCTCCCTGCATCTGAATATTGAATTTTCAGCGCCAGGCACCTACTGGATAGAACACTATCTCGACAGGGAGCTTGTAAGCTCAATGCCCTTGACCGTGATCCAGGTAAAAGAACAGGCTTTCCACTGACAGGACAATACGGAGTTTCTGCCTTTCGCATTACAGTATTAAGACGTTAAGGCCGGAAAAGATTGCGGACCGCAGCTTATTTCTCTGCCCGGTTTCAATTGCAAATACGTTTACGGTAAAATAGTCCCTTCGGAGAGGTGGCTGAGCGGTTGAAGGCGGCGGTCTCGAAAATCGTTATGGGGGCAACTCCATCGGGGGTTCGAATCCCCCCCTCTCCGCCAGTTATCTCTTTATGATAGGACTGACCGCATGAGCAGCACAAAAGCCAATACAAAGACTGTTTCAGCATTTTTGAGTCAGTTCACCAATAGGTCAGGTTCTGCTCCACTCCAACAGAATTCAGCGAGACCGCATATACGGACAGTTTGTCTTCATGGGCATCAGATACCGCAGTATATCAACGAATTCTGGACTGCAAAACAGCGGCAGGCATCTTCAATTCACGAGATATCGTACAGGGCATGCTTCAAGCCGCAGTTGCCTGCCTTTTTCATCGACCTTCTGACGAACAAGAACGATTTTGTTTACGATCCTTTCAGCGGGAGAGGCACGACCGTCATCGAGGCAGGAATTCTTTCGCGCAGAATCATCTCGAATGATATAAATCCGCTTAATCAGATACTGGCAATGCCACGTTTCTTTGTTCCCCGTATTGAGGATATCGCGGAACGCCTGAATCAGATCAAATTCAGGAAGCGGATCAAGTCTGACCTAAATCTATCGATGTTCTATCATCCTGATACGCTGACAGAGATCCTGTCTCTCAAGCAGTATCTGCTCAAAAGAAAAGAAGACGGATCTGAAGACATGACAGACAGATGGATCCGCATGGTTGCCACGAACCGCTTGACCGGCCACTCCTCAGGCTTTTTCTCTGTGTACACGTTTCCGCCCAATCAGGCAATCACACGGCATGAACAGGTCAGGATCAATAAACAACGACAACAGACGCCGGAATACAGAGATGTAAAAGCGATAATCCTGAAAAAAACGAGAACCCTGCTCAAAAATGTAACGGAAGAACAGAAGAACTCCCTGAACAAGGCAGGGAACACTGCGTTATTTTTGACGAAAGATGCCGCCGCAACACCTGAGATAGGATCAAAAACCGTTCAGTTGACCGTGACGTCGCCGCCCTTTCTGGACATCGTCACCTATTCAAAGGACAACTGGCTCAGGTGCTGGTTTAATGGCATGGATGCTGAAAGGATCGCAGACGGGATCTCCACGCCGAAATCAATAACAGAGTGGTCAATAATCATGGGCAGGGTCTTTCATGAACTGTATCGCATCACCAGGCAGGACGGATGGGTAGCCTTTGAAGTGGGTGAGGTAAGAAAGGGCACCATCAGACTCGATGAATATGTGGTGCCCCTCGGCATCGATGCAGGCTTCTCCTGCGAAGGGATCGTTATCAATATGCAGGAATTTACCAAGACCTCAAATATCTGGGGTGTCAGCAATAATACCGACGGCACCAATACCAACCGCATTGTTCTTTTTCACAAAAGATAGATAACATTAAGGTTGTTTTTATCCCTCTTGCTACTAAGTTCATAGGTAAACCGACACTTCAAAAATCTCCCCTCACCCCTCTTTGCCAAAGAGGGGTATGATACCTCCCTTTGGCAAAGGCTTGTCCCCGGATGGGGAGAGGATAGGAGGGATTTAATAAGCAAATGTCTTCATACTTACAACCATCTTATTTCTTGTTTGCATACCCCGCTTTTCTGAGCGTTTCCTCTATTTCACCAAGAACTGCAGGGTCCTCGATGGTCGATGGCATTGAATACGGCTCACCATCTGCTATTTTTCTCATCGTGCCTCTTAAAATTTTTCCCGACCGGGTCTTCGGCAGCCTTCCGACCACTGCAGCTTCGTTAAAGCAGGCAATGGGGCCAATCTTTTCGCGTATCATGCCTACGAGTCCTTTTTTCATAACGCTGTCATCTGTCTTGACACCGGATTTCAGGACCACAAGGCCGAACGGGACCTGCCCCTTCAGCGAATCATGAACACCAAAGACTGCGCATTCTGCAACATCCGGGTGCTGGGAAATGATCTCTTCCATCTCACCGGTCGAAAGACGATGGCCTGCTACATTGATCACATCATCAACGCGGCCCATGATAAAGACATACCCGTCCTCATCCCTGAACCCGCCGTCACTCGTGAAATAGTAACCGGGATATACCTTGGTATATGACTGTAGGAATCTCTCATCAGCCTGCCAAAGTGTAGGCAGCGTGCCCGGAGGCAGGGGCAGTTTGACGACGACAAGACCCTCCTCGGTCGGGCCGAGAACCTTGCCGCTGGGGTCGAGTATCTGGACATCGAATCCCGGAACAGGCTTGGTCGACGAACCGGGCTTAAGAGGAAATTGTTCTATACCCATACAGTTAGCGGTGATCGGCCACCCAGTCTCTGTCTGCCACCAGTGGTCAACCACTGGCCGGTGAAGAAGGTTGTGTGCCCAGTGATACGTATCAGGATCGAGCCGCTCACCGGCAAGGAAAAGATATTTAAAATTAGACAGATCATATTTTTTCAGATATTCACCCTGGGGATCGTCCCTCTTTATCGCCCGGAATGCAGTCGGCGCAGTGAAAAGGGTCTTCACCCCGTGTTCCGAGATGACGCGCCAGAATGCTCCCGGATCAGGGGTACCGACCGGCTTTCCCTCATAAAGTATTGTGGTACATCCAGCCAGGAGCGGGGCATACACGATATAAGAGTGGCCGACTACCCAGCCCACATCAGAGGCTGCCCAGTAAACCTCACCCGGTTTTGTATCATAGATATTTTCCATGCTCCACCGCAGAGCAACGGCATGGCCGCCGTTGTCGCGCACAATGCCTTTTGGCTTGCCGGTGGTTCCCGAGGTATAGAGGATATAGAGCGGGTCAGTCGCCATGACCGGCACGCAGTCCGCCGGTTCTGCCTTTGCCGCTATCTCGTCCCAGTCAAAATCACGCCCCGGGATAAGCTCGGCAGTAACCTGGGGACGTTGGAAGATCACGCATTTTTCCGGCTTATATTCAGCCAGTTCAATGGCCTTATTCAGCATCGATTTATACTCGATGATCTTCTTTACCTCTATGCCGCAGGATGCGGAGATGATGACCCGGGGCTTTGCGTCATCAATGCGTATCGCAAGCTCGTGAGGAGCAAAACCTCCAAATACCACCGAATGAATAGCCCCCAGACGCGCACAGGCAAGCATTGCGATGGCTGCCTGCGGGATCATCGGCATATAGATAATGACCGTATCGCCCTTGGTGACTCCCATAGTTTTTAGAGCACCGGCAAACCGTGAAACCTGATCAAGAAGTTCCCGATACGTGAACTTCTGTATTGCACCAGTTACCGGACTGTCATAGATGATCGCCGTCTGGTCTGCGCGGCCGCCTTCAACATGACGATCAACAGCGTTGTAGCAGGTGTTCATCTGCCCACCGGTAAACCAGCGATAGAACGGCTTGTTCGAATCGTCCAGCACCTTATCCCATTTTTTATACCATGAGATCCCCTCTGCTGCCTCACCCCAGAAACCCTCGGGGTCCTCAATGCTCTTTCTGAATAGCTCCTCGTACCTGCCCATCGTAAGCCTCCTGTCTTATATTTTACTTATAGCTTTATAATAACGACAAATACCTTACTTTGCCAATAGTTCCCTGAGTACATAGGGAAGAATGCCTCCATGCCTGAAGTAATCAGCCTCTATGGGGGTATCGATACGGGATAAGACCATAATGTTCTGCACTGAGCCATCCGCCCTCCTGATGGTAAGTCCAATCTCCTGCTGCGGACGAAGGTCATCCAGTCCTGTGATATCAAACTGCTCGTCTCCTCTGAGAGAGAGCGAGGAAACAGAATCTTCAGTCCTGAACTGCAGCGGCAGCACGCCCATGCCGACAAGATTGGAGCGGTGAATGCGTTCGAAGCTCTTTGCAATAACAGCCCTCACGCCAAGAAGCTGCGTGCCCTTGGCTGCCCAGTCCCTTGAAGAACCCGTGCCATATTCCTCGCCGGCAAAGACAACCGTCGGAATATCCTGCGCTGAATAACTCATTGCAGCGTCATAGATGCTCATCATTTCACCGGACGGCTGAAACAGAGTATATCCTCCCTCAGGACGGCTCCCGTCTTCCCCGGCCGACAGCATAAGATTCCTTATGCGCACGTTTGCAAAGGCGCCGCGTATCATCACGTGGTGATTTCCCCGCCGGGTGCCGTAGCTCTGAAAGTCGCCCTTCCCTACACCCTGCTCCATGAGATACCTGCCTGCAGGGGAATCGGCCCTGATCGAACCTGCAGGACTGATATGGTCGGTCGTGACAGAATCCCCGAAGATGGCAAGCACACGTGCATGCCTAATATCGGTCACAGCGCCGGGCTGCATGGCAAAGTCGTCAAAGAAAGGCGGTTCCGCAATGTACGTGGAGGACGGCCAGTTATAGACCTCTTCAGAAACAGCTGCTACGTTGTTCCATAGTTCGTGATCTTTTGTAACGTCAGAGTATAAGCGTCGAAAGACCTCCGGATCTCCGGCATACTTCATCACCGCAGCCACTTCTTCATTGCCCGGCCATACGTCCTTCAGATACACAGGCAGGCCGTCGCTCCCGATGCCGAGAGGATCTCTCTCCATATTTTTGATCACCGTACCCGCAAGGGCAAAGGCCACCACAAGAGGCGGACTCATCAGAAAATTGGCGCGCAGATTGGCATGAATGCGGGCCTCGAAATTCCGGTTGCCGGAAAGTACCGCTGCACAGACAAGATCGTTCTTCACAATGGTCTCTTCTATCCCCTGATCCAGCGGTCCTGCATTGCCGATACAGGTGGTGCAGCCGTATGCAGCAACAGAAAAGCCCAGCGTTTCAAGATAGGACAGGAGACCGGCCCTCTTCAGATAATCGGCAACAACCCTCGATCCGGGCGCAAGAGAGGTCTTGATATGTTTCCTTATGGTCAGACCCTTCTCAACAGCCTTTTTCGCAAGGAGGCCTGCGGCAAGCAGGACCGCCGGATTAGAGGTGTTCGTACAGGACGTGATCGCAGCAATGATCACATCACCGGAACCGACCTCCTTGCGGTCCTTTGTCCTGAAGCGTTTTGGCAGATCATCGCTTTTTTTGGCAAAACCGCTCTCCTCTGCCGGCCTGCTGAACAGTTCAGTAAACCTGCTGCCGAGATCAGGAAGTTCGATGCGCTCCTGCGGACGTCTCGGTCCTGCTACAGACGGCCTGACACCAGAGAGATCGATCTCGATCACCTTCGAATAATCGATCGCTCCGGGCTTCGGCATCCCGAACATTTCCTGCGCCCTGAAATATGCCTCGAATGCAGATACTTCTTCGTCAGTGCGTCCGCTCGACCTGAAAAAAGCAATGGTCTGTTCATCCACAGGGAAGAAGCCGATCGTTGCGCCGTATTCCGGAGCCATGTTGGCAACAGTAGCACGGTCAGGGAGCGCAAGAGATGAAGCGCCCTCACCGAAAAATTCGACGAACTTTCCGACAACCTTTTCCCTGCGGAGCATCTCTGTTATGGTCAGAGCGAGATCCGTTGCAGTCACCCCTTCGCACAGCCTTCCTCTGAGCCGGACTCCGACAACATCCGGCGTGAGGAAATAGACCGGCTGGCCTAACATGCCGGCCTCTGCCTCTATGCCGCCGACTCCCCAGCCGACCACGCCGATGCTGTTGATCATGGTGGTGTGGCTGTCTGTGCCGACAAGGGTATCAGGGTAATACAGATCATCCTTCCGGTGAACGCCGCGCGCGAGATATTCGAGATTCACCTGATGCACAATACCTATGCCGGGCGGGATCACCTTGAAGGTCTTAAAGGCATTCATGCCCCATTTCAGAAACTGATACCGCTCCTTGTTGCGTTCGAACTCAAGCGTCATGTTCTTCCGTAGAGCAGATGTCTCGCCGTAGTGGTCCACCTGCACAGAATGGTCCACCACAAGATCGACCTGCACAAGAGGCTCGATAATGCCCGGGTCCTTACCCTCGCGCAGGGCCACGCCGCGCATGGCAGCCATGTCGCAGAGCAGGGGCACGCCGGTAAAGTCCTGCAATATGATCCTCGCCGCAACAAAAGGGACCTCTTCCGTGCGGCCTGCATCAGGCTTCCATCCGGCAAGCTGCTTCACATGATCTTCAGTTATCTTCTTTTCATCATAGTTCCTGAGCACAGATTCGAGAAGGATGCGGATCGAGACCGGAAGGCGGGAGATGTTATCGAGACCTGCCTCTGCAAGAGCAGGAAGGGAATAGATCTTCCCTGTCCTGCCCATGCCGGGATCGAATTCCCTGAGCGTATTGAAAAGGTTATGCATACTGCTTCACTGCTTCAGCAAACCTTGTGCAGATCCTCATATCACAAACATATCAACATATTCATTCACCGGCATCCCTTCAAGTCTTGACTGATCAAGAGAGACGTCAAGTATCGCCTTCTGCTGTTTTGACGGGAAACGGCGGTTGAGATTGGTCCTGAACTTCTCGACAAGTACCGGCATGCCTTCTTTACGGCGGCGGCAATGGCCGATCGGATATTCGATGACGATCTCCGACAGCTGTGTACCATCATGCATTTCCACGGTGATGGCATTGGCGATCGAGCGCTTATCCGGGTCATGATAGTCCTTCGTGAACTGAGGATCCTCCAGGCAGGTGATCTTCTCACGCAGCGCATCAATTCTCGGATCTGCGGCAATGCTGTCCTCATAGTCCGCAGCAGTAAGTCGTCCGAAGATCAAAGGCACGGCCACCATGTACTGTATGCAATGGTCGCGGTCAGCAGGGTTGCTGAGAGGGCCCTTCTTGTCGATGATGCGTATGGCTGCCTCATGCGTGCGGATCGATATCTTTTTTATATCGTCTGTGGTCCGGCCGATCTCCTTCAAATTGGCATGGAGCGCCATGGCGCATTCCACAGCGGTCTGGGAATGGAACTCTGCCGGGAAGGATATCTTGAAGAGGATCTGCTCCATGACATACGAGCCGTACGGCCGCTGGAATTTGAACTCATTGCCTCTGAAGAGCGCATCGTAGAAACCCCAGCCCCTGGCAGTAAGCACACCGGGGATGCCCATCTCGCCCTTCATCGTAAAGAGGGCAAGACGCACAGCCCTGCTGGTTGCATCGCCTGCGGCCCAGGACTTGCGCGAGCCGGTGTTCGGCGCATGCCTGTACGTCCTGAGGGACTGGCCGTCAACAAAGGCCTGCGATACTGCATTGATGATCTCTTCCCTGCTGCCGCCCATCAGTCTTGCGCATACAGCAGCAGAAGCGACCTTCACCAATACCACATGGTCAAGACCTACGCGGTTAAAGGCGTTCTCAAGCGCGATCACCCCCTGAATCTCATGGGCCTTGATCATTGCGGTCAGCACGTCGCGCATGGTCAGAGGCTTCTTCCCTGCACTGACCGCTTTGCGCGAAAGATGATCGGCAACGGCAAGTATGCCGCCGAGGTTATCAGAAGGATGGCCCCATTCCGCAGCAAGCCACGTGTCGTTGAAGTCGAGCCAGCGCACCATGGCGCCGATATTAAATGCTGCCTGCACAGGGTCAAGCTGGAACTGTGTACCCGGGACCCGCGCCCCGTCAGGCACGATCGTGCCCGGAACGATAGGACCGAGCAGCTTGGTACATGCAGGATAGCCCAAGGCCTCAAGACCGCAGCCAAGCGTATCGATGAGACAGTACCGCGCTGTCTCAAATGCCTCATCAGACGTAATTTCATAGCTGCAGACGTAATCAGCAATGTCGGCCAGGACCTTGTCCGGTTCCGGACGGATATTCGATATAGGTGAGCTCATAGTGTCCCTCTTATCTTTCACTGAATTTATTCTGAAAAGCGGTGCTCTGCGGGGCGCAGTGAACGCAGGAGCTCCCTGCGTCCACCCGTTGCCTCGGGTACTGTTATCTTTTTTCTATCGGCAGGTACGTCCGGTCCTCCATTCCGATATAGTTCGCGGAAGGCCGGATGATCTTGTTGTCCAGCCGCTGTTCAATAACATGAGCACCCCATCCGGTGGTCCTGGATATGACAAATATCGGCGTGAACATCAGGATCGGCACGCCCATCATATGATAGGAGACCGCAGAATACCAGTCGAGGTTCGGGAACATGTTCTTTTCCCTTTTCATGACAGCCTCGATACGGTCTGCCACCTGGTGAAGATTCATGTTATCTCCGTCTTTGCAGAGCTTGCGCGCGATCTCCTTGATGATCGGATTTCTCGGATCGCTCACCGTATAAACAGGATGGCCGAAACCGATAACGATCTCTTTGTTCGCAACGCGGGCCCGGATATCCGCCTCAGCCTCCTCAGGAGTGCGGTAACGCCTCTGGATCTCGATGGCTACCTCGTTGGCACCGCCGTGTTTCGGCCCGCGCAGCGCGCCGATCGCACCGGTAATGGCCGAGTGCACGTCTGAAAGCGTTCCGGTGATGACCCGCGCCGCAAAGGTGGAGGCGGTATATTCATGCTCGGCATACAGTATGAGCGACTGGTCAAGAGATTTTTCATGAAGCGGTGAAGGCTTTCTGCCGTGCAGCAGATGCAGAAAATGGCCTGCAACCGTGT
Source organism: Nitrospirota bacterium (assembly GCA_016214855.1). NCBI lineage: Bacteria > Pseudomonadati > Nitrospirota > Nitrospirota bacterium. Next base: position 81,477 of record JACRMT010000004.1, on the reverse strand, counting down.
CATCGTCCGTCTCTACATCGATCCTGCGGCCGTTCTGGCTGTAATGCCACCAGTACAAGAGCATCGATCCAAAGGATGCGACCAGGCGGTCGATAATGTCGCGCGACCCCTGCATATTACGGTCCTCCTTTTCAGGAAGGATTGTACCGATCACCGAACAGCCTGTCCTGAGAACATCCATCGGATGTGCCGCAGCAGGGATATGCTCCAGCACAGTCTTCAATTCTGCCGGCAGTCCGCGCAGGCTCTTCATCTTCTTCTTATAGTCCTTGAGTTCCGATACGGTCGGCAGCTCCCCATGCACAAGGAGATAAGCAACCTCCTCAAAAGTGGACTGCATCGCCAGTTCCACGATATCGTATCCGCGGTAATGCAGGTCATTGCCGGTACGCCCGACCGTGCAGACAGCAGTATTACCTGCGCATACGCCAGAGAGTGCGACCGATTTCTTTGCCCTTGGTGCTGCTGTTTCTACTGCCTCTGCTGCGCTCATTGCTTCTCCTCCCGGGAAAATATTTTATCAAGCTTCTGCTCAAACGAATGGTAGTCGAGATAATCATATAATTCTTCGCGTGTCTGCATGATCGGTAATGTGCTCTTCTGTGTTCCGTCCCGGCGGATCGCATCGTACACGGAAAGCGCTGCCCTGCTCATTGCCCTGAAAGCCGAAAGCGGATAGAGCACAAGGGAAACATCAGCCTTACGCAGTTCCTCAACCGTGTAGAGCCCGGTGGAGCCGAACTCGGTGATATTCGCCAGGACCGGAACTTTCACGGCCTTTACGAACTCCTTATACATCGCGAGTTCTGTCATTGCCTCGGGAAAGATCATATCTGCTCCCGCTTCCACACATGCGCAGGCCCGGTCTATCGCTGACTGAAGACCCTCGACCGCAAGGGCGTCAGTCCTCGCCATGATCACGAAATCAGGATCGGTCTTCGCATCGACCGCGGCCTTGATGCGATCCACCATCTCGTCCCTGCTCACAATCGCCTTGCCTGGCCGGTGTCCGCAGCGTTTTGCCTGGACCTGGTCCTCGATGTGAACTGCAGCAGCTCCGCATTTGATCATGGAACGGATTGTTCGGCCGATATTGAAGGCACCGCCCCATCCGGTATCGATATCCACAAGGACCGGCAGATCAGAAATATCAGTAATACGGCGGAGGTCGGTAAGCACATCATCCATGGTACTGATGCCGAGATCAGGGACACCAAGAGAACTGGCAGCTACACCGCCGCCGGACAGATAAAGAGCCTTAAATCCTGTTCGCTCTGCCAGACGGGCTGCATAGGCGTTGACCGCCCCGACAACCTGAAGCGGCCTCTCCTCTTCAACCGCTGCCCTGAACTTTGCGCCCTGTGATGCCGGTCTTGACATTGAACATTCCTCCGTAAACATAGTGATCACTCCTCAAAAATATCGCACAAGAGGAATGTTATTCCATTCTATGAGAAAAAACCTGGTTCATCAATGCAATTCTGTATCACAATGATGATTGCAATCTTTATTCCATAATATGTATTTCAAGAAAGATATACAGCAAAATACAATAACTGCCTGTTATTATTTTATTTTATTAATAGGGCAAATGAATTCACCAAATCAATAAACTGCAATATTTTGCTTTATTGCAGTTTATTGCATGCAATATCATGCCATATTGCCACGACAACTAAGTTTCGCCAGACTCTTCCTCATCGAGGATCTTCAGAAAACAGTCGACCACAGCAGGGTCAAACTCTGTATCAGCCCTCAACTGAATATATTCCCTCACCCTCGAAAGGGACCAGGCCTCGCGGTAAGGGCGGGCCGAGAGAAGCGCGTCCCAGACGTCCACAACCGAGAATATGCGGGCAGAAAGCGGGATCTGCACGCCCTTTAGGCCCCTTGGGTATCCTGTACCGTCCCATTTTTCGTGGTGACAGTAAGGGATGTCGAGTGAAGGTCGGAGAAACGGGATCGGAGACAGAAGGCGGTACGCATAATCAGGATGCCGCTGCATAATGACCCGTTCATCATCGCTCAGCCTGCCGGGTTTGAGCAATATTGCATCGGAAATGCCTATCTTGCCGATATCGTGGAGGAGCGCCCCCCGCCTTACATGCACGATCTCCCGCTCATCAAGACCCATCTTCCGGGCAAAACGCACGGTCATGTCGGCTACCCGTGCAGTATGCCCCATGGTATCTTCGTCCCTGAACTCAAGGGTGCGTCCCCATCCCTCCAGCGTTGCGTCATACGAGAGGGTAAGCTCCATGTTCGAGCGCTGCAGACTGTCATACATGGAAGCATTATCAATGGCTATCGCTGCCTGGGCTGAAATAAGTTCCAGATAACCCAGCCATTCATTCGTCGGATCAAAACGCTCCCTCTGGAATATCTCAAGGACACCTTTGATCTTGCCCTGAGATATCAGCGGAACCCCAATATAAGATTTGAACCCCTCATCCCTGAGTGAATGCGTGAGCGTGTCGCCGAGATCGGTGATGATAAGCGTCCGCCGCTCCATAGCAGCCCGACCCGCATGCCCCATGCCTAAGCGGGGGCTTATCTTGCGGATGGCCGGTGTCTTGAAGCCAAGAGCTGCTGCACAGCTGAGATAGAGCGTGTCCTGATCGAGCAGCATGACATCCGCCGCATCGACCCTTAATTGCGAGGTCAGCCGGTCAAGCAGAATGTTGAGGGTCCCCCTCATGTCCAGACTTGAGCTGATAGCCATCCCGATATCACTCAGTGCGGTCATGAACTTCAGTTGCCGCTCAAGTGACTCCTCATCCCGCTTTCGATCCGTGATATCCCGCGTTATGCCTAAAAGCGCGATGATCTCGTCGTCTTCGTTGCGGAGCGGCACTGCATGCGTATCGAGCCAGAGTTGCCGCCCCTTGAATCCGGTCGCGATGAATTGCAGCTTTCCGCTTCGTCCCTGGAATACTTCCTCTGTCAGCCGCCTGAAGGGTTCACGGAACTCAGCATTGACCAGCGCAGCTATACTATGCCCTTTTACCGCATCGAGGGATTCCGCGTCCAGCATCGCAAGTCCGGCCGGATTCATCATGATGAGCTCTCCGTCGCGGGACAGAAGCTTTACACACTCGGGTTCTGACTCAACAATCGTCCTCAGCAGTTTCTCGCGGTCCCGCAGGGCGGCCTCTGCCTCTTTCCGTTTCGAAATATCGTAATTGCTTCCGCGCACACCGAGGTGCCTGCCCTGCTCATCGCATATCGGCTGGCAGACGTGGGACATCCAGCGAACAGCCCCGTCACGGCTGACAATGCGGAACTGGATCTCGCCGGCAGTCGCCTGCTTCTGGGCCAATCTCTGATGCTCTGCCACACGCTCCCGGTCTTCAGGGTGCACGATGTTCAGCAACAGCGCCGGATCAGAAGCAAATTCTTCCGGCAGGTACCCGGTTATCCTTCTGCACGACGGCGATGTATAGATATAGCTGCCATCAGGAGCCATCCAGAACTCCCAGGCATAGGCATTGTCCGCTACAATGCGGTATTTGGCCTCGGCATCGTGCAGTTCCTTCTCTGCCTTTTTGCGCTGGGTTATATCCTTTGCATAGTGCACCGATGCGGACAGCTCGCCTTTCGCACCGAAGATCGGAAATACCGTAACCGCGTGGTGAGTGTCGGTACGTGCCTCATAGACCTCCTCTGTATGGACATTATGATCCCTCAGCAGCTGACTGTGAGGACATTCGGGGATCGGCTCTTCAGTGCAGTGGACATGCCGGTAACAGGTCAGTCCGACAGCCTTATCCGGCGCTATGCCAAGCCATTCACCCATCGCCCTGTTTATCCTGCGCATGCGGAACTGAGGATCGAGTATCATGATAGGATCAGTCACTGCGTTAAAGGTATTCTCCCACTCCCGCCTTGCCATATCCCGTTCCCGCAGGTTCCTTACCGCACTGCCCAGTGCGGCCCCTATAAGCCCGAGGAGTCCTGCCACTACCGCAAAGAGGACTGCATACGCCTGAGACATGACCCTTTTGAGATTGCTGATCCTGCCTGAAACATCATAATAGATCTCAAAGGCCCCGCTGAAAACACCTGCTTTCATAAGCGGCACGTAGGTCTCTGCCACATCGATCCCGGATGTCTCGCCTTCAAGCGTGATCGCCTGCTGTCTCGCTATTTTGACATAGACCTTTCCCCTGGCCACCGTATTTCTGAAGAAGTCCTCGCTGTTTATGCGGCCAAGGTACGCGGGGTCTGTGGCGTAGATAACCTCACCGGCAGCTGAATAGACCTTAACCCTCATGATCTTGAAATCTTTTCGTATCTTTTCCACTTCGGCAGGGAAGTCGTCCGGGAAAAAACCGCGGCCAGGCGTAACATTGTCCCGGAGAAGCATGGAAGCAAGATGAGAGGCAACACTGAGTGCCTCCTCCTGGGCGTTCTTCTCAATAAGGCCTGTGACCGCAGGTGAAATAACGAGCACAATATATACCGGCAGGGCTAATACGGCAATGATCGCAAGGACAGCTATGACCGGTACAGGCTTCATGACCACCCAATCCTTAAGCTTTAAGATTCCCTATAATTACAAATAGCACTTTTTGGCTGATAGGTCAATGTGTATCTTCTGAATCAACCGGGCATCTTAAATCCGGCAATGGGGGTGGCAATACATTAGCGACGGAGAAGATCCGGCAAGAGTTCAGAGCCGTATCTGAAGCGGTCAGCCGAGGCCGTACTTCTTTATTTTGTAGTAGAGATTTCTGAGGGCTGTATCAAGCAGTACAGCAGCCTTCTGACGGCTGCCCCCGGCCTCTGATAATGCCCGTATGATGGCAGTTCTTTCTGCTGCAGAGACCGCCTGATCGAGGGTCCTCAGACTGCCCTGCTCCGCAGTAAAGAAGGCCTGATTGATCTTCTCACAGCCGAGCAGCGGAAGATGTTCGCTCTCGATCACCTTTTCGTTCAGTCTCATGTTGATCATCGCCCTGCCGATCACATTTTCGAGTTCCCGCACGTTTCCCGGCCAGTTATAGCTCAGGAGGACTTCCATCGCATCGTCAGAGATCGTCTGCACTTCTCTTCCATAGCTCTGGTTCAGCTTGAATATAATATGTTCTGCCAGCACAGGGATATCTGCCTTAATTTCCCTGAGCGGGGGGATCTGTATCGGAAGAACGTTCAGGCGATAATAGAGGTCTTCCCGGAAGCTGCCATCTTTTACGTTCAGCTCAAGATTGGCATTTGTTGCTGCAATGACGCGAAGATCGATCGGCAGGGGAACTGCACTGCCGACCCTTGTCACCTCTTTTTCCTGCAGAACCCGGAGCAGCTTTTTCTGGAGCGCAAGACTTATCTCGCCGATCTCATCGAGGAATATCGTTCCTCTGCTCGCCTCTTCGAACAGGCCCCGCTTCCCGCCCTTTATTGCGCCGGTGAATGCGCCCTCTTCATACCCGAAGAGCTCACTTTCGAGAAGGTTCTCAGACAGGGCTGCGCAGTTGATACGGACGAACTGCCCTTTCCTTCTGCTGCTTGCATTATGGATCGCATGGGCGAAAAGTTCCTTGCCTGTGCCGCTCTCTCCCCGCAGAAGCACGGTAGCAGGAGTCTCTGCCGCCCTTTTTGCCTGTTCCTTTGCCAGTTCAATGGCCGGGCTCTTACCGATAATATCGTCCCAGGTGTACCGCGCCTTCAGCTGCCGTATCAGTTTTTTTGCATGGGCAAGCTCTTCCGTAAGGGCGATGACCTCTGAAATATCCCGGATAACGCCAACACTGCCCCGGATCTCCCCGTCGATATAGACCGGCGCGACATTGACGATGACTTCTTTTTTTGCCGGTCCGACCCGCATATGAACATTCTTCACAGGCTTTCCGGTCTTGAGCACCTGCATATGCATGCTCTCACCCTCGGCAATATCGACGGTCGCATGCTTGCCGATCACCGCTTCAGGCGGAAGCCCGGTTATACGGGTATATGCAGGATTAACGATGATATTGTTCCCGCTCCCGTCAGCAACGGAGATCGCATCTGATGTCGAGTCAAGAACCGCCTCGAGCAGACTCCGCACATTCCAGAGATCGCTTATCGTGGTCGAAAGCTTCTTTATCTCGGTAATATCGCGGAAGACCGCGACCGCTCCCCGCACACTGCCATCGGCATCGCGCACCGGAACTCTGTTCGTAATGATCACCGTATTGCCCAGGTTCTGCTCCTGCCCGATCTCCGCCATGCCTTCGGCAAGCACGATATGAAGGCGGGTGTTCGGTATCACATCGACCGCCGGCCTGCCGATAATGTCCTGTGCGCTGAGGCCGGTTATCCTTTCGGCAGCCTTGTTGAACAGGGTGACCAGACCGTCACTCTTCACCGCTATCATGCCGTCAGAGGCAGCGTCAAAGATGATCTCTATTTCGCTTTTGGCGGGTTGTTCCATAGTCGTGCTTATTGTATCACGAGAAGGCGAAGCGAAGAAAACTACCTGCGGTCTTTAAAAAAACGCTGAAGCAATGCGGCGGATTCGGTCTCGAGAACTCCTGAAACGACCTCAACCTGATGATTGAGCCGGTCGTCGGTCAAAAGGTGATATACACTGTCCACGCCGCCCGCTTTGCCGTCTTTACAGCCATAGACAAGGCGGGAGATCCGTGCATTAATGATCGCGCCCGAACACATGATGCAGGGTTCTTTTGTGACGTACAGGGTAGCGTTAAGAAGACGCCAGGAGTCTGATACGCCGGTTGCTGCACGGAGAGCAAGGATCTCCGCATGCGCAGAAGGGTCCCTGGTCGTTTCTCTCAGATTATGCGCCCGGCCGATGATCTCCCCCCCGCGTATGACGAGCGCGCCGACAGGCACCTCTCCCTTATCAAATGCATGAACCGCCTCTTCAAGGGCCATTCTCATATACGTGAGATCATCACTCTGCATTGGGTAATAATAGCACAGGTTTCTGCATGCTAAAAAAATAAGACAGCAGGTATGCCTGACATTGCTACTTAGTTTGACGATCTGATTTTCATCTTTGCGTCTCTGCAGGATACTGCTATACTATAAGTAAAAAAGGAGGAACAATCATGAATAAAGTCATCATCGCTGTTGATCTGGGACATTTCAAGGCGTACAAGGTAACCAAACAGGACCATGAAAGCCCCAAAATCCAGCTTATCGAAAGCTATGATTCGATCGAGGCCCATGGCAAGTTGAGCGACAAACTGAGTGATACATCCGGTCGTTTCGCTATGGGAGGCGGGAAGAACGGGGCGGCAAAGGGATACGGAGAGCCCCACAATATAGAACTTGAAATGGAAAAAAAGGCTGCAAAGCTTATTTCGAATGACATAAACGCGATCATCAAAAAAGAGGGATCGCCCAGGTGGTATCTTGCGGCAAGCAAGATGATCAACAGCCAGATCCTTGATCATCTTGATGCTGCGGTAAAGGCAAAGCTCGACAAGAACATTATGTTCAATTTGACGAAGACCGACAAATCAGACATTATGAAACACTTTGAATAATAGTTATTAACATACTGATTTTAAATAGGAAAGACATGTTATTTTGCATGTCTTTCGAAGGCATATCTGATTACATCTAAGGCCTGCGTAATCGTTATGCTCCAGTCTCCTTTGCCGGGGTTACTCTCAACGACCCTGTGTCAGGGATGGGGCTGAGTTGTTTCCTTCGCCACGTCGTGAGCGACTTTGTCCCCCCGAAGCCGCAAAAAAGTGGGCTGCCTCATAAGTCCTTCACCGGTCCAGCCCTGGAAAGCAACCTCGCAGACCAGCTGCGGTCTCACCCAGATGACCGGCGCAACCGTCTCAGGAGTGACCCGAAAGGGGCATTCTGTCTGGATCAGAGGCTCCAGTTGTTCGCTGATGTTCTTTAAAACCTTCATCGGGAAACCGCCGCCGGAATGACCGATGTAATTCAACTCATCCCCCTCGAAAACGCCCAGGACAAGGGAGCCAAAATATTTTCGACTTCCTGCGGGCTTTGTGAATCCGGCTATCACCGCCTCTTGGGTAAGCCGCGTCTTGATCTTCAGCCATTGCCTGCTCCTCATGTTGGTCCGGTAAACGCTTGCGGCATCTTTCGCCATGATGCCCTCGAGTCCCTTCTCTTTCGCAGCCTTGAAAAACAGTCTGCCTTCCTTCGTTACATGCTCGCTGAACCGCAGTTCCGGGGCAATCGGCAGCACCTGCTTCAGAATCTTCTTTCTGCTGAGCAGCGGAAGGGCTGTGAGATCATGACCATGGAAATGCAGGAGGTCAAAGACATAGTAGATCAGATGTCCGCGCCCTGCTTTCTTGTACCCCTGCAGCATCTCGAAATCGGGCCGGCCCTGATCATCCACCACAACGATCTCGCCGTCAAGGACAGCATCATCCCGGAAGGTCTGGAGCGCTTTGACGATAAGACCAAATTTCCGGTCCAGCGAAATCAGGTTGCGGGAATAAAGCGCAACATCGCCGTCTCTGATCTCTGCTATGGCCCGGTACCCGTCCCACTTCACCTCAAATATCCAGTCAGGATGGTCAAAGGGCTCTTTGGCAGTAGTCGCAAGCATTGGCTGCACTGCATGAGGCATCGGCCTTAGCGGGGCATCTCTCAGTTCACCACCTTCTATAGCCGCGCGAAGGCTGATCCGTGAGCTCTGTTCATCAGAAGTCTTTTTCGGAGCGGCTACGGCAATCTCCTTGATGGTCCTGCCAGAGACCACAGAGCGGTCCTCTCTGAGGATCTCTTCGTTGGTCCCGAAACGGTCTTTCTTTTTCAAAAGCAGCCAGGAATTCTCACCCTGCCGCGTCTTTACCAGTGCGAATTCCCCACGGAGCTTTTCGCCCTCCAGGACAAACTTCAAATCTCCTTTTCTTAACCCGTCCCGAAGAAGCCGGCTGCTCTCCTTCCGGTCTTTTGCAGAGGGGTGGTGATAGAAACCCCTATCCCAGATGATGACGCTTCCAGCGCCATAATTGCCCACCGGTATAATGCCCTCGAAGTCTTTGTACTCAAACGGATGATCTTCAACCATCACCGCAAGCCGTCTGACGGATGAGTCGAGTGAAGGCCCCTTGGGTACGGCCCAGCTTTTTAGTACCCCATCGAGTTCAAGCCTGAGATCATAATGGAGGGCCCGGGCCGCATGTTTATGCACAACAAAAATAAGATCGCCCGGAAGGGCATGGGTCACCGTGTCCGGTTCAGGAGTTTTTTTAAAATCCCGCTTTGATCTGTAATCCTTCAGTCCCATGTCAGAGATAAGGAATGACCTGTTTCTTCGTACGAACCTCTTGAAAAAGGTCACCCTCTTTTTCGGTCCTGTTTATGGCATCTGAAGGCAGAAATTTCAATCTTTCAGGATCGCCAATCGCGGCTGAAACCTCAAGCTCAGACCATGCAAGAGGAAGTGAAACAAGCGGCCTTTCGCCTGCCCTTAGGGAATAAACACCGATCATGGTCTTTGAGGAGTCGTTTTGGGACCAGTTGATAAGGACCTTTGCCTTCCGGAAATTCTTTGCCATCTTTGCGGTCACAAGGTCAGGATAGTTGGTCTGCAGTATCAGCGCAACAGCCTTTGAAAACGTTCTGGTGTCTTCATAGGTCGCCTTTTTCCGGTTCAGGGGGACGTACACATGGAGGCCCTTTCTGCCCGAGGTCTTCACGAAGCTTGCCAGCCCCAGATTAGAGAGCAGGTCCCGGATGATCAGCGCCACCCGCGCACAGTCCATGACATCTGCGGGGTCCCCGGGGTCCAGATCAAAGACGATCGCATCGGGTGTCTCAGGAAAGCCTGCTCTATGCAGGGGCAGATGGAGTTCAAGCGATGCCAGGTTCTGCGACCAGATGAGCGTCTCCAGATCGTTGACCAGGCATACCGTCATCGCCTCCTCCCTGTCATCCCTCTGGACCTCGGCTGTCTGTACCCAGTCCGGCCGGTGGGCAGGACAACGTTTTTCGAAAAAAAAGTTTTTATATACCCCCTCGGGATATCTCTTCAGGGTCAGGGCGCGGTCTTTCATATGCGGCAGAATGAATGGTGCGATCCTCCGGTAGTAATCTATGATCTGCGCCTTGGTGAAGCCATATACGGGATAAAGATCTTTTTCGAGATTCGTGAGGATGAGGCTTTTTCCCCCTGTTCCGATCACCTTTCTGCTCACCTTGCGGTCTTCACCTTGCGCATGCTCTCCTTGAGCGCAGCGACCAGATCAGCAGGCCCCTCTTCGACATCCTCTTCACCATGGGGGGCCTCAACCACGCCTCTTTTTTTCATCTTTATATTGATGATATCCATGATCTTCTTTCTGCGGCGGTCAGCGTATTTTTCAGGGTCAAAGCCGGACAGCATCTTTCTGATCGTCTTTTCTGCATGCTCTTTTTCTGCAGACCCGGCTGCTTCCGCTTTTGGGGACGTGGCTTCATCCGCCAATATCTCGGAGCTGTAATGGAGCGTGATCAGGGAGAGCACTCCCCCTGCGCTGCAGATCGCAACCAGGTACTCGCGCTCTCCCATCACGAATTTTGCGAGCCCTGCCCTGTCTGTCCTGCGCAGCACCTCGGCAAGGAGCTGGTACGCCTTTTCGCCGCCTTTCGCAGGCACGAGATAATACGGGTGGCCGAAATAGATCGGGTCCACTTCCAGCAGGTCAATGAACTCGCTGATCTCGATGGTGCTGCTCCGTTCCGGCGAGACCGACGCCAATTCCTCATCAGTGATCAGGATAAAGCGGTCGGGTCCGGTCTCATAGCCTCTGACGATCTCATCCGGCGGGACTATTTTTTCTTCTGTTGGGCAGAACATCCGTCTCTGCAGCGGGGAAAAATCCTTTTTGTGGAGCATACGGAACGAGACAAGGCCGCTGTCAACGGCCTTGACCATATGCACCGGGATCGCCACAAGGCTGAAGCTGATCGTCCCGTTCCATATGGACTGACCGGCCAGCGCTGTCCTGCGGACAGGGGACGACTTCGTCCGCACCCGTTTTACTTCCGGCTTCTTCATGTCATGCCACCTTCTTCAGGCTCGCCTCAAGTGCCTGCAGCAGTCTGTCCGAAGACGTCGGTTTCAGTTTTCTCGGCCGCAGGATCGTTATCTTCTCGCCGCGGACTTTTTTGTCGATCAGCAGCTGTAATTTCTTCTGGTGTTCGTTGACGAACTTCTGCGGTTCAAAGGGTACGGTCAGCTGACTGATCAGCTCTATGCCGATCTTCAGTTCTTTTTCGGTTAGGGAAAGCGCCTTCAGTTCAAGGGAGCTTGCAGCAATGACTTCATCTGCATATCTCAGGGTCGTCAGCCGCAGGACATTCCCCCTCGACTGTAAGGCGCCCAGATACGGCCTTTTCCTCATGACCCACGTGCATATGCCTGAAACGCCCAGCCTCTCCATGGCCTCGGCAAGGGCTCTGTACCCTTTGCCACCTGCGTCCGGTTCGAGATAATAGACGTGTTCAAAATAGAGGGGATCGATCTCAGCGGTCTTTGCAAAATCATGGACCTCCACCAGGCGGCTGCTCTTTGGATCGGCCTGTTCGAGGTCGGCCTGATCAACGATGATGTATTTCCCGCCCTCCACCTCAAACCCCTTAACCTGTTCCGCGGCAGGCACCGGTTCCCTGTCATAGGCACAGATCATCTTCTGGTGCAGTTTCACTTTATCACGCTTATGCAGCAGGTGAAACTGGATGCGTTCTTCCCTGACCGCAGTATGAAGCTTTATCGGCAGATTGATATCGCCGAAATTGATGGAGCCCTTCCAGATCGCTTTATTTGCCATGAATATCCTCCGCGGCTCTCTCCGAAATGTTCTCTGATCGCCATCGCCGCGAGCAGTTCATCCCTTGATGCCTCCCGTTCCTGATGCAACAAGTTCCTGAAAGTGCATCGCACTATGCGGCCCCTTGGCCTCATCCTCGTGTTTGAAAAAGACAAAGGCCTTCTTCCAGTTCTGCGCAGTTATCTTGCCGAGCCAGGCTGCCATGTTCGCGTCCGTGTAATCGGCGCGGCGCAGGCGCAGATATCCCCACGACGCAGTGGAGATGATCTTGTCTGCCGGACTTTCATCAGTGTCCGCAGTGCAGATACAGCAGCCCCGAGCGCGCAGGAGATCCAGGATCTCATCCTCAAACCATGACGGATGCCTGAACTCGAAGGCAGCGGATATATCGTTCGGTATCAGGTCGATAAAGGCTTCGAGCAGAGGCCGGTCTGCATGAAACGTCTCAGGGAACTGGAAAAAGACAGGCCCCAATTTGCTCCCCAGCACAGGCAGGGTCCCGAAGAGATACCGGGCCTCTTCACTCACATGCCTCAGCCGCCTGAAATGGGTTATGACCTGCGGCGCCTTCACCGCGAAGATAAAGTGGGGAGGGACCTGCTCTGCCCAGGAATCAAGGACATCTGCTGTCGGCATGTGATAAAAGGTGTTATTGATCTCTACTGCATTGAGGCGCTCTGCATAGAAGTGGAGCATATCCTTGGGCGGGATCTTTGCCGGATAGAAAAGCCCTTTCCATTCCTTATATCCGTAACCGCTTGTGCCTGTATAGATCTTCATTGTCAGCCCTCTGCCCAAAACATTCCCAGCCTCTTAATGCAAACCTTGCTATTAATCTTATCACGTTGTTTAGGCCTGTCAATGAGATGCCTCCGAGCATTACAGCAGGGCCTATTCCTCAAATCCGAGCCCTACTCCGGATGTTTCTGCGTACCGCAGTTGATAGGCAATGACCGGCCAGCGTCAAAAGCTTAACGTGGCGCCATCTGTTTGACGTATTGTTCATTCAATACTCGTGGTCTCAAAGAATGTCCAGGCCCTTTCCTTTGCTTCCTCCAGACTGCTGCTTGTCTGGACCTTGCAGGCCAACGAGTGTCCGAATTTATAGTTCCGGGCGAAGTAGTGGGTAAATGCCTTCAGCCTGCCGAGACGATACATAGGGCGGTAATCTGCGGTTAATGCCTCGATGAAGGCAGCGTACATATCCGGCAGCGAAACAACAGGGACCGGGAGATCTTTACCGTATACACATCGTGCAATTTCGGCAAAAAGCCAGGGTTTTATGATCGCTCCCCGTCCCAGCATCAGGCCATCTGCATTGGATACTCTCAGACATTTTTCCGCATCCTCTATCGAGAAGATCCCTCCATTGGCAATGACCGGTATAGTAATGCATTCCTTTATTTCGGCTATATATTCCCAGCGCGGATTTCTTGCAAAGGGCTCATGCCTGAACCGGGCATGCACAACAAGCATATCAATGCCCTCGCCTTCGAGCATGGAGCAGAAGGCCTTTAATTTCCGGCTGTCTGCGTCGCTGCCGAGCCGGATCTTTGCACTCAACGGCAGGGAGGTGCACTTTCTTGCCTCGGCCGTAATGCGTCGAGCGTCATCCGGCTGTTCCATCAGCATGACGCCTGCGCCGAACTTGCCGACCGCAGTCGATGGACAACCCATATTCAGATCAACAGCGTCAGCCTTGCATGTGTGAAGTTTATCTATGGCCCGGCTGATCTCCCTGGCATCGGCAGTCAGGAGCTGGTACGAAAGAGGATTTTCCCTTTCAGACCTGATCAGATAGGGAGAGATGCGGGGATTTTCGGTCGGCAGTCTTTTGGCCGAGAGCATTTCGGTCGACAACAGACCGACCCCGCCAAAGTCTGTCATTATTCTGCGGAGGGCACTGTGGGTAAGGCCTGCCATCGGCGCAAGACAGAGCGGAGGATCGATCCTCAGAGAGCGAATTATTAACAGACCGGCGATCCTATAAAACCGGCAATATTAATTTCGTTCGTCATAAACATTTTTCCTGTGGCGGATGTGAATCACCATGATAATCTCCTGCTCCAGATCCATAGGCTTGGACCGCGTACTCTAACCCGTAATGATCTCGTAGATCTCTTTATAGCGCGCGATGGCTTTATCAACAACATTGTCAGGAAGCACCGGCCCCGGATAGGTCTGGTCCCAGTCAAGGCCCAGAAGATAATCCCTGATGATCTGCTTGTCGTAGCTGTCCTGCCCTTTGCCGGGCTGATAGTTCTTTGCAGACCAGAAGCGGGAAGAATCCGGCGTAAGCACCTCGTCTATCAGGATCAGTTCGTCATTGAACATGCCGAATTCGAACTTGGTGTCAGCAATGATAATCCCCTTCTTTTCTGCCAGATCGCGCGCCTTGGTGTAAACCTTCAGGCTCACATCCCTGAGCTTTTCTCCCCTATCCTTACCCACGATCCTGATCATCTCATCAAAAGAGATATTCATATCATGGCCCTCTTCAGCCTTTGTGCTCGGGGTGAAGATAGGGGCGGCAAGCTTTGACGATTCAACCAATCCCTCAGGCAGCTTCATGGAGCAGACGGTGCCGCTCTTTTTGTACTCCTTCCAGCCTGAACCTGAGAGATATCCCCTCACTATACATTCCACAGGCATGGGCGCTGCCTTTCTTACCAGCATGCTTCTGCCTTCTAACTGATCGGCATATTTATGACAGACCGAAGGGTAATCCTTCACCTTGGTCGCAACAATATGGTTTTTGATGATATTCTGCATCTGGCCGAACCAGTATAACGATATCTGGGTCAGCAGTCTGCCCTTGCCCGGTATGCCGTTTGGCAGAACCACGTCAAAGGCTGATATCCTGTCTGTCGCGATCAGAAGGAGATAGTCCTGCACCTCGTATATATCCCTTACTTTTCCTTTCCTCAGAAATGTGATATCAGGCATCTCGGTCTTCAACAGAACATTATTCATTGCTTTCTCCTCAAGAGTTTTTGGATGCTTATTTTACCTCAACAGGACTTTTTTTCGCTTCACCTGTTTTGATGTTTTTCGGGCAATGCACCGTCAGCTCAAGTCCAATAAAAAACCCTGCAGATGTATCGCAGGGTTTTTTATTGGACTTCCTCTGGTTATGACTTAATAAGCAGATCCTATCCTCATAGCCCGAAGACGTGCTATACGCTCCTCAACAGGCGGGTGCGTGCTGAAAAGTTTCATGAACGAGCCGCCGGTGAGCGGGCTGACGATCATCATGTGGGAGGTTGCGGGCGTGGCATCCATAGGTATTGTCTGAGCGCCTGCATCGAGTTTTCCGAGGGCATTGGCAAGTGACATCGGATTGCCCTGCAGCTGCGCTCCACCAGCATCTGCAGCATACTCCCGGGATCTGGATATGGCCATCTGGATCAGCATTGCAGCTATAGGGGCCAGGATCATCATCAAAATGCCGGCAACAGGGCTTCCTCCCTCATCGTCATCGCCCCTTCCGCCGAAGAACATGGCCATATGGCCTAAATAACTGATAGCACCTGCCATGGTCGCCGCAATGGTCCCGATCAGGATATCACGGTGCTTCACATGGGCAAGTTCATGGGCCATAACGCCTGCAAGCTCTTCTTCGCTCAGTATGCGCATGATCCCTTCTGTTGCAGCCACTGCTGCGTGGTTTGGGTTCCTGCCGGTTGCAAAGGCATTCGGTGAATCGTCCGGGATAATATAGACCTTCGGCATGGGCATGCCTGCCTTCTGCGATAAGGTCCTGACGATACGGTAGAGAACAGGGGCTTCAGACTCCGTAACCTGCTTCGCGCGGTACATTTTCAGAACGATCTTGTCGCTGAAAAAATAAGAGACAAAGTTCATAACGCCGGCCATCATAAGGGCAATGGTCATACCAGACTGTCCACCGACGGCTGCACCGCCAAAAACCAGGAGCATAGTAAGAAGCAGCATGAGCATCACGGTTTTCATTATATTCATAATTACCTCCTTACTTCACTTAAGAAAACTCTTATCCATCGAATTTAACATCTTCATCGAAACAGCGGTCTCGATGCACGTTGCCGCCATTGATAATAGTTTAATGAATGGCTTCTAGCAGGGTCAACATGAACGGACCAAAGAGATAACATAGGCAGCTACCGGACAATATCGAAAAGTGAGTATTCAACCGCTCCATCCACGATCGTATATGCCCTGATTTCCGGAGCTTCCGGGTCCGTCAGGCCTACGATCACATACACAACATCATCGTAAAACGCGAGACTCACATCTTTTGCCGACGGATATGCCGGAGACTGGGGATGGGAATGGAAGATGGCGAGCATGCTCAGTCCCTCCTGCCTCAACTCCTTCATCAACCCGAATTGTTCCCCGGGGTCCATTAAATAGCTGACCGGAGACGGTTCTGTATTGGGCATCGGATAGACCTTTGTCACCCTGTTCCCGGTCCCTGCAACAATACCGCATGCCTCATTCGGATAACATGACTTGCAATGCATCACCATCTGATCAGCTAATTCCCGGGAAATGACAAGTTCAATCATGGAACTACGGAAGAGAGCAATAGCCTTCGTTATAATCGATCAGCTCGGTTATGGTCGGATGCTCCCCGCATATTGCGCAGTTCCGGTTTTTCGGGACTTTCACCTTCCTGAAGGTGGTCTTCAGCGCGTCATATACAAGCAGTGAGTTCATGAGGGGATCGCCCTTGCCAAGGATCAGCTTCAGGACCTCAGTTGCCTGAAGACTTCCCACAACGCCGGTCAGCACACCCAATACACCAGCCTCCTGGCATGACGGCACCAGACCCGCAGGAGGCGGCTCCTCGAAAAGGCAGCGATAACAATGCCCTTCTCCCGGAATGATCGTAGTGACCTGGCCTTCGAATTTAAGGATCGCTCCGCTGACAAGAGGTTTGTTTGCCATAACACAGGCGTCGTTGACCAGATAGCGGGTCGGGAAATTATCACTGCCGTCAACCACAATATCATAATCCTTAATAAGGTCAAGGATATTGTCCTTCGATATGCGGACCTTGTGAGCAACAATATTCACATCCGGATTGAGCGCCTTGAATGTCTTCTCCGCAGATTCGACCTTGAGCATGCCGATGGTATGCACGCTGTGAGCGATCTGGCGCTGGAGATTGCTTATCTCAACAACGTCATTGTCAATAAGGCCTATGGTGCCGACACCGGCTGCGGTCAGATAGTACCCCACAGGACACCCAAGTCCGCCGGCGCCTACAATAACCACCTTTGCGTTGATGATCTTTGCCTGACCGCGTCCGCCGACCTCAGGCAGAATGATATGCCTGCTGTAACGTTGCAGCTGCTCCTCTGTAAATTCCATTATTCCCTTTCCTTTCGTATGAGCAGTGTCCAGTCCCTGTCACCGACCTTTTCTGTCCTGAGAAGAGTATGACCGTGCTCAGTCATAGCCTTCGGAATACTTTCGCACGCTTCTTCATGATCAAGCAGGATCTCAAGCACCTGCCCCATCTCCATTGCCTCCATCGCAAGCTTTGCCTTAACAAAGGTGTAGGGACATGTAAGACCCCTTATATCGATCGTTATATCCGGCTTGATCGTATTCAAGACCGTGCCTGCCGGACTAATGGTGTCCCTTGCCCTCTACGCGGATGAAGACGGTCCTGCCTGCCACGATCTTCAGCTTATTGATCTCTTTCATGGCACTGACAACGCCCTTCTCTTTTGCCATATGCGTCAACACTACCAGGGGCACGGCCTTGCCTTCCATGCGGTCCTTCTGGATGACCGAGGCGATGCTGATGTTATGCTTGCCGAGAATGCCGGATATCTTCGAGAGAACGCCGGGTTTGTCGATCGCGAAGAACCTGAAGTAATACATGGACATCACATCATCCATCTTCATCAGAGGCATCGGCTTTTCAGAGCTCGCGAATGCGCGTAGCCTGCCGACCGAATTGGCCGTAATATCACGGGCAATGTCTACAATGTCGCTCACCACCGCGCTGCCTGTCGGAAGGTCTCCGGCGCCGCGGCCATAATAGAGCGTTGAGCCGACAGCATCTCCCTCCACATACACTGCATTGAAGACCCCATCGACCTTCGAAATAAGGAGATCTTCAGGCACCATCGTGGGATGCACCCTCAGTTCAACCTGACCATTCGTCTCTTTCGTAATGCCGAGCAGCTTGATCTTGCAGCCCAGCTCGCGCGCAAACTCGATATCCAGAGGTGATATCCAGGAGATTCCCTCGCGGTACACATCCCTGATAGTAAACTGTCTCCCAAAGGAGATCGATGCGAGGATGGCGAGCTTGTGGGCCGAATCGATACCTTCGATATCATAGGTCGGATCTGCCTCGGCGTACCCAAGTCTCTGGGCCTCCTTCAATACGTCTGAGAACTGCGCCTTCTCTGCCGACATCTTGGAGAGAATATAGTTCGTGGTACCGTTGATGATACCGTAAACGGCCCTTATCCTGTTGGCAACAAGTCCTTCCCGCAGAACCTTTATGATCGGTATACCACCTGCAACAGCAGCCTCGAAGCCTACCTCGACGCCGGCCTTTTCGGCAGCCTTGAATATCTCTATACCATGGGTCGCAAGAAGCGCTTTGTTGGCGGTCACTACATGTTTGCCTGCCCGGATGGCGCGGAGGATCATATCTTTCGCGATCGTAGTGCCGCCTATGAGTTCAACAATGATATGTATGTCCGGATCGTTAAAAAGCTCATCCGCTTTTGTTGTCAATACGCCCTTCGGGACCTTGATGCCACGGTCCCTCCTGATATCAAGGTCAGCGATCTTGCGCAGGTTGATATCAATACCTGTCCGCTGTTTCAGCAGATCCCTGTTCTTCAGCAGTATGCCTGCCGTACCTGTGCCGACCGTTCCAAAACCGATAATCCCAATGTTGATCATATGCTTAGCACCCTCTTCATATATTTCGTTGACTGTCAAACATCTCTTCTGCATGCATAGAGCTTCTTACCAGCGGACCTGAAGCAACATATCTGAAGCCCATACGGAGAGCAGTGTCTTTCAGCTCATCAAAGGTCTTTGGCAGGATGTATTTTACCACAGGAAGGTTATTCTTGGTGGGCCTGAGATACTGTCCGATGGTAAGAAGATCACACCTGCTGTCGCGAAGATCAGCAAGCAGTTGAACAACCTCATCCATGGTTTCGCCGAGTCCGAGCATAAAGCCTGATTTGACAGCCATTGCCGGAAACAGTTCCTTTGCAGCCCTCAGCACGGCAAGTGATCGCTGGTAATCCGCCTGATGACGGACAACAGGATAGAGCCTCAGTACGGTTTCCATATTATGATTGAACACATCCGGCCGGGCATCAAGAACGACCTTAAGGGCATTGCGATCGCCGTTGAGATCAGGGGTAAGCACTTCGACCCGTGCTTCAGGGAGGCGTCTTCTCAGTGCGTGTATTGTCTGCGCGAACTGACCTGCGCCTCCATCCGGCAGGTCATCGCGTGTGACAGAAGTAATGACAATATAGTTGAGACCAAGCTCTGCTGCAGCCGCAGCCACCTGATCAGGCTCATCAGCATTAACAGCAACAGGAGTCCCAGACGTCACAGCACAGAATCCGCAGTTGCGCGTGCAGTGAGAACCGAGGATAAGAAAGGTAGCCGTAGGCTTCGAAAAGCATTCACCCCGATTGGGGCAGCGGGCATCTTCGCATACCGTAGAAAGTCCGTGTCTTCGCAGAATATGCTTTGTATCGTGAAGGCCAGTGCGGTACGGGGTTTTTATCCAGTCAGGAAGTCTCATTGATTATTGAGATGCAAGATTTCTAAGGGGATTACAACAGGTCTTGAAATACCGGGCTTTGTATACACGAAGTGATCCCCTTCGCTCCTGACGAATCTAAATCTTGCCTTCTCAAATACCTTTCGCAGTTTGGCGGCAGGAATGGGAACTATTATTGCCACAGATTACAGGCTCACTAATTCAGTTGCAACAAGTTTAGGCGGCAACCATTTGCCATTTACATCCATTTTGTAATTTGCTTCTTCAAGAATGTCCCCAAGCGTTCCCATCTTTTCAGCCTCTTCAACAAAAAGCCTTATGGCAGTCTTGAGCATTTCTTTAGCATGGTTGACAGTATTGCCGCAACTGGAAACATCAAGCTCAGGACAATAAGCAACATACGTCTCATTTTCTTCGAACACAATCACATCAACATCAATTGGTATCATAAATCGCCTCCTATTTTATGAAAAGTTGCACAGCTCGATCTGCATCCTTGTCCACATTTTACCATTACTGATTAGTCCTCTTCACTTCGTTTGACAACCCTTCAACAGCCTCTTTAATTGCCTTATCAGCGTCCGTTGTTTTGTATATGATCCTGTAATCCCACTGACCAGTAGAAACTGACTATCTGCTCCCACTTCGCGGTATCAGCCACGGCAAAGTTCAGGTGACTTCTCTGGCATTCCTTGACGGGTTTGCTTGTCCAGAAGTCCACATCGAAGGTTGACCCCGGCCCTCTTCCTGACTCGTATCTTGGAAGCTCGGGGTCTTCGCCTGAGCCAGCATCAGGGACTATGGCGCGGTTCAAGGCTTCCAGTGCATGTTCATAATAAGGTGAAAGGAAAACATCCTTGTTCTGCCTGTGGCCTACTGGTTCGACATATTGCCCGATGTATTTCTTGACTACTGCCAGCATCTGGGGGAACAGCACATGGGCCGGAATTTCACAGGCCGGGTTACCGACGTATTTTTTTGTAAGAGCCGTGGCCAAGAAAAATTCCACCTGCTGAAGTCTAATCCGTGCCCGCCATCCTTCCATCGTTATGTCTTCTGTCTTGCCGGGTCCGAGGACGGTCAGCTTTCCGCCTGAGTCTGTTGAAAGCCCCTTCACAAGGGTTTCATCCGGTATGTCACCGGGGTCGAGGGTCTGCTTGGGGACTCGTGACCAGTCAACGTTTATCCGGTTTCGCACTCTGAAGGAATAACCCTCCACCCTTGGAAATGTAATTGCAAGATGGTCCCGTTCAGGTGACAGAGCCTTTACGTGGTGAATCTTGGGCGGCGGGTCAACGGGGCCTGTCGGGTTCGTCTTAAAGGGTATAAGCTCAAACGGCACGCCATACACTTTTGCCACTTCCTCAACGCTCAGATCGTGATATTGGGATCTTCTAAGCCCGCGCCCCACCACTTGTTCACAGAGCAACTGCGACTCAAACGGCCTCAAGCCGACAATATGCGTGACCGTCCTTGCGTCCCACACCTCGGTGAGCATGGCAACGGAGATTATGCACCTTATGTCTCTGCCCGGCGGCACATTCGGGTCTATAAGCTCGCCGCCCTCTTCAATGGCTTTCTCGTTCTTCTTATTGACAAGCTGAACATACTCTTCAGGCGGTTTCTCGCCCGGCCAGCTTGTTTTGCCTATGGTATCCAGGACGAACCGCAAGCGGCGGCCTTCGTCGCTTTTGGCGACACCGGATTCGATCTCTTCGACAACCTTTGAGTCGATTCTTACGGTGTACTCTTTCCCGTCCCTGTTTCTGAACTCTTCAATGCAAGGTGTGGTTTCGGATTCGCCGAGTGCTATCCAGTCAGACAAAACCTTTGCAAGTCTTGTATCCCTGCATACAATGATAAAGACAGGCGGGACAGGGCCTCTAAGCCCCTGCTCAATGTCCTTTTTCCATTCCGCAAAGGTGTCCTGCCATAGAGTAGCAAGCTGGATAACAGGCTGATGCGCGTATTTCAGCACGGCAGCGGGCTTGATCTGGCCTCTTCTACCGCCTTTCTCGCCACTTGTCAGCTTCTCTTCAACTATCCATTTCCAGACGTTGAAATATGCAGGGATATTGCGCCCTGTCGTATCTTCAATCGGCAACTGAGGTATCTTAACGAGGCCGGATTCTATTGCATCCACAAGGCCGAAGTCGGATACCACCCACGGAAACGGCCTGCCGGGGTCATTGCCTGTATTGTTCAGGTAGAACGGCGTAGCGGAGAGGTCCACGCAACAGTTAATTCCGCGCACCTTATTGATCTTATCCAGGCCGTTAATCCAGACTGTGGCCTCTTTCTTGTAATATGCAAGCTCTTCGCCGTCGCCGTTTTTGAAGAGTTCTTCCTGCTCCACTTCCGCGGTATTATCTATCTCTTTCAGCCTGTATGCATGGTGGGCCTCGTCGTTGAAGACCAGAATATTTTTCTTGCCCTTGGCCGCTTTCAGCACCTCTTCAACGAGTGAAGTGTCTGATTGAATGTATTTGGTTTCAACGACCTCCACCTTCTTGCCCTCTACAGTCTTTTCAACCTTGATATGCCTTGGCACTCCCCGCTTGACCACCTTCGAGGAAGCGTTGCCAACGGTATTAAGTTCCTTAGGTTCCAGAATGTGCCAATTTGTGATCAGCACTCGCCCTTCGCGGAGGTTCTTCATCATGTCCGACCTAACAAGGTCCCTTGTCATGTAAAGGCTTCTTTCCCCAAGATTAGGGTCAAGCTCCTGCAAGCGCTCACGGATGGTCACGTTCGGGCATATCACAAAGACTGTGTCGGAAAAGGTGGCATTGCTCCTGTCTGCAACCTTGTTCAATATGCTCCATGCCGCCAGCATCCCCATAACCGTGGTCTTGCCTGCGCCCGTGGCCATCTTCGCAGCATAACGTGCAAAGCCGGAATAACCCTTCTCCATTGCCTCTTTGAAGGGCTCGTCGCGCGGTATCTCAAGGCCCTGGAGAAAGTCCGCTCTGGCCTCTTTAAGAAAGATAACAGTCAAGGCCGCCTCCACTTGGCAGAAGAAGAGTTTCTGTCCTGCCTCACGCTCCTCCCGCGTCCAATAAGCTATAAGCTCTTTTGTGGTTCCCGTGACGCCTGGAAAGCCTTGCTTACGCCATTCCTTCATTCGGGTACGTATGTCGTTGACAAGTGGCATATCAACCTTTGTCCCTACTTCGTCCGCAGCAGTTCTTCCTGTTGACCTTCTTGGGGGGCGGTAGTAGTAGCAGGCTGCGCGGCGGCCTCCTTCGATCAGAACAGGCTTCTCGCCCTTGGCGATTTCGTAATATTTCATGGGCTCTTCATAAGGACTGTTGATTATCGGCTTAGGGACTTCGTTGAACTCACTCATTTTTCAGACTCGGCCTCTTTAAGTTCCTTCACAACAAGAAGTTCGTTTCCCCGATCGTCAATCACCTTTACGGCAATCCTTTCATGTTCACCTACCATGAAGGGTTCGCTTTCAGTCCCGGCAAGATGCTCCCAGACTGAATCTTCGTAAGTCCCTTTGAGGTCCTTCTTCAGTTTGTCCCACGCGGAAGTCCTCGGGAAGAACGCCTGAGAGACACAGAAGGCAAGCTCGTTGTAGTCCGTGTCTATGAACCAGCAGGGTACGTTGTTGCCATCCAGATGTACTAAATTATCCTTGCCTTCTTCAGGTATGGGATCGAAAACGTCCAGGCCAAGCAGTTCCACCTTGTAGAGGGCTTCCCCTGTGTCGGACTTCTTCTTGAGCTTTATCAGCTTTACTTCCGGCATACCCGTTACGCTGAAGACCTGACTTGTCCTCTGGTTTTTCAAAAGGTCGGACATTTGCAGATCCATTGTTGCCTGGACGTATGTAGCAGGCATACCCATTTTGCCCGCCTTCTGTATCAGCGTGCCCGCGTTTGCCTGGATAGCAAAGCCGATGACATAAAGATGATCAAAGCCCTTCATGTTCGCTTCCTTCCACGCCCTGTGGACCATAGTCTCCGTAACTGCGCCGTTTTCCGGCCCGAAATAGAAGGCAACCGGCTTTTCTACACCGTTTGCAACCATAGCCTCTGCGTGAAGGTCCATGGCCTTTGCAGGACGGCGGACTTTTTGGAATGTAACAGTCTTGTTGCCGGATACCCTGATAGTGGCAACCTTGCGAAGTATTTCCAGCATTCGGGTTATGTAGTCCGCCGCCTCGATAGCCTCGCCTGGATTTATCTTTGTTTCTTCATCTGCAATAGCCGTGTCCATAGGTTGCGGGATGGTAGCCTCCACCACGAACGGGCCTGTCACGCGGATAATGCCGTTTACCTCTTCCGGACGGTCAACAAGAACTTCTTCCTTCGGAGGTTCATTGTTGGCAATGCTCTTAAGAGTAATATGTGGCACAATGCCGCCGACCTTTTCACCCTTCTTGTTCTTTTTCCGTTTATAGACAAAACCGGAGGAGGGGCCTTTTGTTGGATCTTTCAACTCATAATATGGGAATGTGGCGGTTAGCAGTCTTTGCCTCGCAAGCGCAAGCGGGACGCGGCTTGTGTCTATGGTTATCCAACGACGGCCCCATTGTTCCGCAACGTATGCCGTTGTTCCGCTGCCGCATGTCGGGTCAAGAACGAGGTCGCCGGGGTCGGTGGTCATAAGTATGCAACGCGCTACTACTTTAGAAAGTGTCTGTACAGCGTAAATCTTGTCCTCACCGAATCCTGATATTAAAGTATCTAACCAACGATTGCTCAGTGGAAATATGGGAAAGTCATCAAAATGCCGTACATAGCGAGGAGTGTTACCTATAACAATTAGACGGCCAGCCCGTAATAGGTTCTCCATTCCTGCCTTGTTTGTTTTCCATCCACCTTTCTTAGGGGCCTGAACAATTGTCTCCCCAACTTTAAATTGAAATATCGTAGAGTCATTGCCAGTTTGTGATGTAAGGTTATCGTGGCTAAAAATCTTCCCCTCCGTTTTAAATTTGTCTGGGTTCGATAGGTCTTCAGAGCTTAGTTCTCTCCAAGTTCCGTCTGGCTTCATGAGGTAACGATATTGTCTGGCACCTTCTTCGCCTATTTTTTTTCATTTGGTAAATATTATGGAATTTTACGCTATTCCTATCCTTGGCATACCAAAGCAGGTAGTCCGAACTCTCATCCAAAAATTGGCCGCCCAAGTTAGTTGTTTTTGCAAAAGAAATAATGCACATAGAGTTTTCAGGCCCGAATATTTCATCCAAGACTTCCCTAACGTGATGAATGTTCTCATCACTTATCTGCACAAAAATTGACCCAGAAGGATGCAGTAAGTCATGCGCCAACTTGAACCTGTCCCGAAGATAAGTAAGGTGTGAGTGCAGACCAAGCTCCCATGTATCCCGGTAAGCCTGAACAACCTCCGGCTCACGTGTCATGCTCTCATCATCCCCGTGTTTCACGTCGCGCTTACGAACGAAGGGCTGGAAGTTGGAGCCGAACTTTACGCCATAAGGCGGGTCAAAATAAATCATCTGCACCTGTCCGCCGAGGCTCTCGTATTGTTGCAGGCTGTTCATCACCACAAGCGAGTCCCCAAGAATCATCCTGTTCACCCACGGGGCTTTGTGCTCATAGGCTTGGAGGGCGCGGTCTGCAATATCAATGTCCGCATCGCCGTAAAAATCGAAGGCCTCTTGTTTGTCTCTCTTTTTGGACTTGAGGGTTGCGAGGATTGCCTGAGTGGAAAGTCGCTCATGTGTGAAAAGAGGAAGGGTAGGCACATTGAACTCAGTCCGCTCCGCCTTGCCTGACCAGTTCAGGAAGGGCTTCGACATCCTCGCCAGCATATCAGCGGCGGCCTTTGCTTCTTCAACAGTCTTGGCTTCCTGAATCTGCTTAATCAGGGCTTCCGCGCGCTCCCTTGCCGGATTCCCCTCATCCCAAGCCATTGCAGGATCAAGGCTTGAGTCGTATTTGTAAGTCTTCGGCGGCTTCTGCTTCTTGAACTGCGCCTGAAGCCCGATGTCCGGCCTTAAAAGACCTTCTTCGGCTTTGTGATCATAGGCCCCAGTCTTGCCGCCCTCCGCTACTGTTTTTTTTGCACCTTTTTGGCCATGAATCATCCCCCGTTTATTTGTCGCAGTATGTAGGTTCTATGGGATATAGCCTAAGTGCATATTCTCAGGAATGTCAATGCTTTTAGGAATGGGCATTTGGCTTGTAAAACTGCTTACTCATGGCCCCGGATAGCGCCGTCCAGTCAATTTGTTGAACCTGCTTATTTCGCTCTTCGGTTGAGCGTGTTCCTCGTTGTCATTCCATTCAGCCATCTGTTTCTGCTTTTCGTCGTCCCACGTGATGAGCTTTTTTTCAAGCCAGTTATTGATAAGCCCTAATGGGGTGATATTCCCCTTGAATTCATCAGGGAATTCCTGTTCCAGAAATCTCACCAACCCTCCGTCCCCGGAAGTGACACGGTGGCCTAATGCCAAGGCACAGGCCATTACCCTCATATCCACCCTGCTTAGATCGAATAACCTGTCTGTTTTCTGATCTATAGTCCCATTCTCGCTGAGGGCCTTAATTGCCTCATGATAGTCCTTTACCTCAGATATCCCTGTTTTCCCTGTCGGAAGAGATTTCAACTTATTCCTCATCGAACCAGCCCAGGGATATTTGGTTTTGAATTTGGTCGTTTGCGTCAGTTCGTCGTAGACTTCCCGAATCGTTATGCACTCGAACCGTTCATCTTCGAACATTTGGGGGACTATACGCAGCAGCATCAGGATACTGGAAGTATCACATAGTATGATCACCAGCCAGATCCTTACTTGCCTTCACCAATGCGGCGTAATTCGCTCAAGACTGACTGAGCATCGATACTACTGTCAAGGCCGAGCCACTCACCTAATTTCCGTAATGAAGCCTCGGGCGCTTGAGCTGCAACCAGACTTGTGAATTTAGGTGACAGGATGTGAAGTTTCTCAATATAGCTTCGTGCGTCACCGTCGGTAAAAAGGACTTCATTAACAGAATGAACTGTTTTTTTGAGGTTAACATCTGCACCGGCAAGTTTGATGTTTAGTGATACGCCTGACTGCTCAAGTCGCTTACTAATGCCGAAAATAGAATGCTTATATTTTTTGGCAAAGTCCTTGAGTTTATTTACAGCTACTCCATGAGGACAGCCTTTGATAGCCTGTGCCACAGTCTCTACATATCCTTCTGGAAACTGTATATAAGTCGCTACCACATCACAGAAATCCTCTTCCTCCTGCTCATTGAACATCTCCGGCTCTTCATCACGGACAGCGTGGACCGTTTCATGGAGCAACTGGAATATCAAATCGATGATGTTCGTATCAGTATTTACAAAGATAACCCTCTGGTCACAAATCTTAGAGTAAAAAGCATAGATTTTCTTTTGGATATCTTCGGGGAAGGGCCTGAAAACAACATAAACATCTAATTCGTTCAGCATTGCTAATGCATGATCGAAATCCATGGGCCAATCGTTAGCGATACCGGATAACGTTCTTAACTGTGCCCCTATCTTCTTTGCATTTTCACTGTCTCTTCGGCTTGCCCTAATAACTCTCACAATGCTTGACGCAGGAGCAGATCTGAAGAGGTTGAGATACTGTCCGGCCATCTCAAGTGTTGCGTCTCTCATCTCATCAGTCACAGGTCTTTTCCTGATCGTTCTATGCTGGGGCACTGAGATAAGGGTTTCTCTCTCTGCGGTGAAGAAATAGCCAGGGGTTGCCCCCAGTTCCTTGCACAATCTGATCAAATGCTGACCGCGCGGGATTTGGCCCTTAATCCAGGCATCAACTGTTTGCCTTGAAACACCAATGGCATGTGATAGCTCAGTGAGCGTTTTGCTCATCTCCCCGGCCCGCTCCCTTATTTTTGCTCCATTCCAGCTCATTCTTCCCCCTGACAGAAGTTTACTTTATTTTTTATAAAATATCATTAAATGGGGAATAATGTAAAGTTTTATTGACAAAAGACTTCTTATGTCAACGAGGTCGTTGAAACAGTAGGCAAAGGGCTGTTCATTGGGTTCCCTCTCACAGTTTCATATTCTTCTCGATCATAGGCCGAAAAGGCTTCGGCTGATGGTTGATGAACTCGTTGAACTGCAAAAGGAATTCTATCAGTCTATCCATATCAAAAGCTCCGTTCACGAGCACCGGATTATGACGATGTGAAGAAAGGTATTCCATATCCTTTCTCATGGATGATGATTCAACCAATCGCTGCATCTCTTGCCGCTCCTGCTCACTGATGCCCGGCATATTTTCTCCTCAATTCCGTGCAAAGGTCATTGAGACCGAACAGCCCAAAGTATTCCTCGATCAGAGTCCAGTCAACAGTAGAGGCATGGAGGGAAAGCAATGATTCTATATCAGTCATATCCAAAGCCTTTCTACTTTCATTGTTTGCCATAGCCTGTACCTTAAAGCCTATCAGATCTTCGATTTTCAGCACCTTTACCGATACTGTTCCGTCGAATATCTTCCTGTCTTCTGCCCTCTGAATCATGCTGAGAGACGGCGTCCTGAAAGCATGGAGGAAATCAACCTCTCCGAAAACCTGAAGCGGCGACACGTATTGTGAGACGTTCTCCGTCTGGTATCTGCACTCGTAACCGAGACCCTGCATGAGAGCGGCAACCTTTGGCATATCATCAAGATGAACGAGGAAATCTATATCGACTGTGCCCCGTGGCGCCCCCCAGGCACCGAGTGCCATTCCTCCCAGCAGTGCATAGCGGATATCCTTGTCCTGAAAACCGGACAAAAGACGCTCAAGAACGAGTTTGAAGTCCATAAGCAATTATATCACTCCTACTTCTGAAACAGCCTAATCCCTGCCGAAGAAGGTTATCGCCTCTTTCACCCTGTCGAGGTCAACCCTTGTATTGAAACAGGGGCCAAAAGGCCGTTCATTGGGGATGCCCAGCACAGGAAGCGGGTATGTATCCACAAGCCCGCTCGAAAGGTCGCGCTCGCAGGCAACCGCTATGATCGCCTCAGGCCTGACCTCCTGAACAATCTTCCTCGCAAGAGTGCCGCCGGTCGCAACAGAAAGGTTGAGCTTGAAGGCATCAGTGATCTCTATCAGGCCCTTGATCCCGCACCTGCCGCACCGTTTGCAGTTATAGATATTATGGGTAAGCCGGATCTCGCAGTCGCTGATCTGCAGACAGTGGGGCAACAGGATAAGTATCTTCTTTGTCCGGGTCTTCTCGGCCCTTACCAGCCTATTATTCATGCGAATGATCGCGTACTGGAAGGCCTCTTTCCTGCCCTTCATGAACGCAGCAATAAGCATGAGTACGGGATAAAATATCTTAAGGACAATCCCCCGTGATAATTTACTGATCTTCAAATTTCATCCCTTCCCTGATATGACGGCCGCGGGCAAAGGCAGCCCCTGTCATTGTCTTCTTTCCTTCAGGTTTCAGTTCCAGCAGGGCAAGAATGCCGATCCCGGCACCAACATGGAGTTCGTCCCCTTGGATCTTCACAATACTGCCGGCCGTTACTCCGGCCTCAGTATCAGCGACCACCGACCTGACGATCGTGATCTTCTCCCCCTCAAATACGCACTGGCCGCCCGGCCAGGGGTACATGCCTCTTGTCAGGTTGAATATCTCCTGCGCAGATGCGTTCCAGTCTATCTTGCCGTTCTCTTTTCTTATGATCGGAGCATAGGTTGATTCGCCTGTCTGGGGAACCGGTCTGACTGTTCCCCCGGCAATGCCGCTGATGGTCGTTATCAGGAGATCAGCGCCCATTTCAGAAAGCCTGTTTCCCAGGGTCTCTGCATTGTCCTCAGACAGTATCTCTGTCTCTTCTCTAAGCAGCATATCGCCGGTGTCAAGTCCTTCATCCATAAGCATGGTTGTAACACCTGTTTTTTTCTCTCCGCGCACAATCGCCCACTGAATGGGTGCGGCTCCCCGGTATTTGGGAAGGAGCGAGGCATGCAGATTGATACAGCCCTTGGGCGGCAAGGCCAGCATGTCCGGCGGCAAGATCCTGCCATACGCGACCACAACGATCATATCGGGCCTCATCTCTGCAACGGTCTTAAAGAATTCCTCTGAACGTATGCCTGCGGGCTGAAACACTGGAATGCCCTGAGAGACAGCGTATTCTTTCACTGGCGGAGCTGAAAGCTTATGCCCCCTTCCCTTTACCCTGTCCGGCTGCGTAACAACTGCAATAACTTCTTCACCTGATGCCGCCAGTTTTTTGAGGGAAGGCACGGCAAAATCCGGGGTGCCGAAGAATACGATCCTCATGATCGATTACTTCTCGGCCTTGACGCTCTTCTTGTAGCGCTTCTTGAAAAATTCCCGTTTGATCGGACTGATCCTGTCAATAAAAAGAAGACCGTCGAGATGGTCTATCTCATGCTGAATGGCTATGGCAAGAAGCCCGCCCGCGTCGATCTCGATCTGATTGCCTTCTCTGTCACAGCAGCCCACGATGAGCTGCTCTGCACGTTTTACTTTAGCAGTATATTCGGGAATACTGAGACAGCCTTCTTCGAACTCCACCTCTCCCTCGCTCTTCAGGATCGAAGGATTGACAAGCACGATAAGCGGGTACTGCTCCTCACGAGAACTGATATCTATCACCGCAAGTCTTTTCGAGACGCCGACCTGCGGAGCTGCAAGCCCGACACCCGGAGCTGCGTACATCGTCTCGACCATGTCGTCGATCAGCTTCTGAAGATCCTCATCAAAGGCTGTGACAGGCGCAGCCTTCTTCTTCAGCACCGGTTCAGGGAATTTTTTTATTTCGCGAATTGCCATGGTTAATTATAAAACATTTCTTTCATGAGGGTCGATACGAATCCCCCTATTGCATTGAATTTTCAACGTAGGCGTGGCATTATGTAAGCAATCCTTCGTGAAAAATCATATGATCAGAAACCACATCATTATTATCGCGGCACTTCTGCTCCTGCTTGCCGGCTGCGCCTCGATTGGCCAGAAGTTTTCTGCTGGTGAACCAAAAAATAGACTTCCCTTGCTGGCAAAAGACCGTGCAGAGGAAGTGCAGAACATTGCAGTGCCGCCCTTCTCGGGAGACTCACATGCCTGGCATGAAGCGGCGCTGGAAGTTATGGCGCAGTCGCCAAAATCAGCCCTGATACCTCAAAAGAAACTTGATTCTGCAATAAAGGCAGCAAAGAAGGAACCGGCTCACCTTTTGCCGGAGGAAAGGATCGAGTATACCGGCAGGCTCGGAAGGTCTGTCCAGGCTGACGCGGTGCTGAACGGTATGATCTTGAGCCGGGACGACCGCTACGAACTCATTCTCCAACTCGTGGCATCAAGGGATTCCCGCGTTCTCTGGTTTCAGGCAGCTGATTTTTCTTTTCAGGGCGATCAGATCACGAAGAACGACCAGAAGGAACTGCTCAGCAGGATGCTTTCATCGCTTATGCCGGTGCTCGGGAAAAAAGATAGGCCTGTTCCACAGGCACAGCCTAAACAGGAGTTGCAGCAAAAAACTGAACCTGATCAGAGATCTGAGCAGCCGCAGAAACCGGATCAGATGCCCAGATCCGAAAAGAAAGCCAAACCATCGAAAAAGCCTGAAAAAGACGTAAGGCCGCCCCAGGCGGCAGAAGACGTCAGTCCGATGTGACTATGGAAGAGACGCCGATCATTGTCATGCAGTGCCCGAAGTGCAGGAAGGAATTCCCTTTGGACACGAATTACTGCGAGGACTGCACAGCCATGCTCGAGCCGACCGAAAAGGCACAGGAAGCACCGATTCGACCGATGGAACCACTGCCGTCAACATCCCCTGTTGAGGCTGCTGAGGCAAGCGATGAGCAGATAGAGGATGTCAGGATAGACAGTCTGAAGACCGATATCGAGGAGAGCTTTGTCTCCGCCCTGCTCTATGAGCTGAAGCGGTTGAGAGATCGCAGGGAAAAAAAGGAGACCGCACTTTCCGACCTGCAGAAACAGCGGGAGGAGTTCAGCAGCCCTGATCTTGTCCAAAAGATAGGCAGGGCAGAGGCTGAAGTTAATGAAGCATTAAAAAGAACCGCGAAGATCGAGGCGATCCTTGACAACCTCAGGAAGAAGCTGGAGGCAGATATAGACAGACTGCATGCGCAGATCACTGACGCAGAAAGGCCGGGATGGTTCGCCGTTCTTTCTGCTGCAGGCCGGTATTTCAGGATGCTTTCCGCTGAGGCGCGGACCAAGAAAGAGCTTCTCGCCGCAATAGAGACAAGGACCTATAGCAAAAAAAATCCCCTGCTGAAATACGCATTTTTTATTGTTCTGCTCCTGATCATTGCAGGTGCCCTGACCATGTTTTCCCGAAAAGGCGGCGTTCTGTCATCTTCAGCAACATCCGACAAAGCGTCAGCAAAGGCATCCGGCCAGGCAAAGGATATTTACGATCTTCTTGAGGACATCAGGCAGGCGAACATAAAAAAAGATCTCACCCTGTGGGAATCCCGCTATAGCAGGCAATATCTTGAGGCCGGCAGAAAGAAGTATGATACCGCGGAGAACTGGAAGAAATTCGATTTTCTCTCCCTGCAATACAGGGTAACTGATATCCGGATGCTCCCAGGAGAGATAACCGCTGTGATCTCATGGGATATGGAACTGAGATCAAAAGAATCCGGCAGGGTGACCCGAACCGTTCAGACGCTCCTCTCGGCATTCGTCGTCGAAGACCATAAGCTCAAGATAGCTTCGGTCAGAAAAGCAGGTCAGTAGACTGTCTTATGACAAGAACCCGGACCGCTGCTGTTGCCTGTCTTATCGATATCCTGAAGCACGGAGCCAGATCAAAAAAAGCCCTCGAACAGTTCTCGGAGGACCTTGACCGGAGAGACAGGGCTTTCCTGATGGAGATCGTGTACGGCGTCATGCGGAACCTCTATGCACTGGATGAGATCATCGGCACATTTATCCGAAACAGGAAGACCCTCAGCGACGAAACGATCAACAACCTCCGCATAGCCCTGTACCAGATCCTGTTCATGAGGGTGCCTGGCTATGCCGTGGTAAACGAATCGGTCGAAATGGAAAAAACAGGCGGCAAGCCGTCCCTGCTCAATGCCGTGCTCAGAAATTTGATTCGTCGCAAAGAAAAGACGGCACTTCCCCTTATTTATAAAGACAGCGTAAAAGACATTTCGATCAATACTTCGCATCAGGAATGGATGGTCAGGCGCTGGATAGCCCGCTTTGGCAGGGATGAGGCCCGGCTGCTTGGAGAAGCAAATAATTGTATGCCGCCGCTTGTTCTGAGGACCAATACGCTCAGGACCTCCCGCGATGAACTGCTCAGCGGTCTTGAAAAAGCAGATATACCGGCCGAGACTGCACGGTTCTCTCCAGACGGTATCGTCCTGGGAGTGGAAAGCTCATATCAGGACCTTTCCCCCTTTCTCGGACTTTTTGCCGTTCAGGATGAGGCGTCTCAGCTGGTCAGCTACCTGCTTGATCCCAAAAGAGGGGAAAGGGTCCTCGACGCCTGCGCAGCTCCGGGCGGCAAGACAACCCATATCGCGCAGATCATGGGGAATACGGGTGAGATCACTGCGGTCGAGAAGGACCCGCAGAGGATACTAAAGCTTGAGGAAAGCATATCAAGCCTCGGCGTCCGGTCAGCAAAAGCTGTCAGGGCAGATATCAGCGAACTGACGGGCATAGGGACTTTTGACCGGATACTCCTCGATGCTCCCTGCTCTTCCACGGGCGTTATCAGGAGAAACCCTGATGTGAAATATCGTCACACCCTGAAGGATATTCTTGATTTCGGGAAAAAGCAGACAGATCTTCTGAAGGCAGTTTCTCCTCTGCTTCGAAGGGAAGGACGGCTTGTCTATTCGGTCTGTTCGATCGAACCTGAGGAGGGGGAACAGGTCATCATGGATTTCTTGAAGACAACAGACGAATTCCGTATTATAGAGGCTGATCAGGAATTCATGAAACCATTTTCGAAAAACGGCTTTTTCAGGACGTTCCCCCATAAAGACAACATGGACGGCTTTTTTGGAGCAATACTGTGCAGAAAGGCATGAACAGTTTTCTGAGGGCAGCCCTCTTTTTTGCGCTCTTTGTTGTCCTCGGCCTGACCTTCGGGTTCCTTACCTTTAAAATCCTGAGCTTCAGCCGGACGGTCGAAGTGCCCCCTATAACGAATATGACCGTAATCGAGGCGGACAAGGTGCTTGGAAAGGCAGGACTTGATCTGAAGATCGAGGGAGAGGACTTTGATTCCATGGTCCCTTCAGGTAAAATTGTCAGACAGGATGTTCCGCCCGGAAAGACCGTAAAGGAAAAAAGGGCGATCAGGGTAGTTATCAGCAAAGGACCAAAGGTCCTTTCGATCCCGCTTCTGGTGAACGAAACCCTGCAGAACGCCGAGGCCATACTGCTGCAAAAGGGTCTCAGGATCGGCAAGGTTATCACGGTCCGCTCAGACGCAGTGCAAAAAGGCATCATTGTGGCCCAGAGACCGGAACCGGACGACAAGCTTACTGATGTCATCACCGTCCTGGTAAGCGCAGGGCCCCATGATCAGGCATTTTATTGCCCTGATTTTCAGGGCAAACAGGTGGAGGACGTCCGGGAAGTGGCACAAAAGATGGGACTTGAGATCGAGATACAGGGAACCGGCAGCATCGTTACAATACAGAGACCGAAGCCGGGTACGGTTATAAAAAGCGGCGAAAAGCTTTATCTTGAAATAAAAGAGGTTACAACACCATGATCCAGATCGCCCCGTCCATCCTCTCGGCAGATTTCATGCGCCTGGGAGAGGAGATCCGCGCAGCAGAAGAAGCAGGAGCAGACCTTCTCCATATCGACATTATGGACGGTCACTTTGTGCCGAACATCACGATCGGACCTGCCGTTGTGACAGCCATCAGAAAGATCACGAAGCTGCCGCTCGATGTGCATCTCATGATCGAGGATCCTGACAAGTATCTTTCGGATTTTGTAAGGGCCGGAGCCGACTACCTGACTGTGCATGCTGAGGCGGCAGTGCACCTGCACAGGACCGTGCAGGGGATCAGGGAAACAGGTATCAAGGCTGGGGTCTCGATCAATCCGGCAACACCCGTATCAGTGCTCGAATGCATCATTGACGATATCGACCTCGTGCTTCTGATGTCGGTGAATCCGGGTTTTGGAGGGCAGAAATTCATCCCTGCTACCATGGAGAAGATCCGGAAGGCCGGGGAAATGATCAGGGTATCAGGTTCCCGTGCCGTTATCGAGATCGACGGAGGAGTTAAACAGGACAACGCAAAAGAGATAGCTGACGCAGGAGCTCAAATCCTTGTAATGGGTTCCGCGTTCTTTGAGTCAGGCGATTACAAAAAAACCATGGAGAAACTGAATGACACCCTCAGAAATCGATAAGCTCATAGAAAAGGCTGAACTGCTCAGACAAAAAAGCCAATATGCCCAGGCACTGCTTTCGTATACGCTGGCGCTGAAAAAAAGCATAAAAGAAAAAAATCAGAGCAGCGCCATTGCATGCCTTTTGTCTATCGGCGACGTAAATCGGATGATCGGGGATTTTGAGCAGTCAGAAAAGGCGTATGCCCGCGCGGTCATAGAGGCAAAAAAGATCAAAGACGATGAGGCTGTAGCAGACGCCAGTGCAGGCATTGGACTTTCACGCCGGGGCAGAGGAGACTGGAAGTATGCACTGACCATGCTCAATAAGGCACTGGCCTTTTACCGAAAAAAACGGGACAGGGAAGGCATTGCCTTCACACTCTGGTCTCTTGCAGGTTCATTGCGCATAAAAGGAGACGTCCCCGGCGCGCTCAAGACATACAAAGAAGCGTTCAAGGCATTTCAGTCGCTGCGCTCACATTCAGGGATCGGTTACTGCCTCTGCGGTCTTGGCGGCAGTTCACGCATAGCAGGCATGTTCAAAGAATCTCTTGCCTATTACCTTGCGGCAAACGAGCTGTTCCGGGAATTATGCGATACCTTCGGCACTGCCTATTCCCACTGCGGCATCGGCAATGCGCACCGGATGACGGGAAATTACCGGAAGGCCCTGGCATCCTTTGCAAAGGCTTCAGCCCTGTATAAGAAGATCGGCGACCGGGTCAGCTACTCGTACACGCTCTGGAGCATGGGGACAACGCATAAGATGCTCCACGATCATGCCTCAGCAGAAGAATTGTTCAAAGAAGCGCAGGGGCTCTTTAAAAAGACAAAGGATCCCCGCGGTCTCATATACTGTCAGCTCGGCTTTGGCGAGATCGCACTGCTCAGGGGCAAGACTGCCAGCGCCCTGCGCCATTTCAAGACCTCCCTGAGCCAGGCAAAGAAATACGGGTTCAAGGTTGAAAGCTGCCATGCTGCCATGCTGCTGTCTTATGCATATGGAAAAAAGAATATGGTCTGTTATAATAGCTTGGGGATAAAAATGGACTTCAACGAGGCGCCGTTTAATATTCCCTGAGTTTTTCCTGTATCTCTTTCCGCATATAAACACTCTTAGGAGAACTGTTTCTTGAGAATATTGAATCTGCCGAACACGCTGACCGTTGCGCGCATTGTCATTATCCCCGTGTTCATCACAGCGGTCATTTACCAGAAGCATCGCCACGCTCTCGCGCTGTTCGTTATTGCTGCGCTCACTGACCTTCTGGACGGGTTTATCGCGCGGCTGACCAATCAGAAGACTGCCCTGGGACAGTTCCTCGACCCTCTTGCCGACAAGTTTCTGCTGGTCTCATCATTCATTCTTTTTTCGGTCCAGGGGTGGATCCCCCTCTGGCTCACGATCACGGTCATCAGCAGAGACCTCATTGTTGTCATCGGCTGGTTCCTTCTTTACCTGCTCACCCATAGGGTCACCATAGAACCCGTGCTGCTCGGCAAGACAGCGATTGCCCTGCAGCTGATAACGCTTGCCATCGTCCTTCTGGACATTAACCTGTCCTCAACGATCCCGCAGCAGGAACTGCTCTTTGCAGCCACGGCAGCGGTGACCGGCATCTCGGGGATCCAGTATATCTATAAAGGGCTGAGGCTTGCCGATGCGATCTAACAGAGGCATAACGATCGAGCGCGTAACGCCGGGCAGCATTGCCGAGGCTGCCGGACTTTGTGCGGGAGACATTGTATGCGATGTCAATTCCTCACCCATGAGAGATGTCATTGATTTCATGTTCCATAAGGATGAGGATGAACTGAACGTCGGATTCCGGCGGGACGGCTCAAGAAAGAAGATCAGCATTTTGTCCGACAGCGGTGCTGACCTGGGCATAATATTCAAGCCGCTGAAGGTCAAAATATGCAAGAACAACTGTCTTTTCTGTTTTGTCAAACAGCTTCCCAAGGGTCTCAGGAAGCCGCTCTATATCAAGGATGAGGATTATCGGCTGTCCTTCCTGTATGGCAATTACACAACGCTCTCGAATATCACGGCTGAGGAGAAAAAAAGGATCGTCCAGCAGAGACTGAGCCCCATGTATATCTCCGTGCATACGACAAACCGGGCGCTCAGAAATAAGATGTTAGGCAACCCCAAGGCTTCGGACATACTCAAGGAACTGAAGTATTTTGCCGACCACAAGATCAGGATGCATATCCAGATCGTTGTCTGCCCCGGCCTGAATGACGGCAGGGAGCTGCAGTCCACGATCCAGGACATCTACCGGTTCCATCCGTATGTGTCGTCCATAGCTGTTGTCCCTGTAGGGCTCACAAAGCACAGAAGAGTGCAGCTTGCGCCGATGACCAAAGAGGCAGCCCAGAGCTCTCTTGATATTGTGAATGCCTTTCAGAAACGCTTCAGAAAAAAACACGGCGAGGCTATCGTGTACTGCGCAGATGAGATGTATATCAAGGCGGAAGCACCCTTTCCGTCCGTGCAGGAATATGGCGAACTGCCGCAGCTTGAGAACGGAGTCGGTATGGTGCCGCTGTTCATCAGTCAGTCGCGCAGACTGAAAATCCCGAAAACGCTCGGCAACAAGCACAAAGTTCTGACCTTTACCGGAACGTCCTTTTATCCGTACCTGAAAAAATTCATAGGGCGGTTGGCAGAGAAGGAACATCTGCCGGTGGATGTGATCCCGGTCAAGAACAGCTTCTTCGGAGAAACAGTGACTGTCACCGGCCTGCTCACCGGCAGGGACGTGATCTCGGCGCTTCATGACAATATCGACGGCTACGAGATCCTTGCGGTCCCTGATGTGGTACTGCGGGAGGGCGATACCCTCTTCCTCGACAATGTCTCGCTTCAGGACCTGGAAGAGGCAACCGGTTTAAGGGTAGTCACTACGGACGGCACCCCCCAGGGATTTATAGACACCCTGTCAGGGATCGAATGACCATGCGCATTACCGGCAGGACAAAGGTCGCGGCCCTTTTCGGATACCCGGTCGAGCATACGCTCTCTCCGGTGAT
The DNA here is from genome assembly GCA_016214855.1 of Nitrospirota bacterium. Classification (NCBI taxonomy): domain Bacteria; kingdom Pseudomonadati; phylum Nitrospirota; species Nitrospirota bacterium. The sequence goes on along the minus strand of JACRMT010000004.1, from coordinate 43,572 downwards.
GCAGAATGCGGCATTTGACCATTTGGGGCTGGACTGCTGCTACCTCCCCTTCCCGGTGCATCCTGATTCACTGAAACAGGCAGTGGAGTCGATCCGGGCACTCTCCCTGCTCGGCGCAAACCTGACCACCCCCCACAAGGAAACGGTCATTCCCTTCCTTGATGCTCTGGATGCAGAAGCAGCCGCTATCAGCGCCGTAAATACGATCGTGAATCATGACGGGAAACTGACCGGATTTAATACTGACGGCAAGGGGTTTATGCGCTCCCTCAAAGAGCTGGGTGTCGACCCGGCCGACAGGAAAGTCCTGATCATCGGCGCAGGCGGTTCGTCGCGCGCGATCGGCTATTACCTGAGCAGAGGAACGGGCGGCCTTACGCTCTATAACAGGAGCAGAGACAAGGCAGAGGCGCTTGCAGCCGATCTGGCGTCAGCCGGTGGAAAGGTTACCGTAGCAGCAGACCTCAGGGACCTCGGAGGGTTTGACATCATTGTCAATGCGACTTCTCTGGGCCTTCAGGAATGCGATGCCATGCCGCTTGATCCTGATGCATTGGAGCCGACCATTGTCGTATGCGACCTTATCTACCACAAGACACCTCTGCTCAGCCGGGCAGAGGCAAAGGGCTGCAAGACCGTAGGGGGAATCGGAATGCTGCTCTGGCAGGGAGCCCTTGCCTTTGAGCTCTGGACAGGCAAGATCCCCCCTGTAGAGATCATGAGAAGCGCACTCCTGAGCCATTCAGCCTGACGTTTTGGCATACTTTTTGCCTTTACTAATACCCGGCCTTGTGATAAACTTTTTTCATGACAAAAAAGGTCATTTTCGCCATCATAATTATTACCGCATTTTCCTTTTTTTATCTTATTGGGGGTGAAAAAGGGGCCAGGCTTGATGCCCAGTTAAAGGGGGACTCCTTTTTTGAGGGTCTGAAGATCATAAACAGGAAAGATGGCGCGGCAGACTGGATATTACTGGCAAAAAGAGCAGACATGACCAGCGACGGGAAACAGGCCTTATTGAGCGGCGTCGAGATGAAACTCGAGAGACAGGGGCTGACCGTCTCGGCTGACAGAGGTGTGTACGATATGGAGACAGGGCAGATATCCGTTGAGGGATTTCTGCAGGCCAGCAGCAGGAATTTCACCCTTACAACGAGCAAGGTTTTATTTGACGGCAGGAAGGGACATCTTGATACTGCGGGAGATGTAAAGATCGACGGCAAAAAGTTCGAGCTCGAAGGTAAAGGCATGCAGGCAGAAAATAACGATCACAAAGTGAGGATACTGAAGGATGTCAAAGCTACCTTTAATCGTTAGTCTTTCATTTTTTGTATTCTGTCTGGGGATCTCATCTGCAGAGATGCCGGTGCCGGCTCAAAAATCCAGGACGCAGGAGAGTGCCAAATCATCAGGGAGTTCAAAGCCGAAAGTAAAGGGTCCGGTGACTGTTACATCCGAGACGCTGACCGCTGACAATCTGGCCCACACAGCCCTTTTTGAAAAAAATGTGATCGCAAAGACCACTGACATGACCATGTCAGCAGACTGGATGCTGGTACACTACACAGACCCGGGCGGCGATATAACCAGGATCGAATCAAAGGGTAATGTGAAGGTTCAAAAAGAAGACAAGGTGATAACATCACAGGAAGCGACTTACTTCGCAGAGTCTCCGGAGAGGATCGTATTTACCGGAGGTCCGCGGGCCTTTGACGGACAGAATATCGTTTCCGGAACAAAGATAACATACTATATTGACGGCGACCGGTCCTTTGTTGAGGGCAGCAGCAAGGTCATCATGAAGAGCACGCAGGACAGGTAATGCACCTTCTCGAGGTTAAAGGACTTCAAAAGAGATACGGCAGGAAGGTCGTCATAAAGAATATCGATCTTTATGTTTCGACCTCGGAGATCGTCGGACTCCTCGGGCCCAACGGCGCTGGAAAGACAACCACCTTCTACAGCATTCTCGGGCTTATCAGGCCTGAGGGAGGCAGAATACTGCTCGACAATCAGGACATCAGCGCTCTCCCCATGTATCAGCGGGCCAGGCGGGGCATCAGTTATCTGCCTCAGGAGCCCTCGATCTTCAGGAAACTTTCGGTCGAGGACAACCTCAGGGCAGTACTCGAGATAAAAGGCCTGAACAGGGACGAGATCGAAACAGAGCTCAAAGATCTTCTCCGTGAATTCAATCTGACCGAATTCTCGAAGAGAGACGGCTACAAATTGTCAGGCGGCGAGAGAAGACGGACCGAGATCGCGCGCGCGCTTGCGACAAAGCCGACCTTTATCCTTTTTGATGAACCATTCGCCGGCATTGACCCGCTTGCGATCATAGAACTCAAGAAGATGATGATCTATCTCAGGTCCAAAGGCCTCGGCATCATCATCACAGATCATAATGTCAGGGATACCCTCTCGATCACAGACAGGGCTTATATCATCAGCGACGGCGAGATCCTGGAAGAAGGCACGCCGGAAAAACTGGTGGCAACCCCCAAGGTGAAAGAAGCGTATCTCGGCGAGGAATTCAGGCTCTAATGGCCCTTCAAAACCGGCTTGAGCTCAAGCTCAGCCAGAAGCTGGTGCTTACCCCCCAGCTTCAGATGGCGATCAAGCTCCTTCAGATGCCCCAGCTTGAACTTTCACAGACCCTTACGGTGGAACTGACTGAGAACCCTTTTCTCGAGGAATCCGTTGACAATGTCTCGATCGACGAACTTTCTGCGGAGGAAAAGGAATCTTTTGAGCAGATCGATGACGAGCGGGATGATTCTGAGCTGCCCCTTGAAGGTCTTGCCAGCTTTACCACTGACGATTATTTTGACGAACGCCGTTCTGACGGCAGAGACCTCGGGTATTTCACTCCCGGCACCGTAACCCAGCCGTCCTTCGAATACTTTCTGAGCACTGCCCCTGACCTTTATGATCACCTTATCACCCAGCTTCGCCACAGCAGGGATGCTGATGAGATAAGAACGGTCGCTGAACTCATTATCGGCAATATAGATGAGAAGGGCTATCTCATGGTGTCGGTCGAGGAACTCCAGCAGACATCGCTGGCAACGCCTGAGATCGTGGAAGAGGCGCTCATGCTTGTTCAGAGCTTTGACCCTCCCGGTATTGCCGCCCGTGACCTCAGGGAATGCCTTCAGCTTCAGCTCAGACCGCTCAATCTGTTGGGTACGCTTGTCGACACGCTGATACTGTGCCATCTGGAGCTGATCGGTAAAAAGAAGTATCAGCAGGTCGCAAAGACCTGCAATGTACCGCTCGAAGAGGTCATGGCAGCAGTCAGGATCATTGAAGGGCTTGACCCGAAGCCTGCCCGGCACTTCTCGACAGATACTACCAACTACATCACGCCGGATGTGTACATCTTCAAGACAGAGGAAGGGTATCAGATCGTGCTGAACGACGAAGGCATGCCAAAACTCAGGATAAACAGCTACTATATGCGGCTGCTGCAGCAGAAAAATCTTATCCCTAAAGAGGAACGCAATTTTTTGGAGGAAAAGCTCCGCGCTGCAAAAGACCTGATCAAGAGCCTTGACCACAGGAACAAGACGATCTATCGTGTTACAGAATGCATACTGAACTATCAGAAGGATTTCTTCGAAGCAGGCGTCAGCCATCTGAGGCCGCTTAACCTCAAGGATATCGCAACAGAACTGGGTCTGCACGAAAGCACGGTCAGCAGGGTCACCTCGACCAAACATCTTGCCTGCCCGCGCGGCATTTACGGCTTCAAGTATTTCTTCAGCAATGCCATTCCCAGTGAAGGCGGAGAGCTTTCCTCTACCTCGGTAAAGGATATGATCAGGAAGATCATTCAGGAAGAAGCAGTCGCCAACCCGCTCAGCGATATGAAGATCGTGGATATCTTCAAGAGCCAGAACATAACCATCGCACGAAGGACCATAGCAAAATACCGGGAGGAACTGAAGATTCCCCCGCAGAGCCAGAGGAGAAGATAGGAGCCTGAGCTCCTATTCTACAGAAAGGAGATCAACATGAACATCATTGTAAACGGCAGACACCTTGAAGTAACACCGGCACTCAAAAGCTATTCGGAGGAGAAGATCAGGAAATTCGAGAAGTTTCTTCCGGATGGGTCAGACGCCATCGTAACCCTCAGCGTTGAAAAATACCGCCATAAGGCAGAGGTCCTGCTCAAAACGAACGGCGTGCTTATTCAGGCCGAAAGCGTGACCGGAGAGATCTATTCATCCATTGACGAGGTCTCGGAAAAGCTCGACCGTCAGGTCAAAAAGTACAAGGAAAAACACAGTTCATACCGAAAAGGTGCTGCAAAGCAGACCGAGACAACAGAAAAAGAAGCGGCAGCACCTGATGGCGGCAAGATCATAAAAAATAAGCGTTTCGATCTTAAGCCCATGAACCCGGACGAGGCAGCCATGCAGATGGAGCTTCTGGATAAGGACTTTTTCGTCTTTATGAATGACAAGAGCAATCTGATCAATGTCATTTACCGCAGGAAAGACGGAAATTTCGGTCTGATCGAGCCGCAGTAGCCGGCCGATGGCACCGAGTGGGAGAAATAAGGTTTTGAAATCCCCGGCAGCAAAAAAAGGCAGCAGGGGATCCAGAATTCTTATTGTAAGCGGTCTTTCCGGGTCCGGCAAGACTGTTGCCCTGCGTGCGGTTGAAGATGCAGGCTTCTATTGTGTTGACAACATTCCGGTATCGCTCATCAGTTCGCTGATCGATAAGATCTCCCGGCAGAGCGGCTCAAAACATATTGCTATCGGGATCGATATCCGCGAAAAGGAATTTCTTGGAGATATTGATGCAGCAGTGGCCTTGCTCAGGAAGAAATTCCCGTTCCAGATCCTGTATCTTGAGGCAGAACCTGAGGTGCTTGTCAGGAGATTCAAGGAGACGAGAAGACCCCATCCGCTTGGCGGGAGTATTGAAGACGCGATCAAGGCCGAGAAGAAGGTCCTTTCCGGGCTCAAGGCGAACGCAGACCGGGTGATCGACACAACCGCGCTTTCTCCCCATGAACTGCGAAAACTGGTAACGTCGCTCTATGCCCCCAGGACAGGACATAAAGATCTTGCGGTCAGCGTTATATCCTTTGGGTTCAAATACGGGATCCCGCAGAACATTGACCTGCTTTTTGATGTAAGGTTCCTGCCCAATCCGCATTTCGTCCCTGTGCTCAAAGAGCTTACCGGCCGGGATAAAAAGGTCTCTGACTTTGTCTTTTCACAGCCTGTAACCAAACAGTTCATGAAAAAAGTAAAAGATCTTCTGGACTTTCTCATCCCTCATTATATTCGGGAAGGCAAGTCATACATCTCGATCGCCTTTGGCTGCACAGGCGGAAGGCACCGCTCACCGGCCATTGCCGAGGATATCTCGAAATTCATGGCAAAGAATAACCTTGACAGTCATATCATCCACCGGGATATATGACTGTCTCTCTATTCCTGCGACTACAGGTCTGATGGGAGCTGGAACCAGGCCCCCTACAGCACACCTGACATTACAGGCCATCGCATCCTCAATTACACGTCACGCATCACCGATTCTCCTTGCCATGAACGGGGCGCCAACAGGCCTGCTATCATCATCGACCTCACCTGTCTCCTCCCCTTGCCAAAGAGGGGTGTGGGGAGATTTGTTGCGTTAAGCATATTTTCGAGATGTATGGCACTGAACGGCATCTCCCGGGGTGAAAGCAACAGAGGCCTGCCCTCCTTTATCGTCACATCAGCCGCACGCTGGATCAGGTTCTCTGTATAGCCCTGTGCAACCCCGGAGAGAGTCTTCATGGAGCAGGGGACAATGAACATGCCGTCATGTTTGAACGAACCGCTTGATATGGGCGCAGCCATATTCTGTTCATTGCAGTAGCGGATCTTCGTCGATCTCAGGGATGAACGGATCTTCTTTTCGATGGCAGCGTCTGACGCGGCATGCCAATCAATGCCGGTCTCTTCCCTGATCATCGGGAAAGACGGAGCAGAAATGATCAGATAGATCTCGGACGTCCTGACAAGTTCACGAAGAACCCTGATGCCTATGATGGAGCCCGAGGCGCCGCTTATGGCAAAGACGAATCTCTTCATAGCAGGAAATCCGCAAGCGTGAACAGAAAAACGGTCATACTGATATATCCATTCATATTAAAGAATGCCATATCGAGCCTGCTGAGATCATCTTTTTTAACGAGTGAATGCTCATAGAGAAAAAGTCCTGCTATGATGATCATGCCTGCCCAGTACGCCACGCCCAACCGGAAGAGAGCTCTGTCTGTCAAATTCAATGTCCTGAAGCGCATAGAGTACATCAAACCCCGCAAGCCAGAATATCACTGCAGCGGCAAGAGGAATGACCGCAGGATCAAAGGTCCCTGTAACAGCTATCCAGGAGCCAAGCGGCGCCGCAGAGATCGCCAGCCCAAGGACAAAGTGCGCTGTCCAGGTAAATCTTTTTGTATAGGAGTAGAGGACAAGAACAGCGATGGCTATGGGTGAAAGCAGCAGGCAGAGAGGATTCAGCATGTACGCGGCAAACAGCATACAGCCAAAAGACAAGACGACGAAACCGACAGCCTCAGAGACCCTTATGAGGCCTTGTGGAATCTCTCTCCCGGCGGTACGCGGATTACCCCTGTCTATCTTCCGGTCAATGATCCTGTTCAGTCCCATGGCACCGGAACGCGCTCCAATCATGGCCACGGTGATCCAGAGAACCCGGTCCAGAGCGGGTATTCCTGAAGCGGCTATCAGTGCAGCGGTAAAGGCAAACGGGAGGGCAAAGATCGAATGAGAGAATTTGATCATTTTCAGGTAGAGGGAAACTTTCTGAAGAGCCGCGCTCATAACTCATTATAAACAATACCTGAAGGAACTATCAAAAACAGAGGCAGAACCGTTACGGGCTGAATCCCCTCCTTACAAAAGAGGGGGTGGGGAGGTTTTGGTAATTATATCTATACCCCTCCATGCCTCCCCTTGGAAAGGGGAGAATTATTGCACCTGCAACTAAAGGGATATTCGCAACGACATAGTTGTTCATAGGCAGTATCGCTTTCCTTGCAGCCATTTCAGTTATACTAAAAATCTATGCAGACAGCAATACATATCAAGGGCGCCAGAGAGCATAACCTCAAGAATCTTGAACTCTCGATCCCAAGGGATGCTATAACAGTCATCACCGGGCCGTCAGGGTCAGGCAAATCCTCGCTTGCCATTGATACCATTTATGCAGAAGGTCAGAGAAGATATGTAGAAAGTCTCTCGCCCTATTCCCGTCAGTTCCTTGAACAGATGCAGAAGCCTGATGTCGATTCCATTGAGGGCCTTTCTCCGTCTGTTGCCATCGACCAGAAGACCGTAAGCAGAAGCCCCCGGTCAACGCTCGGCACCATAACCGAGATCTATGACTATCTCCGCGTATTGTACACCCGGCTTGGTACAGCCTTCTGCTACCGATGCAATGTCGAAATATCCACGCAGGAGTCAAAAAATATCATCCATGCAGTGCTCTCTCTGCCGGAAGGGACCAGGATACAGGTCCTTTCACCGATCATCAGGGACAGGAAAGGGAATTACCGCAAAGAACTTCAGGAGATGAGAAGCGAGGGGTTCGTGAGGGCACGCATTGACGGTGAGATGAAAGACCTCACGCAGAACATTATCCTCGCAAAACAGAAGCGCCACACCATCGAGATCGTTATTGACAGGCTGATCGTCAAAAGAGGCATTGAGCGTCAGATCAATGATTCTGTCGAGACCGCCTTCAAATACACCGACTCTCTTGTCGTTAACCTGATCAATGAAAATAAGGATATCCTCTTCTCGAAGACAGCTGCCTGCCCGAAATGCGGCGTCAGCTATCCGGATATCGTGCCGCGTTTCTTCTCCTTCAACAGCACGGCAGGTGCCTGTCCGGTCTGCAACGGCCTCGGCTTTGAACATATCCTGGAGGAGGCTGTCGACCTGGACGAGCAGAAGCTCTGCAGGGAGTGCCATGGCCTGAGGCTGAAGAAGGAATCGCTGAGCGTCAGATTCCATGGCCTCAATATCGCTGAGCTCAGCAGGATGTCTGTAGATCAGGCCCTGGCATTTCTGAGGAACGTAAAGTTCACCGAAAGGGAAAAGACCATTGCTGCAAGGATCATGAAAGAGATTAATGACAGACTCTTCTTCCTCTCAAAGGTCGGCATCGGCTATCTCACCCTCGACAGACCTTCCCTAACTTTGTCAGGAGGAGAATCTCAACGAGTGCGTCTCGCCACACAGATGGGCTCGTCCCTTACCGGCGTGCTGTATGTCCTCGATGAACCGAGCATAGGACTCCATCCCCGGGACTGCGGAAAACTCCTTGAAAGCCTCACCGCGGTCAGGAATGCCGGCAACACGGTGATTGTCGTCGAACATGACGAGGAGACGATCAGATGGGCAGACTATATCGTTGACATGGGACCCGGCGCGGGAACTCACGGCGGATCGGTCGTTGCTGCCGGGACACCTGCAGAGATAGAGAAGAACAGCGAATCCCTCACCGGCAACTATCTGAGCGGGCATATCAGGATCGAGACACCGGCACAGAGAAGAAAGGCAGCAGAGTTCATCGTCATTCATGGGGCCTCGGAGCATAACCTGAAGCATATTGATATCAGCATACCACTTAAGACATTCACTTGCGTTACCGGCGTGTCAGGCTCTGGCAAGAGCACACTGGTATTTGATATCCTCCAGCGAGCTGCAGAAAAAGTATTTTCCAAAGGCTTGTCCGGAGTCCGTGCAGCGGGAGCGCACAAAAAGATCGTTGGCCTTGAAAAGATAGATAAGGTAATAAGCGTTGATCAGTCGCCCATCGGCAGGACGCCGCGTTCGAATCCGGCAACATATACAGGCTTCTTTGGCCTGATGAGAGATATCTTTGCTCTGGTGCCTGAGGCGAAAAAGCGCGGGTATTCGGCTTCGCGCTTCAGCTTCAATGTTGAGGGCGGCAGATGCGAATCATGCCGCGGCAACGGCCTCATCAAGGTCGAGATGCACTTCCTTCCCGATGTATATGTGCACTGTGAGAAGTGCAAGGGTGAACGCTACAATGACGAAACTCTCGAGATCAGATACCGGGACAAAAATATCGCAGAACTGCTCGACATGACCGTATCTGACGCCCTGATCTTTTTTGAGAATATCCCGCTGCTGCGCAGAAAACTCGAAATGCTCGAAGAGATCGGGCTTGGGTACATCCAGTTGGGCCAGTCTGCCACCACACTGTCAGGCGGCGAGTCGCAGAGAATACGGCTGTCAAAAGAACTCGGCAAGAGGACAACAGGCAATACCCTGTATATCCTCGACGAACCGACCACAGGCCTGCATTTTGTTGACATCCAGAGGCTGCTTGATGTTATCACCATGCTCGTTGACCGGGGCAACACGGTCGTGGTGATAGAGCACAATCTTGACATCATCAAATCAGCTGACTTCATCATCGATCTCGGGCCTGAAGGCGGTGACCAGGGAGGAGAGGTCCTTGCGGCCGGAACACCTGAAGAAGTAAGCAGAACCCCGGCATCCTATACAGGCAGATTTCTGAAAGAACGCCTTGCGGCCCGTTAGTCTTTTCCTGGCACACCGCTTTGATCTAAAATAGACAATATCATGCTGACGAATACATTTCGATATAGAGCGGTGATCGTTCTCATGCTCGTGACAACTGCCGTTTCCTGTTCATCCGGAAAAGACTCTGTCTTTAAGAAGACCAGGCCGCTCATGGACACCATGGTCAGTATCACGGTCGTTACCGACTCAAAAGACCGAGCAGAAAAGGCCATAGAAAACGCATTTGCAGAGATCAGCAGGTTCGGCGATCTGATAGATTTTTATTCTGAGAAGAGCGAACTTGCAGGCATCAACAGAAATGCAGGCCTTCGTAGCGTAAAGGTCTCCCCTGAAACTCTTGATGTCATAGAAAAAGCGGTCTTTGCTGCGGAAAGATCAGGAGGTGCATTCGATCCCACGATCGGTCCGATCGTCAAGCTTTGGGATTTTCTGAATAAGAAGAAACCGACCGGGGCCGCGATCGCAGAGGCTTTACCTCTGGTGAACTACAAGGATATACTTATTGACAGCCCGGCAGCCACCGTCTTTCTCAAACGAAAAGGCATGATGATAGACCTCGGAGGCATTGCAAAGGGATATGCCGCTGACCTTGCGGTGGAATCGCTAAAGAAGACGGGTATCCTGTCAGGCCTTGTTTCGATCGCCGGCGACATCAGGACCTTTGGCAGGAAGCCGGATAAAAGCCCATGGACCATAGGCATTAAGAACCCCCGTCAGACGGGTGAGAAGGATGAGATCATCGCAAAGATACGGCTCGACGACGAGGCGATCTCCACATCCGGTGATTATGAGCGGTATTTTATTTCTGATGATAAACGGTACCATCACCTTCTCGATCCGAAGACCGGCATGCCGGCCTTCGGGTGCAGGAGTGTCAGTATCGTCACCGACAAGGCGGTCAACACAGACGCTTTTTCCACGGCAGTTTTTATCCTTGGCCCTGAGAAAGGCATGAAGCTTATGAGAGAAATGGGTATGGATGCCATGGTCATCGACGGCAGCGGTACGATCCATATAACCGATGCCATAAAGGAAAAGATTACACATGAAAAAGGCCATTAAAAACACAACGATAGCGGACAGGCTCCTGTTCCTGTTCCTGATCGTCGCCTCGGCTGCAGGACTTGTGTACACGCGGGAAGCGTTATCTCTGGGCTCTGATGTTGTGGTCGAAGTGAACGGCAGGCCTGTTTATACCCTTTCTCTTGATGCCGATACTGAGGTCCCGATAGAGGGAACACACGGCCGGACCGTTCTCGAGATCAGGGCCAGCAAAGTGCGCATGAAAGAGGCGGATTGCAGCAACCAGACATGCAAAAAGCAGGGCTGGATATCCAGGGGAACGATCGTCTGCCTGCCGAACAATATTGTTGTGATCGTCGGCAGCGGTACGAAAAAAGATATTGATGCAATTACAGGATAAATACCGCATAGCCATCCTGTCTGCCTATGCCCTGGCCCTGCACGGATTTGAAGCAATGCTGCCGAGTCCGCTGCCATGGCTCAGATTCGGGATTTCGAACATAATAACCCTTACCGCGCTCGTATTGTTCGGGTTCAGGACTGCGATGATGATCACGCTCATCAGGGTCATGCTTGGCTCCATCTTCGCCGGCACGTTCCTGGGGCCCGCATTCATCCTCAGCCTGGGAGGCGGTCTGGCGGGAACTATTGCGATGGGCGCAGTGTTCAGTGTCAGCAGGAATATCTTCGGTCCGGTCGGCCTCAGCCTCATTGGGGCGCTTTTTCATAATGCGGCCCAGCTTTTTTTCGCATATCTCCTCTTTATCCGGAGGATCGAGGCAGTGTTGCTGATCAGCCCTGTGATTCTGCTCATAGGCACACTGACCGGTTTTGCAAACGGTCTTGTTGCGGACATCCTGATAAAAAACCTGTTGAAAAAAGGACAGGACTCAATACAAAATGTAGCCCGGGCCTGATATGCAGATCACCTGCCGCATATGCAAGAATATAACAACCTGGGAGGAGAACCCCTACAGGCCGTTCTGTTCTGCGCGTTGCAAAACGATCGACCTGGGCGCCTGGGCAGCTGAGGAGTATCGCGTGGAAGGCAGAAAAGAAGAAGAGGAAGATGAACAGGAACTGGATGATTAGACAGGAGGAAGCATGATAAAGATCGGCGTAGCAGGAGCAGCAGGAAAGATGGGGAGCAGGATCACCGCCCTTTGCAGGGAATATGAAGGACTGGAGCTCGCAGGGGCGTGCGAAAGGACAGGGCATACAGAGATCGGCAAGGACATCGGCTTTGTTGCCGGTATTGGCGGGACAGGCGTCACTCTGCAGGACAGTATGGAAAAAGTCATGGATGCAGTCGATATTATTATTGATTTCACCTCAATTGAGTCAACGGTAAAGAACCTGGAGATCGCAGCCCAAAAAGGCAAGGCAATGGTCATCGGCACAACCGGCCTTTCCCGTGATGACATAAAACGGATCGAACCGTTGCTCAGGAAGATCCCCTGCGTAATGGCATCGAATATGAGCCTGGGCGTGAACCTGCTGCTTAAAGTTCTGCAGGATGTTGCCCGGGTACTCGGAGACGATTATGATATCGAGATCGTTGAAGCACACCACAGGCTGAAAAAGGATGCCCCTAGCGGCACCGCGCTGAAGATGGCCCAGGTCATTGCAGATGCCGTAAACAGGAACCTTGACGAGGTGGGCATCTATGCGAGGCACGGCATTATCGGACAGAGAACAAAAAAAGAAATAGGCATTCAGACCGTCAGGGCTGGTGATATTGTAGGAGAACATACGGTACTGTTCGGCGGGCTTGGCGAAAGGATAGAAATAACGCACAAGGCTTCAAGCAGAGACACCTTTGCACGGGGAGCGCTCAAAGCAGCCCTTTGGCTGGCAGGAAAACCTGCAGGCCTTTATGATATGCAGGACGTTTTAGGCCTAAAGTAGATTCCAGAAAATATAATGTAACTATGAGAAATAAAATAAAACTCTGCCAACTATAGCAGAGTTTTATTTTATTTAGTTAAACGCAAGACTTCTAAGCCAAGACTGCAATGAGAGATCACACCTGCTCGAATGAGTCTTTTGTGGCGCCGCAGACAGGACAGGTCCAGCCATCAGGAATATCTTCGAACTTCGTACCAGGAGCAATACCGCCATCACTGTCGCCAAACTCCGGATCATAGACATAACCGCAAATAGTACATCTCCACTTTCCCATTATTCACCTCATCCATAAGAAATATGATACCGATAGAAAAATAGTAACCTGTTTTGAGATAATTTACAAGATTCAGAACAGCATACTACATTGGCTGTCAGTTTTGATGAATTTTATTTCACTTTTTGCTATAATTAATCCACTTTTATGGCGGACAAGGAAAAGATATCTCTTATCGAGGCAATGTTTTTTGTCTCAGGAGAGCCGGTAACGCTTGCTTCATTGAAAAGCGCCATGGATATGCCTGAGGCTGATATCAAACAGACAGTAGACGAGCTCATTGCCGAGTATAAGGAGCGCGACCGCGGGATACTCATCATGGAGATAGCTGACGGCTATCAGATGGTGACCAATCCGCTGTATGCAAAGCTTCTGCGCAAGTTTACCAATACCGCTGCATCGAACAAGCTCTCGATGCCTGCACTTGAGACCCTTGCCATCGTTGCATACAAACAGCCGCTCATAAAGGCAGAGGTTGAGCAGATACGAGGCGTTAACTCGGACGGTGTTATGAAGAGCCTGCTTGACAAGAGGCTCATCAGGATCGTCGGCCAGAAGGAAGCACCGGGAAAACCTATGCTGTACGGCACGACCAAGGAGTTTCTTCAGTATTTCGGACTGAAGGATCTGACCGAGCTCCCTACTCTGAGGGAGCTAACACGGGAGGAGGCGGCGTGATGAAAAAAGTATCGCTCGTTTTGGCATTATTTATCCTGCTTCTTTTTGTCACCGGGGCATCGGCAAGGACCACCTATACGATAAAAAAAGGTGATAACCTTCACGACATTGCAAGGAAATATCATATTGCGGTCAGTGACATCCAGAGCGTGAACAAGGTCAATGCTGCAAATCTGAAACCGGGGACAAAGATCACGATCCCTGTGGAGAATAAGTCTCAAAAATCAGCAAAGAAAGGATCAAGAAAGGACAAAACAACAGCCATAACATCTGCCAGATCATCAGCGAAGTATGTAAAGGCCGAAACAGCCTCACCGTCGAAGCCATCAAACCGTGAAAAAACAGAAAGGGAAACCATTCAGCCTGTAAAAACAGCCGCTGACAGCAGTAAGTATCATGTTGTGAAAAAAGGCGATACCCTTAGGGCTATCGCCAGGAAGTACAGTGTATCCGTATCAGATGTAAAGGGTCTGAATGACCTGCATTCAGCAAAACTAAAGGCCGGACAGAAGCTCCTCGTAGCGCTCTCCGGCCCAAAGACCTATACGGTCAGGAAGGGCGACAACCTCTGGCAGATAGCAAAGAAGTTCGATATGGATTCTGATGACCTCATGGAGATTAACGAGATGTCCTCCCCTGATCTCAAGGTCGGACAGAAACTGTTTCTGGAGGAAAAGCCGGAAGTTGTCAATGTGGATCAGAAGTATATTGTCATGGCCAGGAATATCGAAGAGGAACTGAAAAGGGTCCCGGAATCTCCGGAATTTGCTGAAAAGACCTCTCCTGACAAGCTGGTCACCTTTGCAAAGAAACTGCTGAACATCCCGTACAAGTTCGGCGGCAACACCATTCTTGGCATTGATTGCTCAAGCTATGTGAAGAAGGTCTATGGCCTGATGGGCGTCAACCTTCCGCGAACTGCCCGTGAACAGTTCAAGGAAGGTGAAGAGATCGAAAAGGAAGAACTTTCGGTAGGGGACCTTGTTTTCTTCAGGACGTATGCATCTTTCCCGTCCCATGTGGGCATCTATCTCGGGAACAACCTTTTCATCCATGCCTCGTCCAGAGGCAAGAAGGTCACCATCGATAACCTTGAAACGCCCTATTACGTGAAGCGTTTCATCGGCGCAAAGAGGCTCATTTCGGCATCTGAGGAGCAGGAAAAAGCAGCATCTGATCCGGCAAGCTAAGCAGTTCATCCTCAGCCTGAGAACGAAGAGACCTGCGGCAATGTCCGCGGGTCTCTTCGTTTTTACTCTGCAACTATAGTAATATATTCCATCGCCATGCAGAACGTTCTTATCATCGGGTTAGGTGGTTTCCTGGGCGCAGTTGCCCGCTACGCCATAGGCCTCTGGATCGGCCAGAGATGGGGCAGGACATTCCCTCTCGGCACCTTTGTCATTAATGTAAGCGGCAGTTTTCTTATCGGCTTTCTTATGGCACTTTTCACGGAAAGGCTTATGCTCAATCCTCAATGGAGGATGTTCTTTGTTATCGGCTTCCTTGGAGCCTACACAACCTTTTCTACCTTCGAATATGAGACAGGAGCACTCCTCAGGGACGGTGAGTGGTTCATCGCATCGCTCAATGTTGCTCTCAGCGTTATAATCGGCTTCGCTGCCCTGAAGGTCGGCGAAGGCGCAGCACGGGTGCTATAGGAGATATCCCATGAATATCAGGCCTGCCAGGAAGCTAACGATCTATCTGGACGAGACGGACAAAGTGCATGGAAAACCGGCTTACGAGGTCGTTATGGAGTTATGCTATCGCAACAAGGTATCCGGCGTGAGCGTATTCCGCGGCGTTGCAGGGTATGGCGGACAGAGGGTTTTCCATACGGCAAAGATACTGGAACTTTCAACCAGCCTGCCGGTCAAGATCGAGATCGTGGACAGAGAAGAAACGATCAACAGGGTCCTGCCCGAAATAACCGCTCTCATCACCAAAGGCCTTGTGGAGGTCGCTGATACGACGATCGTGGAAAAAAGCATCTAAGGAGACCGGACAACGACAACATTCTTATCGTAACGGTTCAATGAAGAGTTCAAGGACATCGATCTTTTCTTTGCGTGAAAGTTTTTTCAGTTCGCGCTCAAGCCTTCCCGCTTCTCCTGCATTCCTGCACGGTATGGTTTTAACCAGCTCAAACGGTCTCCATGCTCTGACATATTTACTGCCCCTGCCCTGATCGTGTAACACAAGCCTTCTCTCGAGATTATTCGTCATGCCGGTATACAGGGAATTATTCCGGCATCTGAGAACATAGACGCACCAATGCTCATCATGCCCGCTGCCGGCAGGTGTCTCTTCCGCCTCTGCCGGTTCAGCCATGGAACTCCTGCAGGTTTTCGATCGCCCCGGTGATCTTGTTCTCGATGATGTACTGAAGCATCTCCAGTTCATCAGCATCAAACCAGGTAAGACAGCAGGCGTTGCAGCGGTCGATCTCTATGAGATAGGCGTAACTGTAAAAAGTCCTGAACATGACCCTTCCGCACTTCGGACAGGGAATGGTCTCCGCGTTCTTTCTCTCCTTCAATCTTTTCTGTCTTATTGCCAGACTGCGCTGATTGTCAGCCGTCACGGCCCGCACCAGAGCCAGGAGCCTGTCCGTGCACTCCACCTGCTTTCTCGCAAGAATGCGGGGGATCTTATCATTATCAACAAGCAGTCCCCTGCAGGCGTGGCATCTGAATACGGTAGTGCTTTCAGCCGGTTCCCGAACGAGCGGCCCTCGGCATGAAGGACAGAACATTAGCGGTTCCTGAACAGACCCGCCCTCAAAAGAACCAGCCGGCAAGGGCGGCATCTGCACCGGCGTTCGGGACCGGTCCTGCTTGTCGAGGGCCGAAGGACTGAGATGGGCCATGCCGAGAAGGACAGCAATACGCTTCCTGACAGGAGGATGCGTCGAGAGAAGATCATCAAGCCAGCCTTCAGCCTCATCATGAGAATCGACCGTGGGACTGCTGATGCAGAGCATTTCAAGTCCATCACTGATGAACCCGGCGCCGCTCCAGCGGGCAGAAATGCGATGAAGGGCTTCAGCAAGTGCGAGAGGATTACGCGTCATTCGTACGGCACCGGCATCCGCACGATATTCCCGTTCGCGGGAAATGAACATATTTACCATCGAAGCTAACGTAGACAGCATCCAGAAGAGCAGCAGGAAGGGGACCGCTCTGACATCTTCCGTGCTCGCGCCCTTCAGCCCGTCCACCGCAGAGGCGTATATGCCGAAAAGGCTTGCAGCAAGAGAGGTTTCGAGGCAGTCACCCGAGAGGATGTGATACGCTTCATGCGCGACAACAGCCTCAAGCTGGTCACGGGACAGGCGCGAAAGCAGACCTTCGGTTATGGCAATCACCGCTTCACCCTTAAGATCAGTCACTGCCAGGGCATTCATTGAGAGCGTGGGGATGACCATGCATCTGATCTTTCGTGTATTGCCGGATGCAATGTGGATCTCAGCGATGATATTTACAAGCTGCCGGTGAATGCCGTCTTCGGGATCAGGAGTTTCGGCGCGAACCTGCTCTATTACTCGCTGCACCGCTGTATAGCCGGAGATGCCAAAGTGGACAAGGGCAAGGGTCAGGACAGAGACAGCGATAATGACCGCATAGTTCGCGGAACCAATAACAAAAAAAGAACGTGTCCCTAACAAGAAGAGGACAACGGCCTGGGCAATGATGAAAGCGAAAAGAAAATAGAGCGCCACAAGGAAGAATAGGAGAAGCCCTATCCGCCAGCTCTTCTGCCTCTCGATGTCTATAAAGGTGATCGGCATGAATTATTGTGCAGAAGAAGAAAGCGCGGCTTTAGGCAGCTGCAGATCATCTCTGCCGGCGCTGAAGTATTCTGCCGGCCTGAACGAAAAAAGCGAGGAGATGATCATGTCAGGAAAGACCTCAAGCCTTGTCCTGTAGTTGGCAACGAGATCATTATAAAGCTGGCGGGAAAAAGCGATGCGGTTCTCGGTAGAAACAAGTTCTTCCTGAAGGTGCATGACATTTTCATTGCTCTTGAGTACAGGGTAGCCTTCCATCACCGCAAAAAAGCCATTCAGACAGTTCGTCAGGGAATCTTCTGCAGACGATCTGTCTCTTATCCGGTCTGCTGCCATGGCCCGGGCCCGGGCGTCAACCACATTCTGAAGTAAGGTCTTCTCATGTTCCATGAACCCTTTTACCGCGGCAACAAGGTTCGGGATGAGATCATATCTGCGTTTCAGCTGCACATCTACCTGACTCCAGGCATTTCTTACGTCATTTTTCAGCATGACGAGCCTGTTGTAAATACAGATGCCCCAGAGGGCCAGCAAAAGGAAAAAGCCGGCCAGGATCCAGACAACGCTCATACCTGCAGCCTATGCGCTTTTTTCTTCCGCCTTGACTTCATCAGATTCCTCAGCCTGTCCCTCGTCCTGCCCTTCCTCATGTCCGTCACCAGCCTCACCGGACAGTGCTGCCTCTGGATCCATCCCATCAGGATTCTCGCCCTCTCCTGCCGGCTTGAGTAGGCCGCTTCGCCGCAATCTCTTCTCTTCCTGCTTCTTTTGCCTCTTCACTTCCTTCTTTCTCTTCTCACTTTTATATGCGCCTGCACGTTTTGCCATATCGGCCTCCCCCAAAAATATTGGGTAATTATACCATGATACAGCGACTAATTACTGTCAGGAGAAGCGGCGGCAAAGAGAAAACCGGCATTGATTTTTCAGCACACCCCATGAGATTATTACGCCTGAAGTTTCAGAAATTTCTGTAGGTAAACTGAAGCCACAAAGACTCTTTGCTTTGTGGCTTTTTTATTTTGAAGCGCTTCCTGAGGCTTTAGTCTATAGGTGCGGTTAACAGGCTCCCTGTTCTGCAGGGAGCCTGTTTTTTTCACCAGCCCTGATTTACTCGCTCATTCCGCATCTGGTAAGATACGTCCTGTCAGCTCGGGTGACATATATCAAATCCATGTGAGGTGACTCTATGTCTGAATTCAGGGATGTAACGGTCGTCAAAAAAGCAAACGTTTATTTTAACGGCAAGGTAACAAGCAGGACAATCATATTCAAGGACGGCTCGAAGAAGACTCTGGGTGTCATGCTGCCCGGAGAGTATGAGTTCAATACCGGCGACAGGGAGATCATGGAGATCTTTTCAGGAGAGCTCGATCTGCTCCTGCCCGGTCAGAACTCCTGGCAGCCGGTCAAAGGGGGAGAATCTTTCGAGGTTCCGGCAAACGCCAGGTTCTCAATGAACGTGAAGACCATCAGCGACTACTGCTGCTCGTTCATTAAGGCGTAACAGACCGGCGCCTGCACAATGCAGGCTGGCTGACCGTTGGCTATGACATGCTTCGATATCATATTCCCTATTAACCTGGGGCCCCTCACCTACCGTTGCCCGGACAGTCTGAGACATCTGGCTGAACCCGGCATGATCGTTTCAGCGCCGCTCAGAAAGAGCATCGCAATGGGGATCATCTATACAAGGAACGCATCGCCTCCTGCCGGCCGCCTTAAAGATATCGCCCAGGTCCACGGCCATGCTCCGGTTTTCAGCGCCGCTGACCTGAAGCTGATCAAATGGACGTCCGAATACTATCTATCGCCAGAGGGTCTTGTTTTGAAGCAGTCCCTGCCGAAAGAGATATTCACAAGAACGAAACGCAGGGGGTCCGAAGATACCTTTTCCGCCGGGATCCCGGCATTGACAGACATCCGCCTTAATGACCTTCCCGAGCTTGAATCTGCTGTCAGTCAGAAGCGGTATCAGACCTCGCTCCTGCATACAGCTTCAGTTGTCCATGAATACTCTGTTGCAGCCTCAATACTCAGGTCGCACCGCAATGTCATGGTCCTCTTCCCGGAGATCTCACAGGCAGAGCTCTTTTACCGGGCGATCAGGAACGAACACGGAGAGCGCGTCTGCATGCTCCACAGCGACATGGCTGCGGGCAGACGTTCAGAGAGCATCGACGGCATTATCTCCGGAAAACACGACATTATCATAGGCACCAGATTAGCCCTCTTTGCTCCTATGCATACGCTTTCCCTTATCATGGTGATCGACGAGCATTCGTCTTCATACAAGCTTGAGGAGGGGATCAGGCTTAATGTCCGGGATACCGCGGTCATGAGGGGGTTTCTGAAAAAGATCCCGGTAATCCTGATGTCACCTGCACCGTCAATGGATTCGTGGTTCAACGCGCAATCCGGCAAATACCGTCTTATACGGCTGCAGGAAAATACCCTGAAACCGCTGATCAGGATAGCTGATCAGCGATTCGGGAAAAAAGGCCGCTCGTATCTCTCAACCGCGGTGATCGACAAGGCCAGAAGAGTTTTGCAGAAGAATGGGAGGATACTCTTCATTATCAACAGGAGAGGACATGCAACCTTTCTTCATTGCGCTGACTGCGGCAATACAGAATCATGTCCTGACTGCGGCATACCCCTGGTGCTCCATAAAGACAGGGGCCTGCTTGAGTGTCACTACTGCGCCAAAACTCTTAGTGTGCCTGATGTATGCTCCAAATGCAGCAGTCCTACTATTGAACAGCTTGGGGCGGGGACACAGAGGATCGAGGAAGATATCAGGGACCTTTTCAATATAGAACCACTGCGTTTTGACAGCGACAGCGCAAGCAGGAAAACAGAGATACAGGGACTCCTGAAAAGCATTGCCACTGATGAGCCGCGGATCATCGTCGGCACAAAAATGCTGACGAAACGCCTGACTCCGGGCAGCAGTTTCTCCCTGGCTGCACTTCTTAATGCTGACAGCAGCCTTAATATCCCGGATTTTCGGGCACGTGAAAAGACCTATCAGGAGATCATCTCGATCCGTGATCTTGTTGCTCCAAAAGGCGAAGTCGTCGTCCAGACGCGGTTTCCGCAGGATCCTTTGTTCCGGCATCTGCGAGATGGCAATTATGATGCCTTCGCCGCAGAGGAACTTGCAATGCGGGCAGCATTGAGCTTTCCTCCCTACGCAAAGCTGCTCAATATTCTTGCATATGGCAAAGCGGACCTTGCAGAGAAGATCATGAAGATAATCGGAGAATCGGCAGGACCTGTCGAAATTCTCGGCCCAACGGAAAAGAAGACAAAAAAAGGAATCGAGTATTCCTTCCTGCTCAAGCATAGTGAAAGAAAGATACTGCATGCTGCAGCGAGCGCAGTGGTAAAGCACTTCAAGAATGCAAAGGACGTCGAGATCAGGATCGACACAGACCCGTACTGACCGCTCAGTATTGCTTTGCGGGCAATGGTTACCCCTGTATCAAAAATACATTGATCCCGGGACATGGGGATATAAAACGCTAGCGTAGTGATATACTTAAACTGAAGACTGGTAAGGGACGTCATCGGAGAATAATGGAAAACCTGAATGCGCGCGACCTGCTGAGAATAATCAGATCAGAAAATAACCTGATCTACGTAGTTACCGACAACGAGCGGAGCACAGAGGCAGTTATCCTAGAGGCGGCTGCAGATGTTGAGGGCGTTGGGAGTCCTTTTGTATGGACCTGCACCGAAGGGATCATCCGCAAGGGAGAGCCGTATAAAGAGACCGTCGAGCCTCTTGCTGCGATTGACTTCGCTCTGTCGCAGCAGGGGCCGGCCATCTTTCTTTTCAAGGACCTTTCTTTCTTCTGGAAAAATAATCCGTTTATCATCAGAAAACTGAAGGAATTTGTTGCTCGCGGACGATCAAACATCCTGATCATCCTGGGTGAAGAAGAGTCTGTTCCTGAACAATTACAGGAAGACCTCGTCATTCTGTATCAGGGACTTCCCCGCATTGGGGAGATCAGGGAGCATCTGGCAGTCTTGAGAGAACGTATTCCTCTGCTGGCCCAGGCCTGTGCCGAATTTCCTGAATTGGAGGAACGATTGGCAGTAGCCTCCCAGGGGCTTTATCTCACTGACATCGAGCGCAGCATCCGCACATACGATTACGCTCATACCAACAGCCAAAACGATATTGTTCAGATGCTCTTTGAGATCAAGCAGCAGATCATCAGAAAAAGCGGCATCATGGAGTTCATCGTCAATGATGCGGACAAGGACCAGTTAGGGGGGATGGAGAACCTCAAGCTTTGGCTGGAACGCCGCGAAAAGGTGTTTGGCCTGGATAACCTCTCTTCCGGCGCCATGATGCCGAAAGGGGTGCTCGTCATGGGCATATCGGGCTGCGGCAAGTCACTCTTCGTCAAGGTTATCGCTGCGCACTGGCGTCTCCCCCTTATCCGTCTGGATATGGCAATTTTGTACGGGGGATCATTCGGGTCGCCCGAGTCCAGCCTGCGCAAGGCATTCAGAACTGCGGAGGCAATAGCGCCCTGCGTCCTCTGGATAGACGAGATCGAGGCCGGCATTTCATCACAGGGATTCAAGGCTGAAGGAGGCTCAGCGTCCCGCGTATTAGGGTCGTTCCTGACCTGGATGCAGGAAAAGAAAGCGCCTGTTTTTGTCGCAGCTACCGCTAACGCCATTGAAATGCTGCCTGCAGAAGTCCTGCGCAAGGGACGCTTCGATGAGATATTTTATGTCGGACTTCCGGATGAGAAGGCGCGTGAAGAGATATACCGCATTCATATGAAGAAGCAGAATATCGATATTTCCGGGATTGATCTCTCGCTGATGGTATCATCACCAAAGCATCTTTCAGGGGCAGAGATCGAGCAGGTGGTCAAATCCGCGGTTTTCGAAGCCCTTGCCGAGAAGCGTCCTGTAGTTGAACAGGATTTTCTGGTTGCGTTGAGCAGAACCGTACCTCTTTCGGTCACGATGGCAGAACAGATCAAGAGTATTGAAGCCTGGGCCTATCAACGCGCAGTACCTGCTTCGGGGAAATATCACCGATAGATGACTGCGATCGCAGCAGGAAGGCATCGGGAAACATAACCTGCACGCCGAACAATGACTACCGTTCTGTATCCTCTGTCAACGCCTTAAAGACCTTCCTGACCTGAACCATGGTCTGCTGCCTTGTCCCATTGTTATCTATTGCATAATCAGCAAGGAGCTTCTTCTTCCGGATATCCATCTGGGCATGAAGTCTTGCAAGTGCATTTTTTCGGGTAACCTCTTTCATCCTGAGCCGGCCAAGTGCAGTTTTCCGGGTCGTGTGCACAACGATCGTCCTGTCAAAGCGCTTCTGAAACCCGCCCTCGAAAAGCAGCGGTACTTCTACGATCACCACGGCATTGACTGCCCTGATCTTCTTTATTGCGGCTTCCACTGCCTGAAAGACAAGCGGGTGCAGCAAGGCCTCGATCTTCCTTCGCGCGGTCTTATTCCTGAAAATGATATCGGCAACAACGCTCTTATCGAGGCTGTTGTCCGGACGGAGAACATCAGGGCCAAGCAACAACCTGATCTTTTCAATGACCGGCTTTTTCCGCAGGAGAGTCGCAACGACCGCATCGCTGTCAAGAGTGTAAGCCCCGCATGCCCTGAACAGGGATGCCACCGAGCTTTTTCCCATGCCGTAATTTCCGGTAAGCGCCGCGACAACCATGATTCATTATACCCAAACAATACGCGGGGGTGTGTCAGTTCATTGACCCGAGCGTAATTATTCAGTTATATTAAAGAGTTAGCTGAATATTGGAGGTTTATCGTTATGCCGATATATGAGTATAAATGCGACAAATGCAGGAAGCATCATGAGATCATGCAGAAGATCACAGAAAAATCCCTTACCATCTGCCCTGGCTGCGGCGGGAATCTGAAAAAGCTGATCTCGAGCACATCGTTTGTTCTGAAAGGTTCAGGATGGTATGTGACTGACTATGGGAACAAAAACCGCAAGAGCGCCGGCAAGGAAGGTTCTGAAAAGAAGGAAAAGGCTGACAGCTCTGTGCAGAAGGAACACAAAAAGGAAAAGACAGACGGCACAACGGGAAAAGAGACAAAGAAAGAATCAAAATCAGAGCCAAAGCCGTCGCAAAAGTCCAAAGAGTGATCTCTCCGCACGTTCATATACCGTTCAGCAAACTCTCCGAGCATCTTGATCTCATCAGGAAACGATCTCTGAACCTTGAGTTATATTTTCCCGGTGATGTGCTTGATGCCATCACCCTCAGCGATGTCCAAAAGACCCGGGAACTGCTTGACCACAACCCTTCCCTCTCTTTTCATGCACCCTTCATGGACCTTTCGCCGGGCGCGGTTGACTCGCTCGTAAGAGAAGCCACCATGAAGAGATTTAACCATATACTCGATGTCGCGGAGGTGCTGCAGCCAAAGGCTATCGTCTGCCATTCAGGATATGAGAAATGGCGGTATGCGCTGAAACCGGACTGGTGGCTCGAAATGAGCCTTCTTACCTGGCAGCCGCTCAACAGGAGGGCTTCAGATATGGGCGTTAAGCTGGCTATCGAGAATATTTTCGAAGATGAGCCCTCAAACCTGAAGATGCTGATGGAACAGATGCACACAGACAACTTCGGCATCTGTTTCGATACCGGCCATTGCAATCTTTTCTCAAAGGTCAGACTTGAAGACTGGATGGAGGCATTGAACCCGCATATCATTGAATTGCATCTCCATGACAATGACAGGTCTTCAGACCAGCATCTTCCGGTTGGCGAGGGGACTTTTGATTTCGGCAAGTTTTTCCATCTTCTGAAATACAGGGACTGCATACATACCATTGAGGCCCATTCCGCGGACAACGTGATGCGGTCCATGGAAAATATCGCCCGCTTTACAGAAACCGCAGCTGGTTCCTCATAGAAAATCCCCGCAGCTTTGGCTGTTCAGAGCCCTTAAACTGTATCAGCACCTTGTGCGACTCGCCCATGCCCTGCGGCAGAAAGAGTTTTTTGATGCGGCTGATCTCAAAAAGATAATCATCTGAACTCTCTGCAAGCCTGGCGATCTCCTGATCGATGCCCATGGCGAGAAGAAATGAACCCTGACTGCAGTAGCCTAAAGACCTCAGCCCTGATTCCTCTCCCCAGCGCCTGACCGAAGAGAAATTCACATGACTGGTCATATCCTGATCGCCGATATTCTTATAGGGTTCTTCGTTGAACTCGTGATCGTGATAGCAGATGAGCGTACCCCTGTTCCTGTCCTCGCTGTAATATTCTTCTGCCGGGTGGCCGTAGTCAATGGTAAAGACAAATCCTTTTTCCAGTACAGCTCCTACATCGAGCAGCCAGTCGCGGACACGAAGGTTCAGTTCCGTTGTAAACCCTCTGGCCAATTCGATCCCTGCATCCCGGAAATAGTGTGCAATTGCACCTGAAGAGAGCTCGCCGGTCTGCTCAGTGAAGCCCGTGCTGTCACAGGCGACATAGATCTCTTTGAGCTCATCTTCCATCCTGATAAGATGAACGGGAAATGCATCGAGAAGTTCGTTCGAAAATATGCAGCCCCTGATCGTTCCTGCATCCCTGATATCGGAGATCCATGAGATCTTATCCGTATATCCCTGCAGTCTCTCCTGCTGACGTTGAAGCTGAAATTCATTCCTCTCAACGATCACATACTGCAGGCACTGATAAAATAACCTCTTTGCGTTAGGCTCTTCGCCAGAGGCCCGCTTGAGATAATCGAACATATCCTTGCATACGTACCCTTCTCCTGCGCCCATCTCAATGATCGTAAACTCCTCAGGAGAACCCATGACTTCCCACATCTCCATGATCTGGCTGCCGACCATGGCGCCAAACACCGGGTGAAGATGGGAACTGGTATAGAAATCCCCTTCTCTGCCGATCCTCTGTCCCCGGTTAGCATAATAGCCGAATTCAGCGTCATAGAGAGCCATAGCCATGAATGACTCGAAGGTGATCGGCCCTTCTCTTCTTATCCGTTCACGTATTTTGTTTTCAAGAGGATTCATCGTATTAGGTATTTAGTCTGCAGGTATTTAGTCTGTAAGGCATTGTCTATCAGGCTTCAGTCTAACTAACGGTCTAAACAACCTGATTGCCTGTTAACTCATACAACTTCGAGCATCCTGTCGAGTGCCCTTTTTGCCCTGATACGGACATCTTCAGATACCGTTACGACATACGTGGTATCCTGAAAAGCCCGCAGCACACTCTGGAGTGTGGTCCTCTTCATATTGGGACATATCATGTCTTTCCTGAGAGCATAGAAGACCTTGCCGGGGTTTTCTTTGCGAAGCCGGTACATGAGACCGATCTCTGTACCCACAACGAACTCTTGCTCTGCAGATGCCTGGACAAATCTGAGCATGCCGGAAGTGCTGGTGACATGATCAGCCATCTCAAGCACCTCAATACGACACTCAGGATGCGCCAGAATAACAGCGTCCGGATGCTGCTCCCTCGCCTCTTCAATATCCTTTACCGTGACGCGCTCATGCACATTGCAGTACCCGTCCCAGGCAATGACCTTTTTTCTGGTGTTCTTTGCAGCCCACATCGACAGGTTCTTGTCCGGAATACAGATCACTGAATCGCCCGGCAGAGAATCGATGATCTTCACAACATTGGCTGAGGTGCAACAGATATCGCTCTCCGCCTTGACCTCTGCAGTTGTATTCACATAGGCGACAACAGGAACACCCGGATACTGCTTCTTTATATCTTTCAGGGTAAACTCGGGAGGATAGATGTAAGCAGGGGGGTTATCAAAACCGGGAAAGCTTTTTCTCACCGGCCGCGGAGCATCAGCGCTGATCATGTCCGCCATAGGGCAGCCTGCATCGATCTCGGGTAAAAGGACGGTCTTATCAGGGGAAAGGATCGCAGCACTCTCAGCCATAAAATGGACACCGCAAAAAACGATCATTTCACAGTCCCGCGTTGCTGCAATGCGCGAAAGCTCGAGTGAATCGCCGACAAAATCGGCTATTTCCTGCACCTCGTCGCGCTGATAATTATGCGACAAAATTATTGCGTTCTTTTCCTGCTTGAACGTCAGGATCTGACTCCGAAGGGCGGAGAGGGCAGCGGTCATTTACAGCCTGGTCTTATTGTTCTTTTCGAGCGTGGCGTTCGTAAAAAGGATTGTTCCATCCTCAAGGACAACTTTATAGATAGGGGCAATTTTCTCGCGGGGAGCGGCGCTCGCATCTGCAAACGTATAGCTCTTCCTGCCATTGTACAGGTTAAACACCCTTTTCACATACTGGCGCGTCTCGTCAATAGGAGGGACATTGCCATATTTCTCAACTGTTCCGGGGCCCGAATTATACGCAGCAAGCGCAAGGGTCATATTCCCGTTGAACCGCTCCAGAAGATATTTCAGGTATCTGGCCCCCCCCTCAATGTTCTCCTCGGGGTCAAAAGGGTTGGAGACGTTCATGTCCCTCGCTGTAGACGGCATGAGCTGCATAAGACCCTTCGCACCCTTTCGGGAGACGGCCCTGTGATTGCCGTTGGACTCTGTCTTTATAACAGCCTTGATCAGTTCAGGCTCAAGCGCATATCTTGACGCAGCCTTCTGAATATATCGGGAATAATCCTTAGGAAAAACAACAGCAGCCGGCTGTGCTGTCTTTTCTGCTTTCCTGTCACTTATACCGTCACTTATCCTGTCGCTGCTGACATGCTGAGTCTTTTTTCCATAGGGAGCATCAGTAAAACAGACGACACCGTTCTCATCCACATATTTATAGATGTCAGCAGAAACATCAGCAACTGCCAGAAAAAGAGAACAGATTACCATCGCGGCTTTAAGCATGAAATTATGTTACCACGGAAAGCACAGCGAGTCAATATTTAAGCCTTATTCGGGGGTTACCATAAATTGTTTATTAGTCTTACATGTTTCAAAAAAGCGTGAGAAATTAAAATGTGTGCATGGTAAAATTACCGCATGCGAAAAAAGATACTTATTGTGGACAATCTGGAAGACATGCTCGAACGTGAAAAGACGATCCTCAACAGGGTAAGCTTCGAGATATTTACAGCTTCAACAGGTCACGAGGCCCTGTCAGTCCATAGAGAGCATCGGGTTGATCTCATGGTGATATCTCTTGACCTCCCGGACATGAGCGGAGACAAACTCTGTTCCTCTATACGAAAAGAGGCGGATCTCAGGCAGGTGTCGGTCATTATGACCTGCAGCAATGATGCGGACTGTATCGAACGGGCAACGCGCTGCGGTGCCAATGCTCATATAACAAAACCGTTCCATTCCGGTCAGCTTACAGAACAAGTGACAAAACTCCTCTCCATACCGCAGAGACAGAGCTACCGTGTGCTCCTGAGGATATCGATCAAGGGCAGTTTTGACAATAAGGCCTTCTTCTGCTCATCACGTGACATCAGTGCCACAGGCATCATGATCGAAACAGACAAGCAGCTTGCCAAAGGCGATCTTCTGTCCTGTTCTTTTTTTCTGCCCGGCTTTGGAAAGATCAATGTTGACGGAGAGATCATGCGTACAGACAATAGCGGAGCTATCGCACGGTATGGTGTTCGCTTCCGCTATCTGGACCCTGCATGCAAGAACGGCATCGATACCTTTATTGCCAATCGAACAGGACAAAAGATCTGATATGCCTTCAGGCGGGGAAATCTTCGAGACCGTCGATGCCGAAGGCCGCGTAACCGGTCTTGCTGCCCGCGCTGAACTGCATGGCAATCCGTCCCTTATCCACCGCGTCGTTCATGTATTGGTCTTTAATAACCAGGGCAGTCTGCTGCTACAAAAACGCTCGATGAACAAAGATATAGCGCCGGGCAGATGGGATACCTCTGTCGGAGGACATGTCAATCCGGGAGAAGATGTTCGTGATGCCGCTCTTAGAGAAATGAGGGAAGAACTCGGCATCACCCCTTCCGGCCTGCCGTTCCTGTACAGCTATCTCTACAGGAATCATCGCGAGTCTGAACTGGTAAGCACATTCACCTGCGTCTGTGAAGAAGAGGTCCATTTCAATGCCGGGGAAATAGACGAGGTCAGGTTCTGGAAACTGCAGAGCATCAGAGAGCAGATAGGCAAAGGGGTCTTCAGCAATCACTTCGAACAGGAATTCCGTCACTATTCACATCAGATCGAAGCTCAACAATAGGCTGCTATCCCCTGAGCATCTCCGGATTCGTATGCGGTATGAAGAGCGCGCCCTGGAGCACGTTCAGCAGGTCTGTATCTTCGCTCATCTCTCTATAGGTTATCAGGGACTGCAGCTCTTCAACCTCTTTTACCAGAGAACTGTCGATAAGGATCATGGAAGCGCCTTTCAGGGATGAATTACCCAACAGCACGATCTTGTCCCTCTGAATATCAGGGAGCATGCCGATATTCACTGCGCTTTCGATATTGATGCCGCATCCGAGAGCCCCGGATATGTAGATCTTCCCGATATCTGCGATCCGCATGCCGACCAGCCTCAGGAACACATAAAGGAAGGCAAACAGGGCAGCCTTGGAGCGGAGAAAGTTCTGCAGTTCGTGCTCGGTAAACAGCAGCTCTCTGTCAGGTGAGCGATACAGCAGATAGGAAGGGACCCCATCTTTCATCATAACACCCTTTTCCTGCCTGTTGAACCTGCCGGCTTGATCAATAATGCCGTTCGCATAGAGCTCAGAGACAAGGTCTATAAGTCCCGATCCGCAGATGCCCGCAGGAGTTCCCTTGCCGATAACAGAGAGCCTCGGCTCCTTGTTATCGCGGTCGATCTCTACCCGGCTGATCGTACCCTTCTCAGCCTTTTTCCCGATATCAGCGACGCCCCCTTCAAGAGCAGGGCCGGCAGCCCCGGCTCCTACCATGATCCAGTGTCTGCATCCAAGCGTAATCTCGACATTTGTGCCGACATCCATGAAAAGGACAGGATCTTCCTGCTCCAGAAGCTCCGTGCAGATCATGCCGCTGATGATATCCCCGCCCACATAGCTGCCGGCATTCGGAAGAACGTAGATCGTTGCATCCGGATGGATCGATATGCCTATCTCATCAGCTGTGCAGAAGACAGCACTGCTCATTGCAGGCGTGTTGGGAGCAACCGGGATGTTCCTGACATCGAGACCGAGGAAAAAATGGGACATAATAGTATTGCCGGCAACGGTCATGGCATAAACATCATTTTTCTGAACACCATTCTTGCTGCAGATATCCTGCACAAGGCTGTTCACACCGTCTCTCAAAAGCGTTGTAAGCTCAGCAGCCTTGCCTGTCATTGCCATCTGCGCGCGGGAAAGAACGTCCGTTCCAAACTGTATCTGAGGGTTCTCTCCTTCAGATACGGCAACTCTTTTCCTGGTATCAAGCTCAAAAAGGGCGCATTCGAGCATTGTGGTTCCGATATCCAGAGCAATGCCGTATACCGTGCTGCGGCTGATCTCAATTACTCTGAAACCCCGCTCATCATGACCTATCACCACGGTCAGAGAAAAGTCGTTCTTTCTCAATTCCTCAGAAAGTCTTCTGAGAACATTAAGGGGAATGGCAACAGAAGAGAGCCCGAACAACTTCAGCGCATCTTTCAATCGCTCTGCATCAGCAAGCCTGTCTTCAGAAGAAGGATGAGAAAGCTTAACATCAAGACTAAATGCGAGAGACCTATGATTCATACATTATTGCACCCATATCTGAAACATCATATCCCCCAAGCTTTTCGACCGATAACCTGAACTCGCTGTCATTTCTGATAATATCGAGCATTGCGCCTATCTGAGGTATCAGAGCAAAGTCCTTCGGAATGGCGAGATCATAGCGCTCCTTTGCAATGGGTATGAAGTCCAGCCCTAATGCATTCGCTGCAGCAAGAATGCCCATGCCAATGTCAGCTATCCCGGTCAGGACTGCAGACGCCACTCCCATATGCGTATATTCCTCCCGGTCATAACCCTTTATCTGCCCGGGAAATATTCCTCTTTCTTTCAGATGTTTGTCCGTCAGCAGTCGTGTACCGGAACCTCCCTGCCTGTTAATAAAGCATACGTCAGCCCGCAGCAGGTCCTCAAAATCCCTGATATGCTTTGGATTCCCTTTCGTGACCATGAATCCCTGCTCCCGATAGACCAGATTGATAAGGAGCATGTTTCTGTCGTCAAGAAACCTCTGGAGAAAAGCAACATTATATTCTCCGGTTGTCTCGTCCAGCAGGTGCGTACCGGCAATATGCGCCTCGCCCTTTTTCAGGGCTATAATGCCGCCCATGGAGCCGACATGAGCAGAAGAAAGCGAATATTTCGGATATAGTTTTCTGAGCCGGTTCGCAAGCAGGTCAAGGGCATTGTCGTGGCTCCCGATACAGACGATGGTATTCTCTATCTCGCTTTTTTCCCGCAGCATCTCAACATCGACTTCAGTCCCTGCGCCATACCCTTCGGACATGGAAGGGACTCTCACAAAGCCGTCCGCCCTGACCAAAGACATAAGAACGCCGGCGCCCCTGCTTACCGGTGTGGCAATGATATTCTGACCGACCTTGCCAAGTTTTACTCTCAAAAATTCTTCCTGGCCGAGAGAAGAGGCGACCTGCCGCGAGAGCTTTGCCTTCATCACCTCGGCTGGGGGCGCTTCTATCCCCTGCAAGGCATGGATGAGCTCTTTGCCGAACAGATTGAATGTTATATACGCTGAAACAGGATATCCGGGTATGCCGAGCACGGGTTTGCCCATAACCAGGCCAAGAATAACAGGCTTGCCCGGTTTTATGTTAACGCCGTGGAGGAGGACCCTGCCCAGAGATGCTATCGCCTTTGCCGTATAGTCTTCAGAGCCTGCAGACGAACCGGCATTGATCACAATGACATCATACAGCTCACAGGCTTTCCTGAGTGTTTCCGTTATCTGCTCTTTATCGTCAGGAACAGGACCGAACCTGACCGGCCTCCCGCCCCATTGTTCGACCAGAGATGAAAGTATGCGCGAATTAAATTCAATGATGCTGCCCTTCACAAGAGGCTGACCCGGTTCCACCAGCTCTGTGCCGGTCGGAATAACGGCAACTCTCGGACGCCTCCTCACCAGTATCTCTGTGTGCCCTCCAGACAGCATGGCGCCGATATCTACAGGCCGTATCCTGTGGCCCTCGGTAAGGATCAGTTCTGTAACGACAATATCCTCACCTATAACCCTGACATGCTGCCAGGGAGTCACCGGCTCGATGATCTCGATCGCATCCTGGCCGTCCTTCACCATGCGGTTCACGTCTTCGATCATAATGACAGCGTTAAAGCCATCAGGGATCGGATCTCCGGTATCGACATAAACGGCATCTAACGGAAGCAGGAGGCTTTTCGGCCCAGTTTCCGATGCTCCGAACGTATCGCTGAACCTGACGGCAAATCCATCCATGGCAGCGGAATGATAAAAAGGAGAGGATACACGGGCAAAGACTGCCTCGGCAGTCACCCTACCGAGAGCCTCCTGCACAAGGACCGATTCAGCAGGCAGCGGAACGGATATCTGTTCAGACAGACCTTCCTGCCAGAGCTGCAGAGCCTTTTCAAGCGGGGTGTTCTCAATATAAATTCCCTTTTTCACAGCATCTCCTTACATGACAAGATACAACAAAAAATGACCAAACAGATATTATTCACAAAATCTCCCCTTACCCCTCTTTGCTAAAGAGGATCATTCCTCCCTTTGGCAAAGGGAGGTTAGGAGGGATTTTATGAATTAACTCAAAAATATTAGAGTGGTATTACCTCATGTCTGAACGTTATTATTAAACAATGGCGGGACTAAATCAACAAAAGGCGAAACAGAGAAATTACGGGAGATCTATTCCTTCACATCCTCAAGCTCACGCGCCTCTACGGTAACCGTTCGGTTCCTGCCAAGCTGCTTTGCGCGGTACATGGCAAAGTCAGCGCAGCGGATCAGCCGGTCTTCATTTTCGACCTTGGCATCAGGCATACCTGAAATACCGATACTTACGGAGATCCTTCGGTCGATCTCGGCAAAATCATGCTTCTCTATCGCCTGCCTCATCCGTTCGGCAACGACCCTGGCATGAACTTTGTCCGTGTTCGGAAGGATGATCATGAATTCCTCGCCGCCATAACGGGCAGCAGTATCGATATCCCTGATGCTCTTTATGATTATGCCCGAAACCTCTTTTAATACCCGGTCTCCTGCATCATGGCCGAAGGTGTCATTGACCTTCTTGAAATAATCTATATCAAGCATGACCACCGAGAATGGTGTGCCATACCGTTTCGCACGCTCATACTCACTGGTAAGAGCGTCATGGAAACGTCGTCTGTTATACAGGCCGGTAAGGGCATCCGTGATTGCCATATAATTGACCTTGTCGAGCAATTCCTCAAGCTGTCTGTTCTTCAGTCTCAGTTCATCCTGCAGGGCCTTTGTCCTGAGCGAGGCATAGATCCGTGCATTGAGCTCAAGTTCATTGTAGGGCTTCGGCAGGTAGTCGTCAGCCCCGATCTGCAGGCCCGAGATCTTGTCAGAAAGCTCCTTCTTCACCGTAAGCATGATGACCGGTATACCTTTGGTGCTTTCATCAAGCTTCAGCCAGCGGCAAACCTCATATCCGTCCATGCCGGGCAGAATGACATCAAGAACGATGATATCCGGTTTTTCCGATTTAACCAGCTTGATGGCGTTAATGCCGTCCTCTGCCCAGAGGATCTCATAACCGACCTTCCTTAGGATTTCCTTTGTGGCTGAGGCCTGGATGGGATCATCTTCAACGAGCAAAACCTTCGCTTTTGCCACTTTATCCTCCCCTTACGTCTGTTAAGCATACCAATTGGAAAACAAGATATACAAGCCTTTTTATAGCCCGCACGGGGCTCATCAGCACCTTCAAAGGCTGCTGGCAATGATGCTCCGGCTTTCATCCGAAACAAGATGACAGTAAATGTGCAGACCCTTTCTGTTGGCCTTTGCTTCCGCCTTTGTCTTGGCCGCTTGGCAGATGCGCCGCAGGATATCGAATTTTCTGCCGTAATAGAGCCAGGGTAGCAGGTCGCTGATCTCTGCCTTCATGAAGGGCTGAAGTTCTGTCTCTCCTGCACCGGATTTCTTCAGCAGATGTATGACGTCAAAAAGCAGGGGCCGTGCAGAAGACCAGAGCGCTATTTTAAGCAGGTTCTCCCAATCAACCGAAATATGCAGGCGGTCAGCACCCTGTTCAGCAGTCGAAAGGATCGATGCAAGGAGATCAGCTCCGCTCATGATATAGCGTGCGTCCTGAAATGCATAGAGCTCCTTATGTGCCCTCGCCGAAAGCTCATTAGGGGAGATCACTACCTCCCTGATATCATTCATCCCGGATGGTTCTGTCATTATTTCGTTCCGCTGAATTCCTTCAGTTCGTCATGACGCCTGCTTGGGTTATCTCATTTGCGTCTCAGCAGTGCAGCAGCCTCTATATGAAACGTGTTCGGGAAAAAATCGATCATCTGCACGGACTGAACATCATAGGCGACTTTCAGCTTCTTCAGGTCCCTGGCCAGTGTCGAGGGATTGCATGAGATATAGACGATAGTATCAGACGGCATCTCAAGGACCTTTTTTACAACCTCCGATGTCAGGCCGGGGCGGGGAGGATCAAGGATTATCGTATCAAAGGTCTTCTGGATGCGGTATTTTTCTGCAGTCGATCTGACAAACTTGCAGTTCTTCAACCCGTTGAGTTTCAGGTTCCTCGTTCCGTCCTCAACAGCAAAGGGATTTTCCTCAACAAGCACAACCTCTGCTGCGTACCGGGCAACAGGCAGCGAAAAGTTCCCTGCACCGGCATACAGGTCGAGCACCTTTTTCCCTTCCAGGGGAGCAGCCAGTCCGGCAACAAACTCCGCGACCTTCAGGTTAAGACCCCAATGCGCCTGAAAAAAAGTCCACGGAGAGACCGTATATTTCATGCCGTTCAGATCGAACATGACGGTGCCTGAACCTTCGATGAGAGTATCGTTCACCGCAACGGACGATATCCCTATTTCCCTGAATGCCTCGTTCCGCCCTGAATCTGCGGCATCACCCTTAAGCAGCGCAGCTGCAGAATCCCCTATCGACAGGTGGATCTCTTTGAGACCGGAGGCAAGGTCTTTTTCCTTGATGCGCTTAAGCAGCTCGTTGATACGGTCGATCATAAGCGGGCAGGACTCAAAGAGCACCACATCCCTCGAAGACTCCCTGAAGAAACCGATGGTTCCCTCCTTTGAGATCTTGAACTGGGCTCTGTGGCGGTAATGCCACTGAGCATCCGTCAGGGAAGGAGAAAGCTGAACATCGATGCCGCCAAGTCTTGTCAGGGAATCAACAAGGACCTCCTCCTTCATGCTCACCTGCTTTTCATAGGCTATGAACTGCAGATGACATCCGCCGCAGATCCCGAAGACAGGGCATTTCGGTTCGACCCTGAACTCGGACGGCTCTAATACCTGGGTGACCGTGGCGAGCATGTAGTCGCGTTTCTTTTCGTCAATATTCACTTCAACGAGCTCACCGGGGACAGCTCCCTTGATCAGAATGACCTTCTCGTCCCGCGCTAAACTATAGCCGCCGTATGCCGGCAGTGATGGTCTTAGGATCAATGCCGTTATTCCTTTCCTGCGAGTTTCTTGATCGTCGCCTTCATCTCGGTAAGGTCCGCAGACTTGACAAGGTATGCCTCTGATGCCCAGACCGAAAAATCATCGCGGTAATCATAGGCCGTCGACATAATGATCGGCATTCTCGGCTTCTTCTCCTTCATCTGCCTGAGCAGTTTGATGCCGTCAATATCGGGGAGGTGAATATCGAGCGTCACCAGATCGAACTCCTCTGCCTCGAATTTTGCCAGACCTTCCTTGCCGGTTGCGGCAGTGACGATCTGGTATCCCTCCTCCTCAAGTTCCTCCTGGTAGAGTCTGAGGATGCTCAGGTCATCATCAACAATAAGAATTTTCATGCTTCTGCCTCCTTTGTCGGTATATAAACTCTAAAAACAGTACCGTGATCAACTTCGCTCTCAACCTCTATCCGTCCATTATGTTCCTGGATGATCTTGTGCGTAATCGCCAGTCCGAGACCGGTGCCTGACGCCTTTGTCGTAAAGAAAGGGTTAAAGATGGAGTTCATGTCGGCTGCGGGTATGCCCCTGCCCGTGTCGCGCACCTCAAGGACAACATCATCTGCCTCAGCATAGGTCTTCACGGATATCGTTCCCGTGCCCTGGAGGGCCTGAATTGCATTGTTGATAATGTTCACAATCGCTTCCTTGGTCCTGTCCGGATCAACGAAGACATCCGGCACAGGCTGATACTCCTTCTGCAGCACGATCCCGCGCTCATTAATATCTGACTGCATCAGGCGGACGATCTCCTCGACGATATCATTCATGTTCACCTGCTCCCGGGCAAGTCTCACCTCTTTCACATAACCGAGGATCTCCCGGAGAATGCCTTCAAGGCGTGATACCTCCTTAACAATGATCCCGGCATACTCTTTGAGGTTTCCGTCAAGCTTTTTCTCCAGCCGCTTCGCAAACCCTCCGACAGAGACCAGAGGGTTCCTGATCTCATGAGCAACCCTGGCAGCAACCTCGCCCAGCGCTGCCATTTTTTCCGACATGCCCACTTTTTTCTGCAGCTGCTTCAGCTCGGAAATATCACGGACAACGTGCACGGAGCCGATGAACTCGCCGCTCGTATCAAAGATAGGAGAACTTGAGGTAAGGAATGTTCCGCCAAGGTGCGGCTCATCGAGTTCCTCTACATAGGCCTTCATGGTGTTCACGGTCTTATGATGGGGGCACTTCCCAAGGGGTTCATTCGTTCCATGGAACAGCTCATAACACTTCCTGCCGAGGATCTGTTCAGCAGGGAGCCCCAGCCTGTTCATTACGGCCTTGTTAACCCTCTTAATCACATAATCGTTGCTGTTGAAATAGACCATGTCGGACATGGATTCAAAGATATTCTCAAGCTGCTGCTCGGCAAGGGTCATCTGCTCGTAAAGACGGGCACTCTCAATGGCGGATGCGATCTGGTTCGAAAAACTCGCAAGGAACTGCATGTCCTCGTTGGTAACCGCTTTTCGGTTGAAGTAGTTGTCGACCCAGATCAGGCCGATTACCTTATCGCGGGAGATGAGCGGGACCACAGCATACGCCTGGGTTCCCAACTGCTGAATAAGAACAGGATCCGCAAGTGCTTCCTGCTTCACATCAAGCACATTGAACGGCAGCTTGTCCTTCACGGAACGCGTCAGTATGGTGTTTTCCTCAAGAGATAATTCAATACCCAGGCTAAGGCGCTCCAGGAACGAGTCCCTGCGCACAGGACTCGCAATAATATCCTGCATGATCTCATCCAGCGTCTTGTGCTTAAGCGAGAGATCGTCCCAGACCTTCCAGGCCTCCTCCGGCGTAGCAGGCCCTACCCCCATAACGCCTTTGATCACGTTCTTCTGATCGTCGACAAGGAACAGAATGGCCCGGTTGAATCCCATGCCGTCGCTCATGGTCACCGCAGTCAGGACCATCCTAAGAAGCTTGTCGAGTTCAAGCGTGCTGCGCATCGCCGTGGAGATGAAGAAGAGCCGCGACATCTCCTGATTTCTCCTGATCAGTTCCTTTTCTACCCGCTTCTTCTCAGAGATGTCCCGTGATATGCCGCAGATACCGATCACCTCTCCCGCAGCATCCTTGATCGGTGAAAGGGTCAGGCTGACCTCGATAACAGCCCCGTCCTTTCTCTTCCTCAGTGTTTCTATATCCTTGAGCACTTCTCCCTGCTTCAGTTTCTCGATATGGTCTTTTTCTTTTTCGACCATAAAATCAGGCACGAAAGGCAGAAACTTGCCCATCACCTCCTGCCCGGAAAAGCCAAAGGTCCTCTCAGCGCCGACATTCCATGAGGTTACCAGTCCTGCAAGATCACTGGTAACGATAGCATCAGCAGAGTTGTCAATGATGCTCTCAAGGTATTCCTTGGTCTGGATCACCTCACGGTACAGGCTCAGCGTCTCCTCCTGATACAGGATCCTCTCGGTGATATCCATGATAAATACAACACACTCGCCTACTTCACCCGCTTCGTTGCGTATGGGATATGCCGTAAGCTCTGCATAATTGACATTTCGCGACTGCGTAATGGTATTGATCTCGCCCGTCTCAAAGGTGGCCTTCGCTGCACAGTGAGGACAGATGCCTATTTTATCGTGGAATATCTGCTGACTGTCCTTGCCGACAAGATCATCACCCGAAAGACCTATCCACTCCTCAACAAATCTGTTTGCCGAGGTGACCGTAAAATCCCTGTCAAGCGTGATGATCCCGCCCTGAACACTGTCGAACAGTATGTTAAGCCGCTTTTTTTCTTCAAGCACATGCTTCTGCCGTTCTATTTCATTCTCAAATATTCTTGCCTTTTCTATGGCGATGGATGCTATGGAGGCAAAGCCTTCTACCGTGTTCAGATCATCGGCTGTGAAGGGGATCTGCCTTCCCTCGCTGTCAACCTTGTCATAAAGACTGAGGGTGCCGATCACGGTACTGCCCACTTTCAGAGGAACGCATATGGCTGTCTTGATATCGATACCCGGTATTTTCATATTTACCGATATATTCTTTGCATCCTCAACAAGCATCGCTTCATTATGTTCTGCGACCCATCCTGCAATGCCCTCGCCAAGGGCCAATTCGAGCTGCGGCTCAAGCTCCTTCTGCAGACCATAGGAAGACCTGATCTTCAGCTTGCCGCCCTCCAGCAGACGGATGATGCAGCCCCGCGAAGAGACCAGTCGGGACATCTCTTCGGTGATCTTTCTCAACAGCCGATCCGAATCCAGGAGTGACGTTATCGCCCTGCTGATGTCAAAGAGAACGGTCATTTTCAGGATCTGGACCTTTGCCGCATCGTAGAGCTCGGCATTCCGCATAACAGACCCGATACTCAGGGAAACGATCCGGAGGGTGTTGATCTCGTCATCGGAAAAGACATGTTCCTTCCGGTTCATGATGACGAGCAGGCCGATGCAGTTCTCATCGCGCGTTATGGGTATGACCAGCCCGCTCTCATCTGTACCGGCATGGCTGTCATCAGCTAAAAGTTCTGAAAGAGATCTGATCGTGAACGGCTCATGAGATGCAAGGATCTGCTGCACCAGGCGATTGCCCAGCGAGATGCGCAGTTCATGAATTCCATCACCGGGATCATTCGATGCTTCGCGGTAAAAGACCTTCTGTTCAGGGGAAAGCATATAAATTGAACAGGTGCCGTAGTTAAGCTTTACGGCAAGCATCTGTGCCATTTGAGCAAAGACCGTTTTTCTTTCAAGCGTAGCGCCGGCGATACGCGCTACGTCAAGAAGCAGCTCTGTCTCGTTCAGTTTTCGCCCCAGTTTGGTACTCGACGATTCAAGGTCAGACACCATATCATCAAATCGTGCAGCAACAACGCCGAACTCATCAGAGCGGTCCATCCTGATCCGGTAGGAAAGGTCTCCGGCGCTGATCTTGGCCGTTGCCTTAAGCAGCTCGTTGAAAGGAGATGCTATGGCCTTGCGGATGCTGATAATAAGGATAAATGCGATAACGGAGACCAGTCCTATAAGAGTAAAGTGGTATATGATCATTCTTCTCTTGGTCTTTTCGCCCGTCTGTGCGACGTCAACAACTGCTTTTACCGTGGCTTCCTGTATCATATCGATGCCTGAGACTATTTCGAGGGTGAGGGTCTCCATTTTGCGGATCAGGACGGCAACCTCGGGATCTCCCACAGGCTCCCGCTTATCAATGATGATTATTGCATGGCTGAGAACCTCATAGAATTTATCGGAGAGCTTCAGGATCTCTTCCTGATGCTCGGCCTGGACGCTGAGCGTCCCAAAATCCTTGTATACATCAGCAAGACGGTTCGCAAACTGCCTTTTGAATCTTACCTCTCCGGTAAGGCCCCAGTCCCTTACATCTTCGACAAAATCAGCGATATTGCGGTCAAGATCGCTGATCATTTTGCTTTCCGCGCTCACCATTCTGAGTGTACCCAGATGCCTGCTCAGGCTCTCAAAGATCAGGATCGTTCCGAAACCAAGGATCGCGATCGCGACAAGGAAAACTGAGAGCATGACGGTAATTCTGGTTCTTAGTGTCATGCCGGCCTTTTTTCTCCTGCCCTGCGGTACAGGTCAAGGTAGGCTTCTGCGGCCTTCTCCCAGGAGAAATTCTCTTCCATGGCCCGGCGGATCAGCTCCTGCATCCTCTTTTTGTCAGCATAAACGCAGAACGCCCTCTTGGAAGCCTCAAGCAACGCACGTGACGCGTATTCCTCGAAGAGAAACCCTGTTCCTCTGCCGGCAAGATGATCATAGTCATCCACCGTGTCTGCAAGACCGCCGGTCTTTCTGACGATCGGAATGGTGCCGTATTTCATGGCAATAAGCTGACCAATGCCGCACGGCTCATACCGCGAGGGCATTAGAAAAAAATCAGACCCGGCATAGATAAGATGTGCAAAGGCTTCTTCGAACCCGATCTTCAGATAGACCTTTCCCCTGTGCTCCTCAGCCTTGGCTGCCAGCGCAGACTGGTAGATCTCCTCTCCCCTGCCAAGCACCAGGAGATTCGCTCCGAGCCTGACAAGTTCGTCGACCGCCTGAATTACGATATCCAGTCCCTTCTGAAATGAAAGCCTGCTCACGATACTGACGATCGGAGCTCTCCGGTTCTTAAAGCCGACCAGCCCGATCAGCCGTTCCCTGCATACTGCCTTGCCCTTCAGGTCCTTTACACTGTATGGTGAAGGGAGCAATGCATCCTGCTGCGGATCCCATTCCTGATCGTCAATGCCATTGATGACGCCGAAAAGGTCCTGCCTTCTTTTGAGCAGCAGCCCGTCCATGCTGCTTCCGTGTTCAGGACCAAGGATCTCCCGGCTGTAGGTCTCGCTGACCGTATTGAGCAGATCAGCATACAGCAGCCCTGCCTTCATCAGACTGAGCGTACCGTAGAACTCAAGCCGCTCAGGCACGAAATAGTCCCAGCCCAGTCCGGTAAAAGCCAGATTGGCAGCCTCAAAATTGCCCTGATACCCGAGGTTATGCACGGTGAAAAGCGTTGCGGTACTGCTGAACTGCCGGTGATGAGCGTAAAGGGATCTGAGATACAGCGGTATCAGGCCAGTCTGCCAGTCATTGCAGTGAATGATGTCAGGACGAATATCCAGGGCTATGCATGTTTCGAATACTGCGCGGCAGAAGAAGATGAACCTGACGGCATTATCCCCATACTCGCCGTACGCTGTCCCATACAGCTCGGGCCTGTCGAAAAGCTGATTGCATTCGATAAAATATGCCTCAGGCACCTTACTCTTCCCGGTGGTGTAGATCGCACCCTCAAGGCTAAAGTTGCCCATAGGGACCCTGATCGTTTTCCCGGTCTTCTGCAGACTGAACTTCTCCCTGACCGACGCGTACAGCGGAAGGATAAGCGATGCCTTATGCTTTCTCGTGCGAAACTCCCTGACAAGGGCACCTGTTACATCAGCAAGCCCCCCTGTCTTTGCATAGGGCACAGCCTCAGAACAGGCAATGAGAATATTCAAATCCTGGCCTCACGCATGAACTTGGCCGATTCCTCAGGAGGTGTCGGATTGATATAAAAACCCGACCCCCATTCAAAGCCTGCGATTTTGGTGAGCTTCGGCACCAGCTCGATATGCCAGTGGTAATAGTCATTCACCTCATCATAGAACGGTGACGTGTGGATAACGAAATTGTACGGAGGCGCATCCAGAATCCTGTCCATCTGGCGCAGGATCCGCTGGAGGATCTCGGCAAGATCGCCATAGTTCTTGTCAGCCGGGCTGAATGTGGACTCATGCCGCTTCGGCAGGATCCATGTTTCAAAGGGCGCTCTGGGCGCAAAGGGCGCAAGCGCCACATATTTGGCATTTTCGTAGATAACGCGTTTTCCGTCTGACAGCTCCTGACTGATAACGTCGCAGAAAATGCAACGCTCCTTGAACTCGTAGTGCTGACGTGCAGCGTCAAGCTCTTCCTTGACCAGCTTCGGCACGATCGGAAGGGCGATGAGCTGTGTATGGGTATGTTCAAGCGATGCTCCGGCAACCTCTCCCTCATTCTTGAAGACCAGTCCGTATTTGAACCGTTGGTCCTTTTTCAGGTCAGATAATCTGAGAAATGCCGCCCAGAGAACGTCCTCCACGGCCTTCTGCGACATGGTCGCAAGGGAGTGGCTGTGATCAGGAGATTCAACAATGACCTCATGGGCGCCGACACCGTTCATCTTGTCGAATATGCCTTCGCCTGATTTGTTCAGGTCGCCATAGATCTGGAGCGCAGGAAATTTGTTAGGCATTACCCGCAGTGTCCAGTCAGGACTATTGGCAGGAGAACCGGGCGGTCTGAAGGCCATGATCTCAGGCGGTGTCGTATATTCATTGCCCGGACAGAAAGGACAGAACCCGCCTTTTTTTCTCTGCGAAGCAGAAAGGAAATCCGTCGGTCTTTTCCCCCGCTCGATCGATATGATAACCCACCTGCCTACAATGGGATCTTTTCTCAGTTCAGGCATATATCCTCCCAATATTGCAAAGAAAGGAGCAGAAAAATGACAATCCAGCCCCATTTCATGCTTTTTGATTTCGGGTATTATATCACGTGAACAAATGAAAGCGACATTCCGTCAAAGGCTGCTCAATGACCCCATAGGAACAGGCTCGTTCGGCTGACGGAAAGCACTGCAGCATCAACAGCTGCAAGCTGCAAAAATGAAGGGGCCGGCGGGCATGCATTTCTCCCAGAACTGCAAGGATACTCTGCAACTGCTGATAGAAGAACGTGCGAAGGAACTTGGAATCAAAGCGGCCTGCAGACCTTCAGCAGTTCAGGCAGTCCTTCCGCCAGAGGCATTCCTGCTGAGTGCAGTGCCCTGCTCCGGCTGAACCGAAACAGTCGAAGTTACCCTCTGCTCTCTGGATGGCCCGGATGATCTCGTCCTTCTTCATCCTGCCGGTCTTTATGCCATGATCTTGGGCTTTTTCCTTAACATCTTTAAGTGTCATACTTTTACCACCTTTCCTGTTAGTCACATTTATAAGGGAATCTATGATTAGACCTTAGAGCAAAATGAACAGGAAAGCAAGAAGAAAAAATCTGAAGAAAAGAAGGGGGGCCAATCGCCCCC
Organism: Nitrospirota bacterium; assembly: GCA_016214855.1. Taxonomy (NCBI): domain Bacteria; kingdom Pseudomonadati; phylum Nitrospirota; species Nitrospirota bacterium. Next base: position 1,027 of record JACRMT010000004.1, on the reverse strand, counting down.
CTTTCCTCTTTGCGCCACCTTCCTGCTCGGCTATCGATTCTACGGCTGCAGGGAAACGACCACCAAACCGGACCGGGAACTGGTTGTTCCGCTCCAAGACACTGCAGTGGAACTCGCATAGCTTCCGGCTGCGTTGTGCTTCGCCGTCGTTCCCTCCGGTATAGTTACATTTACCACTTTCAATGCGTATAGTACACAGTGATCATCACATTGTCTATGGATGCTGTATCCGTTCCCTGTGTGCCACTACCTTTTGCTGATATGGCAACACCGAAGTTGGGATTGTTGATGTCTGCCTCTGTCCAGGCAGTATCCCAAAGATCCGTAGATGAACCATACATTACCATAGTCTCTGTGCTGCCCCAGAGTGTTGTAACAGCATGCTCTGTTCCGGTTATTACCCCGCCCTTCACGATCCTGAGGCTGTTGTCCTTTATTCCAATAAATGCTGCCATTCCCTCTTTACGCTCTACTGAAACGACAATGCCACTAATGGTTGAGCCAGCAGGTATCGCAAAATTAAACCCTGACACAAGAAGATACTGGGATTTTATGTTATTGCCCAAGACGGCTGTTGCATACACATTATTCGAGGTATATACATTTGCAGGATTGGTCCAGGCTACCGTGCCTAAGGTTGCATTATTGGCAGCAACTGTCGGACTGTTCGGCCCTGCTGTTGCTGGCATTGCAATCGTTATCTGGTTGCCCGCAAGAGAATTGTTCGTCTCGTTTGACTCCTGCACTACTCCTGCAGAGTCTGCTATCGCTCCAATGTAATACACGCCCGAGGCCAGGTTCGTCGGTAATTGTACACTGCGCGTGTCTGTCCACTCCTCACCGGCAAGCAGTCCGCTTCGTGAATATCCCCCCACGTATATATCGCTGGTCGTTATGTTTGCGTCAGTCGACAAATAATACCCGCCACTGAACCCCTGCGACATTCCAATCCCCTGGTTTTTTACCACACTATTAATCGTGATCGTCTGGCCTGAACCTCCACTGACTGGCCCGGATACTGATGTCA